>WVXO01000014.1:2126-52699 GCA_011773465.1 Candidatus Aminicenantota bacterium | reverse complement strand
CTATCACAACATAGACACCCTTTGGAGGTACATCACATCATCATGTTACCTCATACAATAAAATTATTTTAACCAGGAACAAACATATATTTGTCACTGCTTGAGCGCGCTAAAATTGTCATTGCGAGCCCTGAAAGGGCGAAGCAATCTCATATAATAAAATTCATTCAACTCATACTTTATGGTAAAATTTTAATATAAGCATGAAGAAAAAACGATTTTTCGTTCCCGTGCTAGCTTTCCCTCTTATCATTTTTCTTACCACAATATTTTTTTTGCGATTGCAGAGAGATGAATTTTCATTTTCAGGGGAAAAAAGATCTTAATCATATATTTGTAAGGATTTGATTCATCAAACCATCATTTTAGCTTACTAATCTGGTTTATCAAGCCTGCGCTTTTATACTGAATACCGATAGCTTGCAAATGATCGCTGTAACCTCGAAATTGGAAGTTCGTTAAAGGATGAATGATAGAGAAAAGTTAGAAATTTTTTGAATTTTTTTTTATTTTTTTATGATGCTAAAAAAATTAAGCGAAGAGGATGGATTCAAATATTTGGAGAATTCAAATTTTTGGAAAATTGAAGCATCATTTCTGAAGAAGGAAAAAAATTATCCTGCTGAAAAAAAAAGGATTATCTATATAAAAATATTTGGCATGAAATTCGCAGTTATAAATATAAAGTACAATACCATGAATCCTTCGATATACCATATGCTATATATTGTATATTGTATGCCAAAAACTATTTAAAAGGGAGGTGAAAATCCGAGAGAAAGATATATAAAAAAAAGCTTAAGGATTAATGTGAGAATGAAGACAAAACGAAAAAAAAGGAGAAAGAAATGAAATTCAAACCTCTCGCATTTCTTTTAGCTCTCTTCCTAGTAACTTTGCCCCTCGCTTATTCTCAGTCCAAAGAGACAGGTGCTATTGTCGGCACAACGGTTGATGAAGACAAAGCTCCGCTTCCTGGTGTCACGGTAACGCTGTCAAGCCCTCAATTAATGGGTATTCGAACAGTAGTGACTGGAGCAGACGGTTCGTATCGATTTCCCGCTCTCCCTCCAGGTAATTATGTTGTTACAGCCGAGCTTCCAGGATTCATAACAGTTCGCCAAGAGAATGTCAGAGTCTCAACCACAATCAGATTAACTATTGACTTCACTATGAAGCTTGCCACTCTAGAAGAAGAAGTTACAGTCATCGCTGAATCGCCCACGGTTGATATAAAATCAAGCGAGACTGCTTCNNGGATGGTGTTGATGTATCTGACCCTGATGGAGGTACAGCCTGGGTTTTTATGGATCCCCATACTATCGAGGAAGCCAAGATTATGGGAATCGGTGCTGCCGCTGAGTACGGAAATTTTACCGGCATTATTTTCAATCTGGTTACCAAATCTGGAGGAAATGAATTCTCGGGACATTTTGAAACCGATTTCCAGGGCAAATTTGATGATTGGCCGAAAGGATTATGGGGCACAGAGAACAATCAAGCTTATCTTGCTGATTTTCCAGATCTTACATCGCCTTCGCGGAAAATGTATGAGTTCGGGGCTCACCTGGGCGGCCCTATCAAGAAAGATAAGGTCTGGTTTTACCTTGGAGGTCACTACTTCCGCCGCAAAAATTATGTAACAGGCTTTCCCGAACCAGTTGACTACAAGATGCCCAGAGCCTTCATTAAGATTAATGCCCAATTGACTCCTTCGACAAGTATAATGACCTTCTATGAGTTTGATGCTTATGACGGCATAAACAGAGGAGCGGGTGCCGATGTTTCGCCCGAAGCCGTGGTTAACCAGGATTCACCTGATAATGTGGGAAACTTCAGCCTGACTCAAATCATCACCCCCACAACATTTCTTGACTTGAAAGCGGCTTTCTTTATCGGCTATTACTACCTGGAACCTGAAGTTGGACGTGATATAAGCGGTCATTGGAATGATACTGATCTTTGGCTCCACGAGAGTGCTGGCTGGTTCGGCCTGTTTGACAGATGGAGATACCAGGCTAACGTCAACATAACTCATTACGCCGAAGATTTCATCCATGGCAACCACGATTTTAAATTCGGAATGGAATTCGAGTATGGCAGGGTAAGAGATAGATTTGGCTATACAGGTCCCAATCACTGGTATTATGTAGATTTATACGGAGAAGGCCCTTATACATACCTCCACGGCTACAATTATTATGGACCTTGGCTTGCTTATCAGTATGAAGGCTACGATACAGACACCCGCTATACCAGAATCGAAGAGTTTGCTCAAGATTCATGGAAAGTATCAGACCGCTTGAATCTCAACTTTGGCCTGCGCCTCAGCCATTTTAGGGGAACAGTTAAGGGTATTAGTGGCGCAGTTTACACCAACTTCCGGATTGCCCCCCGAATAGGTTTCACCTATGATATTCTCGGGGATAAAACCACAATCCTTAAAGGTCACTACGGCCAGTTCACAGAAGCCATGATCACTCGTTATCATGCTCGTCTAAACCCAGCTTCTGCTTACTCTGATTATGTTGGCTGGTACTATTGGCCTCCAGATTCACAATGGTATGAAATGTTTAGGATTGAACACGAGGAACTCTATACCATGGATCCTGATATCAAGCATCCTTACATGAATCAGTTTACAGCCAGTATTGAAAGGGAGCTTTTCAGAGATGCATCCCTATCAGCAACTTACATTTACCGTGATTGGAAGAACCTAATCGGCCCGGTTGACATCGCAGCGATATGGGTACCTGTAACTGTTAATGACCCTGAAACAGGGGCAGCTTACACGGTCTATGAACAAACTAATGCTGGTACCAACCAGTACGTCCTCAAAAATCTGGATAAAGATGACCCAGGGATAAATTTAGCGATAGGAGATTCAAAGCCTTACCGCAGGTACTGGGGTCTTGAGTTCATGTTCAACAAGCGGTTTTCAGACGGGTGGCAACTTCTGGCCTCCTATGTCTACGGCAAGGCATATGGAACCATGAACAACGTAACCAGTGAAGATGTAGGCTGGGGGGGTGATGTTGAAAGTCCCAATTACTGGATAAACGCAGAAGGTAACTCTACCTACGACCCGACTCACATGCTCAAACTACAGGGAACCTATGTTCTTCCTTTTGGAGTTTACCTGACTGGCTATTTCCGGGCGATAACAGGTAGAGCCTGGACAAGACGGATGCGAACTCCAAGACCACTAGCCCAAGGAAGAGTGACTTTCTTTACAGAAGCCCGTGGTTCCAATCATTATCCGATACGGAAAATTCTCGATCTGAGGCTGGAGAAGACGTTTGTGCTTGCCGGGAAATACCGACTGGGCTTGATGTTGGACATCTTCAACGTGTTCAACGATGATACCATCACCTCTTGGGGAACAAGGATAGATGTTGATTGGCTGCTGCCTCCACCTGCAACAGATCCCGATGAATATTATTCCTCTACAGATGGTCACACGCTCTACGGAATCGTTCGACCCAGACAGGCAAGAGTCGGCATACGCTTGATGTTCTGATTCAAGTTCGAAACGCAGTTTAAGAGGGTGGCGAGTTTTTTCTCGCCACCCTTTTTTTATTAAATCCCAAAGCCGTTGTGATAAAGGAAGTTACATTTATCATTACCAGGGCGAAGTTAAGCTTGTCATTGCGAGCCATGAAAGGGCGAAGCAATCTCATACAATAAAATTATTTTAACCAGGAACAAACGTATATTTGTCATTGCGAAAAGCAAAGAAGATTCCTTCGCTTTGCTTGGTCAGGTGCGTATATCTCGTACAAGAAGATTGTCATTTTGAGCGACCGAAGGGAGCGCGGCAATCTTATAAAACATAATTCAATCTACTCATATTTTATGTTAGAATTCTAATTCGAGCATGAAGAAAAAACGATTTTTCGTCCCCGTCATAGCTTTCCTTTTTATCATTTTTCTTGCCGCAATAATTTTTTTCTTGAGGCTGCAGAAAGATGAATTTTCACGTCTAAGGGGAAAAAAAGATTTTAACTATATACTCATAACGGTAGATACTCTTCGCGCGGACAGGATTGGCTGTTATGGATTTGCTAATGTCGAAACTCCTTACATGGATCTTTTTGCTTCCCGTGGTGTAAAATTTGAAAGATGCGTGGCCTCGACTCCTCTGACATTGCCCTCCCACACCTCTCTTTTGACAGGAACGCAGCCAACTTTCCACGGCGTCAGAGATAATGGAGGATTTCTCGTCCCCCAGGAAATCACCACTCTCGCCGAGCTCTTTAAGCAAGAGGATTACCAGACCTCCGCTTTTGTCGCGGCTTATGTTCTCGATTCCAAATGGGGGCTTAATCAGGGCTTTGATTATTACTTTGACCGGTTTGACCTGAGCCGGTATAAATCGATTTCCCTTGGGAATGTCCAGCGCAGGGGGGATGAAGTCATCGATGAAGCCCTAATCTGGCTTGAAGATAATAAACAGGATAATTTTTTCACCTGGATTCATCTCTATGACCCCCATACTCCTTATGAACCGCCCTCTCCTTACAAGGAACAGTATGCCCAGAGGCCTTATGTAGGGGAGATTGCTTACACGGATTCTCAGCTGGGAAGGTTGTGGCAGTATCTTGAAGAGAACAATCTTATCGAGAATACAATCCTTGTTCTTGCTTCTGACCACGGCGAAAGCCTTGGTGAGCATCAGGAAGGAACGCACGGATTTTTTATCTATCAAGAAGGAGTGCACGTTCCTTTGATTTTTGTCACACCTTTTGAAAAATTACATGGTTTAAGCCGGTCTTCAGTCGTCTCTCTTGTTGATGTCATGCCCACAATTCTGGATATGGTTGACATTCCTCCTCCTTTACAAATTCAAGGGGAAAGTCTTGTTCCGCTTTTTTTTAAAGAGAAGAATCCGGGAAAGAGTTTTGCTTATTCTGAAACTTATTATCCTCGATTTCATTATGGCTGGAGTGATCTTAAAGGAATCCAGGATTTAAGGTATAAATTGATTATCGCCCCCGATGTAGAACTCTACGATTTGAAAAATGACCCGGAGGAGAAAGACAACTTAGCTTCAACTCACAAAGAGGAGCTGAAGAGGCTCAAGACTTTGGCTGAGAGATATATCGAAGATACGAGCGAGAATGCATTCCAGCTTGATTATCGCCATATGGATGAGGAAACGCGCCAGAAACTCGCTGCTCTCGGGTACATTGGTTCTTTTACCGATTCGTCTAAATTAGAAGGAAAAGAATTAGCTAATCCCAGGGATAAAATCGGAGTATTTAACCGCCTCTCCGGGGCGCGGGAACTGGGCCTTGAGGGAAAATTCGAGCCTGCGGTTAAAATGATCAATGAGATAATCAAGGAGGATCCTGATATAATTGACGCTTACTTTACCCTGGGGAATTTGTACTTTAAAGAGCGAAAGTTTGAGGAAGCTTTAGAATACTTTTTTGAGGTCCTGGATAAAAAACCAGATGATGCTTTCACTGTTATCAATATCGCCAATTCCTATATCAGTATGGGAGATCTTGAAGAGGCAGAGAAATTTATCTTGAGCTTTATTGAATCCATTCCACCAGATTCCCAGGTTTATTTTATACTGGGCAATATCTATAACACCCAAGAGAAATACGATGAGGCCATCCTTTATTACCAGAAATGTATGGAACTCAATCCTTATTCTGCCTCAGCCTATAGTGCTCTTGGGGGGATATATGTTATTAAAGATAAAATAGAAGAGGCAGAAAAGTACCTTCGAAAAGCTATGGACCTCAATCCTAAACTGCAGAATGTTCATTACAATTTAGCTCAGCTCCACGAGAAAAAAGGGAACTTAATCGAGGCTGCTGAAGAGTATAAGACGGAATTGGACAACATTCCCTATAATTTCAGAGCCAGCTTCAATCTTTCTCGAGTTTACAGGCTCTTAGGCCAGGAGGAAGAGGAACTTCAGTACCTTAAAAGGACAATCGAGATAGCTCCACGTTTCCCTCTGAGTTATTTTTATCTTGGCCGGATTTACCTCAATCGCGGTCAGAATTTTGAAGAAGCTGTTTCGCTGGTCAAAAAAGGAATAGATTTAAAACCGGATAAGAAAGACCTTCCTCTAGGTTACTTTCTTCTCGCCGATCTTTACAACCGCCTGGGGAATGCGTCCTTGTCTTCGGAATATGCGAAGAAAGGCCAGGAGCTTGTTCAGGCTATTTCTCGCAACCGCTGATTTCTCATCATATTTTTATCGGGGATTTATCTGTAGGGATTTGATTAATCTTTAGGGGTTTGATTCATCAAACCCACATTTTTATGTAGAGATTATATTTATTTGTAGGGGCTTGATTTATCAAGCCCGCATTATTGATTCTATAAATAAAACGGTGGGTTTGATGAATCAAACCCCTACGGACAGAATAAGAATAAGGACTAATCATTGCGAAAAATCATGAGAATGAATAGAATAGGAAATCGAAATTTTTCTGGCATTGATTTCATTGCAGGAGGTAAATCATGATCAGAATTAAGGCCTTTCATCACTTAAAATCTTTATTCATTGTTTCAATTATCCTATTCTTCGGGACTTTGCTCTTTGCCCAGGAACAAGGGAGACCACTTGTTTTGCAGGAGATGAGCTGGGCAGATGTCAGGGATTATTTGAAAACAAACGACATGGTCATCATACCTATTGGTTCTACTGAACAGCATGGCCCCCATTTGCCGTTAGGAACGGATTATTATGAGTCTGCCGGAATTTCAAAATTAATCTCTGCCCGGACAGGAGTAGTGATGGCACCGGTTCTTCTAGCTGGGTACAGCGAGTATCATTCTGGATTTCCTGGAACTCTGAGCCTGAAACTTGAAACCATGGAGCAAGTTCTTTTCGAAACCGCAGAGATGCTTATAAAGTATGGATTCCGCCGGTTCATGTTCTTCAATTATCATGGAGGAAACCGTATCGCTGAAAGCAAAGTCATTCATAGAATCAATCATACAACCGAAGCTATTGCCGTACCCATTGGCTTTGGCAGCCCTATCCAAAAAGGGAGATACCAAGGAAAAGATGAGGTTGGTGATGAGCATGCCGGGATTGGTGAGACATCCCTCATGCTCTACCTCAAGCCCGAACTTGTAAAGATGGAAAGAGCTGAGAAACCGAAGGTGATTTATAACGAAAAATTGCAAGCTCTCTGGATGCTTTCTCAACAATATCCGGATTTGCTGATGGTCTTCAATTCTTTAAGGGCAGTCCCTGTTGAAACAAAAAAAGGGGGAGCAAGTCATGAACTCTTTAGCAACGGAATCTGGTCTTTAAGCGATCCTAAAAAGGCAACAAAGGAGAGGGGAGAAAAGCAGGTAAAAGGCATGACGGATTATGCTGTCAAGTTCATTGAAGCTTGGAAGAAGGTAAAGGAATAAGCTTGTAAGAAAAAAAAGAGTAAAATTGTTTTATGGATTTTAAGCATCAATAATCTCACTAAAGGAGCTAGTATGAAGAGAACGAAATTCAGACACCTCGTCATAGTTCTATCTCTATCTGGTTTTTGCCTGACCTCCTGTGCTCCGAAGCAGGTTACAACGAGTCCGGTGAAAGATGAAGAAGCTTTAAAGGCTGAGGCCAGAGAGATTCACGATAGAGCCCTTACTGTTGACACTCATAGCGACACTCCTTCCCTTATGTTAAGGAGAGGCTGGGATATCGGAGTGCGTCATGAGCCGAGTCAGAGAAGAAGCGGAAAAATCGACCTTCCTCGGATGGCAGAGGGAGGCTTGGATGCTGAATTTTTTGCCGTCTATGTCCGCCAGGGGGAAAGAAGTCCAGAGGGCTATGCCAGAGCAAGAGAAAGGGCCGGTGAATTCTTGGACGCCATCCATAAGATGGCCGGGGATTATCCTCAACTGGTAGAGCTGGCGAGGTCCCCTGAGTATGTCTATCGATTGGAAAAAGAAGGGAAACGAGCAGCATTTATAGGAATGGAAAACGGCTATCCCATCGGAAAAGATCTTTCTTTTGTAAAAGAATATTATAACAGAGGAATCCGTTACATTACCCTCTGTCACTCGAGCGATAATGACATCTGTGACTCCTCTACGGACAGGCGCAATCCAGAGGATAAAGGCTTGAGCGACTTCGGAAAAGAAGTTGTCGCCGAGTGCAACCGTTTGGGAATCATGGTGGATGTTTCTCATGCTTCAGATAAATCCTTTTATGATGTGCTCGAGGTGACAAAAGCGCCGGTGATAGCCTCTCACTCCTGCGTGCGTGCACTTTGTGACCATCAGAGAAACCTTTCTGATGATATGCTCAAGGCCTTAGCTTCAAACGATGGTGTTATTCAAATTTGCTTTGTCTCAAGTTTTGTGAAGAAAACAAAGCCCAATCCAGAAAGAGAAAAAGCCCTGGCTGAGCTCAGGGAGAAATACGGTTCCTGGAGTGAGGTGAAAGACGAAAGTCTTCTAGAGAAAATGGAAGATGAATATATGGATATTTATGAGAAATATCCTTCAGAAAAGGCCACAGTCCAAGAGCTTGTCAACCATATAGATTATGTCGTCAACTTAATCGGAGTGGATCATGTGGGCATCGGGACAGATTTTGATGGCGGAGGCGGTGTTGAGGGCTGTGACGATGTCAGCGAATTGCCAAATATTACCACAGAGCTTCTCCGCCGCGGCTATTCAGAGGAAGATATCCGCAAGATTTGGGGCGAAAACATCATGCGAGTCTTCAGAAAAGTCGCTGAAATATCTGCAGGGATTTGATTCATCAAACCCACATCTTTATGTAAAGATTATATTTATTTGTAGGGGTTTGATTCATCAAACCCACCGCTTATTTTTAGAATCAAAAATGTGGGCTTGATAAATCAAGCCCCTACACAAGATAAATCAACTCTTGCATTATTATTCAAAAAATGTGGGCTTGATGAATCAAGCTCCTGCATAAGATAAATCAATGCTAGCATCAGGTAAATCAAGTGCCTGCGGAATTAATTCCTTATATAAATTGTAAAAAAACTTTACAAAAAATCTTATAAAATATTCTTGACCATACAACCCACCCTTATTCAGCAGGATAAGCACTCTGTCAAGTTGGCACAAAAATTGCCTTAAATTTGCTATTAACTCAAGGATAATTTATGATTTAAGTAGAGGAAAATGGGCAAAAAGTCCGATACCTATGTAGCCTCAAGTCTTATTCTTACTCTGGTCTTTGTAATCCCTTTATTTAGTTTCCAAGAGAGGAGCGTCAGCGAACCTCGCTACGGCGGAGTTTTTCGACTGAAATCATTTACCGACACTTTTAGTATGGAGTTTGATCCGATAAAACAAGAGTCCTCTATCTTCATCTCAGAACAAATTTATGATGGCTTGGTCAGACTTGATAAAAACTTGAGCATCGTGCCTTGCTTGGCCGAGTATTGGGAAGTCTCTCCTGATGGAAAAAAACATACATTTTATTTAAGGATGGGGGTCACGTTCCATCATGGAAGAGAGCTTTCGGCAGAGGATGTGAAGTTTTCCCTAGAAAGGATCCTTGATAAAAAAAATAACTCTCCTTATTACCAATTCCTCTTACCAAGGATTGTCGGAGCTAAAGAATTCAGGGAAGGAAAAACAAAAGATGTTGCTGGATTTAAGGTCATAGATAAATACAGTTTCGAGATTCACTGGACAAAACCCTTTATCTCTGCTCTTTATCTGATGAGTATGCATTTTTGTAAAATCCTTCCTCGCGAGCTTGTTCAGGACCAGGGAAGAAGATTTTTCTCTAAACCGTCAGGAACTGGACCCTTTAAATTTGACTGCTGGTTGAGGACGCCCCAATTGGATATTGTTGGAGTGCGGCTGAAGCGAAATGAAAGATATTTTGGTGGGAGACCTTATTTAGCAGCAGTAGAATTCTGTCCTCTTTTCACGCTTGATCATTTCTTGAACAAGGAGATAGATTCTATTCCAGTCCTGTCCGAGAAGCTACTCACTCCCAACTTCCAGGTTTTTAAGGATGGCTTGCTTCAACCTATATTCTTAGGAATGAGCTGCCACATTCCTCCGCTAGATAGAGCGATCGTTCGAAAAGCCATCTTTCATTCTCTCAATAAAAGGCAAATTGCTCGAGATATTTTTGATATGAAATACGTGCGTAAAGTGATGAATAGCTATATCCCCGCAAGACTGCCAGGATTTTTCCCGCGGGATGACGAAGAGAGCTTGGATCCAGAGAGAGCAAAGCAAATGCTTCAAGATGCAGGTTTTTCAACTGAGAAAGAATTTCCCCCTCTTACCTTGCTTATTGATTTGCCAAGGACAGAGATGAAGCTTAAAATTTACAGAGCACTCCGCAAGCAGCTTGATGCTCTAGGGATAAAATTGAGATTAAATTATTATAGATCTCTTGAGGAGATAAAGAGTTATAATAAACCATACATGGTTTTTATAGGGAGAGTGATGAGCTTTCCTGATCCTGAAGATATCATCCGGCCTCTCTTTTTTTCAAAATCCATTTTTAATATTTTCAATTATGTTAATCCCGAATTGGATAAACTTTTACAGAAAGCCGAAATTGAACGAAGCTGGACCAAAAGGATAAATCTCTTTCACCAAATTGAGAAAATTTTGATCTCCGATGTTCCTGCTCTTCCTCTTTTTTCTCATCAGAACAGGGTTGCCATGCAGCCTTATGTCAAGGGAGTCGAAGTTCCTTCTTTGGGGTTTTATTATTTAGACGCCAGGAAAATATGGTTAGATAAGTAAGATGGCAAAAGTGAAATTACGTATGTCCCTCCAGACAAGGTTCATGTTTTGGGCAATAGTTTTACTCATGGTGCTCGTAGTATCGATTCTCTTGCTTATTGAACAGCGAGAAGTCAAAGCCATTTTTGAAGAACAGAAAGAAAAAGGAGTATTGATAGCGAAAAATATTGCTTACCTGAATTTGCCAGCCTTTATTCAATGGGATGAGGAAGGAGTTAGAGAGAATATCGAAGAGCAAATAGACGAAAACCTCATCTATGTTGTTTTTTATGGCCGCTACAATAATCTTTTTGTCCATACTAGTTTTATAGGATATTACAAGGATATATATCTTTACAGCGATCTGGGAGAGGAGATCGACGAAAAGAGTTACCTCTTTGAGAGGAAAAGGTTTGAGGATAAAAAAACAGGACAGATTCTAAGGATTCTGGAAATTGAAGTTCCGATTTTTGTGAGAGGTTCTCCGAGAAGATGGGGTTCGATAAAAATTGGCCTTTCCTTGGAAGAGATGCGAGCAGAGATTCTGAAAACTCGTCTGATGTTGATCTTCATCGGCTGTGGAGGTCTTTTGATAGGTGCTTTTGGAGCGGTATTATTGGCCAGAAGGATAACAGGGCCGTTGAAGAAATTAGTGGAGGGCACGGTTAAAATATCTAAAGAAGATTTTACTCAAAAGATTGATATCACTTCCCAAGATGAGATCGGAAACTTAGCTCAGAGTTTTAATGATATGAGTCGCAAGCTTCTTCTGGCAAGGGAAAGAATGGAAGCTGCTAGCAACAAGCTTATCCAGGCAGAAAAACTGGCATCCATCGGCCGTATATCTACAGGAATTGCCCATGAGATAAGGAATGCATTAACATCAGTTAAGCTAAACATCCAGAAGCTTGTTCAGAGTGATCGATTGGATGAAATAGAGAAAGAACATTTAAGCATATCCCAGGAAGGGATAAGTCAAATGGAAAAATTCATCAAAGAGCTTCTAGATTTCGCTCGGGTGTCAGAACTGAATTTAGATCGATTTTCCATCGAGCAAATACTCGATGAGTCCATAAAAGCTTTAGCTGACACTCTGGAGTTGAAAAAAGTTGTTCTTGAAAAAAGCTACGAGAAAGGATTACCTCAAGTTCTCGTGGACGCTGATAAATTGAAACAAGTTTTTCTAAACATCCTTCGCAATGCCTTTGAGGCTGTGGAAGAGAAAGGCAAAATAAATATTTCTCTTTCTCTTCTTAAGGAGAAAGAAGCAAGTAAAATTAGAGTATTTATATCTGATAATGGCTGTGGAATTCCAGAAGAAAAAAGAGAGGCTGTTTTTGAGCCTTTCTACACCACGAAACCTTCTGGAATTGGCCTTGGATTGCCTATAGCCAGGAAAATCATAGAACAACACAGAGGGACCATAAGAGTTAAAGAAAACCCAGCCAAAGGCACCTCTTTTGAAATTCTTATTCCTGCTGAGGAGGAAAGATGAAATCAGTCCTAGTCATTGACGATGATCCTTTGATCAGAAAGACTCTCTCTTCTTATCTCTCTAAAAAAGGATACGAGGCTTTAGTTTCTGAAGACGGCGAGGAAGGAATTCAAAAATATGAGGAAAGAATTCCTGATTTAGTTATACTGGATATTCGCCTTCCTGATGTGGATGGCCTTGAAGTTCTAGGCAGGATAAGAGAAAAAAACCCCAATGCTAGTATTATAATTATGACTGCTTACGACGATATGAAAACGACAATAGAAGCGATAAAATCAGGAGCCTTCGAGTATTTAGTCAAGCCTCTTGATTATGTTGAGCTGGATTTGACCATCGATAAAGCTTTTCAGATAAGAAGTCTGGAGGATAGGGTCAGCTATCTTGTTGAAGAGAAACAGAAAGAATACACCATAGACAACATCATCGGTCGTTCTGTTCAAATGAGAGAGGTGTTTAAGTTAATAGGCTCTGTAGCCAACACCCGAACCAACGTTCTTCTCCAGGGTGAAAGTGGAACTGGGAAAGAGTTAGTTGCCAAAGCAATTCATTACAACAGCCCCTATAGAGGGGAACCCTTTATTGTCATCAATTGTTCAGCTATTTCGGATACTCTCTTGGAAAGCGAACTCTTCGGCCACGTCAAAGGCGCTTTTACCGATGCTGTTTGTGAAACCAAAGGAAAGTTCGAGATAGCTGGCAAAGGGACTTTGTTCCTGGATGAGATAGGTGATATTTCCGCAAACCTCCAGTCAAAGTTGTTAAGGGTAATCGAGACAAGAGACTTCATGAAAGTTGGAGGAGAGAAAATCCTGAAGACGGAAGCAAGAATAATTGCGGCTACCAATCAAAATCTAAAAAAGCTAATCGAGAAAGGCAAATTAAGAGAAGACCTCTACTATCGCTTGAAAGTGGTTGAAATCGCTTTGCCTCCGCTCCGTGAGAGAAAGGAAGATATTCCAGAATTAGTGGCCTATCTTCTTGAGAAAATAAACCGTGACCTGCGTAAAAATGTGAGAAAAGTTCCTCCTGAAGTGATGAAGATTATGATGAATCTTCCCTGGGAAGGTAATGTCAGGGAGTTGGAAAATGCTTTAACTCGGGCAGTAATCCTGGCCAAGGGAGATGTTATCCTTGATGAAAATTTGGCTCTTGAGATAGGCGAAAAAAAGCTCTATCCAAAGCAGCTTGTTCCTTTAAAAGAGGTTGAAAAAGACTACATACAGCATGTCTTGAAAGCAACCAAAGGTAACAAGACAAGAACCAGCCAGGTCTTAAAGATAACTCGTCCTACTCTGGATAAAAAGATAAAAGAATACAAGCTTGATATTTAGACTTTCAATAAACCTTCCCGAGAATGGAATTGATCTAGGATTGTAAATGCATTTTACTCGGTGTAAATATTTTTTTTGGTCGAGCTTATAAAAATTAAGTCAGGAAAAAAATATTTTACCCCTTAGATTATTTTTTGGACTTCTTCATCTTACCTGCCCTTAGCGGCTGTAACAACTTGGAAACTTTCATGCTTCTTAACTTATTTAAAAATTTATATTTATATGAACGTGTATCTCTAGGCCATCACAGCCTTATAATTTTTTTCCCTAAATTAGCCTCATAAAAACTTACCTGTGTATTTCAGATTCAAAGCCCTATCAATTGGCACAAAACATGCAATATTCAGTATGTTCAGGAATTATTGAAATAAAAGAAAAGAGAGGTGAAAGATAAGAAATGTCCGAAAAGATGATCGTTATAGTTGATGACGATGAGTCCATCCGCAAGACTTTTTTCTTGATCCTCAATAAGAATTATCGAGTCTACCTAGCTAAGGATTCAAAGGAAGCTTTGCAGCGTTTCAAAAAAGCCAAAATTGACTTAATCATTGCTGATTTTAAGTTGCCTTATCTTAATGGTGTGGAAATGATCGCCAAATTCAGAGAACTAGGCTACCGAGGAAACGTCATCCTGATTTCTGCCTATCCAGACCTGGTTAGTATTGATGAATTATCCCGACTCTCTATTTCTCATTTCTTTGTAAAGCCCCTCGATTTAGATTCACTTAATAGATCAATAGATGATCTTTTAAACTCAAAGAAAACTTAAGATAAAATCATTTTTGACTCCTTCCCCAAAATTAAATTAGAATTAAAAATAATAAAACTGCGGAGAAGCTTTAATGAAGATGAAAAATCAAAAACTGTTTGTGCTCTTCTTTTTATGGATTTTTCTAGTTCTTCCTTTTTTAGGGAATAAAATTAGACCTGAGGTTCAATCATCTGAAATTACTCTTGAAGCAGGTCCCATATTTTCTTCCTCAGATTCCTCAAAATCCTCGGAAGAAAAGATATCTGAGTCCTGGATGGGAGTCTATATGGGCGGCATAAAGGTTGGCTATAGCCATAATGAAGAATTTTCCTTAATGAAAAACGGGAAAAAAATAAAAAAGTGCATCAGTGAATCATGGATGAAAGTTGCTCGCTTGGGAGGTAATCCTATAGAAATAGCTACTGTGCAGGAATCAATATACGATGAACAGGGAAAACCCTTAGAATGTATTTTAAGTATAAAAATGTCAGAGAGTGAGACTGTAATGAAGGCTGAAATAAGTCCGGATAAAATTTTATTCAAAACAGGAGATAAGATCATAAAAGAGTTGCCTTATGAAGAGGAGTTTTACCTTGAAGTCCCTGTGGAGAAGATCATTGAAGAGGAGGGCTTAAAGCCTGGAAATAAATACAATTTTAAAATATTAGACTTTACTTCCTATTCTCTCGTAGATCTTGACTTAGAGGTAATCGGCAAGGAAGATGTTCTAATTTTAGGGAAAAAGATGAAACTATGGCACGCAGAGGGAGAAACCACTTATGTTATTCCTCTCTCTATCGACGAATGGATCGACGAGAGTGGAAACTTCTGGAAGAGTATAAACAAAACAAGCTTCACAACCCTGACCTCCATCCGCATGCCTAAAGAGAGAGCCCTTGAAGTTTCAGAAGAGACGTTCGATATTGCTTTTTCGACCATAATAAAATCAAATGTCACCTTCGAAAACCCTCAAAATATTCAAAGAGTAACATTTAAACTCAGCGGGATATCTACGGATAAAATTAAGAATTTTCCTTTTGATGATGGAAGCCAAAAGATTATGGAAGTAGGAAAAGATTATGTCATAGTCCAGACTTCCTCTCAGATATTCAAAGAAGAAGAGGCCATTCTTTTCCCAGTTAAAGATAAAGAATTCCGAAGATTCTTAAACTCCAGCGCATTCTGCCAAGCTGGAGATCCAGAAATTCAAAAAGTAGCTAAAGAAATTGTCGGTCAAGAGAGAAATTCATGGGGGGCTTCAAAGAAGATAGCCGAATGGGTTGAGAAGGAAATGGATGCCAATTATAATGTGGGTTTTGCTACAGCCAGAGAAATTTTGAAAAATCGAGAAGGGGATTGTTCAGAGTACACTATGCTGACAGTTGCCCTTTGCCGAGCTTTGGGAATTCCAGCAAGAGCAGCCGTGGGAATTATGTATGGTCGAGGCATATTTGCTTATCATATGTGGCCCGAAGTTTATGTAGGTCGATGGATTAGCCTTGATTCAAAATGGCTGGCTGTGGACAAAAAAAGCGGCGAATATTATACCGATGCCACTCACATAAAACTTGGACGAAGCCTTCTTGATGAGAATATTTTCAAGGAAATGGCCCAGGCTATCTCTGAAATTATTGGCCAGCTCAAACTAGAAATTATAGATTATTACCAAGATAATTAGAGCTTTGCTATCCTCATTACATCCTTCATTAAGGAATGATGAGCAGAATGTCTAAATATTGTCCTAAGTGTAGAGCTAAACTGAAGTTGAGCAGGATAGAGGAAGATAAAAGACTGGCCTGTCCAGAATGTCACTGGGTATATTATGAGAATCCTTTACCGAGCTCAGCCGCTTTAGTCAGGAATGAAAAGGGGGAGGTTCTTCTGGTTAAAAGGGGACATGAGCCGGGCATGGGGAAGTGGGCTTTACCTTCAGGCTTTATTGAAATTTATGAAACTCCAGAAATGGCCTGCCTCAGGGAACTTAAAGAAGAAACAGGACTTAAAGGGGAAATTGTGAGATTGGTGGGAGTTTATTCCCAAAAATCGTTGCTTTACAGGAATGTGCTCATCATCGGATATGAGGTCGAGGCTCGAGGGAATCTTTCCCCAGGTTCAGATTCCCTGAAAGCAGAGTTTTTTCCTTTAGACGATCTTCCGGATATTCCTTTCTCAAGTCATAGAAAAATGATAGAAGATGGAGTAAAAAAAGCGGATTAATGAAATCCTTCCTGGATTACTATCCCTATTTTTTGTTTTTTTAAGAACAGAGTATGAGAAGATTTGAATAAATTTTTTAAAGGAGAGTTTCAACTCATATCTATGTTTCTTTTAAACATATTGATATGCTCCTTGAAGGAGTGAAACACTTGGTCCGGCATAAAAGTTGAGCAACTTTTTAAAGAAGGAAAATTACTCAGGGGCCTACCCAAGTCCAAAAACAGATGTAGAGTTTTATACAATTGGTCATTCAACAAGAAAGATTGAAGAATTCATCTCTCTTCTTAGGGCATACAGGATAGAGGTGCTTGTGGATGTGCGTGCCTTTCCTGTTTCTACCAGAAATCCTCAGTTCAACAAGGAAAATCTTAAGGAGAGCTTATTTCAAAACGATATCGAATATGTATGGTTGGGGAGAGAATTTGGAGGTTACAGGAAAAAATCAGAAGGATTGGGAGAGTCATCACCAAATAAAGGATGGAAAGTAGAAGGATTCCGCATATATGTTGACTATATGTTAACCGATATATTCAAAAGCGCGGCAGACCAACTTATAAACCTGTCAGAGAATAAAACAGTTACCTACATGTGCGCTGAAAAGTTTTACTGGAGATGCCACAGGAGATTGATATCTGATTATCTTCTTAGCAGAGGGCATAAGGTCTGGCACATTATTGAATCGGACAAGCTCAGAAAGCACGAGCTTACCAAATTCGCTCAAGTAAAAGAGGGAATATTAACCTATCCTCCGTAGGAATCCTTTTCCACTCCGACGTTGCTTCGGATATGATCTTTTGATTTTTCTCCTTTATCGGTGCCTGATTATTTTTTCAAGGCTTTGCTCACAGCGGGAACAGAAAGACATACTTTTTCGATCAGTGTCCCCCAGACTATTCGAGAAATGCATTACACAGTCTGGATCAGGGCAGTGTCTCAATCCAAAAGCATGCCCGATTTCATGGACAGCTTCCTTCACAGTTCGCTCTGTGAAGAGAGTTTCATTTTCTGGCAGGCCATAAAAACTTTGGCGTAAACGTGCCAGCGAGATGATTGCAAAACGCCCTCCTAGCTCTGCTTCGCCAAAAACAAAATTGAGCCCGTTTGCATAAAGGTCTTCATCTGCTATTGCCAACACTTTATCTTGTCTGCTGGGCTTAATAAAAGAATGAAGTTTCTTCAATATATAAGATGAGAAGTATTGATTTCGCTGTTTGTTATAAGCTTCTGGAGGAAGCTCCATTTCCTCATGTATTTCCACCTTGCATTTAAAAGTCTTCTTCAATTGTTTATCCAAGCTATCCAGTATCCAGCCTTTAATAACGCCTATAGGGACAAGGTAAATTTTGCCTTCTGTTTTTCCTTGATTATTGTTTTCCATATTTTGAGCCTGAACTCCACTAAAACAGAAAATAATAAGCAAACATATTATATGATTTAAGTGTTTTTTACCCAACGCCTTTTTCTCCTCTCCTCTCAGATTTTTCGCGAACCTCATTTGCTGAAAATTAATCCTATTCTTTATTTAAGTATAGTTTCTTTTTCTTTCCTTGTTCCGCTATAATATTATACCTTTATAATTTTTTTGAGAGGAGGTTTTCAGTGAAAACATACATAAGCTTATTCCTGGCATTTTTCCTTCTTTTTTCTCCAACTGCGGCCAAGGTGAAAAAAGTTGCCTTTGATGCCCAAGCAGCATGGAGTTACATAAAAGATTTGACTTCAGATTCCATGCAGGGACGGAAGAGCGGCCAGCCAGGAGGTGCAATAGCAGAGGAATACATCGCTTCCAAGTTTAAAGAATGGGGCTTAGAACCAGCAGGTGATGACGGCACCTACTACCAGAATTTTACTATCGAGCACCACAATATCGAACAAGGCGTAAAAATGGAGATAATCACAGGCAAAACGAAGAGAGATTTTTATCACGGTGAAGACTGGAGAGTCGAGGAGTTTTCAGGTTCAGGGCGCTTTACCGCTGAACTTGTCTTTATTGGTTATGGAATCCATGCCCCAGAAAAGAAGCACGATGATTATGCTGGAGTCGATGTGAAAGGGAAAATAGTTGTTTTTTCTTCCGATACTCCCCAAAGACTCGAGAAAAAACTGGGCGTTGCGACAAAGATGGAGAAAAGAATTGAAGCTGCCCAAAAGCTTGGAGCAAGAGGAGCTATCCTTTTCAGACTTTCTAGAACCTTGAGTCGATATTTTCGGCTAAGGTTAAAAAAGGAACAATATAAACCTGATTTTGTGATTCTATCGGTCGAGAGGAAAGTAATGGATTTCATCTTTAAAGACCTGAGTACAGAAATCCGCTACCCAATCCCGGCAATGGGCCGCAGAGCTGAGCTCCCCAAAACCTTAAAAACAGGTGTGAAAGCTTTTGTGTCTGTCAATGCCATCTTTGATGAGCAAAGGCCGAGCAGAAATGTTCTGGCAAAAATAACTAGTAGCGATAAAATCCTTAAAGATGAATACGTTGTCATCGGCGGCCATATGGACCATTTAGGGATAACCCCGATGGGAGACATTATGAGCGGGGCCAACGATAATGCTTCGGGAACCGCAGTCGTTATGGAAATAGCCCGAATAATGAAGCTCAATCGTGCCAAGCCCAAAAGAACAATCATTTTTGGTCTCTGGGCTGGAGAAGAGCAAGGGCTTTTAGGCTCAAGGCATTATGCAGACCATTCTCCTTTCTCGATGAAAAAGACAGTAGCTTACATCAACATGGATATGGTGGGTCATGGCAGTGGTAAGATACCTTTTCAAGGTGTTTACTATGGTCCTCAAATCTGGAAACTTTTCAAGAAGAAACTCCCCAAAGAGATACTTGACTATGTCATGCCTCAGCGCGGAGGTCCTGGAGGATCAGATCATACTCCATTTTTAGCAAAAGGAGTTCCCGGGTTCGAAATAATTACCAGAGGAGCTATAAAATACCACCATAGCCGGGATGATAGTGATTTGATTAATCCAGAGATGTTGAAGAAAACAGGAGATTTTGTTCATGCTGCTGTTAAAATACTGGCATCAGAATCAAGAGACTTTTTTCCTCCACTTCGGCAAGAGACTTATTATTTGAAATACCAAAACCTCATTAATTTCAAACTTTCTCCTTTAAGTGAAGTAGTCGAACATCACAAGGATGCAAAAGATTCCCATGTCGATCTGCAGCTGGCAGTCATGACGGAAGGAGAAGGCCTTTCAGGTGATGGACTCAGGGTAGATATCCTGAAAAAATTTCTGTCCGCATCAAAGAAGATAGAAAAAGCAAGGGGTCTTTCCTATTATTCTTCTTCAGGCAAACTTTGGGGGGACATCCGCCGAGGAAAAACATCGATTATGGCTGGACTAAACGGAATCAATGCTTTTCGCGATGATCCGAGATGGGCTCAAGTTTTGGTTAAGCAAGGACTCTACTTCGCTTTTGTCGAGGATCCATCATTTCTTTTCGGTGAACAAGGATTGAGCGAGGAAGGAAAGAAAATTATAAAAGCAGCGAACAAAAGCGGCCTTCTCCTCCTCGTCAAAGGAGTGGATGGTTCGCAAGCCAAGCTTCTTTTAAATGAGTCCAATAAGCCTCTGGCAATTCTCGATAAGAACTTACCCGATAAGGAAGTCATGGAACTAATCAAAGAAAAAGAGTCTGCATTTGGACTTGTCTGGTCCAGTGGAGTAGACCCTGTTGCTTATTTTAATAAGCTGGATGAGTTCAAAAAAGCCGTTGGCACTGAATATCTGATGATGGTTAACGAGCCGTGCTTATGGGGAAAAGCTGGAAAAGACCCGATGCTCAAGCTGATTACCGAGATTATAAAAGCCAAGTATGAAAGAACGGATAGATCCAACATTTATTCTTCAACTTTTCTAAGAGTGTTGAGTAAGGCAAGAGGAGAGGAGTTTATCCGTGTCGCTCCTTATATTCCCTTCTAAGCTGTTGTAAGGGCTTGATTCTTTGGAAAAATGGGGCAAAAAATGGGGCCAGGCCCCATTTCTTCTGCTTAATTTATTTGTAGAGGTTTGATTCATCAAACTCACCGAATGAATATAAAAATGATTTGTAGGGGCTTGATTTATCAAGCCCACCTTATTTATATATGAATTAGAAAAGGGATAGGCTACTTTTTTTATTGAAATAAGGTTCATATAGCTGTTGTAGGGGCTTGATTTATCAAGCCCACCTTATTTATATAAGGATTTCTTTAATAATATAAGGAGATTGTGCATTAGAGAGCTTATTATCACGGGCATGTTTGCTGCCCTTCTCGTTATCTATCTATTAGCGGAGCGTTTTATTCTTTCTCGAAGAATTCGAAGCATTCCCCTCAGAATTTGCGTTACTGGGACAAGGGGAAAATCGAGTGTCACAAGACTCATAGCCGCTTCTTTGAGAGAAGCTGGTTTCGCAGTGCTGGCCAGAACTACGGGCTCAAAGCCTGTCGTTATCTTTCCTGACGGGGAAGAAAAAGAGATCAAACGCAGAGGCTCTCCTTCTATTCTGGAAGGAAAGAGTATCCTGAGAAAAGGTGCAGATCTTCGAGCACAAGCTCTTGTTTTGGAATTGATGAGTATCCATCCTGAATATGGTTTCTGTGAGTCAGTTCAGATGTTTAAACCTCATATTCTGGTCATAACTAATGTTCGTCTTGACCATTTAGCGCAAACGGGAATTTCAAAGGAGGATGTAGCTTGTAGTTTTGCCTCAAGTATTCCAGAAAACAGCACAGTCTTTATCCCTCAAGAGGAATTTTATACTGTATTCAAAGATGTGGCAAAAAGAATGAACTCCGCAATCACCCAGATTCCTGGAAGTTCCTTTAAGGAAGAACTCAAGTCAAAGAATAATCTTCCCTCCTTTGAGCCGGAAGAAAATATTAGGCTGTCTCTGGCTGTGGCTGAGTTCCTGGGGATAGATAAGAAAGTTGCTCTTCAAGGTATGATAAAGGCTCGACCTGATTTTGGAAGCCTCAGGACATGGACTGTGGATTTAGGTTCACCTCCTCGGTGCTGGTATCTTATCAGCTGCTTTGCTGCCAATGATCCGGAATCCACGCGTCTTGTTTTATCCAGGCTTCTTGAAAAGAAGTTTCTCAACAACAAAGAAATTATTGGACTTCTTAATCTCAGGCGAGATAGAGGAGACAGAACTGTCCAGTGGCTCAGAGCTCTAAAAGAAAAGTCTTTTCCTGAAGTAAGAAAGTTCTTCTTCATCGGTGACCATGCGCGTGCCCTGAAGAGCAAGCTGAGGGTGCCTGGTAGAGCAGAGCTAATTGTGTCGAAGCCCCTGGGTCCACAGAAAATCATGGAAGAAATAGCTGAGAAAGTGAATGCAGAAGCTGTATTGATCGGGATGGGTAATATGGGAGGTGTAGGGAAAGAGCTTGTTGAGCACTGGGAGAATATAGGAAAGTCCTATGACTTTTGAGACGCTTTTTATCGGATTCGTAATCGCTGTCATCTATGTAGAAATCATGGATATCTATCCTGGCGGGATTATTGTTCCTGCTTATGTGGCACTTTATCTCGACCAGCCGCTAAGAGTCCTGGCCACGATTCTCATCGCCCTCTTGAGCCTTTATACTTATAAAATTCTGTCGCGCTATCTCATCCTTTTTGGAAAGAGAAGATTTGTGATGCTTGTTCTTCTGGGTGGACTTTGGGCTCAGATCTGGTTTATTCTCTCACCCAGTTTTTTCGCCGATCCTTTAGGACTTAGAGCCATCGGCTGGGTAATTCCAGGGCTTTTGGCCAACAACCTGGAGAAACAGAAAATTCTTCCGACTTTAGCTTCCATGTTTATCGTCGCTATCATTACTTATTTTCTTGTTGGCCTTATCGGGATTATTTTGTAATGGGAAGTTTATTTTTTAATCGAAAAAGAAATATCCCTAAAGAAGACGCCAGGAAAAAAGAGAGGGCAATCCTTGTCCTTTTTGCTCTGAGTATTCTGTTCTTTGTGCTGGCTAAGTCTTTTCCTTCGAGGGAAGCGGATAAGGTTAAAAGAGAGATGATCAGGGCTTCTGAAATTATGGCCGAAGCTACGGATGTGATAAGAGAGTGTCGCGCGGCAAGAGGCCTTATTCTCGATAAAAACATAGATCTGAACCAGACAGGGCTCATAGGTCTGGATTTTTCTCCGATAACCACATCCATCGGGAGCCTTGAAGCTAAAAGAACCACCACCAATCCCAATTTTGCAGCTCTTATTGTATCTCTTCTGAAAGAAGCGAAAATAGAGAGCGGGGATACGATTGCTGTGGGAGCTTCCAGCTCTTTTCCTGCCCTGATCGTGGCTGTTCTTTCAGCTGCAAAAGCCATGAATCTAAAGCCCATCGTGATTAATTCTTTAGGAGCTTCTCAGTGGGGAGCAAACAACCCTAATTTTCACTGGCTTGACATGCAAAACTGCCTCCTGAATGCAGGCAAATTTGACGCCAGACCGATTGGCCTCTCTCTCGGCGGAGCAAGCGACGAAGGTAAGGATATGAGTCCTGAGGGCCGCTCCTTTCTGATAAATGAGATAAGAGAAAGAGGGAATTTTTTTCTTCATGAGCCTGACCTTATGAGAAATGTGGAGGCCAGAATGCGCCTCTATGAAGAAAAAGCAGGGGAGAGCAAAATCAAAGCCTTTATCAATATCGGGGGGAGCTGGCCAAATATGGGAGAGGACCCAGAGATTTTAAAGTTGAGACCAGGCCTCGTTAAAGTTAAACAATTTCCTCCAGCTGAAAAAAGAGGAGTTCTTTTTGAAATGGCTGCCCTCAATATCCCGGTTGTTCATCTCCTCTATATCAAGGGTCTTGTCGAACGCTACGGACTTAGCTGGGATCCTATCCCCTTGCCCCAGCCCGGGAAAGAAAAGATTTATCAGCTAGTGAGGAAAAAACAATCTTCGTTTTTTTTTCTTGTAGCTGCATACTTGTTACTCGTCATAGCAGTCATGAGTTTCCGCAATAAACTGGGTAAAAGATGAATTCTTTAAAAATGAATAAGTAAAGACTTTTGCTCAAATAAAAGAAATCTATTTAAATTATCTTATGTTTAGGATCGGATTAGAGTATTGCTTCTGATAAATGAAAATTTCTAAGTCATAGGAAAAAGGAAAGACTTCTCTCTATGAAGAAATCAGGACAATATTTACTTACTAATACAAGTGCATTAAGTGAAGTGTCATTGCGAGGAACGGAGGAGATTCCTTCGCTTTGCTCGGAACGGGCTGTGCAATCTCGTCTTTATAGGATGAGATTGCCACGCTTCCTTCGCCCGCTCACAATGACAATTAGAGTCATTTATTGCGTTCGTACTAGTTAATCTATTTGGGAGGTGTATCTTTGAACTTTTCCGAAGCAGGTTCCCCACCTATTCCCCAGTGCGTTTTTTGGATTTCATGAACAATTATTTCCACAGCATGCGCCGGGACGCCTAAACTTACAAAGACTTTGGTAATATCTCGTATTGCAATTTTAGCTTTTTCTTGTCCAAAACCCTCCCAAATACTTACATGAACAACTGGCATTTTTTTATCCTCATTTTGGATTGACTATTATCTCTAGAGAGATTAGCTATTTATTTTTTATCTTAGTCTTTCCGTAGCCCACGGCATCCAGCCATTCCTTGGGGTATCCTGGGGCACTTCTTCCTTCTGGAACATTGACATAGCCGTCGTTATACTTAACGATAAGATAATCGGCCAGAGCCCACCAATCGTTGACCACTCGCTTAGCTGTTTCATTGGAATATTTCGTCAGATACTCACGGCAGGCTGCTGGATTTTCTTTGTACAGGGTTTCCGCTCGAGCTTCCACAGAAGCTTGAAGGTTGAAGAAAGTGTTCTCGAACTCTGAGTAAGCTTTCCTGATGTCTTCACTGATCTGAGAGAATCTTAAATTGGACCAGTTAGAAACAAAGTCAAAAGCCCACCAGGCAGATTTTCTGTTAAAAACGTCTCTTCTTCCGACCTGGTATGATTCAGGAACAGAGGTAATGCCGCAATAAAAGGGAACAAAGCAGCTTGTTTTTGGGTCGTCTTCTGCGAACCAGGCAAGACCTCCTATCCAATCAGGAAGCCAGTCTCTGACTTGCAAGACAATACAATAAGAACAGCGGAAGATGGAAATAGGTCGTTCCCAGCCTATATGACCTTTGGGAGGTCTAGTTCGTGTGGAAAAACGATTGGGATTTTCAAAAGGTCCCGCAGCCAGGCCTGCACTCAAGTCAAATTCAGTTCCCTTGTAGAAGTCTCTATGGAGAGCCATCAGATTCTGGATAGTGACTTTTTTCTCCGGCTTTACGGAGAAGGGGTATCTCACAGCCCAGGGATCAAGCTTCAATCCTGGAGCAAGTGTACTGAGGACCCGCCATTCCCTTCTTCTGCACCCGATAGAATTGCTGGGCGCATAGACTTCGTAGAATTTAAAAGGCTGGCCCGACTTTGGATCATACCATCCCATTTCTTCTCCTAGGGTGAAGACATTCTCAGAAGCCATGAAATTATCCTTATCCTTGATGCTGATTTCACCAATCCGACTGCGGTTGGCGCTCACTGAGACTTCGCCCTCCGGGATCCTTCTGGCTGCCCAGACAGCTCCAATCTCTAATGGGCCAGCTCCCATGATCTCAAAGAGCCAGGCTTCTTTGGTATCGATAAAAGTCAGGCACTCCCCAGAATCACCATAGCCATACTTTTTAACGAGTTCACCTATCATTTTTATTGCTTCCCGGGCAGTGGAAGTCCGTTCAAGGACGATCCTTTGTAAAGCCATGATGTCGAGTTTTCCTTCTGGGTTGTAGAGCTCTCTCCGTCCTCCGAAAGTTGTCTCTCCAATGCCAAGTTGCTTTTCGTTCATGAATGGATAGGCAACGTCAAAACGGCTGTAAGTTTGCTTGACTTCAGGGATTTCGCCGACTATGACAGCCTGTCTCCTCTCAGCCCCGCGTCCGCCTCCTCTGTATACAGGACGCATCTCTCGCTGCTTTGAACTTTTTCCAGGGATAACATTGAGCCGGAACTCCCAGCCGCCATCGCAGGAATGGGTTGTCATGGCTGAGCCATCAGAAGAGGCTTTTTTGGAGACAACAATAGAAGTGCAGTTATCGAATTCAAGCCAAGAATCATTTTCTTTTTCCAGAGTGCTCTTTTTTCCCGAAGGTATAAGCACCGAAAGCAAGAATAAAAAAAGGATGAAAACCACGAAAAATATTCCTTTGTGTTTCACTTCTTATCTCCTTTTCATTTTTTATTTTATTTCTTTTTTTTCCTTATTATCCATGATGAAAACATCGACTGCAAACAAAAAGGGGACAGGCCCCATTATTATGGCCCCATTATTATTCATAGTAAACTCTCTTTGGGTCAGCCTTGGCTGGATCGTGAAGGAAATTGCCTATTCCTTTTTCGATGACCTCAGCATAGCGGGGCACTCCTTTTACTATCACAGATTTTTCGGGATTCTCTTCAGACCAGAGCTCTAGTATCTGAAGTATGGTTGAACAATGCCGACCAACCCGGACCTCAATAGGCCATCCGTTCTCGTCCATTTTCTCAAACAGGAGCCCGTGTTTTCCAGCTTTGACTACAAATTCATCTTTTCCTTCAAGAAGAAGCCTTCTATCTGTTCGGCCCCGGGTTGCATCAAGAAAAGGCTCTGGAGCCTCCAGGAGAAGAGATATGGCCTGGGTGTGGTCGCCGATTTCACGGTGAGATAAGCCATGCAAGGCTGGCGGAGAATATTCCATGCCGATGCTGAATCCTTCTGTGCCTGATATCATCATGGAGGCCATGGCAGCCAGGTTCTGTCCTTTCTCGTGAGCGACTATGGTGCTTATAACTGGATACTGCAGTTCTGCCTCGTGAAGATCGATGACAATATCCACCTTCTCTTTTTGGATGAGCTGGATAAGGGCATAGCAGGTTTTTTCCGTAAGAGTGCCGTTGGCTCGGCCAGGGAATGCTCTGTTCAGATTGCGGATATCGACATAAGCCAGTTCCTGTCGGCTCGGGTAATGAATATAGGCTTCAGGATCGGGCCATTGGTCAAGAGGATTTGACCAACGGTCTCCCATTCGGAATTTTTGCTCTCCCCACTTGGTATGAATTGTGAAATCCGGGGGGTAGCCTCCGCCCAAACGCGTCACTGTGGTGGCGCTTCTGTTAGCAGAGTTGATCACAAAAACTCTTCCTTGATCGGCGACCGCATTCTCTGTGAGAATCCAGGTTGTAAGGCGGCTTCCAGGCTCTTCAGGATGGGTTCCTCCAAGGATGAGAATTGTGCCTCCAGGTTTTGCTCCTTCTAAAACATAGATATTTGAATCGCTTATGGTTCCTTTGACGCCGGGGAAATAAGCACTCAATTTTTTTACCTGGGTTACGCCCCGGCTTAGGACAACAGGCTCTTTGAGATGCCGGCTTTCAAAAAAGCTAACACCAGCAAAAACCATGAGGACGAGGCCCAGAGCGATAAGAGTGAATTTTCGAAGATAAAGCCAGCTCATAGACATAATTCTTCTCTATTTAAGCCGGAACAGCCTTAGAAGAAAAGGCATCAGAATTATTATGTAAAGAATTTCCTCCTGCCATTTTTTCCTTTTCAGAAGGTTCCAGACGATGAGAAAGGCGATATAAGCTGTCAGTACATAATAAAGGATCGTGATAATCATTCGAAAATATCCTTCCTTAAAATGTCCAGTTATATTGATTCTTTGATTTGAAATTCTTAATCATTTCTTTACAAGGCAAAATCCGTGTTCTAATAGCTGTAGGGGTTTGATTCATCAAGCCCACCTTGGACGAGCTAAAATCTTCATTTTTATAATAGAGTAAAGAAAGCTAATTTTTTGCTAAAGATAACCATCAGCGTTCCCACAGCCATGATGATCACTGCCGGAATAATGCAGTATTTTAGAAGCTCGGAGTATGGTTCTTTCATTCCTACGGTATCTGCAGTCAGGCGTCCTATGATTGCTGTGGGAGGGAGGGCGTCGCCCAGAGGCCAGATGACACTCATGCCGGCCAGAGCAATAATGGGATTGAGCCCGATTGTGTTAAAAAGTAGGACAAGAGGAACGCCGAGAACCGGGGCTGCTCCCCACATGAGAACAGCCTCTGAAACGGGAAGAACAAGGCAGAGAGTGATAAAGACTGCAACGAGCGGCAGGGTAACTGTTGTAATAGCTATGAGTCCCCGGACTCCAGTGAGGGTCATAATCTGGACCAGGATCCCGACACAGGTTAAAGTCCCGATTAAAGGAAGGAGCTGATGGACAGTGTCTCTTGAGATTTTGAGAAAATTTATTTTCACGGGAGAAAGCAGCAGGCTAATAAAAGCGGCTGCCATAAACATCATCGGCAATCCCACGACAGGAAGTGAATGAGGCCAGATTCTTCCCGCAAGCACCAAAAAGAGAAAAACAAGAAAAGGGAGAGAGACTCGAATCCAGTTCATCTTTTGGGGCGCTTCGGGGAGCTCTTTTAGTGCTTTTTCCAGATTAACTGGCTTTCCCCGCGAGCCCAGGATAAAGATAGTTATCAAAGAAAGAAACAGGCATGGGATGAGGAGAGGCAGGAAGAAGCCCACATAAGGCATGTTGACTCCTGCTGCGGTGAGCATCGCCCATAAACTTACTGGGGGAGCAGCTGCGCTCATGCCGGCCAGGATAAAAATAATAGCAGCTGTTTTCGGTTTAGAGATCCCCATGTAGCCTAAGACAACGGCTATCATACCTCCGGTTATCAATACTGTTACGCTTCCCGCACCCGTTAGAGCACCGGGGAGAAGTAAAAGAAGAGAAATCAAGACGAAAAGAATAGATTTTCTGCGAAAAAATTTCTTGAGGATTCCTCTCACGACGAAAGCGACACCCCCGGATTCTTTAAGGATATTCATGAAAAGAGTGGCTGTAATGAAAATGAGAATGATATCCAGGTAGGTGAAGGCTCCTTCAACGATGTGCCTGGCAGGGATTCCAACTCCGCCAGCGAGTCCTCCAGTCAGAGCGGCCGCGAACATGGAGAGCTCTGTCGAGACTTTTAAAACCTTGGCGATGATATAAGTCACCACCATGACAGCCAGGATAATTTGGGTAGAAGTAAAAATGCTCACCTTAAATTATAAAGCTGGGACTGTAAAAATGGGGTAAGAAAATGGGGTAAGAAAATGGGGCCAGGCCCCATTTTTCCAGGATTCATTTTTCAAACACTCACTTCCAGCGAAGGTTTAAATCCTATAGCTTATAGACGAGCTCTATCTCGTAAAGAGTTTCTTGAATTCAGAGAGAAGATCTAAAGTCTTTTCAGCCTCGATCATGGGAATTTTTTTCTCGTTGGCGATTGTGGTAAAGCGACCGTCTGCATTTCCTTCCTTTATAATAACCAGAAGGTCAGATTTTGGAGCGACAGCGTCAATGCTTAGCTCATCTGTGTTGTCGCCTACAGCAGCGCCCTGAGCCCTTCTTTTCATGCCCTCGATGTGAGCCCCGATGATGGTGATACCCTGACGGCGTGCTTCCTCAATTAGCTTTGAAGTTCTGGACAATTCATCATCGATGGATATTCCAGCAGCCCCCATGCCTTTAAGACTTGCTCCCATGACGATGATGATGGATTTGTAAGGTGTGCCTGCCTCCTTCATCGCTTTGAGATCTTCAGCAGCAGCCAATTCAATAACCTCATAAGCTTTGGGCTCAGCCTCAAGTTTCAACCTCATAAATACTACTTTGAGCATAATGGGACCGGGACTCTGTCCGCAGGAAGTGATGAGCACAGGAAGCCCGGTCTCGGGTATTTCAGGCTGGCTTTCTGAAATTGAATATAAGGTGAAAACAAAAAGAGTGAAAGCCAGGAATAAAGTGAATAGCTTATGAATTCTTTTCATAACTTGCCCCTTAAAGCACGTGATTTTAATTGCATCGCGCTTTATTTTAGTTAAGTCCTCAGGCGCCGTCAACTTTTTCCCGATTCTTCCCTCCCCTTACCGTCCTTTTCATCTTATGTAGGGGCTTGATTTATCAAGCCCACGTTATTCGCTGTTCTGCCTATCTTGAAGGAGTTCCCTTAATTTCTTGCAGTTCTCGACTGCATGAGCGTGATAGTCATTGTTGAAATAAACATAGCTTTTCACTACCTTTGTCTTTCTTATGGTTTCCGCCCATTTTTCTAATTCTTCCTCTGAATAGCTGTATCTGTAGCCGCCCGTAAGGCCGTGAAAGCGGAAATAAGCACTCTCTGCTGTTTCGACCACAGTTTTTGGCACTTTTTCCGAAGAGACAGTACAGAATATTACATCATAAGATTTAAGGAGCTTGTAGGCTTCATCTTGGTACCAGCTTTCATGACGAAACTCGATGACGTTTTTGTATTTCGGGGAGAGAGTGGAAAGGAATTCTTCGAGCAAAACTGCATCGAAAGTGAGAGACGGAGGAAGTTGGAAAAGTATGCACCCTAGTTTGTTAAGGAGGGAATCTGCCAGAATGTAAAAATACCTGACTTCGTTTTTGACCCCTTTTATTCTTTTCCGGTGTGTGATCTGGCGGTTCGCTTTCAACGTGAACTTGAAATCCTCTGGAACTTTATCCAGCCAACCTTTTAGAGTTTCTGGCTTTGGATAACGGTAAAAGGTCATGTTTATCTCCACAGTGTTGAAATGTTGAGCATAGAATGGAAGCCATTTTTTTTGAGAGATATCTTCGGGATAGAACCTTCCTCTCCAATCATTATAACTCCAACCAGAAGTCCCCAGATGATAAATCATGTGTCACTGATCTGCTTAACAAGAATATGCTTTCGCCTAAGCATCCATATTTACTTTAAGATGCTGCTGAACCTTGTTCCCCGATACAGGAATTCCATAAGGGCCATCGGGGAGAAAGGCGATTTGAGGCTCTCTGCCCAAGCGAAGGCGGAGCTTCTCTACTGCCCAAGCAAAACACATTTCCACCAATTCCTTGAGGGTTTTCGCCTTCGGGGCTAATGTTCTGGCATCTGTTCCTGGAAGCCAGGAAAAAGAATCTTCAGGAATTTCAAACGAGCAGTAGATGAGGTCTTCAGGAGGAATTTTTTTGAAAAGCCGCGCCCACATCTGGGCCTCCCATTGTTCGGGAACAAAAATCCAGGATGGATCAAGGATCATCTTCATAAATCTTTCTTCGCCTAATTCTCCCAGACGCCTGATCATTCTCTTATAGTTGGATCCTCCTATGGGATCAGGATCCGTGTGTTGTGTAGCTAGAACACAGATCCCACCCCTCTTTATTAGCGGAATGCATGTCAAGGCTCCTTTGGCTGCCTGGTAGTGATTGACTCCTACAAAGCCCGTATGACTAAGCACAAGATCATATTCTTTCTTTACAGGGATTTCAGCCCAGGTTCGGAGTATCCTAACGGCTGCTAAATGGGCGGATTCCATATGGCCTGTAAAGACTCCTGTTAGTCTGTAGTTTGAGTCGAGAGTAGCGTTGACTATCATATCACAGCCAGCCATTCTTGCCACTCTGAGTGCTTCTTCATGAACAGGATTTCCTTCGAGGATTAAATCCGCTGCTTTTGGGGAAGAGAGAACAGGCCCGCTGTGGAGGATATAGGTTGAGGATTCAGAAAGAAGACCAGGGCAGATGGATTTCCTTCCTCCCGAAACTCCAGCCATGAAGTGGCTTTCTACAAGACCGGTGAGAATTTTCAAATCGCTTTCCACATAGTAACGATTAAGAAGAATTTCACCGCCAAGTTCTGTCTTGCCTACGGAGATCATATCACTGGATTTCCTGCTATCATGATTGATTACTTGAAGGCCTAGCGTAAAGATTCGGGAATCAAGCATTTCCCTGAGCTCTTTCTCATTCGTCGGCCGGTGGGTTCCTGTTGCCACGAGAAGTCGAATCTGGGAAGGCGGAATTCCGGCTTTTATTATTTCGTCAACGAGAGGAAAAAGGATGCCTGATTCTCCCTTATACGGAACCGGACGAGTGTTGTCTGAAATAACCACAACCGCTTTTGCTTTAGGGTTAGCTTGAAGTTTTTGGCTCACCAATGATCTAATGGGCAGACTGTTCAGAGGCTTTGCGAGAGAATTCCGGATTTTTTCCTCAGGTTTAGTTAGAGGCAAAGCTTTTCCCATAGGGAAGACATCAGTATGGTCAGGAACTCTTACCGGAAAACTACTATGATCCAAATTCAGGATGACTTCTTTCATTTTTCTTCGTTTCGTCTTTGCTGCTTATTCCTTGCTGCTTACAGTTTACTAGTACAAACGCATTAAATAGAATGTCATTGCGAGGAACGAAGGAGATTCCTTCGCTTTGCTCGGAACAGGCTGAGCAATCTCTTCTTTATAAGATGAGATGGCCACGCTCCCTTAAGTCGCTCGCCATGACAATGTAACAATGATAACTGCGTTTGTATTAGTGATGAATTTATTGTCTTGATCATTTTAGGCTTTGCGTCTTGACCTTTTAGTTTTTTTAAAGCGTTTTTATGAGACTAAAATCTCCATTCAGCGCAGCTTCCAGGATAGGCTTCATATATTCGTCAACCATGTCAGCAGTCAAGGGAACAGGCATGTTTTTGAGTTTCGTCTCAAGCTGCGGATTTTTGGCTCCTTGGAGAGCTCTTTCTATGTGAACCCTACTCATCCCGCCAATTTCGCCAAGGGTAGTCGGATAGCCAATACGCTTGCTCAAGGCGATGAAGGCTTTGGCCACAGCCAGCCCTAATTCTTGTCCATCAAGTGTAAACGAAGATTCATCGATCAAGCCGTACTTTGAAAAGAGATGAGCGAGCATTTTGAGCTGTTTCTGGATGGAGGGGGCAAAAAAGACCGTATAATAAGGATTAAGCAAAGCGCAGGCTCGACCGTGACTTAGAATATCCACCAAAGAAAAACTTGTGAGGTGAGCGCCGTTCGTTCCTCCTATCATGATGGCATAGCCGCCGAGGTCGGTTCCTAAGCCAAGAGCTTCTCTGGCTTCTAAATTAAAAGGTTCGGCCGCAGCCTTTTCTATATAGGAAACAATAAGCTCTATCCCTGTCAGCGCTATTTCCTGGGCTTTCTCGAATGATTCAGGGCTTGCGCCGTAGTAGACTTCGAGGCAGTGGGCCAGACCATCAAAGGCGCCATCGGAGGTGAATGAGGCTGACGCGGATTTTGTAAGGCCATAATCAAAAAGAGCCCTTGGAGGGATAACAGCTTCATCAACAATAATCTTTTTCTGGTTTGTCTTGAAATCAGTTATGTTGGAGTATTTTGTCAGGTGGGCTGAGGAGCCTGAGGCAGTTTGGACGGCCACCAAGGGAAGAAGTTTCTTTCCTTCTGTTGTTAATTTTTCAGTCACTTTCCCTATACCGAAGTAATCTTCAATGTCGCCATCTAATATTGCTAGGACAACAGCTGCTTTCGTAGTATCTATTCCAGAGCCGCCTGAGGCGACAAGCACAAAGTCAGGCTTCTCTCGTAGGATTTCTTCTTTTATCCTTGAAACATCTTCTTTTGGAGAGTTTGGCTGAGCAGATGGAGAGGGCCCAGCGATTTCCAATTCAGAATTGACCAGAGATTCGAAAATATTCTGGTAGCTGTGGGGATCGCGCTTTTGAAGATTGGTGATTAAAAGGACTTTTTTCCCAAGAGGTGCTGAGAGCTCGCCGACTCTCTCCAGGCAGGCTATTCCGTGAATATAGTTTTTTCCCTTGAATTCATCAATAAGCGTTCTTGCCTTTTCTTTCAGTTCATTCATCTTTTTTTCTTTTAACTCCAGATTCATTAATATATCATATTTATAACATACAGTTATAAATTTTGACGAAAATGGCAATTTTTATTACACGCAGCTATAAAAAAAGAGAAAATGAACCAAGGCTTTGGTCTTATAGGAACCATAACCTCTGATAAGGTTACCTTTGATTCTGGTCAGACGATCAGAGGCTTGGGGGGAGTCCTTTATCAGGCCGCTGTTCTATGTGGCTTGGGAAAACAAGTGCATCTCTACACAAATCTCGGAGAAGAATTAATCCAAGATGTAGAAAAGATGGTTGAAAATTGGGCTACCCTTCGAAGAGAAGGGATATGCCAGGTTCCCGGCCCAGGAAACCAGGTTCACCTTCATTATCCAGAAAAGGGAGAGAGAGTAGAAACATTAAAATCTGTTGTTCCTCCTTTAAATCCACGCCAGGTTATAGAAAACATGCATAAGCTCGGAATGCTTATTCTAATCATAAATTCGGGTTTTGATGTCGAGCTTTCAGATTGGAGAAAAATAATCACAGCTGCAAAAATCCCTGTATGGCTCGATGTTCATTCTCTTCCTCTATCTAGAGAGCTCAATATTCCCCGCAAGTACCTTCCTTTGACAAAAGGGAAAGAATGGGTAGAAGGAGTAAGCTTCATCCAGGTAAACGAGAAAGAGCTGTCTTCTATGCTCGGTGATCCAGATAAACGATATTCTGAAGAGGATGCTTTATCTTTTGGCAAAGAAGTTTTTAATCTAGGCGTCAAGGTGGTTTTTATAACTCTGGGAAAGCAGGGTGTTTTAGTGATCACGCCTGAAGAGTCTAAAAGAATCCGATCGCCTGAGGTCAAGAGCGTAGTTGATACTACAGGATGCGGCGATGTTTTTTGTGGGGGTGCTGCCGTGAAACTGGCTGAAGGCCAAGATCCGTTCACCGCAGCATCCTGCGGACTTGAATTAGCCACAGAGGCAGTCAGCATTAAGGGCATAGAGGAAACATACATGTTGGCTCGTCGCCGCAAGGAGAAGGAGAAATAGAGCAAGATATACTAGGGATCGGCTGTAGAAAACAGGCCGGAAAAGAGAAATGCCAAGGATTAATAAAGTAAGAGCAGAAAAAAGGGGAAAGGCTACTTTTTTGACGGAAAAGGGCAGGAAAGAATAGAAAAAGGAGTCATAAAAGGGAGATCTACTACTTAAGTAAAAAAAAGTAGCCTGTCCTTTTTTTTCTTTTTTGTTCTGCAGGCTACGTTTCGAGCAATGCCTTAGGCGACGCTTTATTATTTTAAAGGAGATTGACAATGGAAAAGATGAAACACTGGTCACCCCCTGATGATTGGAGAAAAATAACCACAATAGATGCTCATACAGAAGGAGAGCCGCTGCGGATTATTACCGGAGGTTTTCCTGATTTACCAGGAGATACTATCCTGGCACGCCGTAAATACCTAAAGGAAAACCTAGACAACATTCGCCAAGCTCTTATGTGGGAACCTCGTGGCCACGCTGATATGTACGGCTGCGTCCTGACCCCTCCTGTGACAGCAGAAGCTGACCTCGGTGTCCTGTTTATGCACAATGAAGGCTATAGTAGCATGTGTGGTCACGGCATTATTGGCCTGGCAACAGTTGCTCTGGAGACTGGCATTCTGCCAAGGAGCGAGCCTGAAGTCACCCTAAAAATTGATACTCCTGCAGGACTCGTTACTGCTCGAGCCAAAGCGGAAAATGGTCGGATTAAAAGCGTTTCTTTTCAAAATGTCCCCTCTTTTGCCTTGGCCATGGATAAGGTTGTTCAGGTGCAGGGCTTGGGCGAAGTTAAATATGATATAGCTTTTGGCGGAGCGTTTTATGCCTACGTGAAAGCTGAGGATGTTGACTTGGTCTGTAAGCCAGAGGCATACCGCACTCTTATAGAAAAGGGCAGGGCGATTAAACAGGCAGTTGTGGAGAGCTTGCCTGTTGTTCATCCCTTTGAAGAAGATCTAAGCTTTCTCTATGGAACCATCTTCATTGCTCCTCCTCAAGCTCAAGGAGCGCACAGCCGCAATGTGTGCATTTTTGCCGAGGGAGAGGTAGATCGATCTCCTACTGGTACTGGTGTCAGCGGCCGACTTGCGCTTCTGCATGCTCGTGACGAAATTGATATAAACCAGCCTATAATTATCGAAAGCATCATCGGGACTCGCTTTACAGGACGGATTATTGAAACCACCAGCTTCGGCCCTTACTCTGCAATCATCCCTGAAGTTGAGGGCTCGGCCTACATCACCGGACGCCACGAATTTTTGATTGACCCAGAAGATCCTCTACGGCAAGGATTCATCCTCCGCTAAAAACCTAAACATATTCTTTAGGGGCTTGATTCTCATGCAGGGGCTTGATTTATCAAGCCCACAATTTTATAAAAATGGGGGACGTCATACACAAATTTTAACTTTTAACCTCATAAAATCTTTTGAGATGGTGTTTTTTATGCTAGAATAAAATAGATGAAAAGTTCGCTTAGAAGCTCACGTTTTTCTGATTTTCTTCAGCCTTCTCAAATCATTTTCAATCTTAAAGCCAAGGATAATATTCGGGCCATAGAAGAACTCCTGGATGTTTTGGTCAGGCAAAAACTTATAAAAAATAAAAAGGTTGTTTTAACTAGGGTAATCGATAGAGAAAGGTTGGAATCCACCGCACTCGGCCACAATGTTGCTCTTCCCCATGCCCGTGTTGACACTGACGGGGAAATAGCTATAGCCGTAGGAAAATCTAAAGAGGGGATTAGCTTTAATGCTATAGATGACAAAAAAGTCCATCTCATAATACTTATTATCTGGAATCCTTCTCTGCCTGGCCTTTTTAATCATCTGTTTGCTGGTTTAGCCAAGTTCCTGAGGAAACCCGGATTTAGACAAAGACTCTTTGGAGCCAAGAATAAAGCGGAACTTTATGAAGTTCTATCAGAGGTAGCATTAAGCCTTCCTCAAGAGGACACGATTATCAGCCGAGGTAGCCTTCTGATGAAGCTTCAGGAAATCGAGATTAAAAAGGGAAAAGCGAAGAAAGAGCAATTGAAAAAGCTTAAAGAGCATGCCAACTTGATCCGGGAAGAACTCGATGAAGCCCTGGTGGACAGGTTTGATAGGCTAATGGAAAGATACGGATTTGCCGTGGCTGAGGTGGATGCAGGTGCTTGTCAAGGTTGCAATATCAACGTCGCCACGGGATTGAGCTCAGCCATAGAGGGGAGCAACGATATTTATGTCTGTGAAAACTGTGGCAAATTCATGGTTGCCTCTAAGAAAAAGAAAAAATAATTATTAAACTGCGGAAATATCATAGATATTAAACGTTAGCATTATCGTAGGTATTAAACTTTACTATTTTGCCTTTGCCCTCCCGATAACTAACCTTACCCTCAAACTCATCACAGGGCAGCCACCTTTCTGATTATGTTATATTATGTACCACCATATAAATAAACAGGCTATATAAAATTAAATAAAAAAAACACTTGACATTCATAATACATTTATGTATTGATATGTATCATTACATAGGATTATTTAAATGCTTAAGATTAACTACAATTCGCCAATCCCAATTTATCAACAGGTTGTTGATGAAATCAGGAGGTTAATTGCAATTGGAGAGTTGAAGCCAGGTGATTCACTGCCCTCAATAAGAGGTTTAGCAGGCCAATTAGATGTTGCAATTAATACTATTGCACGGGCTTACCAAGAGTTAAATAATTTGAATATCATCGAGGGAAACCGGAAGAAAGGAAGCTTCATTCAAGCAAATATTTCACAGCATCCTCCAGAGTCAAAAAAAATATTCAAAGAACCAATCCTGAAACTCATTCAAGAAGGATTAGATAAAAATGAAATTGAAGCGATTTTTGAAAACAATTTAAATCAGATTTTTGATTAAAGGAGAAATAATGGACAATTTAAGCATTATTTACGCGTTTTCAATAACATTTATCATTTTATGGATTTTTTTACTGGCTACAACCCTTTATCAAATTAACCGAAGGATATTAGAAAACAAAGGATATAATGAAGATTATATAAGGTATATAAGGAAAACAAACATTAGAAGAAACATCGGTATGGCCATTGTTATCCCGATACTTGGAATTTTTGCTGCGCTTGTCGTTTGGGCAATATTCGGAAATTTAAACAAATCAACCCATTTAATCTATGTATACATTCTATGGTTTCTTTTAATTATTCCTTTCCCGATTCTTGAAATGAAGAAAGGAAATAAAAAGCTCAAGGAATTGGCAATCAAAACCAATTCTAACATAGTTATAGATTTCAAGTATAAAACGCTTCATTTAGTATTTGTTCCCGGCCTAGAGGCTATTTTTGCAATAATCTACATTGTCTATTTTATAATTTTTATCGAAGCTTTCCACGTCGCTTTTATTCACCTATTGATTTTATGGCTTCTTTACGGTGCCGCAAGGTTCAGCAAAAACCTTACGCTCCCCAGCTTCAAAGAAACCTACATCTTTAATTTCATCTTTATGGCTTTGAATCACATGATTCTAATTTTTCATGTTTTTCGAGAAGCAGTGATAAGATTCGGTTGTGGAGATTGCAGATGGGGCATTGATCTTATCCTAGGAATATCTCTAGGTGCTGCTTTGATATGCAAGCTCGTATATTATTTGATCAAATTGCCTGAGTTTAATTTAAGGTTAAAGGGTAGAACGGCACAGCAAACTTGATAACTAAGGATTATTTCTAGAATTTTTTTTGATTGCGTGTTATTAAGAGGCTTCAAACATTTCTTGGGGGATTTCCAATAAACACTATATAAAATATCCCTTTGGTCAAATTCTAACGAGCGGAGAAGTCCACCGTTGAAAATACAACAGTCTTTTTGCCTGAGGATCTTCTTGTATGAAATTAATTACTTTATACTCTCTTTCGCAAGGTTTGCCGGCTTCAAGAGCCTGTAGACAGGATAGGTTTGAGGTTCCCGGCGCCACTGGGAAACAAGATAGCGGTCGAAGAAATTCCAGACGAGCAGTCCATCATCGCTTTCTGGTTCTAGAAGATAAGCAACTACATTGGCAAGAGGCTGGGCTGTCGTCACGAAAAGAGTTCCCTCAGGAAACTCTTTTTTCTCCATGAGGTATTCGCCTTTTACTGAATTCAAGTAGTGTCCCTGATAAAGCCTTGAGGCTCCCTTGATCTCTTTTATTTGGAAAGATTCCACTTCTAAACTCACGGATTCTCTCGTCTTCTCCACTAAAAGGCCGTGCTGGAGAAGCTTTTCTGTGATTTCTGGACTGGCTGCTGGGATAAGATAGGCATAGGGGAAGGGGACGGATCTTTTCGGAACAAAGTCAGAGAAATAAGGGATAATGTAGGTTTTTTTCTTGTCTTTTTTCTTCACCCGCGGCCAGCCGCTCTCCCTTGGCATGACTTCCATTTCCCAGCCCCGAATAGTGACTTTGTCTTTAAGAGGCTTCAGTTCGTATTCGACTGCGAATATATCGTCTTCAGAAGGTCTCATTCCTCTCTGGATTGTCTTTCGGTCTGCGTTGCGGGTGAGCTGAACAATCCCATCCTTATTGTTAGAGCAGTACTCCAGGATTGAAAGGAGAAAATAATAACAACCCAACACCCTTGTTTTGTAATCAGCATAGGCATAATTTTCGTTAAGGATGGCTAAACGGTTCCTCAAGCCGATGTAATTGGTAAGGTAACGAGGCTGAGGACCAGAAGGGCGCCATCCTTTTTCTGGATTGTTGAAGTCCATAAAGTTTCCGTATGGAATGGAGAGCACCTTGTATTTTTCCCTCAGGTTCTTGTTTGTCGTGGGCATCATTTTTTCCCTCATGTATTTGATAAGGGATGTGTCGCCGTTAGGATTTAGCCCCCAAACATAGGTGACTGGCTCCTCATGGTAGGAACCGTTGGTGGTATGACAGTCGACAAGGAGGGCTGGATCCCAGCGCATCAAAACGTTGCGAACTAGGCCCTGAACCTCGGGGCTCTCCAGCTTTATTCCGTCCCGGTTTAAATCGAGGTTTTGGCCGTTGTAGCGAACGCCTACTCCTTTTTCGGGTCCCACCTGGTTTCGTCTGTTTTCCGGGCTTATCTTTTCATTGCCATCAGCGTTAAAGATAGGAGCGATGAGAATCACGAGCTTATCCAAAAAGAGAGGTTTTTCTTTCAGGATGATGTCTCTGGCTACCATTAGAGAGGCTTCTTTTCCTTCGACTTCTCCAGCATGGATATTGGCCTGGATGTAAACAACAGCTCTCCCATCATCAGATAGAGCCAGCGGCGAAGAAGGAACAGGCTCTCCGATGACAAGGAGGGGAACCGCTCTTCCTTCTGGGCTGACACAAAGAGTTTCCACTCTTAAGAAGGAAGTTTGGCGCTGGAGCTCTTTTATGAAATTTGTGACATCAGCATATCTTGAGGTTGCAGTGAAATTGCTCATCTCTGCCACTGTTAAAGGCTTTTCCCTTGTTGAAGAAAGGGAAGGAGGAGAGATAGAAAAGAAGAGAAGCAGAATCAGAGAGAAGTAGATGAAAAATACTTTTTTTTCATATCTCTGATCACTTTCATATTTTATGGAATTTTTGTATTTCATGGCATTTTTCCTTACGTGAAATCAGGGAACTTAGTCCAATTATTGTGGGGGTTTGATTCATCAAACCCACCGTTTTTTTCGTCTGTAGGGGCTTGATTTATCAAGCCCACATTATAGAGTGTACGAGTTTATAAGAATTTAATTTTCCAGTCAACGAAATCAACATCTTGTGCAGAAAATTGATTTGTTCTTGATATAAAAGGGATTGGTCAGTTATTTCGTAAAAGGCTATTCGTTGCCTTTTTTTAATAGAGGAAAAGTATTATACTCAAAATGAAAGAAAAGGCTGTCTTTCTTATAATGGTTACTTTTAGCGTGAGCAAAGAAAAAGAAGATGCTCTTCGCCAGAGGATGGAGAACTTGGGCATCTTCGAAAGGGATATTGTGGAAAAGTTTATCCGCTCCAGCGGAAAAGGGGGGCAGAAGGTTAATAAAACTTCAACCCGCGTCTATCTGAAGCACGTTCCTACCAAAATAGAGGTGAAGTGTCAGAGGGAGCGCTCTCAAGCAATAAACCGATTTTTAGCTAGAAGGATTCTCACAGATAAAATTGAAAGGATGATTCGAGGGAGAGAAAGCGAAGAGCAGCAAAGGATTGAAAAAATCCGCCGCCAGAAAAGAAAGCGTTCAAAAAGAGCCAAACTCAAGATGTTAGAAGAAAAGAAGAAACAGTCTCAAAAGAAAGAAGCACGAAGATTCCGTCCCCAACTAGATGATTTAGATTGAACATCCTAAGAAACAAACGGAGAAAATTAAGGCGAGAAAGCCTTGCCACTGTGAGGAGGTCTTTCATGTTTCAATCTGCAGAGAAAGATAAAAGGACTTCCCGAATCTTTCTTATCGGAGTGATACTGCTGATTGTGGGCGGGGCGATTACTATCGGTGGAGCACGGAATCAAGTGCGACCATCCTCGAATTCCTATGCTATCACTAGCGTTGCTGTCGTGGATGTGGAAAAGGGCATTATCCTCCGCGATCACGCAGTTATTATCACGGGTGATCGGATCGAGAGGGTTGCCCCGCATTCGGAGGTATCCGTTCCCGAGGGGGCGCAGCTTATAGATGGGAAAGGTCTATACCTCATGCCCGGCCTCGTTGATTCTCACGTTCACTACTTCGACCAGTCCACGTTCGGACGCTTGATGATCGCACACGGTGTCGTTTTGGTTCGAGATATGGGAAATCCAAACCTTTTGGCACTCGGCTTGCGCGAGAAACTGAAAAGGAAAGAGATATTGGGTCCCGAGATGCTCACCACCGGATCAATTCTTGATGGTGATCCGCCGTTTATTCCCTCGATCTCTCTTGTATGCAAGACCCCTGAAGATGGACGAGCGATGGTCCGCTTGCAGGCAAAAGCTGGGGTGGATCAAGTTAAGGTCTACAGCCGCCTTGAAAAAGATGTATTTCACGCCATCATCGAGGAATCAACCCGGCTTGGCCTCAAAACGGTCGGCCACGTTCCTGAGGCGATCTACCTGGAAGAAGCGGCTAAGGCAGGACAGAAGAGCTGTGAGCACCTGTTTGGCTTTGGAAAAGTGATAGCCAAATTGCTTGATGAACCAGTCGAGCTTAAGAGTGGGGGCATGGGGACGGATGTTCCTTATCTTAGCCGGTTGGCTAAGGTGGACCGGAAAGAATTGAAGAAGGTACTGCAGCGGGTTCGTGATAGCGGAATGGCTGTCTGCCCGACTATAGTGGTCTTTAAACACGGAGCTCATCTGAAAGAGATCATGGCTGGTGAATTTCCGATGCTTGAATATGTATCACCCCTGATACGAGGAATATGGAAGTCTACGTGGGATCCTTCTAAACAGGCTACTGAAACGGCAGGGAAAATATGGCCCCATATGCGAGCCTTTGTCAAGGAACTCCATAAGGCTGGGATGACACTTATGGTCGGTACTGATCTTCTCTTCCCGGGCATTATCCCCGGGTATTCTGTTCACGAAGAAATGATCCTATGGCAGGAGGCAGGTATCCCGCCGGCTGATGTACTGCGAAGTGCCACGGAAGTGCCAGCACGATTTGTTGGCTTGGACAGCCGCCTTGGTACAGTCGCTGAAGGCAAGACTGCTTCTCTGGTTCTTGTTAGTGCCAATCCATTAGAAGACATCCACAATGCGAGTAAAATCGAAGGCGTCTTCCTGCGAGGTCGTTACTTCAGCCGTGCTGACCTGGATCAGCTCCTGAAAGAGACAAGAGAATTATGTAAGCGCTAGCGATCATACACCCTCTTACATCTCGCAAATTGAAATTAAATTTTTGATTTGATTTTTTTTAAAAAATAACAGCATAAGTCAGCGCAAGTATCTCTGGGGAATCGGGTTATCTTTTGTTTCATCCTGCCATAATATGCAGCTTATCCACCAGCGCTTGCCATCATGAAATAATTGAATACTGTTAATGCCTCGTACCGTTGATTTCGGATCTTTTACGTTAGTGCTTTTTTTGTAGGTGGTGAAGACTTGGGCAATGCTCCCGAAAGCGTGAGTTTTTCGGGAGATCTCTCCTTCATAGAAGCTTTTCATGGCGCCAGTTTTTATCCGTTCACTGAAAGAAGAAGTAAAGCTGTCAAGGTCCATTTTATTTACAGCTTCTGGCGTGATGCGAATGAAGGAAGCTTTTGGATTGAATAGAGAGCGTAATCGCTCCAGGTTTGGCTTCTCTCCTTCTTGAAAAGTTATGGATTCATAAACCGCTTTAACGATCGCATCGATTGAGGATACATCAGCTTGGTCGACTGCAGGGCTGGACTCCCCGATATAAGAAGCATTATTTGATGAGTTTATTGATGCAATCGTCAGGTCATTATTCGTTTTCGCTCCATAGGAAAACAAAAGAACCCAGGCAACAAGAAAAGAGAGTATGGATTTTTTCCAGTTCGAAACTAATTTCTTTTTTTGGATGGTACATAAATAATGAAACATTGAGTTCTCCTTTCTTAAATTTATTATTGCTATGAATATTCCAAGTCTATGAATATTCCAAGGCAGAAATAAGCTTGAGATGATTGATGATTCTATCTCCTACAGAGAATTCTTTGATAAAGATTAACTTGCCAGCCTTAGGAGGACATGGAGGAGAAGGTTTGCGCCCTTTTCTAAATCCTCCCATTTTATCATCTCCTGCGGCGAGTGGCTTATTCCGTCCAAACAGGGGATGAAAATCATTCCCGCTTCGGCAACACTTGCTAAAATCTGAGCGTCGTGTCCTGCGCCGCTGGGAAGTGTCATGAACGGGTATTCGAGCTTGTCGCATTCTTCCTTCATTATATCTATTATCCGAGAAGGAATGCTTACAGGATCTGTCCTATCCACAGTCTTTGAATTGAAGTTGAGTCCCCGCGTCGAGGCAATATCCCCAGCAAGAGCCAAGAGTGATTTTTCAAGCTCCTCGAGCGTTTCCTTTGATGTGCTCCTGAAATCAAGCGAAAAATCAACTTGGCCAGGAACAACGCTGAAAGCTCCGGGTCTCACGTTGACTCTGCCTATTGTCACCATGCTTCCGTAGTGTTTTGTCGCCACATGCTGTGTGCTCTTGAGAGCAAAGTCTGCTAAGCCCAGGAAGGCATCATGACGAAGCTCAAGGGGAGTGGTTCCCGAATGGCTTGCCTCTCCTAAAAAGGAGCACAATTTATGATGCTTTCCGGCAATTCGGTCCACTATTCCTATGGGCTTGTTTTCTGTCTCAAGCACTGTGCCTTGTTCGATATGGATTTCAAGGAAGGCTTCTATGTCCGGCCTCTGCTTGTAAGCCTCCATGATGCTTTCGATGGAAAATTCAGTGCCTTTTAGAATTTCTGCGAGAGTAGTACCGAATTGGGTGAGATCTTTTTCTAAAATTTCTCGATTAAGCTGTCCGGTGAAAGCGCGGCTCCCCAGGAAATCACCCACAAGATTTCCTTCTTCATCCGTAAAGGAAGCAACCTCCAGAGGTTTGGAAAGGCTCAGACCTTCCTCTTTGATCCTTCTCAAGCATTCAAGAGCCGACAGAACTCCGGCCGGGCCGTCAAATTTTCCGCCGTTAATGACAGAATCTATATGGGAGCCGGCCATTATTGTTTTTCCTTTTCCTTCCAGGCGGCCAAATATGTTGCCTGCTCCGTCCTGACGAAGAGCAAAACCTGCGCTTTTTATCTTCTCTTTGAGCCAGGCCCGCGCTTCAAGGTCAGCCTTACTGAAAGAGGGCCGAGTTATTCCACCATTTGGATCGCTGCCGATTTTAGCTAGAGATTCAATATCGTCTTTCAATCGATCAAGATTTATTTTGATGTCCATGTCGACCTATCTCAATATTTTTCGATGAGAGCTACCATTTCTTTGACAGCCTTCTCTATCCCTACCATAGCGGATCGAGCCACGATGGAGAAGCCGATGCTGAATTCTTTAATTTCAGGTATAGCAGCAACAGGAAGGACATTTTTATAATCCAGTCCATGGCCAGCGTGAATTTCAAGGCCCAATTCATGGCCGTGTTCAGCTGCTTTTCTAATCTCAGCAAGAGCTTCCTGCCGCTCCTTTCCTGGTTTTAAATCTGCGTATTTTCCAGTATTTAGTTCGATAAGAGTTACGCCAGCCTTGTGACAGGCTTCGATTTGTCTTAGATCGGGGTCGACAAAAATACTGACTCTTATCCCTGCATTTTTTAAGTCATGGATAAAAGGAGCCAAGTGCTTCTCGTTCGACACAACATCCAGCCCCCCTTCTGTAGTCAATTCCTCCTCACGCTCGGGTACCAGGGAGACGATATCCGGTTTTATCGAGAAGGCAATTTTCTTCATTTCTTCTGTTGCGGCCATCTCTAAGTTGAGCTTGGTTTTGACAACTTCTCTTAGCACCTTTAAGTCTCTTTCTTTGATGTGGCGTCTATCTCCTCTTAAGTGACAAACAACGCCATCTGCTCCCGCCTGCTCTGCCAGAAGAGCCACCAAAACCGGTTCTGGCTCATTGCTGCGCCTAGCTTCTCTTATTGTCGCAAAATGATCCACATTGACGGCGAGTTTCATTTTCTCCTCCCTATATAAATGGGGCCAGGCCCCATTTTCGGCCCCATTTTCATTCTTTTTAATTTCCGAGATGCTTCGAGATGATATCAGCCAGCTGGCGGGCGTAGTCTTCTATCTTGCCTTTATCCTGGCCTTCGATCATTACTCTGGCGACTGGTTCAGTTCCTGAGTAGCGAACATTCAGGCGTCCAGAGTTTCCCAATCGTTTTTCAATCTCTTCTTTGGTAATTATTATTTCTGGAAATTGATCGAAATCGATCTTTTTTCGAACCGGGACATTCAGGAGAATCTGAGGAAATTCTTCCATATCTTCCACTAACTTGGATAAGGGAAGATCGTACGCGACTATAGCTTCGAGCATTTTTAAACTGGTCAGGATTCCATCTCCTGTCGGGCAATCATCCAGGAAAATCGTATGACCCGATTGTTCACCGCCTAGGTTGGCTTTCAACTTCATCATTTCTTCAAGGACATATTTGTCGCCGACCTGCGTTCTCAAAAGCTTTAAATCTAATTTTTCTATGGCTTTCTCTAAACCCATGTTGCTCATGGTCGTGGCTATGACGTAATCCGATTTCAAACGCCCTTTTTCCTTCATGAATCGGGAGAGGACAAAAAGAGTGTGATCACCATTCAAGATTCTGCCCTTTTCATCAATCCAGATGGCTCTGTCTGCGTCTCCGTCATAAGCGATTCCTATATCCGCCTTGCTCTCAACTACCTTTCGGGCCAGCTCCTGGGGATAGAGAGAGCCGCAGCTGGCATTGATGTTTTTTCCGTCAGGAGTGTTACCCATAACGATGACCTCAAAATTCAAATCTGAAAAAACTTGAGATGCAAAGAAGGAGCTTGCCCCATTCGAGCAGTCGAGAACAACCTTGATTTTTCTTTTGAGGTTGATGTGAGAAAACTGGCTCTTCAGAAAATCCATGTAGTCTTGCCCTAAAGAGGACCGCGGGATTATCCTGATGCTTTCTCTTTTGATATTTGAAGGCGCTTTTGTGACAGCCTTTTCAAGTTTCCTTTCCCACGCATCCGAAATTTTTATCCCTTCAGATGAAAAGATTTTGATGCCGTTATCTTGATAAAGATTGTGAGAGGCGGAAATGACAATTCCAGCAGAAAAGGAATATTTTTTTGTCAAGAAAGAAACCGCAGATGTAGGTATGATGCCAGCTGAAACAGCTTCTCCCCACCCTTCATTTATTCCCTGGAATAAAGCCTGTTCAAGCCATTCTCCTGACTCTCTAGTATCCCGGCCGATGATAACCCGGGGTTCTAGCTTTTTTTCTTTAAGAAGGGAGATCAGCGCTTTCCCCAAAACATATACAGATGAATAATCAAGAGGCGGCTGGCCAGCTACTGCTCTTATTCCATCTGTCCCGAAGAGTTTTTCCATTTTGAGGTTGATCCCTTGATTCAAAAATAGATTATAGCTAAATAACGCGCGGATTCAAGGATAAAGATTATTTCTTCTTTGTTTTCTTCTTGCTTTTCTTAGCTTCAGGATTTGCTTCCTTAATCACTATCCTGACTCTTACTTTTGTCTGTGCGGAGGCCAACCTCAGGTCAGGATTAGGAAGGATGAGATCTGCTTCAAGCTCTGCGGTCTCGGTGACCTCGGAAACGTCGATAGGGCTAGTTCTCACTTTGTAGCGATCCTTGACCTTACTTTCTGGCCCCTTGATGAGAACCTGAGGAGGAAAGATCCCCACGTTTTCTATTTCAAGTCCTTCCTTTAATTTGCCGATGATATTTGCTTCCACGTCCAACAGGATTTCTTTTGTCCTTTCTAACTTGAGACTCACCTGACTGGGATAGATTTCTCTTACTTCTGCTCCGGAAGGAATACTTATCATGCTCTTGTTGAGGGGATAATCCTCTTGGTCGAGACTGGCCTTTTCGAGGTTGAGCACAGCATGAACATTGGCTGAAGTTATATTATTGATTAGGCTTTTGGATGCCCTGATTTTTACATCAATAGTCGCAAGGGGCCTTTCGATAAGCTCCATTTCAGAAGGGATGTTGTGGAGTTCTAAGGGGATGGTCAACGTTTTTTCCGAAAACACCTTCTCCGGAGTGATCAATGTCAGCCAGAGAATCAGGGCAAGAAGAAAAGAGAAGAGTTTGAGTCCCCAGTTTTTTAAAAACAGGTTTTTGAAAAATCTTTTCATCTTACTTGTAAATAGCTGAGCATCCTTTCCTTGAGGTGTTCTTTGTCAAGCTTTCTTTCCAATCTACCTTTGGTAGCTAAAGAGACGGTTCCGGTTTCCTCAGAGACGACGATCACCGCAGCATCTGTTTCTTGAGACAGGCCTATAGCAGCTAAATGCCTTGTCCGAGGCAGGTACTCCTTTCCCAAATTGTGGGAAGCAGGCAAGGGGAGGAGACAGCCAGCAGCAGAGATCCTGCTCCCCTGGACGATGACTGCTCCGTCATGAAGAGGGGAATGAGGGAAAAAGATGCTCACCAGAAGGTCTTTGGTGAGATCGCCATCTATTTTTGTGCCGCGGTCAGTATAACTCTTGAGTGAAATTTCTTTTTCGATAGCAATCAGAGCCCCTATTTTCTTGGAAGCTAGATAATCAACAGCCAAAAAGACATTTTCCAACTTTTCTGTGAAGGATTTGAGAGAAAGAGGCCTCCGGAAAGAACGAGAGCCCAGAGTTGTTAAGAATCTTCTTATCTCTCCCTGGAAGAGGACAATGATAGCGATAATCAGAAACGGAGAGAAAATCTTAATTAGCCAGTTCAAGACGACTAAATTTCCCCATTCAGAGATCAAAAAGGCAACCCCGATTATCCCTATGCCGATTGCCATTTGATAGGCTTTTGTATCCTTTACTAAGGAAAATATGTAGTACAGAATAAAGGTCACAATTATGATATCTATAAAGTCTCCGATGTTAAAACGAGACAAGGCAGTAATAATATCAGCAAACATAGCTACTTTTTTTCTCTTTACTTACTTCAAAAGTTGTGGTGGATTGGCCTTCTTTTATGATGGCCTCAGCCACAAGTACTGCTTTTTTGACCGAGGCGACATCATGGACTCTCAGGATATGAGCTCCGTGCATGATGCTCAATACGGCAGAAGCAATAGTTCCTTCGAGCCTCTGCTGGGGAGGAGAATTTAATATTTTCCCGATAAAGGACTTTCGCGAAATCCCGATGAGGATGGGACGATCGAGGTCCTTGAAATAATGAAGGTTTTTGATCAAAACAAGATTGTCCTTATGCCTTTTGCCAAAACCGATTCCTGGATCGATGATGATTTTCTCTTTTTTGATCCCAGCAGCTTGAGCTACTTCGATTTTCTCTTTTAGGAAGGATCTGACTTCAAGCAGCACATTTTCATAAAAAGGATTGATCTGCATATTTCTGGGTATCCCTTTCATGTGCATCAGAATAACGGGCGCACCATGTTGAGCTGCCAGAGAAAACGTTTTGGGATCGAAACTAGAAGAGCTTATATCGTTAATCATATCAGCACCTGCATCCAGGGCAGCTCGAGCCACTTCTGACTTTGTTGTATCTATGGAGATCAGGCTGTCCGTTTTCTTTCTTAAGGCAGAAATTACTGGAATAACGCGCCTTAGTTCTTCTTCTTCGGTGATGGGTTCTGAACCAGGTCTGGTGCTTTCTCCTCCTATGTCGATAATATCAGAGCCTTCTTCTCGAAGCTGTAATCCTCTTGCCACAGCTTTATCTTTATCAAAGTAAAGCCCCCCATCAGAAAAAGAATCAGGAGTGATATTGATGACACCCATTATCCAGGTTCCTTGGCCTAAAATGTATTTTTTGCCGTTAACCCAGAGGGCGTACTCTTTTCTCAACTTTTATGCTTTAGCCAAATCGGGCTTTTTTATAGGTTGAATCTTTCTTGCTTCTTTTTTTGGCTTTTCTTCTTTGACTTTTGAGGCTACAGATGGCTTTTTACCCTTGGCTATTTTTTTCCCTTTTATAATTTCTTCTAATTCTTCAGAAGTTAAGACTTCTTTTTCAAGAAGAGCCTCTGCAACTTTGATCAATTTATCCCTGTGTTTTTCTAAAAGTTCCTTTGTTCTGTTGAAGTTTCTGCTGATAATTTTCTTGACTTCGGCATCTATCATTTCAGCTGTTTTTTCACTGAAGTTTTTATGCATGGCTAAATCCCTGCCGAGGAAGATTAAATCGTCCCGTTCGCCGAATGTGACAGGGCCTAAATCGGACATTCCCCACTGACATACCATTTTTCGGGCAATTTCTGTGGCTTTCTCAAAGTCGCTGGCCGCTCCTGTGGTTGTTTTATCGAGGAACATTTTTTCGCTGGCTCGTCCGGCCATAAGCACAGAAAGCTGTGCTTCCAGATATTCTTTGGAATAGGTGTAGCGATCGTCCAGGGGTAACTGCTGTGTTGTCCCTAAAGCAAGTCCTCGGGGGATGATGGTCACCTTGTGGATGGGATCTGCCTCTGGTAAGAGAGCAGCTATGAGGGCGTGACCTGCTTCATGGTAAGATGTGCTTTTTTTCTCTGCTTCGCTGATGATCATGCTCTTTCTCTCCACTCCCATCAGCACCTTATCTTTGGCGCTTTCCATATCCTTCATGATGACTTTTTCTCGGCTAAGGCGGGCGGCAAGCAGAGCTGCCTCGTTAACAAGGTTAGCCAGATCAGCTCCAGAGAATCCGGGTGTAGAGCGGGCAAGCACTGATAAATCAACTTCCTTGTCTAACGGAATATTTTTCAGGTGAACTCTCAAGATATCCTCTCTCCCTTTTACATCTGGCATATTGACCACGATTCTTCTGTCAAACCTTCCCGGTCTAAGGAGAGCGGTGTCCAGAATGTCGGGTCTGTTTGTAGCGGCAATAAGAATGATTCCTTCGTTGGAGTCGAAGCCGTCCATCTCCACTAGCAGCTGATTCAAGGTTTGTTCGCGCTCGTCGTGTCCGCCACCCAATCCTGCGCCTCTCTGTCTTCCCACAGCATCAATTTCATCTATGAAAATAAGGCAGGGAGCGTGCTTTTTTCCCTGGTCAAAAAGATCCCTCACTCGGGAAGCACCCACTCCGACAAACATCTCCACAAAGTCAGAGCCGCTTATCGAAAAGAAAGGAACATCTGCCTCCCCGGCTACTGCTCGGGCAAGCAGAGTTTTTCCTGTCCCGGGTGCTCCAACTAAAATCACTCCCTTCGGAATTCGGCCTCCTAATTTTTGGAATTTTTTAGGATCTTTCAGGAATCCAATTATCTCCTGAAGCTCTTCTTTGGCTTCTTCCACGCCAGCTACGTCTTTGAACGTTACTTTTTTCTGCACTCCAGAAAAAAGCTTTGCTCGACTCTTGCCAAAGGAGAGAGCCTTGTTACCTCCTGCCTGCATCTGCCGCATGAAGAATATCCAGAAGAGGATGAGAAGAAGGATAGGAAACCAGGTGAAAAGATAGGAAAACCACGGGCTTCGGGCGGGTTTCACAGTGATACTGACTTTGTGTTCCCGGAGAATATTGACCAGATCATCATAATTAGCAGGAGCTGTAGTTTTAAATGTGGTTCCGTCAACATACTTTCCGTTGATTTGATCTCCGGCAATAGTGACTTCTCCAACTTGATCGTTTTCAACTTCTAGCATGAACTCACTGAAGGGCGGTTCTTTTTTCACTCTTCCTGCAGATTGAAGAAGGCTCCAGAGGACGATAAGGACAACTCCGAGAGCAATCCAGAAAAGAATGCTTCTATAAGATTTTGTTTGTTTCTTTGGT
>WVXO01000014.1:1708-2115 GCA_011773465.1 Candidatus Aminicenantota bacterium | reverse complement strand
TTTTTCAACGGTATTTTAACATGTTTTTTATCAATTGTTAACAAAACTCTTCATAAAAAAACTATTTCTTATAATAAATATAAAGATTCTAAGGCTTGGGAATCTTATCTCTGATAATCTATGGGGTCATACGTTTCAAACTTTTATAATTTGAAATTTTATTAATCAACAGTGGCAACAGGATCAGACCTTTCAAATTGTAAACTATAGATCTTTAGTTGCTTACTCCTTGAGAGCATAAATATTACGATTAATTGGATTGAAATATTCAAATAAGCATCTGGTATAACTCTGGATATATCAGCAATCTTGACTGGAAACCGATTTTTTTATAACATGGAAATCCCTCGGTGGGGCTGTAGCTCAGCTGGGAGAGTGCTTGACTGGCAGTCAAGAGGTCGGGGGTT
>WVXO01000014.1:0-1694 GCA_011773465.1 Candidatus Aminicenantota bacterium | reverse complement strand
TTATTTTGTTTGAAATCAAATTTTTATATCAGTCTTTTCTACTGATTTTAAAAGTAACGGTGCCGCCTGCGGTGTAGTTTTTAGGATCGAGACACTGGATGTAAGCATCGCTTCCTTCTTTGGCGAGGCCGAGTTCTAAGGGGCTGACTCCTTTAGCCAGGGCATTGTAATAGGGGAGAATAGAGCCAAGGGAGTGCATGCAGATATTATCTGTTTCCTTGAGATTGATCTTGTAGCCCTCATCGAGAACAATCCTCTCTCCCGTTCTATAAACAGGGCATTTCCCTTCTATTTCAATAACCTCTATAACAAGCTTCATAGTCACTCTCCTTTCTTGGTTTATGGGATCAGTTTGTTTATAGGGTCAGACCTTTCAAACTTTTATTATTTTCTAGGTTTCTGACTTTCAATACTTTTAATATTCAATTTTTTATTCTAATTTAAAAATTAAAAGTTTTAAAGGTGGGACCTCATTACGATCCGATTATTAAAAAAGTAAAAGTTTGAAAGGTCGGAACCTATGTAATTGTAAAGAAGAATTTTTATTCTAGAGAGGAATGTAATATAATTGCTTACCTTAAAAGCGAGAAAAGATACTAAATGAAAGACAAAATAGCCTTGGTAACAGGGAGCAGTCAAGGGATTGGACAAAATATTGCCCTGAAGCTGGCAGATGTAACTTCTGGGATAGCCGTTCATTATAGAAACAACAGGAATGCCGCAGAGAAGGTTGTAAAGAAGATGAGAGAGAAAGGGAAGCTCGCTGCTTGCTTCCGCGCAGATTTAACAAAAGAGAAGGAGGCTTTAGCCTTAGTCAGAAAGGTTGAAGAGAAATTCAGTAAAATAGATATTTTGGTCAACAACTTTGGTCCGATTCTTGTCAAATCCTGGGAAAAGGTCAAATCGTCGGAGTGGGATTACATTCTACACAGTAATTTGATGAGTGCTTTGTATTGTCTTAAGGCCGTTCTCCCTGGCATGCGGAAAAGAAAGTGGGGGAGGATTATAAACCTTGGTTATAGCCGGGCTGAACAACTTGTGGCTTTTTCGAAAATAACTCCTTATGCAATAGCCAAGACAGGTCTCCTGATTTTGACGAGGAGTGTAGCTGCTTCAGAGGCTTCGGCAGGGATAACCGTTAATATGGTATCTCCAGGGCTTATGGAAGGTGGAATTCTTCCTGAGAGCAAGAGCGTCCCCAGAGGAAGACTTGGAAAGTTTGAAGATATCTCGAGTGCTGTTTTGTTTTTAGTTTCGGATGAAGCTGATTTTATCAGCGGAACAAATTTGGTTGTCGCTGGCGGCTGGAAAATATAAAAAAAAGGGGACAGGAAAAAAGGGAAAAAAGGGGACAGGCTACTTTTTTAATCGGCGGGTTTGATAAATCAAACCCCTACATAAGCGGATAATTCCAACACAACAGAAAATGAGAAAATGGGGCCTGTCCCCCTTTTTTCCTTTTTTTGATTTTTTTTAATTTTTTCTTGACAAAACCTGGAAGAAGGCTTATTAATATATATGGTGAACAAAATGGTAAACAAAATCAGGAAGAAACTCACAGAGAGGCAGAAGAAAGTGTTGGAAGCCATCGAAGAGTTCATTCTCGCCCAGGGTTATTCTCCCACGATCAGGCAGCTGGGAGAGATCCTGAACATCGCCAATCCTTCGGCTGTTTTCAAGCACACCCAGAGCCT
>WVXO01000033.1 GCA_011773465.1 Candidatus Aminicenantota bacterium | reverse complement strand
AGGAAGGGGTTTGATTCATCAAGCCCACAGTATTGATTGAGTGTAGGGGCTTGATTTATCAAGCCCACCTTATGAATAGATAAGAATGAAAAAAGAAAAGAAAGGAGCTGTTATTTGTAGAGGCTTGATTCATCAAGCCCGCATTTTGAAGTCCGCTAGAAAAGCAGGAATGCAATGAGAGAAATTGTATCGTTACAGTGTGCTGAGTGCAAACGGAGGAATTACACAACCACACGGAACAAAAAGACACAAAAGGAAAAGATTGAGCAGAAAAAATATTGTAAGTTCTGCCAGAAACATACTCTTCATAAGGAAATAAGATAACGGTAGAGAATGAGGAGCAAGAAAAAAGTTACATAAATTATCGAAGCCGAGCCGGTGAGGAAAAAGGATCTTAAAGGAGGCGCTAAAGAGAGAGGTGAGTAGCTCAACTGGTTAGAGCATCGGTCTCCAAAACCGAAGGTTGCGGGTTCGAGTCCTGCCTCACCTGCCCTTAATGATACAAACTATAGATATAAAGAAAAATATCGAAACATCAGAGAAGTATCATCCGCCAGCGTTTAGAACAGAGATTAGAGAATGAATAAGAAAGCAAAGTGGTACAGACGCCTTTTCTCCTTTTTGAGAGAAGTAAGGGCTGAGTTAAAAAAAGTAACCTGGCCCTCTAGAAATGAGGTTTACAGCACAACTATTGTCGTAATTATTGCTACTGTTTTCTTTGGGTTATATCTCTATTTTATGGACCTCATTTTTTCTTGGATTCTTAATCAAATAAGAGGATTATTTGGCTAGATTGAGTAAAAAAATGAGTAAAGATTGGTATGTCGTTCATACTTATTCGGGGTTTGAAAAATTTGTGGCTGAGTCTATTCGCCAGAGGTGCATTGAATTGAATATGGAGGATCAGATTGGCCAGATCATTATCCCCACAGAGGGCGTTGTTGAAATAAAAGGAGGGAAAAAGGTCGTTTCCACAAAAAGATCTTATCCTGGTTATATCTTGATCGAAATGTCTATGACAGATGAAAACTGGCATATAATTCGTGAGACGCCAAAAGTTACAGGTTTTGTGGGATCAGGGAAAAGACCTTCGCCCTTGAGCAAAGAAGAAGTTAGCCAGATAGTGGAACATATGGAGACAACCTCTGAAAAACCGAAACCAAAGCATTCTTTTGAAAAAGGAGAGGCTGTCCGAATCATTGATGGTCCTTTTTTCAATTTCAACGGCATAGTTGAGGAAGTGAATAATGAAAGAAGCACTTTAAAAGTATTGGTTACAATTTTCGGTCGATCTACTCCAGTAGAGTTAGAATTCTTACAAGTGGAGAAAATTTAGGAGGAAGCATGTCAAAAGAGGTTGTAGCAAAAATCAAGCTGCAGATAGAAGCGGGCCAGGCAAGCCCAGCTCCACCTGTGGGTCCAGCACTTGGTCAACATAACGTAAACATCATGGACTTTGTCCGGCAATTTAATGAAAAGACTAACAAGATGGAAGAAGGAACTGTTATTCCTGTCATTATAAGCGTTTTTAAGGACAGAAGTTTCAATTTCGTTACGAAAACCCCTCCAGCTTCCTATCTCTTGAAGAAAGCAGCTGGGATAGCCAAAGGATCTGGAATGCCGAACAAAGAAAAGGTCGGCAAAGTTACTGAAAAACAGATTGAGGAGATCGCAAAAGTAAAGATGCCTGATTTGAATGCTTACAGCTTGGATGCCGCAAAGAAAATTATCGAAGGCACAGCAAAAAACATGGGATTGGAGATTATTAGTGGCTAAAAGAGGAAAAAAATATATTAAAGCGAGGGAATTATTACAAGAAAAAGAAGAATATTCCCTGGAAGAGGCTGTAAGTCTTGTTAAGAAACTCAGCTTTGTCAAGTTTGATGAATCTGTGGACCTCTCCCTTCGTTTAGGAGTGGATCCAAAGCATTCTGATCAGATGGTGAGAGGAACAGTTGCCCTGCCGCACGGCACAGGGAAAACAAAGAAGATATGCGTAATTGCCTCTGGGGAAAAAATTAAAGAGGCTGAGGAAGCAGGAGCTGATTATGCTGGAGGGGAAGAGATTATTGAAAAGATATCTAAAGGTTGGATTGATTTTAATGCTGTTATTGCTACACCGGATGTGATGAGGAGTGTCGGAAAATTAGGCCGTGTTCTGGGGACAAAAGGACTCATGCCCAATCCTAAGTCTGGAACAGTGACTTTTGATATCAAGAAGGCTGTTGAAGAAATCAAGACTGGTCGGGTTGAATTCAGAGTGGATAAGACTGCCATTATTCATTCCCCAGTGGGCAAGATATCTTTCTCTGAGTCGAAGCTTGTGGATAATATTAAATCTTTTATCCAGGCTGTTGTTCAGGCTAAGCCGCCCGCTGCAAAAGGAAAATATGTAAGAAGTATTCATATTTCGTCAACCATGGGTCCATCGATCAAACTCTCAGAGGGAGTTTTAGAGCTATAGGAGAGATAAAGTGAAAAGGGAGGAGAAAGAAAAACAGGTCAAAGAGTTGATTGACTCTTTCGAAAAGTACGACTCTTTTTATTTGGTCGATTTTATAAAAATGTCTGTTGCCCAGGCTGTTGAGCTGAGAAGGATTTTTCGAGATAACTCCTACTCCTTTAGGGTTGTTAAAAATCGCCTTGCACTGAGAGCTTTAAAGGAGGATTTTCCCGAAGATTTGAAAACCTGCTTCCAGGGTTCCACAGCCATTGCTTTTGCATCTCAAAATCCTGTGGGTTTAGCTCGCTTAATCAAGGATTTTTCAGACCGAAATAAAGTTTTGTCTGTTAAGGCAGGCATGCTAGAAGGACAATTTCTCTCTTCCGAGAGATTCACTGAAGTTGCTGCTCTGAGCTCTCGGGAGGATTTAATAGCCAAAATTGGTAATTTAATGGCATTACCGTTAATAAAGTTATTATGGACTTGGCAGACCCCATTAAATAGTCTAGGCAGGTTGTTGAGTCAATTAAAAACAAAAAAATAAGGTTGGAGGTAAAAATGCCTAAAGCACAAACAAAAGAAGCTAGTGAGACGACAAAGGGAAAACAAGAGAAAACAAAGTTAACAAAGGAGCAGTTTTTCGGCCACTTGGATAACTTGACGGTTTTGGAACTCGCTGATTATATCAAAGAATTTAAGGAGAGGTATGGAGTGAGCGAAATAGCAGCTGCTGCACCTATGGCAGTTCCAGGGGCTGGTGCTCCTCAAGGAGAGGCCAAAGCTGAAGAAGAGAAAGCAGAATTTACTGTAGTCTTGAAGAGTGTGGGTGATAAAAAGATTAATGTCATCAAAACTGTAAGAGAAGTTACGAATCTTGGATTGAAAGAAGCCAAAGATTTAGTTGATAACGCTCCCAAGCCTGTGAAAGAGGGCGTTTCCAAAGAAGAGGCTGAAGAGATAAAAGCAAAATTTGAAGCAGAAGGAGCAGGGATAGAACTACAGTAAACCAAAATTATGAATTTAACTAAAATTATAGGCGTTGTCCCAAAGTCGCATTTCTTATTGTCATTGCGAGGAGCGAAGCGACGTGGCAATCCGTTAAAAAAGGAAGCCAAACTTTATTTCTATGAGATTGCAACGCTCCCTATGGCTGTTCGCAATGACAGGGAGTCCAGAAACTTTGGGACAGTCCCAAATAGTGAAATATATTATTTAAAAAATTTTCTGAGAGAAGGAACATGAGTAGCAAAATAGAAAACATTTATCGAGAAAGGGTTGATTTCTCGAAGCTTAAAACGGCCTTTCCTATGCCCGATCTGCTGGCCATCCAGAAGCAATCCTATGCAGAGTTTCTTCAGATGGAGTTATTGCCTGAAGAGAGAAAAGATAATGGATTGCAAGCTGCGTTTAAGGATTCCTTTCCTGTTTCTGACTTTAAAGAGACTACTCAGTTGGATTTTATAAGCTATTCTATCGGAGACTGGGAATGTAAATGCGGCCGTCTAAAAGGTGTTGAAAACTCTAGAGGTCGGTGTAATGCGTGCGGAACACTTCTCCCCGCAGATGCAGAGCTTACCGAAAAGGAGATCTGTCCCTATTGCGGCGCAATGAAAAAAATAGAAGTTCCCCTCTGCGATCACTGTGGAGATAGGGTTGGCTTGAAGATGAAATACAGCCCTACGGAATGTCTCCAGAAGGGTTATACCTATGCTGTTCCACTTAGGTTGAAAGTAAGATTAATCTCCTGGGATAAAGATCCCGCTACTAAGGCAAAAAGGTTGAAGCATATCAAGGAACAGGAAGTCTATTTTGGTGAGATTCCTTTGATGACAGAGAAGGGGACGTTTATTTTTAATGGCATAGAAAGAGTTGTTGTCAGCCAGCTCCAGAGATCCCCTGGAGTCTTTTTCAGGCAAGGAGAGGGAAAAGGTTTTTATGTTGGGAAGATCATTCCTTATAGAGGAGCATGGGTTGAGTTTGAGTATGACAGCAAAAACGTCTTGTATGTCCGCTTGGATCGAAAAAAGAAGTTCGTGGCATCGGTGTTCTTAAGAGCTTTGGGCTTTGGATTAGATGAGGCAATTCTTCGTCTTTTTTATGAGACATATAAAATCTTCCCAGAAGGAGGCAAACTCTATTGGGAGGCTGACGAGAATCTCGTAGGCAAGATAGTTGGAGACAACGTTATTGATCCAAAATCAAAGAAAATACTGATTCAGGGCAGGGGAAAGATCAGCAAAGAGCAGTACGAAAAGCTGAAAGAACGCAAAATCAAAAAAATCACCTTGCTCAGAAAAGAATTCAAAGGAGCATGTTTGCTTTCACCAATAAAAGATTTGAAAGCTAAGGAAGAGATCAGTGAGTCTCAACTGGAAGAGCTAAAGAGTAATAAAGAGCCTTTTGAAATATTTTTCCCAGAAAAAGAGAAGTTTGGCGATATCATTGTTAACACATTAAAAAAAGATTCAAACAAAGATACCAATCAGGCTCTTGCTGAGATCTACAGAAAGCTGAGACCCGGCGAACCTCACACCATGGAAAGCGCTCACAATTTGTTCACAAATCTGTTCTTCAACTCCCAGAAGTACAATTTCTCTCGGATCGGCCGCTTGAAGATGAATATCAAATTATCTCTGGATCATTCCTTGGAAGAGAAAACCTTGTCTCCCTTAGATTTTGTTGAGGTGATCAAATATCTGCTTCGTCTCCGAAGCGGGGAAGGGACGTTGGATGATATTGATCATTTAGGAAATCGTCGAGTTCGTTCTGTAGGAGAGCTTGTTGAGAATGCTTTTCGGATCGGGTTGACTCGCATGGAAAGAACCATAAAAGAGAAGATGACCGTGGCCTCAGATTTGGCCTCGGCTATGCCTCAAGATCTTATCAATTCGAAGCCTGTTATTGCTGCTTTGAAAGAATTTTATGGAAGTTCACAGCTTTCTCAATTCATGGATCAGATAAATAGTCTAGCAGAAGTCACCCATAAGAGACGATTGAGTGCTCTGGGGCCAGGAGGATTGAGTCGAGAAAGAGCTGGTTTCGAGGTGAGGGATATTCAGTCCTCTCACTATGGCCGAATCTGCCCCATTGAAACTCCAGAGGGCCCTAATATTGGTCTGATTTCTTCTTTGAGTTGTTATGCACGAGTAAATAACTTTGGTTTTGTCGAAACCCCTTACCGGAAAGTTAAGAACGGGAGGATAATAGACTATGTGAAAATTCTTCATCCTGGCATGAGTTCTTATAAAGTTGGAGATATTGTCGAGAAAGACAAGCTTCTAAGAGAAATTGGAAAAATAAAAGAGAAGAAAGGCAAGCAGTTACCTATAGTAGAACCCTGTTGTTTTTACCTGACGGCCTGGGAAGAGGAAAAATATAACATAGCCCAAGCCAACGCTCCGGTTGATGAAAAAGGAAATTTTATTAATGAACTCATAAGTGCAAGACAAGCAGGTAATTTTAAACTTATACCGCGTGACCAGTTGGACTATATCGATGTTTCTCCTAAACAGCTTGTTTCCCTTTCTGCTTCTTTGATTCCCTTTTTAGAACATGATGACGCTAACCGTGCCCTTATGGGATCAAACATGCAGAGACAGGCTGTTCCGCTCCTCAGGCCAGAGGCACCTTTTGTTGGCACAGGGATGGAGCATCTAGTAGCCCAGGGATCAAAAGATGTCATCATCTGTAAAAGGGCGGGAGTTGTTGAGTTTGTTGATGCGGAGAGAATTCTGGTTCGTGTGGATGAAAAGGAAGATGCCAAGGAATACGACTTGGGAACAGACCTTTATCTCCTGATAAAATTTTTAAGAACAAACCAGAATACCTGCGTTAATCATAGACCTATTGTCAGAAAAGGAGATAGAGTCATTAAAGGTCAAATCCTTGCGGATAGTTCCTGTACAGATAAGGGTGAATTAGCCCTTGGTCGCAATATTTTGTGTGCGTTTATGCCTTGGAGAGGCTATAACTTTGAGGATGCCATCATTGTCAGCGAGAAATTAATTAAAGAAGACATCTTCACTTCTGTTCATATTGTCGAGGAGACCATAGAAGCACGGGATACGAAACTAGGTCCAGAAGAAATAACTCGTGATATTCCCAATGTTCCAGAAGAGCTTCTTAGTAACTTAAATGAAAATGGAATAGTGAGGACAGGAGCTCATGTAAAATCTGGAGATATATTAGTCGGGAAAGTTGCGCCCAAAGGAGAAACGCAGTTATCTCCTGAAGAAAAGCTTCTTAAAGCAATATTTGGAGAGAAAGCCCTTGATGTCAAAGATGCTTCTCTTTATTGTTCTCCAGGGATAGAGGGCACGGTCATCGACGTGAGAATTTTCTCTCGGCGAGGTATTGAGAAGGGAGTTCGAGCTAAAGCAATCGAAAAAGAAGAAGTAACCAAAATGAAGAGAAACTTAGATGATGAAATAAGCATTCTCGAAGGAGAAAGATTAAGGAAGATAAAGGCAGTCATCAAGGGAGAGACGGTTGAGAAAGATCTGACGGTTGGGGATCTTGTCTTGAAGAAGGGAGGGAAATTAGACGAGAAAACATTGAATCAGCTGGAGTCCGAAGTCATCCCTAAATTGAAACTCAAGGGGAATCCAGAGCGGGATAAAAAAATAAGGGATATTGAGAAAAAGGTTAAGCGCCAGATTGAAGCTCTCAGGTCCATATTTAAAGAAAAAGTTGATAGCCTCAAAAAGGGTGATGAGTTAGCTCCTGGGGTGATACAAGCTATTAAAGTCTACATAGCAATGAAAAGGAAGCTTTCCGTCGGGGATAAAGTTTCAGGTCGCCACGGAAACAAAGGGATCATTGCCAAAATAGTTCCTGAAGAAGATATGCCTCGACTGCCCGATGGAACCCCTGTGGAGATTGTCTTAAATCCCCTGGGAGTGCCATCGAGAATGAATGTTGGACAGATCTTAGAAGCTCACCTGGGGTGGGCCGCTAAGGAGCTTGGCCTTTGGATTTCCACCCCAGTATTTGATGGAATTTTAGAGGAAGAAATAAAAGGCCTTCTCCATAAAGCAAGTTTGCCTGAATCAGGAAAGGTTCCCCTTTATGATGGCATAACAGGTGAATTGTTAGACCATGAGGTAACCATAGGTTATATCTACATCATGAAGCTCTATCATCTTGTTGACGACAAGATTCATGCTCGTTCCACTGGTCCATATTCTCTGATTACCCAACAGCCCTTAGGAGGGAAAGCTCAATTCGGCGGACAACGTTTTGGAGAGATGGAAGTGTGGGCTTTGGAAGCTTATGGGGCGGCTTACACACTTCAGGAACTTTTGACAGCTAAGTCAGATGATGTGGAAGGAAGGGCCAAGATATACGAGGCTATAGTTAAGGGAGATCTGGACTTTACTCCGGGGCTTCCTGAATCTGTGAATGTTCTCATTCGAGAGCTGCAGAGCCTCTGTCTAAATGTAGAATTGGAAAAAGAAGAAGAGAAGGAAGAAATATTGCCCTGGGGAATTGACGTCCCCCAAATCTTAAAAGGAGAAGAATAATGGAAGCTAGACAGTCTATAGGAGGAAAGCCTAAAGTTGATTTTGACCGAGTTAGAATAAGCATTGCCTCTCCTGAAAAAATAAAAAGCTGGTCATGGGGAGAGGTGACCAAGCCTGAAACCATCAATTACAGGACATTCAAGCCAGAGAAGGACGGGCTTTTTTGTGCAAAGATTTTTGGCCCTATAAATGATTACGAGTGTCTCTGCGGGAAATACAAAAGAATGAAATACAGAGGTATTATTTGTGAGAGATGCGGAGTTGAAGTCACCAAATCAAAAGTTCGTCGAGAGCGAATGGGTCATATTCAGTTAGCTTCTCCAGTGGCTCATATCTGGTTTTTTAAGGGGACACCATCCCGAATCGGCCTTGTGTTAGACCTCTCCATTAAAGATTTAGAGAAGGTCCTTTACTTTGAATCCCATATCGTTGTTGATCCGGGGGACACACCGCTCAAAGAAAACCAGCTTCTTACCGAAGAGGAGTATAAAGATGCCCGGGAGAAATACGGAGATAATTTCGAGGTTTCTTTAGGAGCTGAAGCTGTTAAAGAACTTCTTGGAAGAATAAACATAAACAAAGAAGCAGAGCGCTTAAGGAAGCTTATGAAAAAAGATGCTTCCCAGCAGCGAAAGCTTCGATATGCAAAGAGATTAAGAGTTTTTAAGGCTCTCAAAAAGTCAGGGAACCGCCCTGATTGGATGATTCTGGATATCATCCCTGTCATACCTCCTGATCTGAGGCCTTTAGTCCGGTTGGATGGGGGACGTTTTGCCACATCCGATTTGAATGATCTTTACAGAAGGGTCATAAATCGAAATAACCGGTTGAAAAAACTGATAGAGCTAAGAGCACCAGAACTAATCATTCGAAACGAAAAGAGAATGCTTCAAGAAGCTGTAGATGCACTCTTTGATAACGGAAAGAGGGGCAGAGTGCATCTTGGAGCCAATCGGAGGCCTCTAAAATCTTTAAGTGAAGCTCTGAGAGGAAAACAAGGAAGATTTCGCCAGAACCTTCTAGGGAAGCGAGTCGACTATTCCGGAAGATCTGTTATCGTTGTTGGTCCAGAGCTCAAGTTGAATCAGTGTGGGCTGCCCAAAAAAATGGCGCTTGAATTATTTAAGCCTTTCATTTTCCATAAGTTAGAAAAAGAAGGGTTGGTTCCAAGTGTGAAAGTTGCCAGAGAATGGCATGAGCAAGAAAGGCCAGAGGTATGGGACTATCTGGAAGAGGTAGTTAAAGAGCATCCTATTCTGTTGAATCGAGCGCCCACTCTTCATCGCTTGGGAATCCAAGCGTTTGAACCAGCTCTAGTCGAAGGAAAAGCCATCCAGATTCATCCTTTAGTCTGTGCAGCATTTAACGCTGATTTTGATGGAGATCAGATGGCTGTTCACATCCCTCTTTCTGTTGAAGCTCAGGTTGAGGCTCAAACATTGATGCTTTCCACACAAAATATTCTCTCGCCAGCTCATGGAAGACCTCTTGCCATCCCCAGTCAGGATATGGTCTTAGGCTGTTATTATCTGACCTTAGAGAAAAAGGGAATAAAGGGAGAAGGACGAATTTTCGCTTCTGAAGATGATGCTTTATTATCCCTTGAAAATAAAGAAGTTAGCCTTCATGCTCGTATAAAGTTACGCTTTAACGGCTCCTTCATGAATCTATCTACTTATTATGATGATCAGGCAGTTCTGATTTGTCCTGTTACTGAAATACGCAATGAACTTATCGAAACAACTCCTGGAAGGATAATATTCAACAGTGTTCTTCCTGAGGGAATCCCTTTTATTAACGGCATGCTGAAAAAGAAGGGGCTGGAGAGTTTAGTTTTTTACACCTATTTGAAAGAGGGCCTTGAACCTACGATTGATATGTTGGACAAGATGAAGGAGCTAGGTTTTAATCATGCGACATTTGCCGGTTTTTCTCTGGGGATAGATGATTTTATCATTCCACGAGAAAAATCTGAACTAGTAGAGAAGGCGCAGAAGGAAATCCAAAAGATCGAGAGTCTCTATAGAGAAGGCACAATCTCAGCTGGAGAAAGGTTTAATCGAGTTGTTGAAATATGGGGAAGTGTTACAGACAAAATCTCCAACGCCATGTTCGAGAAGATGCGAAAGATAAGCTATGAAGGGAAGGATTTAAATTCTCTGTTTGTCATGGCTGATTCTGGATCAAGAGGGAACAAACAGCAGATTCGCCAGCTTGCCGGGATGAGAGGTCTGATGAGTAAACCTTCAGGCGAAATTATCGAAACTCCGATTGTTTCAAATTTGCGAGAGGGGCTGAACGTTCTGCAGTATTTTATCTCAACTCATGGAGCGCGAAAGGGTTTAGCTGATACAGCTTTAAAGACTGCGAATTCTGGTTATTTAACCCGAAAACTGGTGGATGTTTCCCAGGAAGTTATTATTGATGAGAATGATTGCGGCACTCTGAAAGGGATAAATGTCACTGCTATTGTCGAGAATGGAGAACTTATTGAACCCTTTGTGGATAGAATCGTTGGCAGAATCTCTTTAGAGAAAGTTATGCATCCTGATACAAATGAGACAATTGTAGATATGAATGAAGAGATTACCGAGGAGATTGCGCAGGAGTTTCAGGAGCTGGGTATTGAAAAGGTGAAAATCCGCTCTCTCCTGACGTGTGAATCTAAGAAAGGAGTGTGCAAGCTTTGTTACGGTCGCAACATGTCAACTGGTGCACTTGTTGAGCTCGGAGAAGCAGCAGGGATTATTGCTGCTCAATCTATCGGAGAGCCAGGCACCCAGTTGACAATGAGAACATTTCATATTGGTGGGATCGCGATGAGAGGAGCCGAGAGGTCCAAGCTTGAAGCAAAAAATGATGGAGTTATTAGATTCAACAACCTTAAATCCGTAATTAATAAGGAAGAGTCTTTAGTCGTTGTAAACAGAAACGCAAACATAGCCATCCTTGACCATCGGGGAAGAGAGATTGAGCATTATCAGGTTCCCTACGGTGCTAAGATATTAGTCAATGATGGAGAAGAGGTGAAGGCCCGGCAAGAGTTTGCTGAGTGGGATCCGTTTAACACGTTCATCCTGACTGAGGACACGGGAGTTGTGCGTTTCCATGATGTAGCTCTTGGAGTTACCATGGAAGAGATACAGGATGAGTTTACAGGGTTAGTCAGCCGAGTTATTACTGAGCCGAAAGATGAAAAAATGCAGCCTCGGATCGAAATCGTAGCAGCAAGAAAGAGAGATGAAAAAGATAGACCAATAGTGCTCAGAAAATATTTCCTTCCTTCAGGGGCAAATCTGGAAGTTAAGGACGAGGATAGAATATATGCGGGAGATATATTGGCAAAAATACCGCGAGAAGTAGCTCGAACCAAGGATATCACGGGAGGTTTGCCTCGAGCAGAGGAGCTTTTTGAAGCCCGGAGGCCAAAACAGCCTGCAGTTATTTCCGAGATCGATGGGACGGTGGAATATAGAGGTCTTGTTAGAGGCCAAAGGAAACTGATCGTTAAAAATGAGCGAATTGGAGAGAAGGAATACTTCATTCCAAAAGGAGCCCATTTAAGCAGCGGTGAGGGTGATAGAGTTAAAGCGGGAACTCCCTTGATGGATGGTCCTGTGAATCCTCATGATATCTTGAAAGTTCTCGGAGAAAAGGAGCTGGCCGAATACCTTTTGCGGGAAATACAGGCAGTTTATAGACTCCAGGGAGTGGCGATCAATGATAAGCATATTGAAATCATCATCCGTCAGATGCTGAGGTGGGTTAAGGTAGAGGAGGTCGGAGATACAGAGTTTTTAGTGGACGAGCAGGTAGACAAATTTATTTTCCAGGAGGAAAACGAAAAAGTCATCAAAAAGGGCGGGAAGCCAGCAAAAGCCAGGCCTCTACTTCTGGGAATTACCAAAAGTGCATTGAGCACAGATAGTTTCATATCCGCTGCTTCCTTTCAAGAGACAACTCGAGTGCTCACAGAGGCAAGCTTATACGGTAAAGTTGACCATCTGAGGCGATTAAAAGAGAATATAATTATGGGAAGGCTTATCCCAGCTGGAACAGGCTACAGATTTTATAGAAATGTGACATTAAAGGCAGAAAAAGAAGAGGAAGCTGAGAAGGAAATAGACCTTCAAATTCAAAGTAAGATTTCGACGTAACTGCCTCAAAAACCTTGACATAGCAGCCTGTTTCTGCTATTATCGCCAGGTTCGTTCCGAGGGATTTTTTCCTTTGGAATGATCAAAATTAACTCAATCTAGAGGAGTACGTTTATTGCCAACTGCTAATCAATTGATAAGAAAAGGCAGGACGCCAAAAAAGTATAAGAGTAAATCTCCGGCTTTGGAGAGGTGTCCCCAAAAGAGAGGTGTGTGTACTAGAGTTTTTACCACAACTCCAAAAAAGCCTAATTCAGCTATGAGAAAAGTTGCTCGGATTAGATTAACCAACAATATAGAGGTAACGGGTTATATTCCAGGAATAGGCCATAATCTTCAAGAACATTCTATTGTTATCATACGAGGAGGACGAGTTAAAGATTTACCTGGAGTCCGATACCATGTGATCCGTGGATCTCTGGATTGCGAAGGCGTGGAGGATCGGATGAGAGGAAGGTCCAAATACGGAAGTAGAAGGCCTAAAGAAAAGAAGGTTTCTGAGTAAAGGAGTCAGGCATGCCCCGAAGAGGTACGGTAAAGAAGAGAAAACCTCAGCCAGACCATTTTTATAACAGTACTCTTATATCTATATTCGTGAATACAATATTAAAGAAAGGCAAGAAGAGTTTAGCTCAAAAAATAGTATATACAGCCATGGAGAGAGTGAAGCAGAAGGCTAAGGAAGATCCCCTTAAAATGTTCGAGAAGGCTGTGGAGAATGTGAGGCCCGTGCTTGAGACAAAATCAAGAAGAGTAGGAGGAGCAACTTATCAAGTACCGGTAGAAGTATCTTTAAACCGATCCACTTCTCTGGCAGTGAGATGGTTGATCAGGCATGCACGAGATAGGGCGGGAAAGAGTATGGAAGAAAAGCTTTCAGCTGAAATCATCGATGCCGTGAACAATCGGGGTGGAGCGGTCAAGAAAAAAGAAGATACTCATAAAATGGCTGAATCAAATAGAGCTTTTGCTCATTATAGATGGTAGTCTCCAATATAAAAAAAGAGAATTTACCTAAAATTAAAATGGAGTGTAGAGTTGACACAAAGATATCCGCTCAAAAAGGTCAGGAACATTGGAATACTGGCCCATATAGATGCGGGGAAGACTACCACCACGGAGCGCATCCTTTTCTTTACAGGCATCACTTACAAAATGGGAGAGGTTGATGAGGGCACAGCTGTTATGGATTGGATGGCTCTTGAGCAAGAGCGCGGAATAACTATCACCTCAGCTGCTACTACCTGTTACTGGAAAAACCACCGAGTCAACATTATTGATACCCCTGGACATGTTGATTTTACGGCTGAAGTCGAGCGTTCATTAAGGGTTCTTGACGGCGCGATTGTCATCCTATGCGGAGTGGGTGGAGTGGAACCTCAATCTGAGACAGTGTGGCGTCAAGCTGATAGATACAAGGTGCCCCGACTTGTTTACGTTAACAAGATGGACAGAGTTGGTGCTGATCCTGAAAAAGCTGTAGAACAAATGAGGACCAGGCTCGCGGCTAATCCCTTAGTCATTCAGATTCCCCTGGGAAAAGAAGAAAATTTCAGAGGAGTGATTGACCTTATCGGGATGAAAGAAATAGACTGGGGGGATGATTTATTGGGAACAAAATTTGAAGTGAGGAACATTTCAGATGAATATAAAGATGAGGCCCAAGAGAAAAGGAATGGAATGATTGAGCAGCTTAGTGATATGGATGATCTCCTGATAGAGAAATATTTGGATGGCGCCGAAATACCCCCCGAAGAGATAAAGCGAGTCATCAGAAAGGCGACAAATTCTCTCCAGCTAGTTCCTGTCATCTTTGGAGCTTCTTTCAGGAATAAGGGCGTTCATCCTTTATTGGATAGTGTTGTTGACTACTTACCTTCGCCCCTGGATATTCCTCCAATCAAGGGGCATCATCCCCGTACTCATAATGTCGAAACACGAAAAGCCTCGGATGATGAGCCTTTTTCAGCTTTGGTGTTTAAAATAACGAATGATCCTTATGTCGGCTCTCTTTCTTTTATTAGAGTTTACTCAGGTAAAACAAAGGTTGGTTCTTCAGTTTATAATGCCACTAAGCAGGAAGAGGAGCGAATCGCACGCCTTTTAGAAATGCACTCTAATAAAAGAAAGGATATTAAAGAAGTCTATGCAGGGGATATAGTTGCCTTAGGTTCTATGAAAAATCTTTCCACCGGAGACAGCCTTTGTTTAAGGAATCATCCCCTTATCCTTGAACAGATAAGATTTCCAGAGCCGGTTATATCAGCATTTATAGAGCCAAGATCAAAAAGAGAACATTCAAAATTAGCTGAATCCCTGGCGAAGCTCACAAGAGAGGATCCCACATTCAAGATTATGCAGGATCCCATGACTGGACAAACTCTTGTTTATGGAATGGGGGAACTCCATTTGGAAGTTCTGATGGATCGTATGGAGAGAGAGTTTGGAGTGAAAGCGAATTTAGGAAGACCTCAAGTTGCCTATAAAGAGACGATCACAGCTCTTTCTGAAGGAGAGAGCAAATATGTGCGGCAGACAGGTGGAAGAGGGCAGTATGGACACTGCAAGATTATAGTTGAGCCGTTAAGAAGAGGAGCAGGGTACGAATTTATTGATGCTACGAAAAGTGGTGTTATCCCCAAAGAATTCATTCCTTCTGTAGAGAAGGGCATCAAGGAAGCCATGGAGACCGGAGTCGTTGCTGGTTTTCCGGTTACCGATGTTAAAACCACACTAATAGATGGTTCTTATCACGAAGTTGACTCCTCGTCCATTGCTTTTAAAATCGCTGGTTCTTTAGCCTTTAAAGATGCTGAGTCAAAAGCAAATCCAACTCTTCTTGAACCCATTATGAGCCTGGAAGTTGTTTCTCCAGATGAATACCTAGGAGATATAGTTGGAGATATCAACGCCCGTAGAGGCAAAATAGAGAAAATGGAGATGAGAGGAGGCTCGAGAGTGATGAAGGCTCTTGTTCCCCTTGAAGAGATGTTTGGATATGCGACAACTCTCAGAACATTAACTCAGGGAAGAGGGGTGTTTTCCATGGAGTTTTTTAGGTATGCCATAATTCCTTCCCCCATTATGGAGGAAATAATTGCTAGGGTTGAAGGAAGAATTTCGGCTCATAGATGAAACATTAAATAAATAGAAAGAGAAAAAGGAATAAGAAATATTATAAAATGCTTGAAAAAGATATTAGGCTGACAAAACCAAAGAATAGGAGGTAAAGGGAATGGCGAAGGCAAAATTTGAGAGGACGAAGCCGCATT
>WVXO01000005.1:41410-45166 GCA_011773465.1 Candidatus Aminicenantota bacterium | reverse complement strand
TTCAGGATGGGCGAAATTAATAGCTTCGATTTTGATAAGGGCGAAGTATTTCTCTCCATCTTTAGGTGGACGGACAATTCCTGAGATCGTATCGCCTGTTCGGAGTTGGAATTTTCGAATCTGAGAAGGAGAAACATAGATATCATCGTGGCTGGGCAAATAGCTGAATTCAGGTGCTCTTAGAAATCCAAATCCGTCGTCGAGACATTCGAGTACTCCCTCGGAGAACAGCATGCCATTTTTCTTCGCCTGGGCTTCCAGAATTCTGAAAACGAGGTTGTGCTTGTTTGAATCATCTGTTTCATAATCTGTAAGGCCTACCTCTTCAGCAATTTTAAATAAATCTGAAATTTTCTTTTCTTCAAGTTCGGCTAAATTGAACTCTTTCATTTTAATTACCTCTCTTGTGTTTAATTTTTAGATGGTTATCTTATTTTTGAATTAATGGAAAAAATTTTAATTCTTTAATATTAATGAGCTGCTACGGGTGGCTCTTGAGGGCCTCCCCCTTCCTCTTCACCTTCAGGAAGTTCAGATGAAGAGGCTACTTTTTTCTTTTTTTGCTTTATTGGCAATTCTTTCGTTAAGGCTATTTCTAAGACCTCATCCATGTTCTCAACAAAATGTATTTTAATATCGTCCTTTACATTTTTTGGCAGATCTTTTAAATCAGGCTTGTTATCAAGAGGAAGAATAGCTTCCTCTATTCTTTCGCGGTGAGCAGCCAGCAATTTTTCTTTTATGCCGCCAACTGGAAGAACTCTTCCTCTAAGGGTAATTTCTCCGCTCATTACCACTTTTTTGCTTACAGGAATTTCAGTGAGGAGAGATATTATGGAAGTAGCGATGGTTATTCCGGCAGAAGGGCCTTCTTTGGGGGTTGCGACTTCAGGAACGTGAATATGAATATCGTAATTCTTGTGTAAGTCCTTAGCAATGTTATACTCAAATATTTTTCCCCTGACATAACTAAACGCAGCTTGGGCGCTCTCCTGCATAATTTCTCCAAGATGTCCGGTTAGAGTAAAGTTTCCTTTTCCATGAACTTTTGTTACTTCAAACGTTAAAAGTTCTCCCCCAAATTCTGTCCAGGCCATTCCTATAGCGACTCCAATCTCGTCTTTTTTATCTATCTCTGCTCGTCTGAACCTTGGTATTCCTAGATATTTTTCCAAATTTTTAGGAGTGACTTTTTCTTCGTGAGATTTACCCTTTGAAACGACTTTTTTCACCACTTTCCGACATATTGAATTTATTTCACGTTCTATATTTCTCACCCCAGCTTCTCTGGTGTAGTCACGAATCAGATTCATAAAAGCTTTGTCTGCAATTTTGATGTTATCCTTTTTAAGACCATGGATTTTCATCTGCTTGGGTAATAAGAAATGTTTGGCAATCTGGAGCTTTTCATCCTCTGTATAACCGGGAAGTCGGATGACTTCCATCCTGTCGATCAAAGGCCGAGGGACGGGCTCGAGCATGTTTGCTGTCACTATAAACATAACCTGGGAGAGGTCGAAATCAGTATCTATATAGTGATCCAAAAATGTGTTGTTTTGCTCAGGATCCAAGACCTCCATCAACGCAGATGCGGGATCTCCCCTGAAGTCCATGCTCATCTTATCAACTTCATCTAGTAGGAAAACAGGATTCTTTGTTTTGGCTCTTTTAACCATCTGGATAATTCTTCCGGGATAAGCTCCTATGTATGTTCTTCTATGCCCACGGATTTCAGCCTCGTCTCTGACTCCTCCCAACGAAAGGCGCACAAATTTTCTTCCTGTAGCTCTGGCGATTGAACGGCCAAGGGAGCTCTTCCCTACTCCAGGCGGGCCGATGAAACCTAGGATTACGCCCTTCGGATTTTTCACAAGTTGGCGAATGGAAAGGTACTCTAATATCCTTTCTTTGACTTTCTCCAATCCATAATGGTCATCATTTAGAATTTTCTCCGCCTCTTTCAGGTCTCTTTTCTCTCTTGATTTTTTCGTCCAGGGCAGAGATATGAGCCAGTCCAGGTAATTTCGACAGACTGTGGCTTCTGCTGACATCGGGGGCATTGCCTCCAGCCTTTCTATTTCCTTGTAAGCTTTCTCTTCTGCATCCTTGGGCATATTGGCCTTAGCAACCTTCTGTCTTAGCTCCTCGATTTCGTTTGGCTGATCTTCCTTTCTATAGCCTAATCCGGTAGGGAACATTTTTTGGCTTGGGTCTGCGAAGGGAGTTTTCCGCCGGGTGTATTTTTTTCCATCTTTTTTTAATCTTGAATGAATTTTTAAAATTTCGTTTTCTAAGATGAAATTTAGCCTTCTTATCCTTTCTAAACTGTTAATTGTCTCCAGCAGATTTTGTTTTTCTTCTAAATGAAGATATAGGTGGGAAGATATAATATCAGCAATCCTATCAGGACTGTTGTCCCTCAAAGCAGGAATGATTGATTCAAAATTTGCATTCTGGCTGAGCTTTAAATAATCTTCGAAAAGGGTTAAAACTCTTTTTAGCAATTCTTTTGTCTCGGTAGGGTCCCCCTCAATTTCTTTTATCTCTTTAGCCAGGACCTGATAATATGGTGCGGTGCTTAAGAATTCGATGATTCTTCCTCTTGTTTTTCCCTCGACGATAACCTTGACATTATTATCTTCCATTTTGATCGCCCGTATAACTTTGGCCATTACACCTAGAGAATAGATATCGCTCGGGCTTGGATCATCTAGAGACGCATCCATCTGGGCAGATAAGAATATCATCTTATTTTTTTCCATTGCTGTTTCAAGTGCCTTGATAGATGAGGCGCGACCGATGATGAAAGGAACTAAGGTCGAGGGGAAGACCACGACATCTCTTAGGGGGATCAAAGAAATATTTTTCAAAATTTCAGAGGAGCTGCGGGAATCTTGCATTTAAATACTCCGGTAGTTTATTTCAAACTGCGAAAATTTAATTCATTCTTTACTTGATTTAGTATCGGGGGATTCAAATCATGAGATACTGATTATTCTATTATAGCGTGTTCAACTAAAAAGTCAACTGTCTTTTTGAAGAGAATACTGCTTCTTAGCTCTTCTCTTTTCCCTTCTTTATTCACCTTATCTATAACTTGCGCTAGGGGGAGGTTATTCGCTCTTGCTATTTCCTTGAACTCTTCGTGCATTTCTTGATCAGACACCTTCAGTCTTTCTTTCTCAGCAATTTTCTTTAGGATTAAATGATTTTTGAGGTTTTGTTCGGCTTTTTTCTTTCCTTCGCTCTTTAGTTTTTCTAGATCTTCTTTGCTTGTGTCTTGTTTGGTTCGGGAGGAGAGAAGACGTCTCATGATTGCCATGTATTCCTGTTCTACGAGAGTTTCTGGTAGCCCAATACTTAATTTGTCAGATATTTTTTTTATAATTTCCTCTGCCATATCTTGTTTTATTGTTTTTTCTTTTGAGGAAATTATTTGCGTTCTTATTTTTTCTTTTAGGTCATTCAAGCTTTCGAATTCTCCAAGCTCTTTTGCAAATTCATCATCAAGCGCAGGAAGTTTTTTTTCTTTTATTGAGATGACTTTTAAATTATATTCGATTTTTTTCCCCGCCAGCTTTTTGTTCTGATGATTTTTGTCGTAGTCGATGATAAAGTTTTTTACTTCACCGGGCGTTGATCCTATTAATATTTTGTTGAGGATTTCCTCATTTTCAGCGTGGCCCGCAAGGATGACTACTTTTTCCTGGGGTAAAAACTTTTTTGTTTTCAAGTCTTTCCCTTTCAATTCGACTA
>WVXO01000005.1:20020-41381 GCA_011773465.1 Candidatus Aminicenantota bacterium | reverse complement strand
GCGGAGCTCTTCTAAGGATTGGTCTATTTCTTCATCTGTTACAGAAACCTTCTTGTTCTTGACCTTGATTTTTTTATATTCAGGAAGGTTAAACTCCGGCCACACTTCAAATTGTGCTTTTAGATGAAGAGGCTGGCCTTCCCGGAAATGAAGGTCATTAACCACAGGCATTCCTACGGGATTGATGTTTTGAATCTTGAGTTCCTCGCTCAAGGCCTTGGGAACAAGAGAATTAATAAGCGATTCTTTTATTTCAGGATAGAACCTTTGTTTAATGATATCTCTGGGAACTTTCCCGGGCCTGAAGCCTGGAATTTTTGCTCTTGACGAAAACTGGGTCACAATCCTATCAAATTCGTTGGAGACTTCATCAGCTTCAATATCAAGCTCAATTTCTCTTTTGCATTCGCTCAGGATTTTTATGTTGCTTTTCATTTGCTCTTTAGTCGGTTAAAAATCTTTCTTGTTGAACATAGCGGTAATGGGCAGAGCGGGACTCGAACCCGCACTCCTTTATCAGGAACTAGGTCCTAAGCCTAGCGCGTATGCCAATTTCGCCACCTGCCCTTAAGTTTTTGCCGGATTATTAATAAAGGTATTAAAAATGATAGCTTATAGTGCGAATCTATTTGTTTTAGAGAAATAAGATTTATCTTTAAATATGAAGGACTAGTCAGATATATTTTTATATCATATCGACATGCCTTTTGTCAATTATCTGGACGAGTTCATTATCTCAAGGCTCTAAGTATTCTTGGGGTCAGGCCTTGTCATTCAGAAAAGATATTTTGCTGCACTTTTGCCCATATAGCATTCCCTATGATAAGGCCTGACCCCAAGTCTTGTCATTCGGAAAAGATATTTTCCTCCAATCTTGGACTTATGGCATTCCGATGGATAAGACCTGATCCCAAGTTGGATTACAGTGCTACAGTTTTTGGGATGCCTGTTGCTATCTAATATGTTGCTTTAGCTTTTGGGCTAACCCAGGATTTATGGCTATTAATTTATTATACATTTCTTTAGCGCTGTAATTGTCGTGAAGATTCAAGTAGCAGATGGCCAGATTATAGATTGCATTACCGTTACTGTAGTCAGGTCGAAGTTCTATGGTTTTCTTTAGAGGTTCGAGAGCCGCATCAAATTTTTTGAGTTGCATATAGCAAATGCCGATATAAAACCAGCCGTCAGCTTTATCAGGAGCTAATTCTACAAACTTTTTAAATGCTGCTATAGATTTATTGTATTTTTTTTGAACGTAATGGATGTACCCAATATTAGAATAAGAATATTCGTCGGCAGGATTTATAGCTAAAACTTCGTTGAAAGTCTTTATGGCTTCGTCATATTTTTTGTGCTTCTGGTACATCAGGCCAAGGTTGTAAATATCTGCTGTGCTATCGGGTTTCAATTCGATTATACTTCTTGCAGCTTCAATGGCCTTTTCGTGATTACCGGCCTTATCGTACATAAATAGAATGGTTTTATAATATTTATCTGCTTCTTCAGGGCTTATTTGGGCGAGAAGTTTATAGGTTTGCTCTGCTTTTTCATATTGGCTTGCTTGTTCGTATGCCTGGGCTAAATAATAATTTGTCTTTATATCCTGAGGCTTCTCTTTTGCGGCTTCATTGAAGGCCGTGATGGCTTCTTCAAATTGTTTAAGTTCTATTCTGCATAAGCCAAGGCGATAATATCCTTCCCAGGGATCTTCAGGTTTTAGGTTTAGATAATTTTCATAGGCTTCAACAGCCTTGGCAATTTCTTTAAGCTCTTTATAAGCATTTCCCGTATAAAAATGAGCATCTTTACGGTCGGGATTGAGTTCGACCGCCTTTTGCAGCGGTGCGATAGCATCACGATATTTCCCCAGCCTAAGAAAAACAACTCCTAATTGATAGTGAGCATCATCCATGTTGTTATCTAATTCAGTGACTTTCTGGTAAGTTGATGCTGCCTTTTGATAATTCCTTTGCCTATTGTAGACAGATGCTAAAAGAGAGAAAGCTTCAATATTCATGGGATTTAACTCAACAACTTTTTCCAGATAAACTTGAGCTCTCCCCGTCTCATCGAGCAAGGAAGCTACTTTTCCGGCAAGAAAGGCACCTTCAAAGGTTGCTAGGTAATCCTCATGTTGATAATCTTTGAATTTTACTACACTCTTTTTCTGCAGCGTTTTCATCAAATTAGAAGGGAGGATAAATTTCAACCTCCTTTCAAGGAAAACGACCATGCCCAGGACTTTCCCGTTTACATCCATCAGTGGCGCTCCGTTAAAACTTTGGGGGACAGAAAGAGAAGTCTCTACAAACCTTTTTGTAGGCTCAACCTCAAGAATCGTCCTAACAGTTCCTTCTGAGGCTCCTATCTCTCCGGATTCATCACCTCCAAGCGCATAAACTTTTTTTCCCATCTCCAGCTCGTCTGAATTCCCCAAACTGAGAGCAGGAGTTTTGCCCTTGATCTTTAATAGAGCGAGATTCAAATTTTTATCAACTGCCAAAATTCCTTCAATTTTTACTTTCTTCCCTTTAAAATTCTTTCCTTGCAAAGATTTAGCTTGACTGACCAGTAAATAACTAGTTGCCATAACTCCCTGCTCTATTACGAATCCTGAACCTTCTGCGACGGTTTCCTTTTCATCCCCGAGGACTGTTAGATATACTACTCCTGTTTGATTTTTGTCTAGTATTTCTTGGGTTTGTTCGGTTTGAGAAAAGATAAGAGCAGACGGAAAAAAGATTAAAGTAAATAAAACTAGCCATCTTATTTTATTTCCCCTCACTATGACCTCCTTATTGAAATCATGAGCTTTTTATATGAAAGCAAAAAGTAAGAGATAAATTTACACATTGAGGAATATTCTGTCAAATCTTATCTGTAGAATTGACAAAATTTTAGCACTCGAGTAGCCTGAAAAGGTGAAATAAATGATGAACATGATCCAAAGAAAACATTTTGTCACCCAGCCCTGTTTCATCTTTCCTGCTTTTATAACTATTATGATATGAAAAAGAAAAGCAAAATTATTCTCGTCTATTTATTGACCATCTGCAGTATTATCGTTTGGTTAGGAATCATTTTTTTGGCCCCTTATTTAAAAAGCCAAGCTTCTGGTTTGCAGGCATTTTGCTATGGCATTTTCTCCCCTCTTTGTCATCAAAATCCAACGCGATCTTTTATCTTCTTGGGTTATCCTCTTGGCGTATGTGCTCGTTGTCTTGGAATCTATTTTGGATTCTTTGTGGGAACGGGACTCTATCCATTCTTGAAAAAGTTCTCTAATCTTAGTTTACCCAAAGCTCGAATTTTTATCTTGATGTCACTTCCCATTGTAATTGATACCGCCGGAAATTTCCTCCGCATATGGATGACTTCCAACTGGCCACGCTTTGCAACAGGATTTATTTGGGGGAGTATCCTTCCTTTTTATTTTATAATTGGCTTAACAGATTATTTCGTCAGAGAAAAACGACTGGAAGGTTTTACACCTGAAAATATCTCTTGAAAATAAAATATGAATCAAAATAGAATAGGAAGAACAGACTGAGAAGGAGGAAGGATGGATAATCAAAAATCAGCAATGTTTTCCGCAGCTTTGATAGGTGGTGCTATAACAGGCGTTCTCTCTGGCGTCCCGTTTGTCAGTTGCCTTTGTTGCCTCTGGATCATTGGAGGAGGTATGCTCGCTGCCTATCTCCTTGCAAAAAATTCACCTGTTGTCTTAAGTGCCGGAGATGGAGCTATTGTTGGTGTTTTTACAGGAATTGTGGCAGCTGTGGTTAGAGCACTTGTCAACATCCCTTTTCGCTCTTTTAATATAGAATTTCTTAGGCAAATAGCTGAAGGGATTGCCGAGTATGGAGGAGAAATGCCTCCTGGATTTGAGAGCTTTCTAGAAGGAGGAGCTGCTCAAGTATCCGTTCCAGCCTTTTTTGCCGGACTTTTGGTCTCGGCTATCTTCCTATCTGCTCTAGGTGCGTTAGGCGGGATCATCGGAGTCTCTCTTTTCGGGAAAAAAGTCTCACCAGGTAAAACTGAAGGAGTCATTGATGTTCCTAAAGACACAGGTGATAGTCAATCCTGAATCTGATCAGGGCAAGACAAGAAAGCGCTGGAAGCATATCAAGCAAGGGCTGAAGAGCTTTCTAAAGGAATTCAAATACGAATTCACAGAAAAACCATTACAAGCAACTGAAATATCAAGAGTGGCCATTAAAGAAGGCACAGAACTGATTGTTGGAGTTGGAGGCGATGGCACCATGAATGAAATCGCCAATGGATTTTATGAAAATCAAAAAATCATAAATCCAGTAGCATCTCTGGGGATCGTGCCTTCTGGGAGCGGCTGTGATTTTACTAAGAGTCTGAATATTCCTCGTGGATTTAGGAACGCTTTGAGAGTTATAACTCAAGCTCCCTCCTCCTTGATAGATGTGGGAAGAGCGAAGTTTAAAAGCCACTCAGGAAAAGAGGAAGAAAGATTTTTTGTTAATGTTGCTGATTTTGGGATAGGTGGCGAGGTTGTCAAAAAAGTTAACGAGAGCAGAATGAAACGAAAAGCATCTTCTTACCTGAGATGTCTAGTCTCTACTTTCATCGCTTACAAGAACAAAAAGCTAAAGATTAAGATAGATGATAAGGAGCTGCCTCTCGATGAATATATGATCGGAGCAATTTCAAACGGAAGGATTTTTGGCAAAGGGATGAAAATAGCTCCGAATGCTGAGTTGGATGATGGATTTTTTGATATTGTTCTGGTGAAAGGAATGAAGATGTTAGAATTCTTCAGGAATGCCTGGAAAATCTATACAGGAACTCACCTGTCTCATCCTAAGATATCGCTGATTCGCGGAAAAAAAATTGAGGCTTTTGCTGCAGATGATAAGAGTGATGTCCTTATAGAGATTGACGGAGAGCAAGTAGGTATATTGCCGGCAACGTTTGAAATTATTCCGCGAAATTTCTTAGTCAAAGGCTATCTATAAAAAAAGTAGCCTATCCCCTTTTTTATTCTTTATTGTAGGGGCTTGATTTATCAAGCCCACCTTTTGATTTTTATAAGAGCTTAATTTGTATTGGGTAGGGGCTTGATTCATTTTGTTTATGGGTTTGATTCATCAAACCCGAATTTTGGAATAGATAAATAGCTGTATTTTATAAATCAAATCCAAAAAACAAGGAAAAATATAGCTATGCCCTTTTTCGCTAAAAAGTAGCCTATCCCCTTTATCTATCAGATTTATCCGACGTTTTATTTGAAGAATAAAGATAATGACAGTTAGTAAAAACTACTCTTCCTGAAGAATCTTGATATTCATAAACTTTTGTTCTTGTTCTTATAAGTGATTTTGGGTACGAAGCCATTACTTTTTCAATATAATTTCTCGTCTCTGGATAAGGAGGAATTCCCCCGTACTTTTTCACCGCTGTTTGACCTGCGTTATAAGCTGCCAGGACAAACCTAGTTCTTCTGTTAAATAGGTTAATTAAATCCCTGAGGTATCTTACTCCGCCTTCGATATTATCTTGAGGTTCAAACGGATTTCCTACGCCATATATTTTTGCCGTCTCAGGCATTAATTGCATAAGCCCCAAAGCTCCTTTGGAAGAGACACAGTAAGGATCATAATCTGACTCGGCGCGAATTATGGAATGAATTAGAGAGACTTCCAAATTGTATTTTTCAGCAACCGCCTTGATGATTTTATCAAACTTTTTATTTTGTCTAGGCTCAAGCTTAGCATCTGCTTCTAAAGGAAACAAACTTATAAGCAGCAGAATTCCTAGGGAGGAAAAAATCTTCGATTTAAAGGATTTTGGCTGTTTCATAATTCTTTTTCTATCGGCATGAAGATTTATGATGTCAAAATCCTAAAATTATTTCAATACTCTTTTAAGGTGATTTTTCATCATCTATCTAATCATCTTTTCCAGGATGGAATAACTCTTTTTTAAAGCCTGATCCAATTTCTTGGGCTTTGCACCTCCTGCCTGAGCAAAGTCAGGGCGGCCTCCCCCTCCACCGCCTATAATAGACGCAATCTCTTTGATTAATTCATTGGCCTTAACTCGCTTGATTAAATCCTTGGTCACCGCGATTACTAGAAAAACCTTTTGCCCTGTTTCGGTTCCTAAGATAACAATTCCTGAGCCGATCTTCTGCTTAAGAGAATCAGCCAGCCCTCTCAGCTCTGAAGTATTCAATCCTTCCGCCCTTCGAGCAAGAACAGATATTCCTTTCACTTTTCTGATCTCTTTGACTTTTACTTCCGCTTTATCTCGCACTTTTATTTTCTCTTCGCCTTTTATTTTCAGGTCTTCTAGTTCTATCTTTCCGTATTTTAGATGAGCAAATTTTTGTCGAAGCTGCTTGTTTTCCTTCTCTTTCTCCCTTATAGAGTCCCTTAATTTGCCAATCTGGGTAAGCACCTCTTTTTTGGGGGAGTTTAAGGCTTTCTGGACTTCGTCCACAAGCTCTTCAGTCTCCTGGACGTGCTTCAAGGCTTCTTCTCCGGTCAAGGCCTCGATTCTTCTCATACCAGCAGCAACACTGGATTCTGAGATAATCTTGAACAGGCCTAATTGAGCTGTTGAGTGGACATGGACTCCACCGCAGAGTTCTTTGCTGAAATCGTTAATAGTGACCATTCTCACCCGTTCACCGTATTTTTCTTCAAAAATGGCCACCGCTCCCTCTTTTAGTCCTTGTTCTATGGTCGTTATCTTGGTTTTAACTTCAATGTTTTCTCTTATTTTTTCATTGACGAGCAGCTCAATTTGTTTCAATTCAGAACTGCTTAAAGGAGCAAAATGTGTAAAATCGAACCTGAATCGTGAGTCGGAAACGAGTGATCCCGTCTGTTTCACGTGATCACCCAAGACATGTCTTAAAGAAGCATGGAGAAGATGGGTGGCGGTATGATTGCTACTTATGGCCTTGCGCCGCGAAACATCTATGGCTGCTTCCACGCTATCATTTACCTTTATTTTCCCTGAAATAACTTTTACTTTATGGGCTATGAGTTCGGGAATCGGGCTGTATGTATCCTCTACTACTGCTGAAAAATGAGGATTCTTTAAAATTCCTGAATCGCCAATTTGTCCGCCAGCTTCTGCATAAAAGGGTGTCTGATTAAGAAAGATCTCTCCTTTTTCTCCTTCGTTAAGCTTTTGGACTTTATCACCTTTTTTTATAAGAGCAATGGCCTTAGCCTCGGGAACTTTCTCCTTTTCATATCCAACATAGCGAGGGCTCAGGTCTTTTAGCTCTTCGTATGTTTTCATTCCCTTCTGTTGAGCTTCACCTTTCCACGCTAGGCGTGCCCGCTGGCGCTGCTCGTCTAATTCCTTGTAAAAGCTCTTTTCTTCAACAGCCATACTTTTCTCTTCTGCTAATTCTTTAGAGAGATCCAGAGGAAAACCAAAAGTGTCATAAAGTTTAAAGACTTTTGATCCGGGAAGCATCGTTTTTCCCTCTTTCTTAGCCTCTTCTATGTATTGGTTGAAGGTGCGGAGTCCAGAGGAAAGGGTCAAAGAGAAACGACTTTCTTCAGACTGGCATACTTTTGAGATATAATTTGCAGAAGTAAGGAGCTCAGGGTATGAATCTTTCATGATATCACTCACAATCCCCACAAGCTTATAGAGGAAAGGTTCTTGTATTCCTATTAAATTCCCGTGGCGAAAGGCTCTACGAATTAATCTCCGTAGTACGTATCCTCGACCCTCGTTGGAGGGCATTATGCCGTCTGCGACTAAAAATGTTAATGCTCTTATATGATCAGCTATTATTCTTACATATATATCTTCTTCATCATGAGAAGGATATTCTCTTTGAGATAGATTGGAAATTGCTTCGATGAGAGGAAGGAAGAGGTCTGTGTCAAAATTATCTTTTTTTCCGACAAGAGCGGTTGCTACTCTTTCAAGCCCCATCCCTGTGTCTATTGAAGGAGAGGGCAAAGGATGTAGCTTTCCTTTTTCATCCTGATCGTACTGCATAAAAACTAAATTCCAAAGCTCTAAAAAGCGATCGCTCCCCTTCTCTATCAAGCTCGAAGGCTCCCCCTTTTCGACTTCAGTACCTAGGTCATAATGAATTTCTGAACAAGGACCGCAGGGTCCTGTATCTCCCATGGCCCAATAATTATCTTTCTTCCCGAAGCGAAAAATCCTGTCAGAAGTAAGTCCTATGTTCTGCTTCCAAACCTTGAATGCCTCCTCATCCTTTTCATATACCGAAACATAGACATCATCCTTGTTTAGCTTGAAAACTTCTGTGATGAGTTCCCAAGCAAATTCAATAGCTTCTTCTTTGAAATAATCGCCAAAAGAAAAATTTCCCAACATCTCGAAAAAGGTATGGTGCTTATTTGTTTTTCCTACCTGCTCTAAGTCATTATGTTTTCCGCTTACGCGCAAGCACTTTTGAACAGAAGCCGCTCTCTTGTAACTTCTTCTCTCGAGGCCCAGGAATATATTTTTAAATTGGTTCATTCCGGCATTGGTAAACAGAATAGTGGGATCATCCTTAGGAAGGAGGGAGGAACTCTTGATTATTTTGTGTTTTTTTTTAGCGAAGAAATCTAGAAAGGTTTCTCTTATAAGCTGGGCCTTCATTTAAAGTTTTATTCGTCTGGTTCAAGTTTTGTCATCTCTTTTTCCATTTCTTCAAGCGCAACACCTCCTGAAGATTGAACACCAGCAGCTCTCAGTTTAAAGTCATTAGGACTTGATGAATACTGCAATCCCAGATCAAAAGTGATAAGGCCGTCCTTGTAGAGTTGATATATAGATTGATCGAATGTCTGCATGCCATACTGAGAAACTCCGGCTGCAATAGCCTCTCTTATTTGACCTATCTTTTCCTTTCTTGTGATACACTCTTGAATAAAAGGAGTATTTATCAATACCTCTACGGCTGGCACTCTCCCTTTGCCATCTGCTCGAGGAATAAGTCTCATGGAAATTACTGCTTTCAAGATACTTGCGAGCTGAAATCTAACTTGCTTCTGGCTGTAAGGAGGGAAAATTGAGACAATCCGGTTTAGCGTTTCAGGTGCGTCTAAGGTGTGGAGAGTGCTTAAAACCAGATGCCCTGTTTCAGCGGCAATAAGAGCTGTTTCTATTGTATCTAGGTCTCTCATTTCTCCAACAAGAATTACATTAGGGTCTTCTCTTAAGGCAGCCCGGAGCCCCCTGGAAAAGCTGGTTACATCTGCTCCGACTTCTCTCTGGCTGATTGTGCATTTTTTATCCCTATGCAGATATTCTATCGGATCTTCTATGGTAATGATATTTTCTGTTCGGTGTGTGTTGATGTGGTCAATCATTGCCGCCAGCGTAGTTGTTTTTCCGCTTCCAGTAGTTCCAGTTGCAATAACCAGACCCCTCTGTTCCATAGAGATGTCCTCCAAGGCGGCAGGCAATAACAGGTCTCTAATTGATCTGGATTCTAGAGGAATAATTCTCACAGCGATAGCTAAAGTTCCTCTCTGGCGGAAAATACTTCCCCTGAATCTGCCAAATCCAGGAAAGCTATAAGCCAAATCTATGTCCAGATTTTGTTCCAACATGGCCTTCTGAGAGCCTGTCATGATTTGTTCAGTAAGATCCTTGGTGTGAATTGGCGTTAATCTCGGGAATTCGGTTAGAGGTTTGAGAGCGCCGTTGATGCGAAGAATGGGATGATTTCCTGGTTTTAGGTGGAGGTCAGAAGCATCGCTTTCGATTGCTATTTTTAGCAGCTCATCTATTTTCATTTTCCATGCTCCTTATATATTTAATTTGGCTTATACATATGTCAGCCAATGATATTTATCTTCCCTCTCTCCATTAACATAAGCGAAAAATTCATCCTGGAGACGTTTGACAACTTGGCCTCTTTTTCCGCTTCCGATGGTTATTTTATCCACAGATCGAATGGGCGTTATTTCAGCTGCTGACCCGGTGAAAAAAACTTCTTCTGCGATATAGAGCATTTCTCGCGGAATTGTTTCCTCAACGAGCGTAATGCCCAAGTCCTTGGCCAGGCAGATTACCGTATCTCTTGTGATGCCAGGTAAAATGGAAGAAGATAGAGGCGGAGTGTGAAGTTCCCCGTTAATCACGATAAATATATTCTCTCCGCTGCCCTCAGAAATGTGCCCTCTCACGTTGAGTGCAATCCCTTCTACATAACCCTCTAGCAGAGCCTCCATTTTTATGAGCTGAGAGTTCATGTAGTTTGCTCCGGATTTGGCTAAAGCTGGGAAGGTATTAGGGGCCATCCTTTGCCAAGTAGATATTTTAACGTCCACGCCATTCTCTAAAGCTTCCTCACCCAAATATTGTCCCCATTCCCAGACAAGTATAGCACAGTCAATCGGATTGGGGAATGGATCCACTCCTAAGGTTCCATATCCTCTATAGACAACTGGCCTGATATAGCAAGCTTTAAGTTTATTTGCTCTAATCGTTTCAATAACAGCTTTTTCGAATTCGTCCCGAGTGAACGGGATTTCCATGCGGTACATTTTACAAGAATTATAAAGCCTTCTTATGTGAGCGCTATTTCGAAAAATAGCCGTCCCTTTGGGAGTATCGTAGGCCCGGAATCCTTCAAAAAGTGAACTTCCATAATGAATAACATGAGAGGCGATATGAATATTAGCCTCTTTCCATGGAACTAGTTTGCCGTTCATCCAAACTATACCATTTTTTTCATTAAAAGGGCTCATGTATTACTCCTGATAAAAATTAAATTATGATATTTAATTGATATGCCTTTAGTTATAACCAGCGACTTCATCTTATCTTAACCATTGACCTAAGTCAAACTGATAATCGGGGTCAGATCTTGCTTTTTGCCTCTATCAATAATCTCATACAAACGCACAAAGCAAGACTTGGGCTCACTTATAAGAACCCACTTATATAAAAGCAAAAAACAAAACCCGACCCCATTATTATTTTCTCCAGATCCCTTCACCGCAGTGCGGGCAGTTTTTTTCTTTGTGAGGTAACGGCCGATGACAATTCCAGCATAAAGTTGTTATTCTTCTTTCTCTGGCTTTGATCCTTCTCCATATGTCTTCTATTTCTGATTCTTTTGAGGCTTTGCCTTTGAATGCAGAAAGATGCCTAATAATCTCAGAAGCCTTTTGATATCTTTCTTCAACTTTAGCTGAGAGGCATTGCATTATAACCTCACTAATTTCTTTAGGAATTTTGTTATTCATTAATCGAGGTGGCTTAATTTTTCCTTTTTGAGCTTTTTCTAGGATTTTAAAAGGATCAACATCAATGATGGGAGGTTGGCCGATAACCATTTCATAAAATATACATCCTAATGAGTAAATATCTGAGCCATAGGTTGACTTACCCAAGAATTGTTCTGGCGCCATATAAGGAGGCGAGCCAATTCTTGTCGAGGCATAAGGGACATTCTCCAGCCAAGCAGAAGTTCCGAAATCTGTGATTTTTGCCGTCCCGTCCTCGGAAATTATTGTGTTTGATGGTCTTAAATCTCTATGGACTATCTTATTCTTATGGGCGTGATCAATACCGTAAGAGATTTGGGTAATGTAATCGATTGCTTTTTCAAGGTCCAATACTTTTTCCTTATCTAAAATTCTCTCCAGCGTTTTTCCTTTTACGTATTCCATCACCATAAAAAAGATTTTATTTTCCTTCTCGGCTGCAATCATGCGGACAATGTTCGGGTGATTCAAGGCAGCTTGAAGCCTTGGTTCCTTAAGAAGCTTGAAAAGCTCTAAAGATTGCTTATGAGGAACCTTTATTGCAACTTTAATATTGAGCCAGGTATCCTTCGCCAGAAAAACTGAGCCAAAGCCCCCGCTGCCTAAGGAACGCAATATCTCGTATTTGCCTACTTTTTGACCTTGGAGAAACATCCTATAAATTCCAAAAATGAGAAATCAATACTAGACCGCAAAGAGCAGCTGTCTCTGCTCTTAATGTTTGTACGCCCAAGCTGACTGCTTCATACCCGTTGCTCAAAATAAATTCCTCTTCTTCTTCTGTCCAGCCACCTTCTGGGCCTACTAGAATAAGAACAGAAGAAGGAGGTTTCGGCATATTAAGCTCAGAGCCTGAATATTCAATTAAAATATCTCTTAAGTATTTCCCTCTATTTTCGCTTAAAAGAAGCTTTTTTTCTTCCCTTCTCTCCTCAATTAGCTTTTTGACAGGCGTTGGAGATGATATGGAAGGCAAAAATGATCTCTGACTCTGTTTGACTGCTTCCAGTGCAATCTTCTTCCATCTTTCTATTTTTTTCTGAATTTTCTCCTCAACTTTTACGATAGTTCGAGCGGTTAGAACGGGAATAATATTTGTGACAGCTAACTCTGTAGATTTCTGGATTATGAGATCCATTTTTTTTGACTTAAGAATAGCTTGGGCAAGAGTGATCTTAACCTTGGGCTTATTTTTATCCAGTGTCTGGAGGATGGATAGGCGAGTCATATCTTTTCTTATTTCTTCGACTTTTGCCAGATAGTTTGCTCCTTGTTCGTCAAAGAGCCAGACTTTCTCCTCTGGTTTTATTCTGGCCACCCTGCTCAGGTGATGATGTTCATCCCCGTAAAGAAGGAGAGTGGAGGAATGAATGTCGCTTTTTTTGATGAAGAAGCGATTTGAAGTCAAGCTTTACTCTAATGAAGCAAGCATTTCTTTTCCGTAGTAGGTAGTCTGATCATTGAGCAGGCTGGGTGTTTCGAAAACACGCGGGATTTCCCCAGCGAGGAAATCCCGCTCGGATGCAGGCTTCGCTCGGGATCAGACTTTAACATCATGTTGAGAATTGAGCTAAATTTCATCTCTGAACATCACTTCATGATAAGGTCTGACCCTAGCTCAGCCTTTCTTGCGATTTTCTCAATCACGCAGCCAGCTCTCATCATTTTAACGGAATTGGAAATCCTTCCTTTAATGAATTATATTTTTTGTTTTATTGATAATACCTCGGTAAACAGTTTTTAAATCCTCTCCCGTGGATTCTGCAAATTTTTGGAGTAATGCTTTTTGTTCTTTAGTCAGTTTTTCAGGGATTTTAACATTAACCTTAACAAATAAATCTCCTTTTCGATATCCTCCAAGTGGTTTTATGCCCTTTCCTTTTAATCTGAAAACTTCACCTGGTTGGGTCCCAGCTGGAATTTTGATAACCTCATTATCTTCAAGAGTTGGAATTTCTATTGTTCCTCCGAGAGCCGCCTGGATAAAGGATATTGTAATTTGACAGAAGAGATTATTTTCTTCTCTTTCAAAAATCTCGTGTTTTTTTACCCGGACAACAACATAAAGATCTCCCCTTGGAGCTTCCCTGTCTCCCACTTCTCCCTCTTTTTCCAGTCTGAGCCTCATACCGTCTTTAATACCGGGAGGAATTTTTACCTTTAGTTCTTTCTTTTTCCTCGTTTTCCCGGAGCCGCCACACTCCTTGCAGGGAGTGGTTATTACTTCGCCTGATCCATCGCAGTGGGAACATGTTCGTGAAATCGCAAAGAATCCTTGCTGATAGCGTACCTGTCCCCTGCCTTGGCAGTGGCGGCAGACAGATTTCTGAGTGCCAGGCCGCAGTTTCGAGCCATGGCAGACAGAGCAAAGCTCTACTCTATCAAGCTTTATTTTTTTTTCTGCTCCGAACGCAACGTCTTCTAAAGAGACTTCAAGCTCTAAAGCAAGATCTCTTCCTCTTTGGGGATAATGGGCTCTTGCTCTATGCTGAGTCCCGAAAAAATCCCCAAAGCTGAAGCTAAAGAAATTGCCCAATATATCTTCAAAGTCTTCAAAAATTGAGGAATTAAAGCCGGAAAAGCCGCTAAATCCTTCAGCTCTTAACCCATCATGGCCGAATCGGTCATAGGTAGACCTTTTTTCAGGATCAATGAGAACACTGTAAGCCTCAGCAGCCTCTTTGAACCTATCTTCGGCCGCTTTATCTCCAGGATTTCTGTCAGGATGGTACTTAAGAGCCATTTGACGGTAGGCTTTTTTTATCTCCTCTGGAGTTGAATTCTTTGATAGACCTAGAATTTCATAAAAGTCTTTTTTTGTCATTTTCTAAGTTAGCTGGGCAAGAATGCTTCGTTATCCAGTCGTTCCCGATGCTGCGGTCCATATTTATTAGCTTTTTTTGGGAACTGCGACTTTTACAAGGGCTGGGCGAAGGAGCCTGTTATGAAGAGTGTAGCCCTTTTGCAATTCTTCAACAACCTCAGGCTCTTCAACGTCTTCGGATTCTTCGGTTATAAATGCTTGGTGAAGATGAGGATCAAATTTTTTTTCCTTGATTTCTATGGGTTTAACACCTTGTTTCATCAGTAAGTCTTGATACTGTTTGTAAATCATCTCAATGCCCTCTCGGAAGCTCTTTCCGTTTCCTTTACTTTGAGTTTCTAAAGCTCTTTCAAAATTATCCAGGACATCAAAAAGCTCTTTTAATAATTCAGAAAGGGCATATTGGTAAAACTCGCCCTTTTCTCGCTCTAGCCTTTTTCTTAAATTTTCCATTTCAGCTATTTTTCTTAGATATTCTTCTTTTAACCTTTTATTTTCCGTTTTAATAAGCTTGATTTCTGATTCTCGCTTATTCAGCTTATCTTTCAGAATCTTGGCTTTGTCTTGTTTTGCCTTTGGCTCTTTTTCTTTCATCTCAGCAGGTTTCACTTCAGTCCTTTTTACCATCTCTCCTCCTTACTGGTTGAAACTGATCGTTTGGCTTAGACTTTTCGCAATACCATCGACTAGGGGAATGATTTTTTTATATTGAATTCTTTTCGGCCCTATTATTCCCAGAGAACCCAGCACCTGGCTATGGTATCCATAATGGGAGAGAATAAGAGAGCAATCTGATATATCGGGAATATCCAATTCAGAGCCAATCATTACTTTTACTCTGTCAAGACTGATAAAGTCAGAAAGGAGTTTGGCAAGTTTTGCTTTTTCTTCGAAATTTTGAAAAAGAAACTTCAGCTTTTCCATGTCAAAAAGATCATGTTTTTCCAAAAGTTTTGGGGTTCCCTGGAAAAAAATCTGGCTTTCGCGCTCTTCCTGAGAGATATAGGCTTTCAACAATGTCATCAATCTATCAATAATAGTCTCATATTCTAACTTATATTTGGGAAGCTCATGAAGAAGGTAGTCTCGAACGAAATGCAAGTTTTTACTCCTGAAGCTCTGATTGATATACTGAGACGCTTTGTCAAGCTCTGTCTGAGTAAAGTAGGTATCTGTCTGAACAATTTCAGTTAAGACAAAGTTAGAAGGAGTGATCAAGATGATCATTACTTTAACTTCAGATACCTTGATGAAACGTATATGTTGAAAATTTATTCTTGAAATCCTTGGAGAAAGAACAAATCCTAAATTATCAGAATAATCAGCTAAAATCCTGGACACTTGGTTAAGGAAAGAGTGGAAATCGCCCCTTTGAGGGACAAGATTTTCGGATAGAAGATCAATCTTTTTTTCAGGAATAATGGCTTCGTCGAGCAGATTGTTTACATAGTGCCTCAAACCCTTATCCGTTGGAACACGCCCTGCAGAGGTGTGAGGCTGAGAGAGAAAACCGCGATTTTCTAGTTTTGACATTATGTTTCTTACGGTAGCAGAAGAAACGAGCAGAGCGCTCCTCTGAGCAATATAACCAGAGCTTATGGGCTTGCCTCTCTTTAGATAACTCTCAACAATTAGGTTGAGGATATGCCTGTCTTTCTCTCTCAAAATATCGGCTCGCACTGATCTACTCCAAAAAATTTATAGCATTAAATCTTAAATATTGTCAAATTACATACAACCCGCTTTTGACTGTCAAAAAAGGTTTATCCCTTTATAATTTATTTTTTATCTATTAGTTACATGAGTTATACATTTCTTAATCAATAGCTTCTGTGAATGTCTTTTAAATCAGTACGTTTCATTTTGATATGGTTACATGTTAGCTGTAGTAGATGGGTATTGAATAGGATCAGGATTTGAAAGTTTGTGCTAGAAAGGCCTGATTTTAGGTTTGATGTTTCAGTTTATCCTTATCCCGGCATAGCCGACAACTTCATTATAATTTCCTGATGTGTCTCCAGATGTCTGGTACTTTACCAGAGTTGCTTTCTTTGCCCCCAGCTCCTTTGAGGCAACAATGGCCGAGGTGGTTGGCTGAAAGCCACACATACTGATATCTTCATGCTTCACGGTGTCATAAAGTCCCTTAGCATCAAGGTTTAGCATCTTTTCAATGGCTAAAAAGTCCTTTTTCTTCGCCACTTCATGTTCTACATAATGGCTCATATCTGTGCTAGCCACAATCATCACTTCTTCCTTTAATTCTTTGATGCTTGAAGAGATGGCCTTACCTAGCTCTTCTAGCTCTTCGAACGAAACAAAATAAGATATACAAACCGGTACGATTGAAATATCTTTTTTAAAATATTGAATAAATGGAAGTTGGACCTCAAGAGAATGCTCGTTTAAATGGGCAATTTCATCTTCCTCGATAAGCGCAGATTTATTCAGGATAAGCTCTGCCAGGGGGGATTCAACCTTGACCATGCCCAGAGGAGTTTCCCAATCCCCTTCTTTCATTATTGCGATACGAGACTGGATGGCTCTGTGACTGGGTCCCAGGATGACGAATTTATTTGGAATCCGGACAGAAGAGAAAACAGCTCCAGCAACAGGTCCAGAATATTCGAAGCCTGCGTGCGGGGAGACGACACAGATGGCCTTTTCCTTTTCCTTTTCTGGCTCTACCATTCTTTCGATCATTTTTATGAGATCTTTTTCTTTACCGGGATAAAAATAACCACTCACTGCAGGTTTTCGTCTCAATTTATCCTCCTAATATAGAAAGTAAGCATAACCTGCATTCTTGTCAAATTTTCTATTTGTTCAGGAAGCATTTTCTAAGTGTGATATCCAATTGTTGGCGCATAGGTTTTGGGAAATAGCTGCAGCGGCCATTGAAGAAAGGCTCAGGCTATATGGCTCAAAAACACGTTGCTTTTACCCCAGCGAGTCAAAAGCAACTCGGATCAAGGCTTCGCTCTCCTAAACCTATTGAAGATAAAAATTTGAAGGGAGCTAAGCTATTTTCCAAAGCCTTATCTACTAGCGGAATTGGAGATAGTTACATCTCCTCCCTCTTTTCTTTAAAGGCTATATCCAGTTCTTTTAATTCTTGAAGAATGGGTATGTAAATTTCAGGCGTAACAGGAATTTGGACTCCTGTCTTCTCGATTTTACCTTCAAGGATGAGCTTGGTGCTGATAGCTGCGGGCAGGCCCACTGTTCGGGCCATTGAACTATCACCATGGGGAACACCAAAATCTATAAGAGTTGAAGTGATCTTCTCCTTTTTATCTCCAGGATAAGAGGCAATAAAATGATGCTGGAGTATAATCATATCTCTCTCCCCTTTCTCGTACTGAAGTTTCTCCAGCATTCTTGCACCAAGAATATTTAAGGCAGAGTCTTTCTCTGAGGGAAGGGGGTCATCGCTCAGGAGGCCGAGCCATTCAAACCTCTGGATTATATCCGAGTTTTCTTCGATATTTAAACGAGCGCCAAGGGCTTTCTTTATGTCCTCTTCAGCAGGATCATTCATCAATTTTCTGAGAAAACCTTTGTAGGTTAATCCAGTCCAATCCTTTTCTTCTTCTTCGAGGAGCCCCAGGTCTACGATTTTTTTTAAGGTTGAACACCATCCCTTATTCCTGAGTGTTCCCCTAAGCATGGTCTTTGTTGATTTGATGCCGTAGAGCTCGATATACGGAAGAGAATTTCTGTTAGGATATCCTTCAAACTCACCCAGCCCTTCTATATCAATTATCAGGTAATTATCAAAAAGTTCTTGTGAAGGAATGAATATTTGCTGACCGTCTTTTAGATATTGAGCTGAATTTTTTCCGGCAAGAAGAACTCCTATCGGGCTCCAGGAGAATTTATACCCGAAAGGATTGGTGTTTGCTTCTGGAGCAGGAAGACCACCACAGTAGGAAGTGAAACCCAAGATTTCTCCTCCCTTATTCTCGACTTCGTGAATAATTCTCATTGCTTCCATGTGATCTATTCCTGGATCCAAGCCAACTTCGTTAAGAATCAGAATCCCTGCTCTTTTTGCCTCTGAGTCGAGATTCTGCATCACTTCACTCACATAAGAAGTAGTGACCATGTGCTTGTTATAATCAATACAGTATTTAGCAACTTTAGGATGGAAAGTATAAGGAACCATGCTGATAACGAGATCTGCTTTTGAGACCTCATCTCTTAAGCCTTCTTCATTCTTGAGATTCAGCTCGCTAGCTTCGCCTTTGGGGTGGTTATCAATGAGTTTCACAGCTTTGCTCACAGTTCGGCTGGCGACTTTAACCTCAAAATCTGGTTGGTCAAGTAAGTACCTGACCAGTGGCCTGGCCACAAGGCCTGCTCCAAGAATGAGTATTTTTTTCATCACTTCTCTCCTTTAAATTTATTGATAAAATTCTTCATGTATTCATAATCAGGCGTAAACTTCCCTCTATACAGAATAACCGCTTTTTTAACAGCATCTGGAAGACTGCAATCTGCAAAATCTCCAGAAAAGTCTGCTTTGGCAATTGCTGGGACCAGAGGCTTGAGTGCATTGCTGAAGAATATCGAAGACTCAAGGGATATCTCAGCCGGCAAGTTATCTGTAGCCATGACAACAATTCCCCTCCCCTCTACCCCATCTCTTGCCTTCTCTTCCAGGGGATCGTAGACAAAAACAGGGTTGTCAGGAGTAGTTGCTTTGACTGTACATTCCACAGATCCTTCGATATCGCAAGAAATATCTCCTATTATTCGCAGACGAGGCTTATCTTCCTCAATAAAAAGTTGTCTCAAGCTTTTTCTTGTCGCAAATTTTGGATACTTAGGTGTCCAAAAAATACAATTGACAAGAACTGTGAGGAAAGAAAGATAGGAATCAAAAATTGATCTATATTTTTGAGGATTATCGTAGTAGTCTTGGAGATCAAATTTTTGATTCGTCTTGATGGGCTTGACCATGTGTTCTTCTTTAAAGACAACCTTATAAACACTGTTGCTTGAATAATTTTTTTTCTCAAAAAAGGTGGCGATTTTCTCGGGTTCAACCTCTTTGTGAGGCAAGAGATTGAATATCTCCTGAGCTCCTTGGGAGACATTGCCGTACCCTGCAAAACCAAAGACCAAGGGAACAAGAGAAATGTCAAGACCTCTATCGTGGATCTGCCATCCCACTTTTTTTATTGCCTCTTTGGCAGCAACGAGGCTCCCATATTCATGCGCTAGTTTAATCAAAGAAAAGGGATTTTTTATTTTCTCATGATTCAGTTTTTGTCCTAAAGCCCATAGAGTATCGACCATTCCGGCCTGTCCTGCTTGGACGCCAAAAAATAGAAGCCTTTGTCCTTCCTCGTTTACTATTCTTTCATAGTCGATCAAAGTGCACTCAAGGTCTATCATTCTTTGAAGCATAGGCATATTGTGGGATTGTCCCTTAATAGTGTGAGAGAAGAATATGTAGACTCCTTCCTTTTTGAAAAATTGGATAGGGATTTCTTTTATGGCAAAGATGATTGCGCATGGGGCAAGATCCTCTTCTACCCTGGCTCCTTCTTGAAGATAATCTTCGTCGGAGAAGATGCGGATTGAGGACGGCTGGAGCCAGATCTCAACAGGATTATTTTTAATTATTTCCCGCACGTGAGCAGGAATCAGAGGAGCCCTTCTTTCCCAAAGATTTTTTTCTTCTCTCCTAATCCCAATCCGAGTTTTCATGACCAAAGTCGCCCTTTTAAGTTTCAAAATTATTGCATAAAAACCGAACCCGGTCAATCCAGGCAGAGTTTAGTGTTGACTCTGCTGATTGTTATCTTTAATAATAGTGTATCATGATTCGATTCTTTAACACTCTGAGTGGAAAATTAGAGCCTTTTAAGCCGATTGTGGAAGGAAAAGTCAAGCTCTATACCTGTGGTCCTACGGTCTATGATTTTGCTCACATCGGAAATTTTCGTGCTTATATTTTTGAAGATTTACTCAAAAGATTCCTTATATTCAGGGGCTACAAAGTCACCCATGTTATGAATATCACAGATGTGGATGACAAAACTATAAAAGGAGCCAATGCTGAGAAAGTAAAACTTCAAGAATTCACAAAAAAATATACTGATGCTTTTTTTGAGGACATCCAGAAATTATACATTTTGAAGGCTGATTACTATCCCCGAGCCACAGATCATATTCCAGATATGATAAAGATCATAAAGGGCCTTCTCGAAAAGGGATATGCTTATAAAAAAGATGGTTCTGTTTACTTCAATATTTCAAAATTTCAAAATTATGGACGGCTATCAAAGATCGACCTCAAAGAGCTCAGACCAGGAAAGAGGATTGAGTCTGACGAATATGAGAAGGAAAGCGCAAATGATTTTGCCCTCTGGAAAGATAAAAAAGAGGGTGAACCTTTCTGGGAAACTGAAGTAGGCCCAGGGAGACCGGGTTGGCATATCGAGTGTTCGGCGATGAGCTCTAAATATCTGGGTCAAACCTTTGATATTCACTGCGGAGGCGTGGACAATATTTTTCCCCATCATGAGAATGAAATCGCCCAATCTGAAGCGTTTTCTGGGAGAAGATTTGTCAATTACTGGCTTCATTGTCGCCATCTCATCGTTGATGGGGAAAAGATGTCAAAGTCCAAAGGTAACTTTTATACGTTGCGTGACCTTTTAGCCAAAGATGTAGATCCTTATGCTCTCCGCTTTCTTCTTCTTTCCACGCATTACCGAAAAATGCTCAATTTTACCTTTGAGGCTCTCGAGCAGGCCAGTTCTTCACTCAAGAGGGTAAGTGACTTTCTGTATGAACTAAAGAATCGTCAGTTTGAAGAAGGAGAGAATAAGGATATTTCACGGCTTGTTGAAGGCGCGAATAAAGAATTCATAGCTGGACTAGATGATGATCTGAACATTTCCGTTACTATAAGAGCGCTCTTTGAAATGATTAGAAAAGCTAATATCTTAATCTCACGAGGAAAAGTCTACAGAAAAGATGCAGAAAAGCTTATAGCTTCTCTTCATTCATTTGATGATGTCTTAGCTGTTATCCCTGGAAAGGAAGAGGTGGCTTTGCCTTCTAAACTCAAGAAGAAAATAGAAGAAAGAGAGAAAGCCCGGGCAGATAAAAATTATGATTTAGCCGACCAGATAAGAAGAGAGCTGCTCAAACAGGGAATTCTTTTGGAAGACACAAAAGACGGAGTGAGATGGAAGATTCTTAAGGGCAAGCCTTAAGGATTTAATTTGTCTTGTAGGAATCTGATTTATTAATCCTATGTTTTAATATTGTA
>WVXO01000005.1:0-19965 GCA_011773465.1 Candidatus Aminicenantota bacterium | reverse complement strand
TTTGATTTATCAAATCCGTTATGATTAATAAACATGAAATCTAGACAATTAGGCATACTGAATACAAGGAAATAATCAAACCAAGCGAGAAAATTTTGGAAAAAAATAAGCAGACACCCCACGATCTTGGTAAGTCAGGCGAAAAAATTGCTCTTCAGTTCTTAAAAGATAATAAATACAAAGTCATTGCCAGGAGCTACCGATTGTTCAGGGGTGAAATTGATATTATTGCTTATGACCAGAAAACTTTGGTTTTTGCGGAGGTGAAAACTAGGAGAAGCACAGATTATGGTTTTCCTGAGGAATCTGTGACACCTTCCAAACAGAAGCAGATTAGAAAGATCGCTCAGGGTTTTTTAACGAAAAAGAATCTCCAGGACGTGGAGTGCCGGTTTGATGTAATATCTCTGTCCTTCGATGAAAACGAGGGATACTCCATTCGCCATATTAAAAATGCATTTTAAAAGGAGGAATTGATGAGAGCACTAAAAAACATGAAGCCTTTATTTTTCATTATTGTCATTATGACTTTTTCTTATATTGGCTTAAGCCAGAGCGTTCCAGAACCTGAAGAGGTTCTTGGCTTCAAAGTCGGAGCTGATTATCATTTAGCTACCTATACGCAGGCCATAGAATACTTTAAGAAACTCGAGGAGAACTCTAGCAGGATCAAGCTATTTAACGAGGGAAAAACTTCAATGGGACAGACTATGACCTATGCTGTCATCTCCTCTGAGGAAAACTTAGGCAATCTTGAAAAATATAAGCAGATAATCAAAAGACTCTCTTTGGTCAAGGGCCTCTCTGATGCTGAAGCCAGTAAACTTTCAAAGGAAGGGAAAGCAATCGTCTATATCGATGGAGGTCTCCATGCATCTGAGTGTGCTCCTGCTCAACACAATATTCAGCTTGCCTATGATTTGGTTACTGCAAAAGACACAAAAACTCTCAGAATCCTAAATGACGTTATTCTTGTTCTTGTTTTTGCAAATCCGGATGGGATGAATCTTCTGGCTGAATGGTATCATCCTAACGTTGGCACTCCTTTTGAAGTTTCCCGTATGCCTTGGCTGTACCACATATACGCAGGACACGACAACAACCGCGACTCCTATATTGCCAATTTAATAGAGACACAACATCTGACCAGGCTGGCTAACAAAGAATGGTATCCTGTTATCCTGTATAACCATCATCAAACAGCTCCTTTTCCTGCCCGTATCTGGACTCCTCCCAACTCAGAGCCTACAAATCCTAACGTTCATCCTCTCATCGTTCGCTGGCAAAATCTGGTCGGCTCAGCCATGGGAGCTGCTTTTGATGAGGAAGGAAAAGAGGGAGCTATCTCCAGACTTGTTTTTGACACATGGTATCCCGGTTATGTGACTCAGGTTGTTGATTCCCATAATATCATCTCCATTCTTACGGAAACCGCTCTTTATCGCTACGCAACACCTTATTTTTACACTCTCCGCGATTTTCCCACTCAGTATCGTGATTTAACAATGTCAGCCTTTTATCCAAATCCCTGGAAAGGAGGCTGGTGGCGCCTCAAAGATGCGGTGGATTACTGTCTGACAGCATCCATGGCTGTTCTTGATGTAGCTTCCAAATACCGCGTGGAGTTACTATTCAACAAGTACAAGATGGGCAAGGATGTTATCAATAGATTCAGCAAGGAGCCGCCTCATGCCTGGATAATTCCCGAAAATCAGCGTGACCCAGGGACCGCTTCTCTTCTTCTCAACCGAATGATTCTCCTCGGAATTGATGTCTACAGGAGCGGCGAATCTTTTACTTGTGATGGAATAAAATACCCAGTCGGAACCTACGTCATCCCTATGACCCAGCCTTTTGCCCTTTTTATAAAGAATGTGTTTGAAGAACAAAGCTATCCAGACCTGAGGAAATACCCTGATCTGTGGCAGGGCCTTGTCGATCCTGTAAAATTCGAAGGAGCTCCGTTTGAATCTTATGACATGATGGGCTGGACTCTTCCCTACCAGTTTGGGGTGAAGGTCTATTCAGCTAATTCATTAATATCATCAAAAATGACCAGAGTAAAAAAAGTCAAGCTTCAGCAAGGTGGTATTGTGGGCAAGCCCGCACATTCTTATCTTATACGCCACGAAGAAAATAATAGCTTTACAGCAACGAATAGAATTCATAAGCAGGGAGGCAAAGTCTTCTGGGCAAAAGGTCCAATTTCAGCTAATAAGACAAGTTTTGCTGAAGGCACAATCATCGTTCCTTCAACAAGCGTTAAAGGATCTTTCATGGAGAAATTGGCCAAAGATCTTGACCTTAAAATTACGGGCATTTCTCGTGATCCTAAAGTGAAGACTTTGAGCCTAAAGCCAGTTCGACTTGGGATGTATAAGTCCTGGATTGCGAGCGCAGACGAAGGCTGGACAAGGTTAATCTTGGAGAAGTACGAATTTCCCTATTCGAGTTTACATGATGCGGATATCCGCGCGGGAAATCTTAATGCAAACTACGATATCATCATTATGCCTGATACTTACAGGCCTGAAGCGGTGATAAACGGGCATGCCAAAGGAACCATGCCACCAAAGTATGTAGGAGGAATCACTCCTGGAGGTGTTCGCAATTTGAAGTTGTATGTCGAGAACGGTGGGACTTTAATTTTTATGAATGCTTCGTGCAACTTGGCTGTAGAACATTTCGATCTTCCTGTTAGGAATGTTTTAAAAAAAGTAAAAAGAGGTGAATTCGTCTGCTCCGGGTCCATCCTTCGGATGGAATTTGACACCAATCACCCCTTGGCCTACGGCATGCCCAAAGAAGCAGGCACAATATTTGATAATAGCTGCGCTTTTGATGTTATGCCCTCATTTGAAGCAAAAAAGCAACCTGCAAGCATATCCAAGTACCCTGAAGAAAGTCCTCTAATGAGCGGTTGGATCTATGGTGATAGAATAATTCGTCAAAAAGCAGCGATCCTGGATATTCCCTACGGAAAAGGCAAGATAATCCTTCTGGGCTTCCCAGTTCAGTTTAGAGCCCAATCCTACGGAACCTTCAGGCTCCTCTTCAATTCTATTCTTTATGCAGGAGCTAAATAGCCTGAATTATTCATAAAAACTGCCGATACCTTTATTTATTTTTAATAATATCTGCCTATTAGCATGATTTTTCACAAGGTCAAAGGAATCACTTTATTTTTTTAAATTTTCTTTTAATCATAATCGGCATTTTTTACCCTTTGGGCGAGCCGATCTGACGACCATTATTATAATTAAATTGTCATCGCGAGCGAAGCGTGGCGATCTCATGATGATTCGCCAAAGGCATGAGATTGCCACGTCGCTTCGCTCCTCGCAACGACGTCTGCGGCGTTACGGCCCATTCGCTGTGGACGACCACAGCTTCATGTGCAGCGCCTTGCATCCGACGACACATATTTTAGATAACATGGTCGTTGCGAGCGGAGCGTGGCAATCTGGCAATCTCGACTTGTGAATAATTCAGGTAATTATTTGAGGAAGCGGTTGAAGAAGTCCGCAGTCGCTTTGTAGACCTTCAACCATATATCATGGCGGAGGAAGCCGTGTACTTCATCAGGAAATACAAGGATTTCAATATGGGCTTTGCCTAATTTTCTCAAGCGCTGAACCAAATCTGTTGTTTGGATGAAATCTACGTTCCTGTCGTCATCCCCATGAATAAAAAGGACCGGCGAACTCCAGTAATAAACATCAGCAACGGGTGAAGACTGATAGGCAGAACTCATCAGATCCTCTCCACTAATCCCCCAGCCTCCTCCATCGCGCCGCCTGCCTCTGAGAGACCAATCATGGACACCGTGTAAATCTACGCCCGCAGCAAAGAGCTCGGAATCTCGGGCAAGTCCGAGGGCAGTTAAATATCCTCCATAAGATCCTCCCCAGAGGCCAATATTGCTGGGATCAACTTCGGGACGTTTCTGTAAGTAACGGCCTGCAGCCACGATATCCTGGTATTCAGATGCGCCTCGAGGGCCCTGGTTGGGAGCTCGGCGGAAATCATACCCGTAGCCTATGCCTGAGCGGAAATTCACCGAAAGAACAACAAATCCTTCATGGGCTAAGTACTGATTCAGACCGTAGGCTCCGTGGTAATAGCCCCGGTAGTGCCAGCCGAGAAGCATCTGGCGAATCGGTCCGCCATGCATGAAGATAACAGCGGGCCGCTTACCTCCGGATTTTGTGCCTTTAGGGAGAAAAAGCTGCCCATGAATCTTAAGCCCATCAGGGGCTTTGAATATCACCTGTTGAGGCTTGACTAAATCTTTTCCGGGAAACTCGGCTGGAATGGCTTCAGGGGCGATAAGGCGCTTTTTCTTTCCTTTAAGATCCATAACCGCAGGAGCAGCAGGTTGTGAAGCGGTTGAGCAAAAGAAGACCAGATCTTTTCCGTCCGAAGCGAGAACTGGAGACCATTCAATTCCTTCTCCGGGCGTAAGAAGTTTAGCCTTCCCACCTAAAACCGGAACCGACCAGAGATGCCTGCGATCGATATCACCTGAGTTTGAGTTGAAGATCAGAGTTTTCCCATCAGCTGATAGAAAGCTGTCTTCTGCTTCATATTCTCCTGGTGTGAGACAAATAATTTTCTTGTCTTTGACAATTATGGAGTAGAGGTGCATCCATTTTTCATGCTCAGAGTAAAAGACTAAACGGTCGCCCGCCGCCCAGCGGAGTGTTTTTGATGGATAATACTGAGAAAAGCCTCCGGTTTCATTCGGGCAACGCCATATTTCTTTTGCCTTGCCGCTTTCAATGTCTGCAACTAGCAGAGAAAATTTTGCTCCTCCTCTGAACGATGGTCTTCCCATGGCGCCAGCAAATCGGATAAAGGCGATGTATTTTCCATCTGGAGACCAGACTGGGTAGCCGTCCCTATCCACAGAAGGAGAAATCCAGCTTATGGAATTGCCCTTAAGATCATAAATCCCGATAAAACTATGATCCTCTCTGCTGCTAACAAAGGCGAGCTTTGAAGCATCAGGTGACCAGGTCGGGGAACCATTCCTCCCTCGAGCTTGAAAGAGGAGTTTGGGTTTAGAAGGTTCATCCAGGGAGGTCAAGTAAATTTTCCCCCTTAAGGTGAAGGCTACAGAATTCCCGACTGGAGAAGGCACTGGATTGCTTCCTTTCCCTAGCCGCCAGAGCTCGCCTCCTTCAATCTTTATGGCCCAGACGGCCTGTTCTGTCCCTTCAGGATTAGAGGTTGGATTGGGGTATTCTCCGGCACGATTCGCAGATCCTCCTCTAACATAAACGATGATCTTCCCTTCTGAGTTGAAGGCAAGCCCGCCTAACTCCTGTCCATCGTCAAGGGAATACGCTGTGAGCTGGCGAGCCTTGTATTCTGGCGAGTGGGCCGTCCAGATATTCCGCTTTCCTTGCCAGTTAAAAACCCAGGCCACAAGATCCCCTTCTGGAGAAACCACCAAGCTTGAGGGGAAAGCATAGCTCATGATGTTTTCGAGAGTAAAGGATTGAGCCTGCTGAAACATAAAGAATACAAACAAAAGGATGAAAATACAGAAAAGGCCTGACCTTCTCTTAGAAATTGATGAGTTCATTTTTCCCTCCTCTTTTTTATGAATTTTATTTTGGTTACAGATTTAGATGATCGTTTTTATTAAATTTTTCACCAGTAAATCATATCATGCTAAAAATATCACTATTTCGTCAACTCGATACTAATGATAAATCAAGTAAACATAAAAATGAAAAATGATGACTTTCGCCAATCTTTAAAAGTGAGGGGTTTGATAAATAAAATCCCTGCACAAAATAAATCGGCCCCTACGAATAATTAGAAAGAATAGCTTAGGCCGAATATAAAATTCCTTCCTGGCTCTTCAACGCTATCAGGATCTGGTCGTGCCAGATAATTCTTGTTCAAAAAATTGGAAAGGACAAGATAGATGCTGAAAGATGAATTATAAAGATAGCTGGCTTTGATATTAGCAACTCCGAAGCCTGGAATTGTTATTTCTGCTGGACCGGGATTTTTTTTCTCCTGCTGAAGAGTCGTATTTATTTCTAAAGAGAACCGTTCAATCCAGAGCCGTGTTCCCATAAAAAGGCGAGAAGCGGGAATATCATTCAAGGCATCTTGGGTTGTCTTGCTTTTGCCTCTAAAAGAGAAGAAATTGCTGAATATCTTCCACGCAGGGATAGGATAATATTCAATTTCCAGCTCATATCCGCTGATCTGTCCCCTGTTTACATTCCCATATGTATAAATTCTTTCATCTGGATCTATTCTGTAACGTTCTATTAAATCGTCTATCTCATAATAGAAAGAGTAGATACCAGCAAATAAGCGCTTGAGGATTAGTTTTAGGCCCGCATCAAGATTAAAGCTCGTCTCCGGACTAAGATCGGGATTAGCATTAATAAATCCCCTGCCCGTGATGCCAGTATAAAACATCTCGTTCAGGCTCGCAGCTCTGTAGGCTCTTGATAGATTGCCAAAGATGACGATCTGCTCAGATAGCTTGGCGGAACACCCCAGAAAACCAGTCCAAGCATAATATCTTCTCTTCTCAGAGGAGGCAGCGCCTCCCGGAAGAGCCTTCATCAGGAGTGAATCCCAACGAATTCCGCCAACAAGGTCGAGATTTTTCACACCGAAGTAATCAAGTGAGAAAAAGAAGCCAATATCTTTCCTGGCCCCATCTGAAAAAGGCCACTGCTCAAGAATCCCTGTGATATTCCCGTCTGAATCGAAACTCTTGTCTACATTATAAGCCTTTACCGAAGACCTGCCATAAAAGTCTGTTCCTCCTTTTAGCCGAAGATGTTTTCCGATTTTTTTCCCGTAAGAGAGATGAAAACCGTAATCCAGACTTTGTGTCTTACTGTAAGATTCCTCTGTTGTCAGGGAATCTTCTTTATTTTCTTTTATTGTTTCTAGAAAATGGGGATTAAAATAAGCCTGTACGGATAGCTCTCCTTCCTTTCCTAATCCTCTTTCATCCCAATGAATTTGGAGAAGATTTTGGCTTTCCATGGGATACCAGGTTGGTTTGGTTAAACTGTCTTGATTTGCCTTTCCAATATCGTATCCCCTTGATCCTAGAAAGCTCAAATGAATATCTCTTTTTTCGTTTGTGTAAGAAACTTTAGTAAATAAGCTTCCTTGCGTGAATTGAGACTGGAGGACTTCGCGTGAAGGAGAGGAATAATTCTCAGCATCATTCCCCTGAAAAGAGAGGAGAAAACCTACATTTTTCTTGCTGCCTTCAAGAGAAAATCCAAGTCCTTTCTCCTGGTTAATCGAGCCGTATTTGGCATTGATTTTCCCGCTAAATCTTTCCTGCAGGGATGGTTTTTTTGTAAGAATATGTATGACTCCGCCTATGGCATCAGAGCCATAAAAAACTGAAGAAGGACTTCTCAGAACCTCGATCCTCTCAATATTTTTGGGATCAACAAAAGAGGCATTTGGTCCTGTGCGCCTATCGCTTGTCACGCGAGCATTATCGATCATGATCAGCACTCTTCTTCTTGCTAATCCGCGGATATTGGGAACCAGAGAAAAACCGCCTGCTCCGATATTAGATACTCCGGGCATGTTCGAAAGGCCTTCCGTGATGTTTGAAGGCATCTTTTCCTCTAGAGTTTCCTTGGGAATAACCGTTTCAGCAGCTGGAACGCTCGCTGAGGATTCAGGATATCTTAGGGCAGTAACGACAATCTCTTCTCTCTGCATGATATAAGGGATAAGCCTTACAGTAACCTTTCTTGAAAGCTCCTGGGAGGAAAGGACAATTTCTTGTTCTATGTAATCTGGATGAATGATTTCAAGCCTGATCTTTTTTTCGTCTGGAACAGTAAGAATAAAAAGGCCCTGCTCATCTGTCAAAGCCTTATTTCCGCTCTGACGGTGAAGAACTACAGCCTCACCAACAGGCTTCCCCTCAAGATTTAACACCTCCCCGTTGATTTCAACGGCTAAAGATTGGATGACTAAGAGAAAAAATATTAGGGAGAAAAAAGCAATTATTCGCATGGTAGAAAGCCTATTATAATAAATTAATTTTCACTGTAAAGAGAATTTTATTTTTTGATGGAGGCGTTCCCTATTCTAATTTGTAATTTTTATTCAAATAAAATCAACGAATTAGAGCATGACACTTTGGGAAACGTCCCTCGTTTCGCGTATGACTTCAGGATAATTCTTTCTTTTCGCGGGCTGCGTCTTATTCTTTGCGGCCTGAAGGTAGTTTGATTTGTTTTACGATTGAGCGGTCATCGGATTTTTCCCATAAAGTTTTCATGTCCTCTTTGAGAACAGGATGAATTGTATCAGGGGATATTTCAACAAAGGGAAGAAGCACAAAGTTTCTTTTCTCCATCCTGGGATGGGGAATCTTAAGTTCTTTTTTGCGGATAACAGAGCCCTCAGCCAGAATGATATCTATATCTATTATTCGAGGTCCTTTTTTTAGGCGGGGCTTTCTTCCCATTTCTTGTTCGATTTTTTTTACCAAATCCAAGAAAACTTCAGGATTAGCCTCTGTCCTGACCTCTGCAAGTTGGTTATAAAACCATGGCTGCGCGGGGAAATCGACGGGTTGTGTCTCGTAAAGGGAGGACATTTTAAGTATTTCAACTCCTTCCTTTTCCAGCAAAGAGAGAGCAAGAGTTAAGTTTTTCCCTCTATCTCCAAGGTTGCTGCCAAGGCTTAGAAAATATTTCATCTAAGAATTAAAGTTTAGAGCAGTTTCAAAAATCTCATGTTAGCACCTTTATCTTTCCATTTCAAAGGAGGACTCAGGCTATATAGCTCAAATACGAGTTGCTTTTGCCCCAAGAAAAATGGGGCCAGAAAAATGGGGCCAGACCCCATTTTTTAAGACCCCATTTTTTAAGCCTGATCAGGCATTTTCCCTTTTGTAATGGAATGAAATATATAATCATTTCAAAATTATACTCGATTTTTTGTGACAGTTTTGTCATTATTTAGATTCAATGCAAAAGATAGAAAAATGGCGGGTAAAGGAGCTTGCTCTTATCCTGAATGAGCTTTGCCTTTTGTTGAAGACCGGCAACGCTCGTGATTGGGCAAATGTCTTCTCCCATTTCCACGATGAGTCTCAGAAGATAATATCTAAAAATGAATTTGACTTAGACTCGCTAAACAAACTCGTAAAAAACATAAAGAATTGTTTTTTTGGCAGCAGCTCTTTTACCAATATTATCCTCAGACATGAAAATTCAGAAGAAAATGCAAGAATGAATCAAAGCCTTTATCTTACAAGAGCCCGTCTTCTAAAAATTCTTATGGATTTGGAAGACCGCCTTGTGGATTACATAAGTTGAAAAAGAGCGTTGATAAGGCTTAAAGCTCGAGCAATCCGAATCTTTTCAAAACTCTCAGAACCGCAAAGGTCACCCAGAGATGGTCTTCTATGGAAGATTTTTTGTTTCCAGCTTCCCAATAACCCTGCTTGTTCTGCTTTTTCAACAACCAGTTTAATCCCTTTTGGATATTTTCATTTTCTACAGGAAATCCAATCCTGGAGAGAGAATCAAGGCTACTTAAAATATCAGTTGCCCAAAAGGGATACGCGAGTTCTTCCCAGAAAGACGGGAGCCATCTGTCATTATATTTATCTGCCTTAAAAAAACGGCTCAGCAGCAGCTCCCCTGCTTTCCAGGCCTCCTTACTTTTGCTCCACTTGGGAGATGCTGCTAGGGCGCGTAGTACCATACCCGTAACAAGATGGGAAAAAGGTTGAGATCTATCAGGCTTAATAGGTTCAAGTTTTAATTGGGCTTCATAATTATATCGATTTTTAAGCTGTTCTTGATCTATAGTCCGGTAGGGAATAACCCAGCCTCCATCATCCTGCCTGTTATTTATAATCCACCGGAATCCTTTCTGGACCTTTTCATCTTTTTCGAGACCAAAAAGACACAAGACTTCAAGAGACAGTGCATGATATGTGGGTGCATATTCATTAAGATAAGCCCCGCGAAAATCTCCTGCTGCAGATTGCGTGGACAGTACGAACTTTGCCGCCTTTTTAATTCCTTCATCTTTTGGAGAGCAGCCGAAGTTGTGTAATTTGAACATATTTCTTAATGTATCGACTATGTAATAGGTCTTTTCCCAGTGAGGGTGGCCTTCATACTTTCTTTTACACCATCCCCCGTTGGGTTTTTGGCTTTTCAAAATCCTTATACGGGAAGCAAATTTCTGCAGGTTTTTGAGTTCCCTATCTACTGGAACTTCAAGAATGTCCTTTTTTAGCCAGTAAAGGATGGGCAAGTTCCCTCTTGCCAGGAGAAACTCGATAGCTTTGTTAGGATTAACCTTCATCTGGGATTTTAATTAGATAATATAATCTCATATCACCTTTTCAGGATTAATGATGATACATAAGAATTCAAAAGGCTCTTTAAAAGGATTCTTAAACTGGTGATTTTTGTTTTGCTCTATTAAAAGACTTTGTCCTTGGGAGACAGTAATATCCTCTCCATTTTCATCGACTACCACTCCCTTGCCCTTCTCTATTTTGACAACATGCTCATGGTCATGACTGTGAAAAGGAGTGTGACCTTCGGGGAGGATTTTGAAATGCCTCAACACGATCTTAGAGGAGCCGTCGTCAGGTCCGATGAGGATTTTTCTTGTGACGTTCTTTATTCCCTTTTCCTCAACTACGCCTTCAGGTACATCGTCGTTTTTTTTAATGATCATTATCTCTTTCTCGAAACTTTGCCATATCCATAAAGAACCATTCCTGGGAGTGCGCCTGTGTGCTTTCCTTTTTCTACTACCAGCTCTCCGTTAACAATGACATACATAAGTCCCTGATTGTATTGATGAGGATTGGAAAAACTAGCTTTATCCGTAAACGTATTTCTGTCAAAAATAGTCAAATCTGCATACATCCCTTCTCTAATTATTCCTCTTTTGTTAAGCCTCAATGTTTGAGCGGGTAGAGATGTCATCTTTCTCACAGCTTCTTCCAGCGAAATAACCCCGCGTTCTCTCACAAAATGAGCGATTACTCTGGGGAAAGTTCCATAGTTTCTCGGATGGGGAATGCCTTCTCCTTTAACTCGAATTCCACCATCAGAAGCATGCATATTGTAGGGAAGGCGCATTAGGTCCTCAACATCCTTCTCATTCATCTGGAAAAAAACTCCTGAAGCTCCTCCGTTTTTCTCGATATCAATAATTAAATCTGCAGCATTATCTGTAGTTGATTTTTTGCCTTGAGCGGTAAGGATTTCCTGGAGGTTTTTGCCTTCATACTCTGGGAATTTCTCTGAGCGAGCAATATAAATGGTCTCTGGCTTGCTAATTCCCTTTGTTGAAGTAAGCCTTCTTTTGATGACAAAAGATTTAATTTTTTGAAAAGCTTCTTTGTCCTCTAATCTCTCCAGGAATTTTTCTTTTCCTCCTTCGAAAGCCCAGGAAGGAAAACTGCTGGTAAAGCCAGAGCTCGTTGCTGTATAAGGATATTGGTCAAGGGTGACTTCAACGCCTCTTTTGCGGGCTTCTTCAACTGGTACGGTTATCATTTCCAGCTGGTACCAGACAGCATCATCGGCCAATTTTATATGAGCAATCTGGACAGAGATATTGTTTCTCTCGCCTATTTCTATGGCTTCTTCAATAGCTTCAGTTATATGGCGTCCCTGGTCTCTCAGGTGGGTAGCATAGATTCCTCCGTACCGGGAAACAGCAGATGCAAGCTGGACTAGTTCCTCTGTCTTGGAATAGATTCCTGGAAGATAGGAAAGTCCTGTTGAAAATCCCAGGGCACCTGCTTTCATCTCCTCATCGATCAGAGCTTTCATCTTTTCTATCTCTTCTTCTGTAGGTGCCTCCATCCTGAAACCTATTACTTTTCGCCTGATTGTGTTATGCCCGATTAAACAGCCAAAATTGGCAGATATTCCTTGATCCTCGATTTTTTTAAAATTCTCCTTCAAAGGAAAAGGATGACCTCCACAGTTTCCACCAATAACAGTCGTTACACCCTGATAAATGTAGTTATCAACTGTTGGAACCTCTGCAATTTTACGATCACAGTGGGTATGGATATCGATAAATCCGGGGCTGACAATTAAGTTTGAAGCGTCAATGCTTTTCTTTGCCTGGCTTTCATCTATAAAGCCAACCCTGACAATCTTTTGCTTCTTCAGTCCAATATCGCTTTTAAACCAGGGATTTCCGGTTCCATCTATTATGGTGCCGTTTTTTATAACAAGATCATAGGGTTTTTCCAGGAAAGTGCAGTTCGAAAGACAAACGAGAAAAACTAGCCCAATGAAAAAGTATAATAGTTTATAATCCCCTCTCATCCGTGACTCCTTGGATAATATAAATTTATAAGAAGAAACATAAATTTTAGTCCAAGTTGAAAATCCCTGTCAATTTATTATAAAAAATAATTTGATTTTACCCTGGAATTTAATATAAATTTTATTCCAAGCTGATTTCCCAAATTATCAATTTCTGAGCAATTTTGGAGGCATAGGATGGACAAGCTTATCTTCCTCGATAACGGGGCGACGTCCTTCCCCAAACCCGAGTCAGTCTATACTTTTATGGATAGTTTCTACAGGAATTTTGGGGTGAATCCCGGACGTTCAGGATATGATCTCTGCACAGAAACAGGTGAATTCGTGCATAAAACCCGAGAAATGCTGACAAGGTTTTTTGACGGAAAAGACCCGAACAGACTTTGTTTTTCGTATAACTCTACAGACGCTTTAAATCTTGTAATAAATGGAATCCTAAAACAAGGCGACCACGCGATAACCACAACAATTGAACACAATTCCGTATTAAGACCGCTTTATCACCTGTATAAATATAACGGCGTTGAAATTGATTATATCTCTTTTGATGGAAAGGGATTTGTGGACCCTGATGCGTTTCCAAAAAAATTCAAGAAAAATACTAAACTTGTCATTATCAACCATGCCTCCAATGTGATCGGGACCATTCAGCCTATCAAAGAGATAGGGAAACACTGCAGGAACAATGGGATACCTCTTGCCATTGATGCCTCACAATCAGCGGGAAAGATCCCTGTAGATATTGAGGAGATGAATGTGGACGTGGTTGTTTTCACCGGTCACAAGTCTTTCCTTGGCCCTACAGGGATTGGTGGCCTCTATGTTAGGGAAGGAGTTGAGATAAGGCATACCCGAGCAGGCGGAACAGGAGTTCGGTCTGCAGTCCGCACGCACTTAGATGAATATCCCTACAGGCTCGAATACGGAACCTTGAATGTCCTGGGAGTGGCGGGCCTTCAGGCAGGGTTGAAATGGATAGAGAAAAAAGGATTGAATAATATTCATGAGCAAGAAATGAAACTAACAGCAATGCTCAGGGATGGGCTTAAAGGTTTTGAGGGAGTGACTCTGTACTGCCAGGATGATTTAGCAGACCATATCAGCATTTTTCTGTTTAATATTGATGGTTTGGAGGCTTTGAATGCAGCCACTATTCTTGATGTTGACTACAACATTGCCTGTCGACCAGGCCTTCATTGTGCCCCGCTCGCCCATGAGCAATTAGGCACAGATAAGATACGGGGAGCAGTAAGATTTGGCATTGGCCCTTTTAATACAGAAGAACACATAAATGCAGCAATCAACGCAGTCAAGGAAATAGCTGAATCACGTAAAAAATAAGCTAGGCTGGCTAGAAAAGCTAAAAAATATAGAACCTTATCTTTAAATAAGAAACCAGATTCATATTTAATATTTATTTCTCGCCTTTCTAATATTTCTAGCTTTTATCAATGATCAAAGCATCTGCTGCGATCTCGCAGACAGTCTTCGCTTCAACTCCAAGCTTGTAGTGCTTATTGAGGTCTGTTAGCTGATCAATGCAATTATGACAGGGAGCTGCAACGATTTTAGCGCCGGTTTTTCTGATCTGATCTGCCTTTATTTGGCCTGCTTTAAGACGTCTTTGGCTGAAACGTGTCATAGCCAATTGGCCGCCCCCTCCCCCGCAACAAAAATTTTTCTCCCTGTTGGGGCGCATCTCTGTAAAATGAGATACAGCATTTTTAAGTATAAATCTCTGCTCTTCCACTATTCCTCCCAGGCGAACATGATTGCAGGGATCATGCAGGGTGACCGGATCAGAATTGCAGAGTGGGTCTAGCTTAATACGTGCCTGCTGGATATAATCAGCAACAACCTCAAGAATACTCTTGACTTCAAAATCGTGCTTCTTTTTTAACCATTCTGGAGCTTCCCATCTGGCGGCGCTAAAGCCATGGCCGCATTCTGCAAGAACAAGTGTCTTACATCCCAGTTTTTCCATAGACTGGACCAGCCGACCTGACATTGTTGCTGCTGCTTCGTCATTGCCGCTGAAATAGCCATAATTGGTGACGTCATAGTTATCACTGGAGAAGGTCCAGCTCTCTCCGGCCGCATAGAATATTTTGCCGACTGCCAGTATAGATAGAGGAAAGAACATAGGCTCCCGCGGATTTATTGCGTAAAAAAGCCTGGTGCCTTTTTTATTCATCGGAAGCCTGGCCTGTTTGTCCCCTACTTCATCCTGGAGCTCCTCTTCTAACCACTCTACTGTCTCAACCCAGTCTTTGCTTGGTATGCCCATGTTGTTCCCTTTCTCCAGTGCAGTATCGACTGTAGACTGGAGGCCAGAGGGAACGATATCAATAGCAGCCAGCGCGCTTCTGGCTGCCCTTATAATATAATGAATATTTATGCCCAGGGCACAGTTCAAAGAACACCTGCCGCACAACGTGCACCTTCCGAAGAGAGAATCGACCCATTCTCTTACCATCTTCTGGTTGAATTCCTCCGCACCTACCAAGCCGGGGATATTTTTTCCGAAAAAGCTAAAGTATTTTTTAAATATTCCTTGGGCCAGATTCAATTTATAAGCGGGCAGAGATTGAACATCCTTATCGGCTAAATAATAATGACAGGAATCCGCACAGAGGCCGCAATGAACACAGGAGCTAAGGTAAGCCACATATTCTTGGTTCAGCTTCTCTCGAAAAACCTGGAGGGCTTTCATCAGGTCTTTTGGCTTCAGTTGGTTTATCTTTTCTTCTAAAAGGTCTTTTGTCAAAGTTTTCTCACTCAAGCTCTATGGTTTTCGGTCCAAGTGCAATTTAAGCTTTAATATTCATGCTCTTAGTTTTATGTGTTTTTGGAGGGAGAACACCCCTTCTCCCATAAAAAAGGCCAAAGAGAATTCTGGCATAAAAAAAGAAGAAACAGTGGCGAATTTTTCCGACCGGGATATACAGAAACATCACGATAGCCAGCAGAAAGAATAATGGAGCTGTCCTCGCAGAATAGGTATGGACTAAGGCGAAGATCAGGAAGAGGTCTGCAATTATGTTTGAAGCGAAATCTTCAGGGCAGCTTATTTTTCTCATTGCAGGAAGAAGAATTCTTTTAGAAAGGAGAGTAACGCCTCCAAGAAATCCCAGAACGAACAGAAACCGCAGGATATTAACAAGAAGCCCGGACAGTTCCAAAGAAAAAATTAGGGAAAGAAGATAGAATAAAGCTGCAAATACGCCAGCATGATACGACATTCCTGCAAAGTATGAGGGAAGGTGTTTGCCTGAGCTCTCCTTCTCCCAGGGCAACATCCCTCGTCCGAAAGCATAAGAAATTCCCTTTTTTGCATCACCTAGAGGCTTTGCGTAAACCGCTTTTTTACCGAAGGAAAAAGTCTTCAAAACAAGGAGGGAAAGAGCTATAACAGATAAAAGAAAAGAGACGATGACTCCAAACCTTAATAAAGAAAGCATAGAGGTTTTTCCCTTCCGAAGAAAGCCATCAGAAAAAGCATGGGCTTCTTCTTCCTAAACACAACCATCGGGTTTGGGAAGCCCGGCGACCTTGCAGGCTCCTCTTGCAGGGCCTGAAGGGAAGAGTTCAAATATGTATTTCAGCTTAAATCCTGTATTTTTACATAGTTTTCGAACCATGGGGGCTAATTTTTTTTCCAGATAATAGTTTCGAATATAGTTAATTACCGCCCAATGGTCATCTGTCAAATTTTCTATTCCCTCTTCTTCTTTGGCTAAGAGCTCGGCCACTTCCTTGGCCCAATCCTCATGGTTAGCTAAAAATCCTTCTTCATTGACTTCTATCTTTTTCCCTTTTACTTCGATAAAAGGCATTACTGACTCCTCAATTATTTTCTTCTTTAAAACGAGCTATTATAGCATATCCAAGTTGCATGTTTTAAATTATTTCTTAAAAGCGGAAGGAGACGATGAATATTCACTTTTAATATTAACTCGATAGGCTATACTAGCTGTCTTCTTAGTTTTCACGTGACTTGGAGAAAGCAATCAAAGGACGTATTTCCAAGATATTCTCAAATTGCGGAGTTAGAAATGCCAACACTAAGATAAAAATATTTGACAAAAAAGATATAAAAATCTTTATTATGAGTGAAGTGAAAGTGCATCGAATTTAAGAAAGGAGGATTGAGACATATGACAAAACATATTAACTGGATGTTATCCGTTAGTTTGATTCTTATAATCGCTTCTGCTCTGACGTACACGATTCACTATTTCATTTTTCGCGACCTGCATCACATTTTCATCTATATGATAGGAGATTTTGGCTTTCTATTTCTTGATGTACTTCTTGTAATCTTGCTCATCGAGAGGCTGCTTTCCAGAAGAGAAAAGCGATCTATCATGAACAAGCTAAACATGGTTATTGGAACTTTTTTAAGTGAAGTCGGGCTCGAGCTACTCAGAAAATTTTCCAATTTCGTCATGAACTCCCAAAATTTAGAAAGGCAGCTAGAACTCAGCCCTGATTGGGAGAAAAGAGATTTTAAGAAAGCAATGGCTGCTGTCCAGAAATTTCCTTATGAAATTAAAATCGATAAGACTAGCCTCTCTGAAATTCGACAATTTCTTATAAGTAAACGTTCTTTTTTGATGCGTCTCCTTGAAAATCCTAACCTACTTGAACATGAACGTTTTACTGATCTACTCTGGGCTGTTTTTCATTTAACAGAAGAGTTAGTATTTAGAGGAGATCTGTTGGAAGACCTTCCCGATACTGATTATGAACATTTAAACATAGACCTTCAGCGTGCATATTCTCAGCTCACGATTGAATGGCTATCTTATACTGCCCATCTAAAAGAGAATTATCCTTTCCTTTATTCTCTTGCAGCTAGAGTCAACCCCATGAATCCTCAAGCCTCACCGGTAGTAAGCTGATACCGTAAGGATTTGATTAATCAAGCACAGATTTTTTGTTGTAGGGGGCTTGATACATCAAGTAAAGATTTATTATTGTAGGGGCTTGATTTATCAAGCCCACCTTTCTTTTGGGATTTTAATTCATAAAACATATACAGAGAAGAAGGCACTGAAATAAATTGCCAATTTGGAATCAGGTCTTATCATTGGAAGGCTTGAATAACTAAAGACAGAAAAATTTACCCACTCAATGGTAGAGCCCTCCTCCGAATCTTTGTTCTTGCAGAAAAGGATAGTATCTTTTAAAATTGTTCGATACATTCGATAAAAATTATCATAGGAGGACGGCATGGTTGAGCGCCGATTAAGAGTTTTTTTCACAGGGCTATTGGTTTTATTAGGTTCCATTCTTCTGTTGTATTCCCAGGCAGATCTTTCTGTCAAAGACATTGTGGAGAGAAACATCCAAGCAGCCGGAGGACATGAGGCGCTATCAAAGGTTAAAAATTATTCTTTCAAGCACGGTCTTAGAACCTATTATATGGCGACTTCAGGCCTTATGAAGGTTACAGATGGCAAGGAACCCGTCATTACCGAGGTCATACTCGTGGAAGAGGATAAGGTTAGAAGAAACTGCTTCAATAATATCACCGAAATGGCAGGATTTGTGAAATCCACCTACCAGTGTTTAGCGCAACTGAGAGGTGGATTATTCACTCTTGCTAATTTTAAAGATCAGTTGGAGTTTAAAGGACAGAAGAATTTTGGACCGAAAAAACATTACCTGCTGACGACTGATATAGGTGGGCTAAACGTTGAATTTTATCTTGATGCTGATGAATTCACCCTTAAGAGATTAGTCTTTAAAGGTTTTAATCAATCTCGAGGTAAATACGAAGTTAACCACGATTTCGGGCCATACCAGGAGATAGACGGAATTAAGATTCCCTCTTCCTGGTATAGCTCTCAGGTAGGAGCCCGGGGCAGCACTTATGGAATTTCTGATGTGAAATTAAATCCGCCTCTGGATAAGGACTTCTTCTCTAGTATCAAAGTGAATGTCGGGGAAGTGAAGATCGCAGAAGGAGCACTGAGCGGAAATATCATCGAATCTAGCTATAGGCGAAGCATTCTTCAAATATCAACCAACTGGACAGACGAATGCATAAAAGGAGCTGGATTCAAATCAAAAGACAAATTGATTCTTCAGATGGGCGAGAGCGAGATTGAAATAGATTTTTATGAATCATTCCCGCCAAGAGAAACAATTGGACCGGGATCAAAGTTTATGGTGCTGAGACCGAGAGGCGAAAATTATCTCATTTATCTTATTTCTCCCGAATACAAACAACTCTTGGAAGAAATAGAACCCTTATTGCCTATCCAAGTGAAAAAAATTAAATGAAAAAAGGAGAAAACTAAATTTTGTAGGGGCTTGATTTATCAAGCCCACCTTTTAGTAAAAAAATCTAAATGAAAAAAGGAGAAAATCATGTCCAATGTAAGTCGACGCAATTTTTTTAAGGCTCTGACATCTGGAGTATTAGGCATCAGCCTAGCAAAAAACTTACAGCCAAGTTTAAAAGATACAGGGGCTGCCCAAAGCGGGTCCTCTCCGATTAAAATTCAGAAATATAATGCACTGGGAAAAACAGGAATCAAAGTCCCAGATGTTAGCTGTGGTGCAATATCTTTCTTTGAACCAAATGTTTTAAGGTATGCCTATGAATTGGGAGTTACCTATTTTGATACAGCAGAAGGCTATATGAGAACCAAGAGTGAAACATTTATAGGCCAAGCTCTTAAAGATGTAAGAGATAAGATTACCATTGCTACCAAACATCCTTATTCTCCGCGGATGAAAATCACAAAAGAGAATATCATCAAAAGGATGGATGCAAGTCTGAAACGCATGCAGACAGATTATGTTGATATTGCCATGATTCATCAGGCTAATGACCTTGCCATTCTCGAAAATGAAGAGATTCAGGCGGCCTATTCTCAAATGAAAAAAGAAGGAAAAATTCGCTTTACGGGTTTTTCTACCCACGATCCAACACTCACCATGAAGCAGGCTCTTGAAAATGATTTTGCTCAGGTTATTCTCTTCATTTACAATCATATGGAAGGCAAAGAGATAGAACCTCTTATCGAGAAGGTTCGCCAGAAAGGGATAGGAACTGTTGTAATGAAGGTCTTTGCCGGGGGAAAGCAGGGTAATCTGAAATCTCTTATCTCCCAGGAAGTTAGCTATCCTCAGGCGGCGATTCGCTGGGTTATGAGCAATCCTAACATTGACTGCTGTATCCCGACCATGAGCAGCTATTCCCATGTAGAGGAATATGTGGCTGCATCAGGGAAACCGTTAAGCAGAGCTGACCTAAAAATGATTGCTGCCTATCAATGCCAGGCCAATAATCAATACTGCAGGGTGAGCTGTCAGGACTGTTTATCTTCCTGCCCGGATAGTGTTGCAGTCAATGATGTCCTTCGTTATAAAATGTATTATGAAGACTATAAGATGGAAAGAGAAGCTATGCGCTATTATGCTGAGCTGGAGGAGAGCACAAAGCCCCTTAACTGCAGCAACTGCTCTGGGTACTGCGAAAAAGTCTGTCCATTCGGCCTTAAAGTAAAAAGCAAGCTCGTTCATGCTCATGAAATTTTATCTGGATGATATACAGAGCAAATTTCATGATTTGTGAAAAAATAAATTAAAGATCCTGATTAAGGAG
>WVXO01000037.1 GCA_011773465.1 Candidatus Aminicenantota bacterium | reverse complement strand
GAAATGATTGCCCAATTCAGAAAAATAAAAAAGCTCCTTGGAGAGAAAGCCGCCCCTCAAAACGCTGCCCAGGAACTGGAAAAACTGCTAAAACAAAAACAGGATACAGAAAAAAGGCAAATGGAAAGTAAATAGAATTTCTTTGCCACCGAGATGAGGCAATCTCGTTCTTTTTCACTCTGTAATATTATCTCTAACGTCCAAACCCTGGTGAATATCTGAAGGCTTCCCAGCAATCGCGGTCAATTTGCTGGGACATTAAGCAATGTGCCGCTGGCTGAATTCAGGGAAGACCTAGATTATGATTAGAGATTAATAAAATCCTGGTTTGCACCATTCTCGATCAACAGCTCCATTATCTCTTTATGGCCAATTCTAGTTGCGTTATTCAGAGGAGTCTGACCTTTTTTGTTCTTTATATTCACCTCTGCACCTCTTTTAATCAGTATATCAACTATCTCTTTATGGCCGTAATAGGCCGCCACATGAAGCGCAGTATTACCCTCTTTGTCCCGTGCGTTTACTTTCACACCCTCATTAATCAACAACTCAACTATGTCTTTTTGGCCTTCCCAGGATCCTAAGTGCAGCGCGGTTTGGCCAGCATAATCTTTTAATCCTACATTTGCCCCCTTTGCAATGAGAAGAATGACTGCTTCTTTATGACCGTTATAAATTGCGATATGCAATGGAGTCATACCCGCCACGTCCCTGGGATTCTTCTCAATCCCCTTTGCTATCAGTAGCTCCATGACATCTTTATGACCATGCAATGACGCGAGGTGAAGTGGTGTTCTGTCTTTGTCGTCCTTTATGTTAACCTCTGCTCCATTTGCAACTAACAGCTCAACTAAATCTCTGTGGCCACGTAAAGAAGCGAGGTGCAAAGGGACCAAGTTTTTGTATTTGGATCTTGCATTCAGCTCCGCTTTCTTTGCGATAAGTAACTGAGCTACATCTTTATGGCCCGAATATGCAGCCAAATGCAGTGCAGTCCAGCCTTTATCGTTCCTGGCGTTCGCCAAACCAGGAAACTTTAGCAATAACTTTTTTATTAGAGAAAGGTCTCCTTGCTGTGCTGCATTATGAATTTTCTCTTCCAATCCGGGTGCTACAGACATATAGAAAGTCAAAATGAAGATATCAACTAAAACTAAATGTAAAACTAGCCTCCGAATCATATTCTGTTTTTATTGAGGGCTGATTCTGATATGATGCCGTAATAGAACTTCCTGAGCTGTTTCGGTATGATCATCTTTCTTGAAAATGTCCTGTCAGCAATTACTGAATACAGCTCGGCGCCGAAAAATTTCTGACCTGCGTAATTCTCTTCTAAATCCTGCAATTCAGCATAGGGCTTAAAGTCACGTTCGGATGGCTCGTCTAATCCAGCATTCCTCAAAAATATCACCTTATCTTGTTTTTTCTCAGCCATCATTGCCTCTAAAAAAAATATCTCCGCCTCGATCGAAAATAGAATCCTTTCTCTTTCATCTAATATGTTATGCCAGAAGTCATGGAACAACTCATGTATAAGGGTAGCCTTAATCCTTTTATCTAATGTTTTGTGTAAAATCACTCCATTAGAATTAAAAACAAAATGACTGAAAAGACCTGTATTTAGCATCACTTTATCTTTTTGCCCTCTTTCTTTTATGTAACAAGCACGACGCTCTTTAAGGGAAGATGATTCACTGCCTCCACCAAATACACCGTAATTATTATTAAGAATTTCTTCCTCGATTAGTTCGTTTTTTCTTAGAAATTCAGAAGTCCATACTTCAGCCAATAATCTTTCAATTGTTATCTTATCTGGTGTGTGTCTATATCGAAAATCGGATTTGAGTTCTATGTTCGGGTAAATTTTTGATTCAACTCTTAAAACTCCCTTGCAACTGGTTAATCCTACAACTAGCAGTAAATAGGCTTTTAATAACTTCGAGTTTCGCATTTTGGCCACCCAATATATCATTTCATAATTCACTCGATAATTTCAGACTCCAATCATTCTTCGCTTGGTTCCTTATCGAAATGAATATTATATTTCTTGCCTTATTTCCGAATTCAAGAATTCCATCAGGAGTGAGCCTTTGAAATTGAATGTCTTTTCTGTTAGCAACTAAATTATTTGGTTTTATGTGAATCATCATTCAGCCTTTCTGCAAGAAATATGCCATTGAATCATAAGAGTTTGAGAGATAGCCTTTTTTAAAATTTATGGAAAAGCTTCCTCTTGCTTACAACTTGAGCCCATCGTCACTAATCAAGCTAAGTATAAGAAAATCAATAAAAAATAGCTTTGAGAAGAGGGAGAATCCATTATGCTACACGTCAGAAAAAGGATAACAAAATAGATAATTATAGGATCAAGGACTAAAGGCCAGTGGAAATTTTTTATTAAGATGTATGAAAATTAGGCAAGTCTAGTTTCCGTCCTCTATCCAATTTATTTTCAATAAGTTCCGGAGATTTTGTATTTTTCTCCGCGTATATATGTCAAAAAATAAGGCAATCTAATCCTTTTAATTAAGTCATGATTCTAAAAGGATTGTGAAAGGTGGAAAATAGCTGAATTCTGAAGTGATTATTTATTAAGGATGGTTCTGTTTTATAAAATTACTCTCTATTGCTAAGTTGTTGATATATAATACCTTCAATTTTTTTATCATCAATATTTGTGTTCATTATGCGTAATTTTGGCCAGAAAGCTCTGTATCAGTTCCAGTTTGATTTAATTGGCATATTTATTGCATAACAAGACCAACAATGAAATCTAGAAACAACTTAAAGCTCATTTTGAAGCAGCTGACTGAAATAAAAGAGGCTATTTAGGGCTTTATTGTGTCTTAAAGAGCATCTTTTTTTAAAATAAGAAGTAATAAACAGAAAGAAATGGAAATATTTTCAAGTATTTAGCTTTAAGAAATAGGCAAGAAATTGGGAAGGAAATTAGAATCTAGATACATTAGAAAGAAATCAGTAGATTAGGTTTTAAATTCGAAGAAAATCAAAAAGAAAGGAGCATAAGAATAACCACAATGCCTAATGAAATTAAAATTGATCTTAATAATTTCCGACAAGGCCGCACGGTTCGAATCCACCCGATCTGGCATTCTTTCATCAAATATTGTGAATCCTTAGGACATGGAGAAATAGAAAAACTTAAAATTCAAGATGGACTTCCAATGTTGGCTGAAGAGGTTAAAAAGAAAATAAAATTTTCTGGAAAAGAATGGATGTGACGATGGATAGAGCCAAATTAGTTGCTGAGCAAAACAATTTGTTATATCAAAGAAGCGATGCTGAAGTAATTTTTGAACTTGAAAATGGTGATAAATTAAGCTTGGATTTTCTGGATGCAAAAGAAAAGCGAGACTTCTTGATGAAAAGCTTTAAGCTCTTCATAAAATATTTTAATTCGACGCAAAGAGTTCCTTTAAAGGAACTGATGAACGCAGTAGAGAAGGCTATATTAATAAGAACGTTATCTCAATGTAATGGAAATCTGAAAGACGCAGCAAAATACTTGGGCCTAAAATATACCACGTTGCACGAAAAGATGAAAAAATACAATATTCGTTTTCGAAAAGAGCCATTCAAAGATTAATCATTTTATGTTCTTTTATATAGTTTTTTTGATCATTTGAGTAAGATGTCTAAAGAATCTTGCTTGAAGAAAGATGGAAATTTAATTCATTTTTTTGAATATCTATATCCAATAAAATGAACTTTATCAAATGAATTATGCCCTGTAATATCCATAACTTCAATTTAATCAATAATATAGAATTTATATTCTAGTTGGCATGTTTTTTGCTCTAAAATAACAGAATATAAAATATAGGTTTACTTTATAACAGCTCACTTAAATAAAAGAGGCTGTTTGTGGCTTTTGCGAGTCTCAAACAGCCTTTTTTTTTGGCTGAAATCCTTAGTAAAAGGAGGTGATAATCCAGAAAGCAATTCAAACTAAACAGCTAGGGATTTGGGATTAGTAACTTCATTATGAAGTTTTAATTCCAGGGAAATGGTTAATTTGGCTCGCTTTCAGATACCGATTCTGAGGACAGAGCCAAAAATTTTCCCAAAAATTTGGGAAAAGGAGAACAAAACATTATGAAAAAAAACTTCAAATTTTTGCTGATTTTCTTGTCGATCCTTTTGATTACATCAGTCACATACTCCGCCGAAAAGGGAACTCTCAAAGTCATAGTCGTTGACAATGAAGGTAATGTTCTGCCCGGTGTCTCATTGACTCTAACAAGCCCTGTCATGATGGGATCAAAAACTCTAGTCACAAATGTGGTCGGAGAAGTTTTATTTGTTAATCTGACTCCAGGAATTTATGAACTCAAATCAAGCATTCCAGGATTCCAAGAAAAAACTTCACAGCGAATTGAGGTCTTTCTGGACAGGCAAACCCATCTTCAGGTCGAGTTGAATCCCGCAGTAGTTGAGGAGTCTATAACTGTTGTTGCTGTCTCTCCTGCGGTCGATACCACAAAGTCTGTCATAGCCGAACATGTTACGCATGAGACTGTCGAATCGCTTCCTATAGCCCGAGATTTTGTAGGATATCTTCAGTTAGCGGCAGGCGTCAATATCGTTCCTAACTCTCAGGGCAGAGACACTCCTCAGGATCCGGCTGGTAAAGGAGGCGGTAATTACTATGACCGAGGAGCCCAAGGACCGATAAACACGAGAGGAGGAGGCAAACGCGGCTCCCGCGATAATATGTTTTTCCTAGACGGAATGAACATCACTGGATTGGCAGCTCAAAGAGCCCTGATGACCTTTAACAACGAGGTCATTCAAGAGCAAGAGCTTATGACCTCAGGTGTCCCGGCTGAATACGGTGGAGGCAAAGGTGTTGTCGGAAATATCGTGACCAAAGCAGGAGGAAACAGATTGTCAGGTTCTGCAAACTTTTATTTCCAGCCCAAAGGTTTGTATTTGAAATACGGCGGGAAAGCATACGGTGATGCGGATGATCCCACAATGCTCGAGGGATTCAAGGACAACAAATATGATACTGCTGCGACGCTGGGCGGACCCGTGGTGCAGGACAAGCTTTGGTTTTTTCTCTCAGGCCAATACAGAAACAATTCATCTAAATTTCCACTTTCAGAATCTGCTTCTTCGATCCAAGAGGAAGTGGACTACGCTCAGAAGAGAACAGGTCTTTTTGGCAAACTCTCATTCACGCTGAGTCCTAATGATTCGTTTACTTTTCTATATTTCTTAGATGACTATACCATAGAGGGCTCCCGTGATAACAACATAATCAAAACGCGTCAGCCCTTGTACGACTACAATATGGGTGTCTACAGCGGCTATTTTCAGAGGGTATTTGGAGACAACCTCATCGTAGATGTTCGCTACGGGCATTACTGGTGGGGATACGAGCTTGGACCCCGCTATCCAGAGGCAGGCGTTGAAGACAGGCTTTGGTACATACCTGGAACATACCCCACTGTGGAGAACTACCAATTTGGAAGCTATTACCTAGGAGCGGATAATAAAAATACAAGAGATCAGTTCAGTTTAAATGGAGAATTGTTTTTAGGCAAGATGCGGATAAAAGCAGGAATAATGTACACCAATGAATATGATTTGGACAACCAATTTTACCCCTTGGGAGAAAGGCGCTCTTCCTTAGATCCTAATCTTATTGGAATTACTCTTGGAGAACTTTATGATGAAGGCATTATGCCTGCAAGCGAATTCGATGAACGGCTCCTTCCTTGGATTAACGATCACTGGGATGCAACTGCTGCCGCCCTTGATACAAACGGTGATGGTGTTGTGAGTACAAATGAGTTGAGAGCAGCAACCATGACTGTTATGGGCGACCATGGAGTGAACTTCATGAGAACTTGGCAGGCCGCAGAAGGTCCTAATAAGGTTCGAGCCCAGCGCTGGTATGGATATCTCATGGATGACTGGAAAATCAATGATTACTTCACGCTCAATGCAGGAGTCCGGATCGAAAATCACCATACCAAGAACTCAAAGGGTGGGACTATTCTTCATATGGATACTGTATTTCTGCCCAGAATAGGCTTAGTCTGGAATATAGGTGGAAAAGGAACCCACAAGTTAACTGCCTTCTATGGACACTTCTCAGATCCTGTGCCCTTTGCCATGATCCATTTTGCAGGAAACCTTAGTGGACAAGTTCGAGAAGAGCAGATCTGGCTTAATAATGACTGGTACACTTTTCGCATCCGTGGAGGAGAAAAACAGATAGATTGTGAATGGACTCCAAGTACAAAAAATGGTGTTTCCAGGGAATTCTCTTTGACTCATGAAATTGATTTAGGCAATGGGTTGGTCATTACGAGTCAGGGCTATTATCGCGGAGACCGCAAAATTATTGAAGATTACGATCTTTTTACCTATGTTCTACATATGCCAGCTGACTATGAAGATCTCGCTCTCACTTATGAAGATTTTGGTTATCCTTCAACAGGTCCTGGTCCTAACATCAACTATTTCCTCTCCAATCTCTACGGCGGTAAAAGAGATATCTATGGTCTTGACTTTGAAGTCTCAAAGCAGTTCGTAAACGGATCTTTCATAATTGGTCAGTATTCATTCAAGCACGCTCTTGGAAACACCCAGTCTGATGGAAACGCCGATCTTCAGGGCGATTATATTTTTCTTGATCCAAGAAACGATTGGATGTGGGGACCTACTCCTGGAAGTATTCCTCATAAGATTAAGATCTTCGGTACATACAGAACTCCTTTTGGCTTGGATATCGGAGCGCTTTTCTACTGGAATTCAGGAATGAAGTACACTGAGTCCTATAACTTCTATCCTGGGCCTTACGACATTTATTACAATTGGCCGTTGGGTGGTAACGAGTATGTAAAGACCGGTCAAGAGAAAACTCCAAGTTACTATCAAATTGATCTAAAGCTCAACTACGGAATAAGGCTAAAAGATGTTGCTGTTCTTGATTTGTTCCTCGATGTCTACAATATTACCAATAATCAGGCAGATATTGATCTTATGTATGCCCGTAATGATCCAAAATGGGATTATCAAGAGACAACAGAAATCCTGATGCCCATGAGATTTTACGTCGGAGCCAGAATCAGATTCTGACCTGTAGTTAAAGGATAATAAAGAGGCTGGTGCTTGAAATAGGTGCCAGCCTCTTTTTTTCTTTAGTTTTTAAGTGTTGATAAAATAAAATTCTTATTGAAATTACTTTTTCGAAAATAATCAATGAATGTTTTCAAAAAAGGCTTTAGCGTAAAGTTGCATTAATGCAATTATAAAGGCGAGAGACCGAAGGCAGGGGAACAATCTCATAGAATTTTCCAATGATCACAGGTGTAAACTTTTTCACAGCATACTTCGTATATCAGATTGAAGATTCCTTCATTTTAAATGGCATATTTATTACTCTAAAAAAGGAGGAGTCGAAAAAGCAAGGAGGTATATATGAAAACCGCCAAAACCATTAAAGTCCTGTTAATCGCTACCCTGCTGCTTTTGCCGACATCGTCTTTTGCCAAATCTCAAGTCAAGGCCAGCACGATCATCGATCAAATCAACGCAGGAAAAGCTGTCCAGTATAAAAATGCTGAAATAGTAGGCAATCTGGACTTCACGTCTATAAAAGATGTGACCGTGGACGAAAAATCTAAGGCAAGCAGACTCCTCAGCAAAGGTTCGACTCTTGTCTACCTGTATCATGTGAGATCTCCCTTATCTTTCATCAATTGCGTTTTCACAGGAGACGTTCTCGCTTACGTTCATGATGATGATGAGAATGAAACACACAACGCCATCTTTTATAAGGATGTCGATTTTCAGGGCTGCAATTTCCAGGGCAAATCAGCCTTCAAGTACGTGAAATTCAAAACTAAAGCTAACTTTAAGAACACACAATATAATGATGAAGCACTCTTCAAGTACACAAAATTCTCGGCCGACACCAGCTTCTCAAACTCCCGCTTCAACAAAACAGCCAATTTCAAGTACACAAAATTCTCGACCGATATAAGCTTTTCAAACTCCCACTTCAGTAAAGAAGCCAATTTCAAGTACACAAAATTCCCTAAAGCCGTTAACTTTGACAAAGCTACTTTCCAGAAGCTCGCGAATTTCAAATACGCAAAATTCCCTGAAGGAGTGGACTTTAAAGATGCTCAATTCAGGGGAAACGCCGATTTTAAGTATACGAAGTTCTCCGAGCCCGTAAATTTCGACGGCGTAGTTTTCGACGATGATGTGAACTTTAAATACACCAAAATTGACGGAAAATCGTTCACGACATATCTAGTGAAAAAAAAGCTGAAAAAATAATAAGCGAATACGCTGACAAACTAAGAAAGGGATAAGTTGAAATAGTCTCTCTTAGACGAGAGGCTGAACTTCGCCTTAGACGAGGCCCAGGCATCAACTATTGTGGCTCTTATCGCGGTTAAAATAATATCTTGAGCAATTCTTTGTTATTATTACTTTCCCATCAATCCCCAACTCCAAAAAGCCTCGCCACTTCGTCATCGAAATAACTGCTTTTGTATCATCCTCTTCTTCTTGCTCAAACAGCATTATCTTCCCTAGGCGTCTTATTTTCCTAAAATATTCGTCTGCCTTATCTATTGCTTCTTTTAACGAATAGGACTCAGGATCATAAAAAGTCGCAAAATCGACTTTTTGCCTGTATCCCCTAATAAAAAATTTCTTTTCTCTCATCCTTCTCTCTTCAATTATTCGAGCCGAACAATCCCGGCTCCCCTCCCCTTATAAAATTTAGTCGTCTAGACCCAGTTAAAATTGCATTAAAATCCTCTGCTAAAAATATGAAGGAATAAAAATCACCTCAAGAATCACCCTAAAGGGTTATTGACCTTATTAAGGGGATATGAAATAAATGGTATCCATAACAATAAGAAAAAGTTGAACGCTTTTTGAGCAGCAAAAATTAAATCTTCTTGAAAAAGAAGTTTACCTAATAAAGGAAGCGAGGGCTTCCAAAACCTATATAAACGGAGGTATTTATGATGAGAAGAATCGGACAATTTGTTTTGGTAGGGACTATTCTCCTGATTTTGGTTGCTAATATGCAGGCCACGGATTCACGAAAGATAGTCCTCACAGGGACAATCTATCACGAGTTAACACCTGCAGGGATGGTGATCACCACGGTTGATTCCCTGCTCAACCCTATCTATATGCTGGACAATCCTAATTATGTAAACATTGATTATGATGGAGCAGTCTATAGCGGTTTCGGCTTTGCTAAGATGGAGTCTTTTGGCCTTCCCGGAGTTCTCGGTCTTCAGATCGGAAAACGCTACGGCAGCTACCGGAACAATATCTGGGCTGGTCCAGGCCAAGATATAAACAGTTTAAACGGTTTGGTCACGCCAATCTGTGGTCAAACGAATGTAGGAGTCGATGGCGTAAATGTGACTGATATAGATGGCGTAAGATCCTTTGGCATCTATTATGCCCTGCCCCTGGGCGATAAGCTAAAGGCAGGTTTTGGCGTCAACTATGTTGGCCGGGGAGTTTCAGGCGCTCGCATTAGTGATCCGCAGTCGGTTTTGACCGAAAAAGATGATATCTTCAAAAAGAAAATTTCAACCACGATGTTCCGAGCAGGTTTTGGATACGCATTAAAGGACAATATAGATCTGGCTTTTGATATCGGTCTGGGAAAGCCCAAGTATCTCTATGAATATACGATTGCTGCTGGCTCAACAGCGGACAATGAAAAAGCCTCATTATCAGGCTCAGATATGGATACCAGCATAAGGGTCAATTTTTCGATAAACGAAAACACCAGCTTAATCGCCAACCTTTCCTATCTTTCCTACGGAGGTTCCCTGAAGGTCGATCCCGACACCGATACTGCTGATGATGCAACAACCTATAAAAGAGCCCAGAAGAGCTTAGTCTTTTTAGCAGGGCCCCTACTCCATGGAGAAGGCTATAATGTTGGTTTCCAGGTTGGTTTTATGACAGATAAATCAAAGGAAGAAATGAGCGTGGAAACAGCTGATACAGATTCCCAAAAGAACAACCCAAGCTTATCCTATTTCCCGATTCTGAGAATCCTGGCCGAGAAACAACTGTTCAATTGGTTCACGATGAGGGCTTCAATCACCTTCGAAACTTCTAAGGAAAAGACGCTGACAAACCCTGATACTGATCCTGCAACCGAAGATTGGAAGACGATTAGCGCTCAGGCTACCTCTTCTTTAACTCCTGCATTCGGGTTTACCGTTAACATGAAGAAGGGATTTTTCATAGAAGCTTATATGTATGACACCATCTTTCTCAGAGGACCATGGTTCCTTACTGGAAACATTTCAGGACCTGACCTCAATATTGGTGTCAGCTTGGGCGTCAAACTCTAAGCGCGATAGCTTAATAAGCACGAAACCAAAAGGCCGGAGACCATTAGGTCTTCGGCTTTTTTGGGTTATTCAAAACCATCCAAAGATGAAAATAAAATGTGGGTTTGATGAATCAAACCCCTACACTAGATGAATCAAACCCCTGCTCAGGATAAATTATTCCCTTAAAGAACACAAACAAATCACCCCAGAATTTGAATGAAATGCAGGTTTGATGAATTAGACACACTCTTTAAAATTCTAATCCTAGACCTATTCCTCCTTGAAGACCACCTAAATTTGCTTCAATATCCACTGGCTTTACCTTGCAATAACTGTAGCTGCCTTTGATATCAAGGAATAATGCTCCACCTACCTTAAAAATGATACCAACTTGTCCGATATACCCGATGTCTCCTTTTTTAATTGTCCCGATTGGATTTGCTTCTTTGTATCGAAAATACCCAATGGCAAATCCTACATATGGTCTTATGTTTGCCTTTTCCAGCCGATATCTTAGGCCTGCATAAAGAGGAATAATTTGTATCTTTGTATCCTCTTCCGTAAAAGTCAGCTTCCCTTTTTTGGAAAAATAATGGCCTCCAGCCCAGATGCTTATTCCTTTCCCCAAAGTTATGCCTATTTCTCCTCCGAAACTCTTCCCATTTCTGTATATTTCCTTAAAGCTTTGATCTTTGGGTCGAAAATAATTCGCATTTGCCTCTATAAAAAATGCTCCTGCATGGGATAAAGCCGGAAACATAATTATTGTTAAACAGAATACTAGTATTCCTTTTGCTCTCATGGTTTCCTTCCTTATTCAATTTTTATATAAATGGGTTCGCTTTCACGGTTCATACTATCCACAGCTACCAAAGCATACTTATAGTTTTTGCTTTTTTCTACGTCCCTATGCTTGTATTCTAAAGAATCAGCGCTTAGCTCAACCAACAGACTCTGAGTTTTTCCTTCTACCAGGTAAATCCTGTATTTTTCCGCATTTTGACCGTCTGGATTGGCCTGCCAAGATAGAACATTGGTATGTTCAATCTGAGAAAGGGAAATAATCAAAACCTGCTGACCAGCAAAGTTCAAAGGCTTAAGAACCTTTTTCGATTTCACAGGATTCACTAGGATAGAGATATTTAAATCCATGCCTGTAGTTTTCATACGATCTCTCTCTGAGGTATCGCTCTTCCTTCCGCTTAGCTTCTGCTTCCTCTCGGATGAAGCTGTTCTGGTTACCTGAGTATTCTCTGTTCTTCCATAGATTCCCTCTCCTGTTGTATAAGCAGCTTCTCCTTCTCGACCTTGGGCATCAACAGCCACCAGAGCGTATGTATATCTTTTATCTTCATCTAAATTTCTATGCCAGTATTCTGTATAAGGAACATTAACCTCTCCCAATAAGCTTTGGCTTGAGTCTTCGACTTGATAAATTCTGTATTTCACAACGCCATTTAATGGATGAGCTTCCCAAGTTAGAACATTTATGAATTCTCTCAATAACAAAGATCTGTTTTCCTCTTTTTCGTAAGAAAAATTTAGGGGAGCACGGGGAAGGATAACCAAAGTTATGCTATCTTCTCCAGTTTGCAATATTGAGTCATAGACAACGGCTCTTATTGTGTGATCGCCATTATAAAAAGTACTTGTATCCCAGTTAAATTGATAGGGAGCAGTTGTGTCAGTCTCCTCCAATCCTGCGTTTACATAAAACTCAACTCTTGATATTCCGTCGTCATCTGTACCACTCATCTCTATAGTAACGATGCCACTAACAACTTCCCCTGTTAGTGGTGAAGTGATGGATGCGGTGGGTGGCTCATCCAATCCCCACCCAATTTGAGCGGCGGTATAGTGACATATTGCATCCTCACTATGTCTCATTATGCAGGGTACTGTGTCATCTGGGTTGCAGTCTGAATGCTCACAGTTTCCGTTTAAAATTGGCCTGTAGGAATTACACGGGTCACAGCTCGTGCACCCTCCGTATCCTGCTGTATAATACTCGTCACAAGCCCAGAAAATATGGCCTGTTTCATGGGCTAGTGTTTTCCATATATCATTTACCGACCAACCATTATTCTTATACAAGAATTGAGTATAAGGACCTCCTAGATAGGCATAAGCAAATCGTTCATCAGAAAATCTATCAGCAGCTCCTTCGCCAGTGGGATTATAGGCAATGAACGCAGAAAATGCCCAGTCAGTTCCTTCTTGATTCTTTAGATATGTATTGAAAGCATCAACCCGGGTAAATTTGGATCCAGTCGTATAGCCTAAATTCGACATGATCTCATTAATCCATAAATAATCATCATCTGAAGAATGGACAATAGGCTCATACCCTTGATCGGTATCCGGGCTTTCAAGGTAAGTCAGTATAAATGACAAGCTAATCCCACGGCTTTGAGCGTTACTCGCCCACCAGCTTAATCCTGTCAAACACTGGTTATAAGTCAGATCGAAAGCTGCCTGAGTCCAAGTATACAGGTCAGAATTAATGCTCCCGTCGCTTTCTACAAAAAATAAACAACAAGCGACTGTTCCTATCATTGAATCACTATTCCCCGGGCTTAGAAATCCATATTCCTTTCCTCGAAACCGATCGCTTTCCTCCTTAAGTTTTACAATGTCCATTCCTCTATCGCTAAGATTCTTTAAATAATCTCCGTGATTTATCATAGGACGCTGCAGAGCATCATTTATTAGAGGTTCACCTTTTTCTCTGTACAGAAGGAAGGTTTTTTCAAGCTCACCAGAGGTAGCATAATTAAAAAATTTAACAAGAGAAACGGTCTGCTTATCCTTATACTTTATATCTTCTAAATTGACAGGATGATAAAAAATTGATTCGATCCCAAATTTTCCCAGCAATTCATCTGCAACTCCAGGCTCTATTCGTCCTACCATTACGTGGGGAGGTGAAAGAACAAAAATTTCACCACCGTTACTGATGATATAATCTCTAGCTTCATTTGCGGAATCAATATCATCCGTGCTCAGCAATACCAAAGTACAGCCTTGTATCCACTCGGGGGGATAATCAAACTGTGCTCCTACGGGGGGATTACCATTACCTCCGAGTTCTGTAAAATCAGAACAAAAAGCATTTGACGAAAGAAAGGTAATTTGGAGCAAAAATGAGCATGAGAAAAAGAAAACCAGGAATAATTTTAAATATTTATTTAAGCCTCTGTTCATAAAAACCTCCCTGTATATTCATTGATTATTCTTTCTGTCAATGAAATTAAAATCGATAAGACGCTGATTTTCCAAATTTTTGCCAGGCCATCATCTGCTTTTTTCATTTTTTCTTAAACCTGATAATTGCTATTTTTCTACAGGGCCTTCAAAACTTCAAGAGCTAATTCATACTTTCCCAGAAGAGGGCTTATCTGGACACCTTCTAGCATATCTTTTATTACTCCCAGAATTTCTTGGGCAATGGCCACTCCTTCCTGTCTTGCCTTTTCTGTGCCTATCTCTTTAGCATCTCTCATTCTATCCATTATTTCTCTGGGGACTTGAGATCCAGCAACTTCGTTGTGCATAAACTCTGCGAAAAGGAGATTTTTGCTATTGTTTTATTATCAGATATTTACTTTTGAAATCAACAACTTAGAGAAGATTTATATTTAACCGAAATGAACAATTTTTAACAGTTTTTAACCTGATATAGTCATTATTTGGTCATAGTTTCGAAGTGGTAAAAGAGAGGTGAACACAAATGCCTTTTAAAAAAATATATGTAATTTCACTTATCGGATTTTTTTGGGCTTTGAGCATGATCCCAGCTTGCAAGAATGAATTGCCGACAACTCCTGATTGTAATATTTCATACCCTCTTGAACAATATCTCAATTATTCTAACATACTCCTCATAGCTT
>WVXO01000003.1 GCA_011773465.1 Candidatus Aminicenantota bacterium | reverse complement strand
CCCAATGTGGCAAGGCCTGACCCCTTGACATTGACTTTTTGCTGTAGAGAAATAAAATAACTTATTCTATAATAAAAAAATATAAAAAACAGGAGTTCGAGAAAATCATGGCAGACGGTGAAAAGATAAAAAATACTTTAAACCTGCCACAGACGTCTTTTTCTATGAAAGCAAAGCTCTCGCAAAAAGAGCCTGAGCTTATTAAGAAGTGGGAGGAAATGAAGCTTTACCAGAAAATTCAGAAGAAAAGAGAGAAAAGCCCCTCCTTTGTTCTACATGATGGTCCTCCTTATGCCAACGGGAGTATTCATCTGGGAACTGCCATGAACAAGATTTTAAAGGATTTTATCGTCAAGACAAAAACAATGCAGGGCTACAGGTCACCGTATTTACCTGGATGGGATTGCCACGGTCTTCCTATTGAAATCAAAGTGGACCAACTCCTGGGAGAAAAAAAGAGAGAACTTTCTATCCTAAAAATTAGGGAAGAATGCAAAAAGTACGCACTTAAATACGTCGATATCCAGAGGGCCCAATTCAAAAGGTTAGGAGTATTTGGTGAATGGGAAAAGCCTTATCTAACCATGGACTATGAGTATGAAGCAGAGGTCATTCGCTATCTAGCTGCGTTTTTTTCTTCAGGGAATGTTTACAAAGGAAAGAGGCCTGTTCATTGGTGTCCTCATTGCCAGACAGCACTGGCTGAAGCTGAAATAGAATATAAAGACCGTAAGTCTCCTTCTATCTATGTGAAATTTCCTATGATTTCGGATCTTTCAAAAAAATTTCCTGGATTAAAGGCAAAAAAAGTCTTTGTTCTAATATGGACCACAACTCCCTGGACTTTACCTGCCAATCTGGCCATAGCCTTTCATCCGAATTATGAATATGCAGCTTTCCAGACTGCCGGAGAGGTCTATATCGCAGCCAAAAGGTTGATTCCTGTTCTTGCTGAAGAGTTAGGGTTCAAAAAGCCTAAAGTTCTTGCGACTTTTCTCGGAAAAGATATGGAGGGATTAAAAGCTCGTCATCCCTCCATAGATAGAGAGTCTGTTTTTGTTTTAGCTGATTATGTAACTCTTGACCAGGGCACAGGCTGTGTTCATACTGCTCCCGGCCACGGTCATGAAGATTATCTAACAGGAATAGCCTATGGACTTGATATCTATACTCCTGTGGATAGCGAAGGGAAGTTTATTTCCCAGGTCGAAAAATATGGCGAGATGAATGTTTTTGATGCCAATAAATCTATTACCGAAGATATGAAGAGGGACAGCACTCTTTTGAAAGAAGATGAGATTGTCCATTCCTATCCCCATTGCTGGCGGTGCAAGAATCCTGTGATTTTCCGAGCAACCGCACAGTGGTTCATCTCTATGGAGAAAAATGATTTGAGGAAAAAGGCGATGAAGGAGATAAAGAAGGTCCGCTGGATTCCGCCCTGGGGAGAGGAAAGAATTGCTAATATGGTGAAAGCTCGACCGGACTGGTGTATTTCCCGGCAGCGGTCCTGGGGTGTCCCGATTCCAGCTTTTTACTGTCATGATTGTGGGCACATTCTTGCTGATGAAAAAATAACTCTCAGGATTGCCGATATCTTTTCGAAAAATGGTTCTGACTCTTGGTTTGCAAAAAAGGCAGAAGAGCTGCTTCCGCCAGATTCAAAATGTCCTCAATGTGGTTCGAAAAAATTCGATAAAGAAGAAAACATACTTGATGTTTGGTTTGAATCTGGAGCAAGCCATAATGTTTTAGGAAGAAGGAGTGATCTACCTTGGCCATCGGACGTCTATGTGGAAGGCCATGACCAATACAGAGGTTGGTTCAACAGTTCACTTTTCGTAGGAATTGCTTCTAAAAAAGCTTCTCCTTACAAGTCGGTCATAACCCATGGCTTTGTTCTTGATGAGCAGGGAAGGGGAATGTCCAAATCCCTCGGAAATTTCATCGATCCTGAAGAAGTCATCTCTCAAAACGGAGCCGAAGTCTTGAGGCTTTGGGTAGCAATGCTCAATTACAAAGAAGATGCACGTTTCGGGCAAGAGACCTTGCAGAGGCTTATTGAAGCTTACCGCAAGATAAGGAATACGTGGAGATTTATCCTGGGGAATATTTACGACTTTTCTCCAGATGAAGAGAGTGTTTCTCCTCAGGAAATGGAAGCTCTAGATAGATGGATACTGGAAAAATGTTTCAAAACAGGGAAAAGGATACTTAAAGCCTACGAGAATTATGATTATCATATTATCTTTCATACCATCTACAATTTCTTCACTGTAGAGCTGAGTTCTTTTTACTTGGATGTCATCAAGGATAGACTCTATTGCTCCAGTAAAAAATCGCAGCTTAGAAGATCAGCTCAAACAGCTCTCTTTTATCTGCTTAAATCCACGCTTGTTTTGATTGCTCCGATTTTGCCTTTTACATCAGAGGAGGTATGGGAATGTATGCCCGCTTTTAATGGAAAAGAGGAGTCCATTCATTTAGAGAACTTCCCGGCATTCAAGGAGAAGTGGCTGGATGGTGATCTATTTCAAGAACGGGAGAATTTGGGGCTCGCCAGAGAGAAAGTTCTGAAGGAGCTTGAGAATGCTAGAGAAGAAGATCTCATCGGGAATTCTTTAGAAGCAAAGATCATCCTAAAAGTTCCTTCGTCTCAACAGAAGCTTTTGAAAAAGTACAAGAAAGAACTGCCCTCATTTTTCATTGTTTCGGCTGTGGAGCTTCAATCGCAATCTGGCGAAGAGTTAGAAGTAAAGGTCTCCAAGGCTACAGGGGAAAAATGCCAGAGATGCTGGAATTTTTCTCCCTATGTAGGGAAAAGCTCTGAATATCGCCACTTCTGCAAGCGCTGCGAAGAAGTGGTTAAGATGATGAATTCATGAACCGCCGGTTATTCTATTTTTTGTTCATTCTTATCCTGCTCGCTGCTGACCAGCTGACCAAGGCGGTGGTAGCCCAAAAGATACCTTTTTTGAGCAGCAAGAGCATTATCCCCGGTTTTTTTAACCTCACTCATATAAGAAACCGCGGGGCAATCTTTGGCTTTTTTTCTCAATCTGGAAGCCAGCTTCTCTACATAATCCTCACACTGGCTTCTTTAGCGGCTTTGGTTTTGGTTGTTTTTTATTTTTTCAAAACTCCGACCTCAGAAAGGCTTATGAAAATCTCACTCTCTCTTATTCTGGCAGGGGCTCTAGGCAATTTGATAGATAGAATCTTCAGGGGATACGTGATAGATTTCATGGATTTCTACGTGAAAAAATGGCACTGGCCTTCATTTAACATTGCTGATGCCAGTATAACCATTGGTGCCTGCTTTCTTATTTTTACATTCTTTTTTAAAAAAGGGATAAAATGTACCCCATCCTCTTAAAGATAGGTCCGATAACCATTCATACCTATGGGCTTACGATGGCAGTAGGAGTGGCTTTTGCCTTGTGGTTTCTATTTATCCAGGCCAAGAAATATGAGCTTCCCAGCTCGAGAATGATTGATATGGCATTCTACACGATTATTATTTCTTTAATCGGGGCCAAACTTATTCTTCTCGTCGGAAATTTCTCCTATTATATGCGTTACTGGCGGGAGCTTCTAAGCCTGGCGCGGTCAGGAGGCGTTTTCCAGGGTGGGTTAACTTTTGGATTTCTCTTTGCCCTATGGTATTTCCACAAACACCGGATTCCTACCTGGAAGGCTGCCGATATCATAGGTCCTGCTTTAGCTCTGGGGCATGGGTTTGGCCGAATAGGCTGTTTCAGCGCAGGATGCTGTTACGGAACGGAATGCTCTTTACCATGGGGTGTGATTTTTAAGAGCAAATATGCCAGTGACTTAACAGGCATTCCCCTCGGAATTCCTCTTCATCCAACTCAGCTTTATGAGGCTGCTTTGAATTTTCTGAACTTTTTTGTTTTATTTCTTATCTTGAGAAAGAAGAAATTTGATGGGCAGGTTTTTTCTTTCTATATCATAAATTATTCTATAATCAGGTATTTTGTTGAATTTTATCGGGGTGATCATCCTGAAAAAGCCTTCATCTTCCGCAATCCCTCTCCCTACCTCAGCCTTTCTATTCCACAGCTTTTTTGTATTTTAGGCTTGATTGCTGGAGTGGCTCTGCTTCTCATCCTGAGAAAAAGGAAAAGTGCCTAAAAGAGAATTTCTGACTACTCCCTTTTCCGGATTAAATCAAAGGTTGGATGTCTTCTTATCCGAGAAAATCAATGAGCTGACACGATCTCAGGTTCAGAGATTCATTGAGGAGAGAAGAGTCAAGGTCGACGGGATAGCCAGGAAGTCAAGCTATAAGCTGAAATCGGGTGAGAAAGTGGAGGTAGAGTATGAACTTGTTACGCCTCAAGAAATTCAACCCGAAAACATCCCTATAGATGTGCTTTACAGCGATAAGCATATAGCAATTATTGATAAGCCTCCTGGGATGGTTGTTCATCCCGGAGCGGGGAAGAGGCATCATACTCTTATCAATAGTCTACTCTACCGTTTTCCGGATCTCAAGGAAGTTGGCCCAGAAGAGAGGCCAGGAATTGTCCATCGTTTGGATAAGGAAACGTCAGGATTGATGGTCATAGCCAGAAGTCTAAAAGCTTATGAGCTGCTCCAGCAGCAATTCAGAAAGAGGGAAGTGGAAAAGACTTATCTGGGCCTTGTTTGGGGGAGAATGCCCGAAGAAAAGGGAAAAATAAGCTGGCCTATAGGACGCCATGTTAAGCATGGAGGGAGGATCTCGGTGAAGACTAAAAAACCAAAGGGGGCCGAGACTTACTATTCTATCCAGAAAGAATATAAAGAGTTTTCGCTTCTGGAAATAAAACCGGTCACAGGAAGAACTCATCAAATAAGAGTCCACATGGCTGCCTCTGGCCATCCTTTAGCTGGTGATACCCGTTACGGACGTCGAAAGTCAAAGCCAAGCCTTCCACGTCTTTTCCTTCATGCCTCTTGTCTTGCGTTTTTCCACCCTGAGACACAGGAGAAGGTTGAATTTTCTTCTCCTTTGCCGCCAGAATTAGAAAGATTTTTAGATAAGCTTGAAGAAAAAAAGAAAAAAAGGGGATAGGCTACTTTTTAACTGAAAAAGGAGGCTGATGAAAAGCTCTTAATAGTATTCAAAAGCGGATTGGCTACTTTTTCGTTATTGACCAGGAGAACAGGGCAGCAAAAAAGGGGACAGGCTATTTTTTAGTTGTAGGGGCTTGATTTATTGTAGGGGTTTGATTCATCAAGCCCACCTTGTTTATTTTGTTGCGATTTAATTCATCAAACCCACCTTATTTATTTAAGATGATCAAAAAATGTGTGTTTGATAAATCAAACACCTACAAAGAATGGACCAAACCTTTAATGTAGGGGTTTGATTCATCAAACCCACCTTTTTTTGTCTTTTTTTTATCTTGAGAAGAAGGGAATTTTTGTTGTATTATATCCGTTGTCATTTTTCAAAAGAAGTCGAAAATCAAGGTTATTACGAATAGAATCTTTTATTTCTAGGGAGGCTCCAAAATGAAAGATTATACTACAGATAAAATCAGGAATATTGCCATTGTTGGTCATGGATCTTCAGGGAAAACCTCGCTGACATCCGCCTTCTTGTTTGATTCAAAGGTGACATCCAGATTTACAAAAGTTGAGAAAGGCAATACAGTGACTGATTATGATCCGGATGAAATCGAAAGAAATATTTCAATCAATTCAGCAGCCTGTTTTTTAGAATGGAATGGCCACAAGATTAATATCGTGGATTGCCCTGGTTATACTAATTTCCTCTGGGATACAAGAGCGAGCTTGAGGGCAGTGGATTCAGGAGCGGTTCTGGTTGGTGCAGTGGCAGGTGTCGAGGTCGGAACAGAAAAAGTGTGGGAAATGCTCAAAGAGCTTAACCTCCCTCGAATCCTTATCATCAATAAATTAGACAGGGAAAATTCCAACTATAGACGAACTGTAGAATCGATCCATCAAGTTTTCGGTCGCCAAGCCGTCCCAATTCAGATCCCGATTGGGGAAGAGGAAAATTTTACTGGGCTTGTGGATTTAGTCACTAAAAAGGCTTACATTTTTGAAAAGAATGAAAGCGGAAAATTCAAAGAAGAAGAGATTCCATCAGATTTAAAAGCTGAAGTTGACAAAAAGGTTGAAGAGCTGACAGAGATGGTTGCCGAAAACGATGAGCAATTGATGGAAAAATATTTTGAAAAAGGAGAGCTTTCTCCTGAGGAGCTCGTAGAGGGACTCAAGGGAAGCATACTTAACTGCCAACTGTTTCCCGTTTTTGTTGCATCTGCCCTCTTAAACATAGGCGCTCAGCCTATCCTCGATGGAATTGTGAGTTTCTTACCTTCACCCCTTGAGAGAGGTGAAGTAGAAGGAGAGAAAGGGCCAGTTAAGCTCTCTCTTGATGAGCCTTTCTCTGCTTTGGTTTTCAAAACAATTTCTGATCCTTACACCGGGAGAATTTCCTTATTGAGAGTTTTTTCCGGAAAGGTAAATCCCGACTCAACTGTAATGAATTCCAGTAAGGACGTGGCTGAAAAGCTGGGAGGCCTTTTTTTCCTCCAAGGAAAGGAACAGATACCTGCAGGACAAGCTAAAGCTGGTGATATTGTAGCCACGGCTAAACTTAAGGAAACCTCAACAGGAGATACGCTTTGTGCCAAGGGGAGTTCTGTTGAATTTCTTCCTATCGGATTTCCCGAGCCATCTATCTCCTTTGCCATCGAACCCAAGACCCGTGCGGATGAGGATAGAATTTCCCAGGCGGTTCATAGGATTACAGAAGAGGACCCCACAGCAAGAATTGAGCGAGAGCCCCAAACAAACGAATTGATTATTTCTGGGAACGGCCAGCTCCATGTGGAGATCATTACCGACCGGTTAAAAAAGAGATATAACGTAAATGTCGACCTCAAGCCTCCCAAAATACCTTACAAGGAAACCATTAAAGGAAAATCAGATGTTCAGGGAAAGTATAAGAAGCAGACTGGAGGCCGCGGGCAGTATGGTGACGTAAAGATAAAAATGGAGCCTCTCCCCAGAGGAAAGGATTTTGAATTTGTGGATAAAATTTTCGGAGGGGCAATTCCTAAAAACTTTATTCCTTCTATAGAAAAAGGAATTCAAGAGGCACGAAAAAAGGGTGTGATAGCTGGCTACCCCGCTGTTGATTTTAGGGTAATCCTGTATGATGGCACTTATCATGAAGTCGATTCTTCCGATATCGCCTTCAAGGTTGCTGCCTCTATGGCTTTTAAAAAAGGGATGAAAGAAGCAAAGTCAACACTGCTTGAACCTATCATGAATATGGAAGTCTACACGCCTGAAGCCTACATGGGCGACATCATGGGAAACCTTAACGGGCGAAGAGGTAAGGTTCAGGGTATGGAGCAGAGGGGAAATTTGCGCATCATAAAAGCCCAGGTTCCCATGGCCGAAATGCTGGATTTTGAACCTACCCTCACATCAATCACAGGGGGCAGAGGATCATTTATTATGGAATTTTCTCATTACGAGGAAGTTCCAATCCAGCTTCATCAAAAAATCGTTAAGGAAGCTATCAAAGAAGGCCGGATTAAACCAGAAGAAGAAGAGAAATAAATAAGCAGAGTCATTTCTGTGAGTTTGTAAAGCAGGTCTTTAGTTTTTAATGCCATGCAGGGGGTGTAAAATGAACTGGGGATTACAAAACAGATTATCTAGAATAATCAATCCAAAAACAGGGCATTGTGTCATGTTGGCTGTAGATCATGGTTATTTTCAAGGTCCAACCACCGGCTTAAGAAACCTAGGCAAAACAGTTATTCCTTTATTACCCCATGCGGATGCATTAATGATTACGAGGGGCGCCCTAAGAAACTGGATTCCTCCAAAGATTGAGAAGCCAATTGTATTAAGAGTATCTGGCGGCCAGAGTATTTTGAAAGAGCTTTCAAATGAGATAATCACTACATCTATTCAAGATGCAATAAGAATAAATGCTTCGGCAATTACCTGCTCTGTCTTTATCGGCGGAGAATATGAAAAGCAATCAATAGAAAACCTATCAAAGATCGTCAACGACGGAGAAGATTACGGCATTCCAGTTCTTGCCGTGACAGCGGTCGGAAAAGAGATGGTCAGAGATTCGAAGTATTTGAGTTTGGCCAGCAGGATTTGTGTTGAGATCGGTGCGCATATAGTAAAAACCTATTATTGCGAGAATTTCAGCGAGGTTGTTGAGGCATGCGGAAATGTTCCTGTGGTTATAGCTGGCGGCAAAAAGATTGAAGAAAAAGCTGCTTTGCAGATGGCTCATGACGCGGTGAAGGATGGAGCAGCTGGTGTTGACATGGGAAGAAACATATTCCAGTCAGATAATCCTGTGGGCATGATTAAGGCAGTCAGAGCCATTGTCCATGAAAATAAGACCGTTGATGAGGCTTTTGGAATATACAAGAAAAAATAATCTTGGGGTCAGGCGTTGCCATCAGGAAGAGATATTTCTATATCTCTGATAGCAAAAATTCTCTGTGATAAGGCCTGACCCCATGCCGTCCGACATAGTCGAGTGCCCTTGCAAGCGATATGGAACTAAACAATTAAATATTTAGCGAGTTTATGAAAGTAGCTGTCTACTATAACAACAGAGATATAAGAATCCAGGAAATGCCAAAACCAAAAGTTGGGGAGGGCGAAATTCTACTTAAAGTTAAAGCTTCTGGCATATGCGGCACAGATGTGATGGAATGGTACAGAATAAAGAAAGTTCCCCTTGTCCTTGGCCATGAGACAACGGGAGATATTGCCGAGGTCGGAGAGGGAGTGGAGAAATTTAAAGCGGATCAACGCGTCTTTGTAACTCATCATGTACCTTGTTATGAATGCAAATATTGTTTAGAGGGAAACCATACTGCTTGTGAGGTATTACATGAAGGAAACTATGATCCTGGCGGCTTCAGCGAATTCATTAGAGTGCCAAAAATGAATGTTGAGCATGGGACTTTTCTCCTGCCTGAAAATATTGGTTATAATGAGGGCACAATGATTGAGCCTCTGGCCTGTTGCGTGAGAGGCCAAAAAGTTATTAATGTCAAAGAGCGCCAGACTGTTCTGGTATTAGGCAGCGGAGTATCCGGATTATTGAATTTACAATTGGCGAAATTAAGAGGGGCTAGAGTTGTGGCCACGGATGTTGATGACTATAAGCTAAAAAAGGCAAAAGAGTTTGGCGCAGATGAAGTGATTGATGCCAGAGAAGATTTTTGCCTTAAGGCAGAAAGAATAATAGTCTGTACTGGTGCTCTGCAGGCTGCTCAGCAAGCATTTAAATTTATAGATAGAAAAGGAATAATACTCTTTTTTGCCATTCCCAACAAAAATATTGAAATTCCGGTAGTTGATTTCTGGAGGAACGAGATTACAGTCACCTCATCATACGGAGCAGCTCCTGAGGACCTTAAAGAATCATTAGAGCTTATTAAAAACAAAAAAGTTAATGTTAGAGGTCTTATCACCCACGAATTCCCTTTAACCGAGATATCCAAAGGATTTCAACTGGCAGCCAATCCAAAAAATTCGCTAAAAGTAATTATCCAGCCAAATCGCTAAAGGCCAAGTCTTTGCCAAATCCCTCCGGGCGTACCATTTCCGTTCTCTTGTTAATTCTCTTCTTCATATGGTCTTTATTCTAATGCCCACAGAGGCAAGATACGCAAGAGAGGAGTCTCGCCCTTCTATCCTCCGATCATAGAAAGGGAATATCATGTCCCTTCCAGAGGCTGGGCCGAGATGATCAGAAAAGTCTATGAGGTTGACCCGCTGCTATGTCCTACATGTGGTGGCCAGATGAGAATCATCTCTTTTATCGAAGAGCCGAAGACCATTGACAGAATCATCGGCCATCTCAAGCTGACCTTTGAAGCTGAACGGCCGTCTCCGCCTCAAATCGTCCAACAGGAACTCCTGATAGCAGCCGAGGAGCATGGGGAATATTTTTGAGGGCCTCCCTGGTTGTTTCTAACTGATTTGAGGAGCGAGTCTATATTAAACTCGACGGTTTGGAAGCTTCGGCTGATTTGTTCCGCTTTTCTAGTCGTTGACCTTGTCGTTTTGGGTGTGATACTCTTATTTCACGATCTCAGTGGGTGGGAATTACGGAGAATTGTGAAGAATTTGTAGCAAGCCAAAAAACCAATTTCTTATATTTTTCTAAGGTAATCTTTTTATACTGCTGAATATATTTGACGATAAGCAACCTGAGCCAAAAGAAGTTGATTTTGACACCACGCTTAGAGAGTTCATGCACAATCATCATAGAGAAGATTACGTATAAACATAAGCATACGATTGCACATATCAAAATTATACTCGTCATTTTTTCTCCTCTCTATATAAAAATACTTTTTAGCAGAGAACAAAATTCAAAAGGAATCGTTAAAATATAGCTAAAAAATACAAATATTGTTGAAACACAGATCGCAATGAACTTGGATGACTCAGTTTTAGTCCTCGTATTCAAATGCTTCATCTATTGACACACTGACCACCCCGGCGATTCTGAATGCCAGTGCAAGCCAAGGCACATATTTCCCTTGCTCCAGGGCAATTATTGTCTGGCGCGTACACTTGGAATCGACAGCTATTTTTATATCCTAAAAATATTATCGAGAAATCAGGTGATGCATGATGCGGAGTTCTGGAAAAAAAGATGAAAAATGATTGCCAATTTAGTATGAATATGCACTTCTATTTCCGGATAGGTTAAGAGAAACTTTTTTAAAGGGAAATCTTTCTGACAGAATAGTACGTTTTTTATTTAAATGGTGAAACTTCCGCCTCTTTTTCCGTTAATTTGATAATGCCATAGGCTCCAACGAAAGTGGCAGCAAGGACAGTAGCAATACCAACGGGTGATACGAAGAAGGCTCCTATGCCTTTTCCTCTTTTACATTCGCATCTGAGTCTCTTTGGATTCCAGCTGTAACCTTCATCGCATTCGCCCATTACTTCTGGATAGTACCATTTTCCTCGAGGACATCTTTCATCTTTTTTTCCAGTGTCTTTTTCCTGATTCGGTTCTCCCAGAACAAAAGAGATTTCTATTGTTTCATTTCCGTAAATCCCGATAATATTCTTAATGTTAAAGCCGCCATCTTTAGTCCAAATCCCCAGTATGTAGAGTCCATCTTCAATGTGGTCAATTTTTGAGATTCCTTGCTTGTTAGATTCTTCACTTTCATAAATAGAACCATTTGAAGTATTTCTGATTAAAACAATGGCATCCTTTACAGGAGTCGTACCATCTTTCTCATATATATATCCGATCAAACTTCCGTAATTTGTACTTTGTGCGACCAAAGAATGCGGGGCATAAAAAAGGATGAAAGCTATAATGAGATTAATGGCTAACCATTTTAACCTTTTGAGTCTTCTCATGACCCCCCACTCTCTCCGTAACTTAGATAATGATATGATCTCTCATGAAGATTGTCAAGAAAAATCTCATTCTTCTCTTTCTACATCAAACTTTAAATCTGTAATGTTGACCGACCTGTTTACTGGCGAGATTGTGAGTAAATTTTCACCAATTTTCGGTTCTAAAGGAATCGAAATTATTTCATTTCTTAAATAATCTTCCCAGATCACTCTCTTATTAAAAAACACTGATATCAATGGGATTATCTCTTCCTCTGTGTCTTTAAGATGCAAGCTTAAAGTCATTTTACTTCCATCAAGATTAAGCCGACGCGAGAAGCTTTGTCCTTTATTTATAAGAAAATTATTTAGCTTTATATGTCTTGGTACCAGAAGATTCTCAATTCGGTTATTTATTTTTCGTATCTCTTCATCTCTGTTCATCCGTTCATAACACAGACGGAGATTCAGAAGAGCATCTAAATTTTTCGGATCAACATCAAGAGATGCATTGTAAATTTTGGTAGCATCATATAAAGAATCGACTTTTTGATAGGAATTACCGACAAGCTGTAGGACTTCCACATAGTCATCTTTCATAAATTCAGGAACTAAAACGTAACTTTCCTGAAGGAGATTCCCCACATTTATGATGTCTCCATATCGATTCTGCTTGAAATAGAGAAGAATATGGAAGGAAAGACGATCCAGATTGTCGAGGCTATCTTCTAATTTTGTTCCTATTAATGCTAAACGTCTGAGGTAGGATTCAAGCTCTCCGACACTGGCAGTGCTTTCTTCCAATTCGAGATATGTACGTAAAGTTTCCTCAACTTCATTCAATTCTCCACCCTCTTTGAGATGACATTTTGCAAGTTTCAAACAAGCCTGCTTTTTTAACTCATTAGATTCCGAGGGCTGAATCGGATGGCTCGCGGTAAGGCTTTGATAAAATCTAATTCTTTCAAGCCTATTTAAGCAAGATGTAAAATATTTAGAAGCTTTCCTGACCCGTAAATAGATTAACTCGTTATCTCCTGATTTATAATCGCTTTTTGCTTTTTCGACTTCTAAATATTCTGCTTTAGCGAGAACTTTTTGTCTTTCCTCCAGAGAAAGGGACTTCTCCCCTAGAAATTTTGCATACATCCGATAAATATGCGGGTCTTCAGGTAGGATTTTCTCCATGACTTCGTAATCCCTTATACTCATTTCCCAGATATTCATGAGAGTTTGAAGCTTTGTTGTGTCTGCTCCGCTTATTATTTTTTTCAAAGTGTCTATAGTAAATTTCCTGTTTTCATCACTGAGTTTTGGCCATTGAGATAGAAAAACTTTTCCCACCTCATAAAAAATTTGGCTGTTATGTCCGGCAAGAAGTGCTGCTTTCTTGTACATTTCATAAGAGCTTTTATTGAAGGAGGGGACAAGATAACTCATAAAGAAAAGTGATTGTGCATAATAGAAATGGCAGAACCGGGAGGTAGGATTGAGCCTTAAGGAGCGCTCGAAATTCTGGACGGATTCTTGAAGGTAGTACGTGCTGACTCCAACATCCTCCTCAAGAGTTTGGATTCCCAAATCAAAACAGGCCTTGCCCATTTCGTAATAGACAAGATCATTGAGGGAATAAAACTTGTTTGCTTTTTCAAGGGTTTTAATCCTTTTATCAACTTCTTCTATCATCTGTTGTCGATATAACAAATGCTGATTCCAATAAATAGAGAAATCGACGATGAATATGACGATAACAACAGCCAGTGCCAGTGCTTTTTTAAGATGGGTTATATTCCTTATCGAAGTCCTTGCTTTGACTGGCTTTTTTACCTGGATTGTCTCGTTTTTCTTATAAGACGCCGTCACTATAGTCATGACCAGGACAGTTGCAAACAGTAGCATATTTGATGGGATGTGCAGATTAAAATCGGTAATACTATGAATCAGAATACAAATAACGGCTACAATCCCCCCAAGAGCAAGTCCTTTGACTTCAGGGTGCCTCCTCACTCGCCAGATAAGAAGAGAATTAATTAAGAGAAAGAGGATACCTCCTAGAACCAGAAGCAGCCCCACAGCCCCAAGTTCTGATAAGTATTCCAGATAATCATTATGCGCATGGGAGAGATGGGCAGAAGTCAAGGCCTTCTCATAAGCTGGATATACAGAGGCAAAAGTTCCGAGCCCTGAACCAAATAAAGGATAATTTCCAACAATTAGGGTTGTGTTGCTCCAGTAAAGAGGTCTGTTTATATTCAAGACTTTATCCAGCGCGAATCTCTCCAAAACGGCATCTATACCCTTGTAAAGAGAAAAAAGAATTATTATCAAGAACAGCACTCTAAAAAAAGTTTTCGCTCTTCTCCGACGATGTTTTTCCCTGTCAATAGAGATGACAGTCGATCCAGAAAAAAGGATAAATGTAAAGATAAGAAGAAAAACGCCAGAGCGAGACTTGGAAAAGATAATAGCCAGAGACATAATAATGATACCTAAGGATATAAGTAAACTACTGTAGAATCCTTTCTTTGATAAGTGAAGGACCTTCTCCCTCCATTTCAGTTCAGCTAATGAAAAGAAGTCTATACGTGCTAATATTAATCCTATGGCTAAAGGGATAATCATCTCTAGATATCCTGAAAAATGGTTTCGGTTGACAAAAGTTCCAGACACAGAATCTAACCCGTATATTTTTTTATAAAAAAGAATTCGAGGATTATCATTAAAAAGTTCATAGAATCCATAAAAAGCCTCGAAAATTCCTACAACAATCAGAGTATAGAAAATTCTTTTTATTTGTCTCCTCCTTGTTACAGTTTTAATAACAAGGAAGCCTAGAAGAAAATAGGAAAGGAGTTCAAGGCCTTCCCTTATTGTATGGGAAGGTATTAAAGAAATGCTCATGAACTTAATGCTGGAGAAATCGGTTGAGAAAAGCTTATGGAAGGAATGAGTACTTGGAGAAAGTAATTTCACTAAAAATACAGGAAATGGGAGGATCTGGATTAATAGGAGAACAAAGAAGCTAAAAAACGCGTACCGCGGCCATTTCAGCGAACGCGAAATAAGCTTATTTTTTTGCGGCTTCTCCCGCATGAGAATATACGCTCCCATCATCAAGAGTACTGTTAGTTGAACCACAAGTATTGACCACTCATGCACTGAGGCGGCCGGGAGCGGAGAAAAAACAATCAATCCTAATATTCCATACTCGATTATCTTTTTATACAAATTATCTCGCTTCGATTGACTCCGGCTTTCCCTTTCGATTTCTCCCTTCCTTTTCATTTTTGTCTTGTCCTTCATTTTCCTTCCAACAGCTTTGGGAGAGATGGATAGGTTTTTAAAGAAAATGTTTATAAAAAGACAAAATCATAGAAATACTTAGAAGAAATGTTTTACCGAAGATTAAGAATTCTCTCACCTTCAAAACGTTGGGTTATAATTTCTATATATTTTCTATCTTATCTCCATAATAATTCCGATAAATATATCTATAATCATAATAATATCTGTTCTTCAGTTTTACCTGATTATACAAAACACCTATAATCTTCGCCTTGGCTAGCTTCAGTTCTTCGACCGCCTTTAAGAAAGGCTCACGTACGGTTTTTCCAGGCTGGACTATCAAAACCACACCATCCGCAAGGGAACTTAATATCAAAGAATCAACAACAGCCATAATAGGAGGAGTATCAATCAATACAAAATCATTATTTTTATTCAGATTTTCTATCATCATTTTCATTTTATTTGAATTCAGAAGCTCAGATGGATTAGGCGGGATAGGTCCAGTTGTAATAAGCTGGATATTCTCGATGGATGTCTTCTGAACAATATTTTCGAACGGCACTTTTCCAGTCAAAAAACCTGTTAACCCCCCAACATTTTTTGCTTTGAATATTTGATGAAGCCTGGGCTTTCTTAAATCCGCATCCACAACCAGGACTTTTTTCTGAAGCTGAGAAAAGCTCACAGCCATATTGGCTACAGAAGATGTTTTTCCTTCCAGAGGCAAAGCGCTGGAAAAAATGATTGTTTTCGGAGGTTTGTCTGCATAGGATAGCAAAATTGAGGTTCTTACAGCCCTGTAATCCTCTGAAACTGCAGACTTTGGATGAAGGTAATTGACAAGTTCTATCTTTTTTATCTCCGGCTCAGTATCTTCATTTTTAGAAGATTCTTTTCCATAAGAATATTCAAACATTGAGTAATATCCATCCCTCTTTTTTTTCTTTTTTCCATTAGCATCAAGTAAGGGAATCACTCCTAGTGAGGGGAGGTGAGCCAATCTCTCGACATCCTCAGGACCTTTTACTGTGTTATCCAAATTTTCAACGATGAAACAAAGGAATATTCCTCCAAGAATACCGAGGATTAACGCCAGCAAAAGATTCAACTTCTTCTTAGGAGAAACAGGTTTATCGGGAACTTTCGCCCTATCAATGATGCTGACATAGCTTGTCTTGAGGCCTCCCAATCTTGCTGATACCAGAGTTTCGTTCTGCCTCTCCACAAGAGAATTGAGGAGTTTTTGTTTATTCTCCACCTCAATCTTTAAGCTGTTGTAATAAATGCTATTAGAACCCATTTTCACAACGTCATCCTTCTGTTTATCCAACAATTTTCTGATAGAAGATTCATTTTTTAAAGCAGACTGGTATTCTGATTCAGCCGCGTCCACAGCCTTTCCGATTTCAAACTTGAGCTCATCTCTCATGCTATCTAATTTTGCCTTGAGTTGAATCATCTTAGGATATCCGGGCTTGAATACTTTACTTTGCTCCTCAAACTCGTTCTTCATCCTTGTGTACTCATTTTTAAGTTGTTGTATCAGGATGTTATTCACAAAAGGAGGAAGAGAATCCACGTTTAAATTCCTAAGCTCTAGATAAGTCGCTTCTTTCTTGATACGATCAATCTGCGCTTGAGTGAATGCATCGTTTAAATCTGCAAACTTGTTAATAGCTATACTCTCTGAATCACTCAGATAGAAAAGTTCCTTCTCTTTTCCATATCCCTGGATTTCCCGCTCTTTAGATGCCAAATCTTTTCGCAGATTGGCAATCTGTTCGCTCAGGAAATCTGAAGCCTGCTGAGTTGTTTCATATCTTTTTTCTATAGAAAAAGTTATAAATTCTTCTGTCAAAGTATTGACTATCTCTGCGGCTAAAACTGGATAATGTAAAGTACAGCTTACCTTTACAACTTTAGTTTTGCTGATAGGAGAAACATCTATGTTTTTCCGAAGCTTTTTAATAATTTCCAGATAAGGATCTGACAGAATTAATTCATCTGAGTCTTCATCTTTTGGGTTTTTCTTCGGTGCAATCCATTTAAATGTGGCCAAATCTTTTATGATAGTCAAAAGGCTCTTTTTTCCCTTTCTTCCCTCTGTAAATTCCGGACGAGATAAAAGATCCATCTTTCTCGACACTCTTTCTGCCAAGGATTCGCTCTCGAGAAGTATAATTTGAGTATTGAAGAACCTTAAATCTGACATCCGACGTCCATAACTGAATTCATCTTCAATACTCATAATTTTTGAAGTCTCATCCTCAATAAGCAATGTCGCCATAGCTTTATATTTTGGAGTGATAGTAAAAGTATAAAATCCAAAAAGTAGGATGACTGCGCTGGCGAAAATAAAGAGTACTCCTTTTCTCTTTAAGATAACCCTCCAATAATCTAATAGACTTATTTCTTCTTCTTTTTCAAGCAAGAATTCCATATTAATAATCCTAGAAATAAACTATTAAAAGGTGTGATTCCCTCATGGCTAAAAAAATATCTCTCATGTATGTGAATTTTATACAGGAAAGCTCACCATTGTTCCATTCACGCACCATTTCCCATCCCAGGAAGTGTAAATATTAAACTATTCTATTTTAAGTATGTCAAGAGAGAACACGAGATATTTCTCTTAGTCATATTACTGCGAATCAGCTCTGGTAACCCGTTACAGCCAAAAGCTGCGATTATATGGCAAGAAGCATATGGTTCTAAAGATAGAGAATAGAAAAAAGCTTACTGGGATTAAAGGGCTGTATTCCAGAAAGATAAAAATGGCTTTTTTTATTTATTGAATTTCTCCCTTTTCGTAGAGCTGAATTTTTGCTTTGGATATAAAAAATGATGTAAGAGCGATGGTCAAGCAATAATCAAATCAATCTAGATTTTTTGACAAATATTAAAGCAAGGAGTATAAATATAACAGCGGCTAAGTAAATAAATTGTAGATATATTCCAAAGGAATGGAACTACTCGCCCAGGAGGAAGCAAAAATGAAAAAAGGGATCTCTTTCTTACAAATCAATATTTACTCAATTATAATGACGGGAATTTTGCTCTTCGGAGGGACAATTCTGTATGGCCAGGAAGCGGATTCTTTTTATGTGAATCTTCTGCAGAAGGGAGAAAAGTCATTTCTTGCCAAAAATTATAAAGATGCTGTCAAAGAGTTAGAAATTGCTGTTTTTGGACGTCTTGCGGAAACCAGACTGAAAGCAAGGGCTTATATTTATCTTAGTTTATCTTATTACTATCTAATAAATTTTGAGAAATCTGAGAAACACATAAAAGATGTTGAGAGTTTAATAGATAAAGAAGAATTCAAAAATTTAGGGATGTCTGAATCTGTTCTCTCAGAGTTTCAAAGATTAATGAATTTTTTCATGAGAGGGGAAATTCAAGGAAAGAAGAATGAAGGACTGCCTCATGAAAATGGAAATCCTCAGGATAAAGAAAAAGAGGAAAAGAAAGTTATCGAAGATTTAATTAAAGAGCTAGAAATGAAGATCAGAGCGGATCCGGATAATTCTTTACTTTATTACGAGTTATTCAGGCTTTACAGGAAGAGTGAGAATTTAAAAGGTGATAAAAGAATAATTAAAAATTTGATTAAGAAAAATCCCGCTGAAGTCATTGCCTACTTTTTGCTTGGGATAACATATTATAATGAACAGAATTATAGAAAGGCCGCGAAGAATTTCTTAAAAATTTTTGACTTGACCAAGGATATGAGAATGGATCTGGATCTTTTGGGAGAGGCAGGAGCCTATATGATGCTTAGCACTCATTTGCGAGGAGATACGAAAGGAGCATTAACGATAGCCGCTGGACTGATGAACTATATGCCAGAAGAAAAGATCAGCTCCCCGTCCCTGAGTCAAAAGGATAAAGCTATACTCCAAGATATCATAGAGATTTATAAACGCAAATCTGAAACTGAATGGGATTCATAAAGCTTGAGAGAGCCGAATTCCGCCGCAGGTATTTTTCTGAAGCCGCCTCCCTATACAATCAAATTTTTAACAGAGCAGAGGATAACCAAGTCAAAGCGTGGATCCTGAGCCGTGTAGCAAGGTGTGAGGTCAAGCAGAAAAAATTCAAACAGGCCCTGATTGTCTATCGCTCAATCATTGCAGATTTTCCTGATTTACTCACTGAATCGGGGATGCGTCGGGCTTTAAGATAGTATTTTAAGCACCTCGCAGCTTTCCATCCGAAAAATACATACCTCTTTTTCCTTCCTCTTATTAATATTGCTTTGTCTTCAAGACATATATCCTCGATGTCAATCCCAACTAACTCGCTCCCCCTTATTCCTGCGGCGTATAGAAAGTCTTTGCCAAATCCCTCCGGGCGTACCACTTCCGTTCTCTTGTTAATTCTCTTCTTCATATGGTCTTTATTCTAATGCCCACAGAGGCAAGATACGCAAGGCCGGAGTCTCGCCCTTCTATCCTCCGATCATTGAAGAGGAATATCATGTCCCTTCCAGAGGCTGGGTTGAGATGATCAGAAAAGTCTATGAGGTTGACCCGCTGCTATGTCCTACATGTGGTGGCCAGATGAGAATCATCTCTTTTATCGAAGAGCCGAAGACCATTGACAGGATCATCGGCCATCTCAAGCTGACCTTTGAAGCTGAACGGCCGCCTCCGCCTCAAATCGTCCAACAGGAACTCCTGATAGCAGCCGAGGAGCATGGGGAATATTTTTGAGGGCCTCCCTGGTTGTTTCTAACTGATTTGAGGAGCGAGTCTATATTAAACTCGACGGTTTGGAAGCTTCGGCTGATTTGTTCCGCTTTTCTAGTCGTTGACCTTGTCGTTTTGGGTGTGATACTCTTATTTCACGATCTCAGTGGGTGGAAATTACGGAGAATTGTGAAGAATTTGTAGCAAGCCAAAAAACCAATTTCTTATATTTTTCATTCCACCACATGTAGCACAATAAAGCGAATCCACTTTGTAAACCTTGCGGATCATCTGCAAAAATCGAACTTTGGGGGAGTACATTGACTGGGGACAGGTCATTTTTGCGCTTACGCTGGCCTTGTGTAGACTATCTCACCCCCGATGACCGTCATTTCCGGTTCGATCTTCCAGATGTCCTCAGCCGCGATGGTCATGTAATCAACAGGAATGACCACAAAATCAGCAAACTTCCTGACCTCGATAGATTCCTGGATGTCTTCTGCAAACCTAATGTAGGCATCACCCATATTCTGAATGCGGCTCAGGAATGGAAATCTGTTCATTCCCATCCAAAAGGCCAGGCCATCCTCAAGAAAATGAGGCTCAGGAAATAATCTTTTCCTGTCTATTTCTTTTTTTTAAAAAAAGTGAAACCAAAATGAGTGCATCTGCGTATAAATATATGAAGTTTATTCTCAAATGAGAAAAAATACCGTATTAAGATTTTTAAAAATTGAATATGAGGATAACATGAAGATATTATCCAAACCTGAAGAGTTGATTCTCCTGGCTGTTTTCAGCTTAAAGAACAATGCCTATGGAGTCACCATCAGAAACCATATCATTGAGAAAACCGGCGTTGATTGGACTATCGGAGCTGTTTACGTCCCTTTAAACCGTCTTGCCAGGGATGGATACCTGGAGACAACAATCGGAGAACCTACACCTGAGAGAGGGGGAAAACGGAAGAAATTCTACAGCCTGACTCATAGGGGGCTGAAAGCCCTGGCCTATACAAAACGGATCAACGATTCCATGTGGTCGCGTCTGTCGGCCATGGAACTAGCCGGGCTGACGGATAAAGGATAAGATGAGAACACCGCCGAGATTCGCCGAATGGATTTTGTATCACCTCCTTGAAAAAGAAGAACGGGAATTCATTATCGGAGACTTGAGAGAAATATACGGACAAGTGCACTACTCATCCGGCAATCTGAGAGCAAAAATCTGGTATTGGGGGCATATCATACGCTCTATCCCTCCCTTTCTGTTCAATTTAATTTATTGGAGGATTTGTATGTTTACTAACTATCTAAAGTTGGCGATCAGGCATATGAGAAGGCACTGGGTATATTCTTTGATAAATATCCTGGGATTGGCTATCGGTATGGCCTGTTGCATCCTGATTTTTCTCTGGGTGCAGCATGAGTTGAGTTATGACAGATTTCATGAGAAGGCCGATGATCTCTACATCGTAACCGTAACCGGTGAACACGGAACCTGGATGTCCAGCCCCTGGGCCCTTGTTCCTACACTGAAGAATGATTTTCCCGAGATTTTGAAGGGAAGCTGGTATGGCGTGATTCCTCTCCTCGCAAGATATGAAAACAAGATTTTTTTTGAAGATGCGGCCTTGGTTGGAGACGAATTTCTGGATATGTTCACCTTTCCTTTTGTCAAGGGCGGTCCCGAATCTGCCTTTCAGGATCTCAAGTCCGTGGTTTTGACCAAACGGGCAGCTGCCAGGTATTTCGGGAACGAGGACCCGATAGGAAAAGTCATCCAATTCGAAAACCAGATCGATCTGGCCGTATCCGGAGTGATTGAAGATATCCCCAGCAACTCCCATATGGAATTCGATCTCTTAGTATCGGCCATCCCCTTTGTCGGAGAAGCCAGGACGCGTACCTGGTCCATGGATGTTTCCTCTTATGTGTTGCTGCCGAGC
>WVXO01000021.1 GCA_011773465.1 Candidatus Aminicenantota bacterium | reverse complement strand
TTACCTAAGGCTGCATAAGTGATCAGCAGAGCAACCTGGATTCCGTGCTTTAACCCAACGACCTTCGGGTCCATTCTTACTTCTTTGTAAAACTTCTCGATCCTGTGGCGGAGATAATCCAGGTCAGCTCTCGCTCTCTCCAGACGCTTTTTTGTTCGAATGATCCCCGCATAATTCCACATGGTTGACCGGATGGAAATCCAATCCTGATTGATCAAAGCCGGATCAACCTCTTCTCCTTTCTCGGGATAATACCATTCGTGGATATCCGAGGGTTTATAGGATACTGCAGGATTAAAATGGGAAGCTATGTATTTGGAAGCCCTGGTTCCCCATATTAGGCCTTCTAAAAGAGAGGTTGAGGCTAAACGGTTTGCACCATGGACGCCGGTACAAGAGACCTCGCCAACAGCATATAGTTTCCTGAGCGAGCTTTTTCCCCATTCATCAACGAGAATCCCGCCGCAGCAATAGTGAGCAGCAGGAACGACGGGGATGGATTCCTTGGTTATATCTATTCCATACTCCATGCATGTCTTATAGATGTTGGGAAACCTTTTCTTGATATCAAATTTCGCATAAGAAACCAAATCAAGGTAAACATAACTTGAATTACTGTTTGTCATCTCCTCATAGATAGCCCTAGTCACCTCATCCCGTGGAGCCAGTTCTCTCTTCTTGTTATAATTCTCCATGAAGGTCTGTCCCTCTTTGGTCTTCAATCGGGCACCTTCTCCTCTCACCGTCTCTGAAATCAAAAAACCATCTGCATCCCGATGAAAAAGAGAGGTAGGATGAAACTGGATGTATTCCATATTTACAATTCTGGCTCCTGCCTTATAAGCCATAGCATAGCCGTCTCCGATGGCTCCCTTAGGATTGGAAGTATAAAGATAGACGGTTCCGCAACCGCCGGTAGCCAGGATCGTGTAGTGGGCAAAAATCGTTTTAACCTTGCCGCTTTCGTTGTTTAAAACATAAGCTCCGATGCACTGAGGCTCTTCATAATAAAACGTAGGATTCTTGGAATGATGAGGCACAGTCAGTAAATCCACAGCGGTATGATCAGCGAGAAGCATGACATTGGAGTACTTCTGTAAAGTTCGGACAAATCTTTCCTCGATTGTCTTACCTGTCGTATCCTTTATATGGAGGATCCGTCTCCGAGAGTGTCCGGCTTCCTGGGCATAATCTAAAGAATCGGGAGAACTCCTGGCAAAAGGGATTTTAAGGTCTTTAATCAAGATGTCTTCTACTGCCTTTTTCCCTTCACTAGCCAGAATATCAACAGCAGCTGGATTATTGATACCATCACCAGATTGCATGATATCTTCTTTCAAGAGCTCTGGATGGTCATCGTGTCCCAGAGAAACAATGCCACCTTGGGCATAATACGTGTTTGACTCTTCAAGCTTTGAATTTTTGGTTACCACGATCACTCTCAGGCCGCTTTTTGCTGCTTCCAGGGCTGCGCTAGCTCCAGCAATCCCACAACCAATTACCAGAATATCAGCAGTTAAACTCTTTTCTTCACTCATAATCGCCTATCTCAAAAACTCAATGCTTATGTCCACAGATTTGTAAGAATGAGTTAAGCTTCCTACTGAGATAAAATCAACTCCAAGAGAAGCTATCTCTTTGACCCTTCTAAGGGAAACTTTGCCTGAGACTTCCAAAGGAACTTTCCTTTTCACCCATTTGACAACTTCTTTCATTGCGTCTTTCGACATATTGTCGAGCATAATCATATCAGCCCCGCTTTGGACAGCTTCTTGAACTTCTTCTAAACTAGTGGCTTCTACCTCAACTTTCACCCCGGGCTTTATTCTTTCCTTTGCACTCTTTACTGCCTGAGAAATGCTGCCTACAATCTTCAGATGATTATCCTTGATCAACACCATCTCAGAAAGATTGAAGCGATGATTTTCACCTCCACCCATCTTCACCGCATATTTTTCTAGGCTTCTCAATCCAGGTGTTGTTTTACGGGTATCAAGAATTTTTGTTTTCTTCCCTTGAAGCGCCTGCGCAAAATTCTGAGTCGTGGTGGCAACTCCAGACATCCTTTGGAGAAAATTAAGAGCTGTTCTCTCTCCTTTGAGGATGGAAACTGAACGTCCTTGAATCACGGCTAATGTCTGGCCATTTCTGAACTTTTGGCCGTCATTTAATCTTTTTTCAAAAACAACGGATGGGTCAATTTTATGGAAAACTCTCTCAGCAACATCAATCCCTGCCAGAACACCTTTTTCCTTGGCCAGAATTATTGCTTCTGATTCAGAATCTGCAGGGATAACGCTTTCAGAGGTGATATCACCCTGAGGCATGTCTTCTTTTAAAGCAGCCTCGATGAGTGTATCTGCCGCATCTTCTTTCATTTGAACAAATTATAGATTTTTCCCGTTCGCCAGTCAAATCCCGCATTTGCCTTTCCAAATGCTATTTATTAAAATAAGCACGCTCTTTCTAAAAATCAAAAGCTAAAGTAGACTACAAAATTAAAGGTTTCTTTGTATCTCGCGAAAGAAATCTTGACTATTAAGCGATTTCAGTGGAAATAAGCAACGCTTTTTAACTGGGGATTGGAAAAATGAAAAGGAAAATAACAAAAGCATCGGATTTAAGAAAAGCCCAATACATAAAAGACATCCTAAAAAAAGACGCCAAAGACTTAAAATTTTGTGTTCTAGGGGCTGGACACGGCGGTTTGGCCATGGCTGGCCATCTAGCCATTAATGGCTTCAAGGTCAATCTTTATAATCGGGGACGAAATAAAATTAGACCAGTTATACACAGAAAAGGCATCAAAGTTGAAGGAGAAGTCAAAGGATTTGGAAAGATTGAACTCGCCTCGACCAATATACAAGAATGTATCAAGAGTGTTGATGTCCTCATGATCGTTGTGCCAGCCAACGGTCATCGTTTCATGGCCGAAGCCTGTGCGCCATATCTTAAAGAAAATCAGGTAGTTATCCTCAATCCTGGCCGGACAGGAGGAGCACTAGAGTTCTATAACGTCCTCAAGCAAAAGAATCTAAAGCGGTTTCCTTTTATCGCAGAAGCACAAACATTTCTTTACGCTTCAAGAGCTCTCGGGCCGGCACATGCCAGGATATTTTCTATCAAAAATTCTGTTCCCCTGGCCACCCTTCCAGCTTACTGGATCCCTGGCGTTTTAAAAATCATCAACAGAGCGTTCCCCCAATTTATCCCTGGAGATAATATTTTCAAAACTAGTTTTGAAAATATTGGTGCTGTATTTCATCCCGCCCTCACGATTCTGAATGCAGGCTGGATCGAATCGACTTACGGCGACTTTGAGTACTACATTAAAGGAGCAAGTTCATCTGTTGCCCAGGTTCTAGAAAAATTGGATAAGGAACGCCTGGATGTTGCCGCCGCTTTGGGCATAAAAGTTATGAGTGCCAAAGCCTGGCTTTACACAGCTTACAGTGCTACAGGAGATAACCTCCATGAAGCCATTCAAGATAACCCTGGGTATCTGGGGATTAAGGCTCCTGACAGACTTCACCACCGCTATGTCGATGAGGATGTGCCTATGAGCCTTGTCCCTATCGCTTCTATCGGGGACATGCTCAAAGTTGATACACCAACCATAAAATCAATAATCCGACTTGCTTCAATAATGAGGGGTATAGATTTCTGGAAAAAAGGGAGAACCGTTCAAAAATTGGGAATTAAGGGGATGTCTATCAAAGAAATTCGTCTTTTGGCTGTGACAGGAGAAATATAAGTGGGATTATCCAACAAAAAAAAAATTCTCGGGGCGTCCGTAGGCAATTGTGTTCATGTCGCAGGCATCCTGAATTTTTTAAAATTAGCTGAACGCTACGGCTATGAGACTCTTTTTTTAGGTCCCGCTGTTTCCGTAGAAAAAATATCAGACGCCATAAAGAAGCACAATCCAGACCTTGTTGCTCTTAGTTATCGCTTAACTCCAGATGTGCTGGAAAAATTACTGCTTGCTTTAAAAAAAGAGGTCGAAAAAAACAGCTGGCAGGAGAAGACATTCATATTTGGAGGAACACCGCCCACTGCCGAAGTTGCCCGTCAGAGCGGACTGTTTGAAACTACATTCGGCGGCCTCGAGCCTCGAGAAGACATAACCTCTTTTCTCAAGGGGAAAGCCGAAGAAATAAAAAAATACGAAATTCCTCCCCAGAATCTCATCGACCGCATAGTTTTCAATAATTCTTATCCTCTCCTCCGTCATCATTTTGGGCTGCCCACAGTCGAAGCCACTGTGAAGGGGGCCAAAGAAATTGCGCTTTCTGAAGCAGTGGATGTCATTTCCATAGGACCTGATCAGAATGCCCAGGAAAGCTTTTTCCGTCCGGATGATATGAAAAAGGAGCTTGATGGCGCAGGAGGAGTAGCCCTGAAGAAGCCCGAAGAGCTTGAAGCCATTTATAAAGCAACCCGTTGCGGTAACTATCCCCTGCTTCGTTGTTATTCCGGAACAAGAGACCTTATTAAATGGGCGGAGATGTCGCTTAAAACCATAAATATTGCCTGGGGTGCTGTTCCACTCTGTTGGTACAATAAGCTTGATGGCCGTTCTGACCGAACTCCAGAGGATTCCATAGAAGAAAATCAGCTAGCAATGAAATGGTACGCCGAGCACAAAATCCCTCTCGAAGTTAATGAATCTCACCACTGGAGTTTAAGGGATGCTCATGATACTGTTGCGGTAGCAGCGGCTTTCCTAGCAGCTTATAACGCAAAAAAAATGGGAATAACTCATTATGTGGCCCAATATATGTTCAACAGTCCGGCTCAAACCTCTCCTTTGATGGATCTAGCGAAGATGCTGGCTAAAATAGAGCTTATCGAATCTCTTCATGATAAAAATTTTATCAGCATTCGCCAGACGAGAACGGGTCTATCCTGCCTTTCTCCCGATCCTGATGTTGCCAAAGGCCAGCTCTCATCTTCCTGTTTGTTCCAGATGACCCTGGAACCAAAAATAGTCCATGTCGTTGGATTTAGCGAAGCAGACCATGCAGCAACTCCTTCAGATATAATTGAAAGCGCCAAAATTACGCACGGAATCATAAAGAATTTCTCTTTGGGTGCTCCTCAAATTCTTGATGATCCGAGGATAAAAGAGAGAAAGGAGATGCTTGTCGAGGAGGCGAAATATCTGCTCCAGGCACTTAAGAACCTCGCTCGTGATAAAGTCAAGGACCCCTGGATTGATCCCAAAACTCTTGCCCAAGCCATTCACAAAGGCTTTCTTGATGCTCCTCATCTTGCAGGTAATCCGTATGCAGCCGGCAAGGTTCTCACTCAAATCAGGGATGGAGCCTGCTATGCTGTTGATCCTCAATCAGGAAATCTTTTAAGTGAAAAGGAAAGAATCTCTCGAATTAAATGAAAAATCTTCCCTCTCTTGCTTTTGAAGACCACTTCAACATTTCTCCCAGTGACCTCCAAAAAATCTTGAATATCTCGCTTTCCCGCGGCGGCGATTTCTCAGAAATATACCTGGAGTATAAAATCTACAATTTTATAAACATGGAAGAAGATATCATCAAAGAGACAGCAGAGAGCATAAGTCTTGGATTGGGTATAAGAGTTTTATCGGGCGAAAAAACAGGATTTGGCTATACCAATGACCTCTCCTTTGCTAAAATCAAAAAAGCTGCCCTTACAGCAGCTTCTATCGCCTCAAGCCGCACCTCGAGGGAGGCTTCATCCCTGAATCCAGTCCAGTATCAACATAACTTTTACCCAGTCCTTGAGTCACCTCATAAGGAATCTCTTGAGAAAAAAATATCCTTTGTCAAAGAAACCTATCATTCTGCCCAGAATTTCAATCGAAAAATAAAGAAAGTGAAGGTTTCCCTCCTAGACCACACTCAGTTCGTGACCATTCTCAATTCAGAAGGATTAAAGGTCTCCGATGCCCGACCTCTCATGAAACTGGCTTGTCTAGCTGTTGCTGAAAAAGGGAACAAAAGAGAGGCAGGCTTCTCTGGCGGAGGAGGAAGAGTAGGCATGGAATATTTCTCTAACCTCACTCCCAAGGAAATAGGTCAAGATGCAGCCAAGGAAGCCCTGGAGCTTCTCGAAGCGGCCTTGCCACCGGCCGGGGAGATGGCTGTTGTGCTCGCTCCTGGTCACAGCGGAGTTTTGGTTCATGAAGCAGTTGGACATCTGCTCGAGGCAGATTTTAATCGTAAAAAAACCTCAATCTTTTGGAATAAGATGGGAAAAAAAGTAGGCAGCAGCCAGGTTACGATCTACGATGATCCTACTATCCCCTATTTTCGAGGCTCTTATAATATAGACGATGAAGGAACAATCCCCAAAAAAACCCTTCTCATCGAAAAGGGGAAAATGGCAGGTCTTCTTCAAGACAGGCTTTCAGCCAAATTGATGCAAAGACCTCTCACTGGTCACGGCCGAAGACAAGACTATTCAAGCATTCCTATTCCAAGGATGAGCAATACGTATATAGACAGAGGAGAGCACTCCCCTGATGAAATCGTTAAATCTGTGAAAAAGGGATTTTATGCCCACAAATTCCTGGGAGGTCAGGTGGAAGATTCAGGAAAGTTCACCTTCTCAGTCAGCTCAGGCTATCTTATTGAAAACGGAAAACTAACCGCCCCCGTCAAACAGGCATCTCTTATAGGAACAAATATTGATATCTTAAAAAATATTGAAATGATCGGCTCTGACCTTAAATTCGGCCTTCAAACAGGAACCTGCGGAAAAGAAGGCCAGGCTGTTCCGGTTATCGATGGCTGTCCCACGATAAAAATTTCCAGGATGACAGTTGGAGGACAATAGTGCAAAGGGAAACTAAACCAATCGAGCTTAAAGAACTGGCAGAAAACCTGGTGGTTTTCGGAAAAAACAACGGAGCGGATGAAGTAGAAATATCCATCCTGGATGGCTATGAATTCAGTGTTGACGTAAGATTAGGAAAAATTGAAAATCTGGTTGAGGCAGGTTCCAGGTCTTTAGGCTTGAGAGTTATCAAGGATAAAAAAAATGCCTTTGCCTCTTCTTCAGATTTGTCCAGAGAGACACTCCAGCACCTTGTGAAAAATGCGGTAAAGCGGGCAAAATTAGCCAGCCCTGATGAATTCTCGGGACTCCCCGCTCTCTCAAAAAAAAGAATTGACATTTCTTCGTTAAGACTTTTTGACCCCGAAATCCCAAACCTGGATTCTAAAAAAAAGATTGCTCTGGCTACAGAGACTGAAAAAATCGCTCTCAAAGATAAGAGAATCACAAACTCCCATGGATCAAGCTTTGAAACCAGAGAAATCAGAATAATTTTTGCAAACTCGAACGGCTTTCTCGAGGAATACGAGCAAACATTTTGTGGCCTGAGCCTTGGTCTGCTGGCTGGAGAAACAGACAATCAAGTTGAAGACTCTTGGTCATCTTCAAAGCTCCATTTCAAAGAGTTAGATTCGCCAGAAGAGGTTGCCAGAAAAGCGGTGGAGAGGACAGTGCGCCAACTTAAACCAAGGAAGATAATGACACAAAAAGTTCCTGTTATCTTTGAACCCACGATGACCTCCTGGCTTCTTGGTTTTCTTTTTGCCTGTGTTTCAGGGGTGTCAATCTACCAGAAAACTTCCTTTTTGGTCGATAAACTCGGAGAAAGGATTGGGAATGAAAAAGTGACTGTTTATGACGACGGCCTTCTGCCCGGGAGGCTGGGCACAAGACCCTTTGACGCCGAAGGCGTACCCAGCCAAAAAACTCTGGTTGTGGATAAGGGAATACTTAATAACTACCTATGCAACACTTACGCCGCCCGGAAGCTGAAGCTCAAATCAACAGGAAGCTCAAGCGGTACCAGTGTCAGCCCCAGCAATTTTTATCTCCAAGCCGGAAAAATCGCTCCAGAAAAAATCGTCTCCTCCCTGGAAAAGGGCTTAATCCTCATCAGAACCATAGGACACGGACTCAATCCTATAACCGGGGATATCTCCAGAGGAGCATTCGGATTATGGGTTGAAAAAGGAGAAACTGTCTATCCGGTTTCAGAGATAACCATCTCCGGGAATTTGGGAGAAATCTTGAATAATATTGAAATGGTCGGTAATGACCTCGACTTCCGCAGTCCTCTCTCCGGCCCGACAATAAAAATAAAAGAACTGACCGTAGCCGGCCAGTAAGCAAGCGAAACATTACTGAAAATAATTTTCTCCTTTTATTCTCCTTTAATAATTCATTCCAAAAACATAGCTCTCTAATCTCGAACGAAATTTATCACCTATCACCTGCTTCTAAAAAAGTTTAATTTTATGCCCAACCTAAAGGAATATCCACTAAAGTCTAATACAGCTTCTCTTACATTTCTAAATTCATCCCCACTTGGCCTTGATGGAGAAATTATTAAATCAGGCCAATATTCATCAAACCACTTTTTCTCTCCAATATATAGAATTCCTTCTTCTTTTCCCTCATCTGTAATAATTTTAGTTCCTTTCAGATTTTCCATTCTGGCGTATCTTCCCTGAAATTCCAATACTACAGATAAATCACCCAGTATTCTGTATTCAAATCCAATTCCGCCATGAAACCCAAATCTTCTGGCATTTATGTCATATTCCCATTCCTCTGGTTCAAACGGCCAAATAAAAAACTCGGGTTGAAATTCATGGTATTTATATAAAGAAGCTTTAGAAATATAGTAATCTACCCCGCCGTTCAAGATAAGATTAATCCTGCGAACAAGAGGAATGGTATAATAAGTGCCTAATTTTAGATTCACTGCTGAAACTTCGGATTCAGTTGAAATAGTGTGAAAAAGGTCCATATCATGGATGGGAAAAGGGTCTGTGAATTCAAAACGGCTTTCATTTTTCTCAGATATTTTTTCTATCCCAACACCAATAGCGAATTTTGAGCTAGCATCCAGCCTTAACTCTCCCTCTACGGTTTTCTTGTAATTGTTAAGTCTTTTCATCTTGTCCCCTTCGTAGCTTGTCATCTCTGATAAGTAACTATCAAATGCTTCTAGATTTTTGTTGATATCTCCAATACTTATATAGCGTGGTCCCCATTTGACATCAATGCTAAATTTTGGCTCGAAACTTCCTATTCCTTTTGGGCTAGCAATTCTTGTAAAAAGTACTAATGAAATAAATAATAATCCCAAAGTTATCACTCTCTTTTTTTTAAATACATAAATTCTCATTTTTAATCCTTTTAAGAAGCCAGAACTAAAGGAAGGAAATTAATAAAGGCCACTTGAGTTGAAAACAATCTGACATCCCCGTATTTGCCTTTGATATTATCACTCTCCACTTTATCCGTTAAGGCCTCAAAGGATCCATGACAAAAAGTTTGATGAGATGGGTGTATAAGCCACTGATTGCAAAGGGAAAATAGGCGCCTGAAGCGCATGCTGGCGGATTTAAGCCTCGATAAGCAAATGCTCCAAGATGTGTGCCTCTCAAAAAAATTCTGATGCCAGATCAGAAGCTTAGGTAAGTGGATCATCTGAGGGAGGCGTATTGGGTGAGCAAGCGGCTGGCATACGATGTGATCAAGACCTGACGTCCGTCTCACCAGTACTGTTCGCAGAGGTGCATTCAGCTTATGCGTTGAAGAAGGAGAAATCGCCTATATTGCCTGAGGAATAATCATCTCCAGAAATCTGGGTGGATTCTGAATGATATGGAAATGATTTAGGTAAGATTTCGACTTTTGGATTGCCCTCTCCGGTTTGACAATTAAGGCTAGCGAAATAACCGAATCCAGGCAGGAAGGATGTAATCTATTATTTTTTTTATTTTTTCTTAGTTAAATATGAAATAATAACAACTACAACTCCCAAACTCATCAGTACCCAAGCAAGGATGTCCATGGATGAGGACTGGGTAAATATTCTTACGAGAAAGCCCCCGATCAGCAAGACCATGCCAAAAATACGCATTTCTGCTCCTCCTCTTTAACTATTTATTACTTAATCCCCCCTGGGATAATAGTCAATTCTGTAGATACTTGATTCATCATGCCCATCTTTTTCTTTCTGCAGGGGCTTGATTTATCAAGCCCACCTATATTTATGTAGGGGCTTGATTCATCAAGCCCACCTTTATTTATGTAGGGGCTTGATTTATCAAGCCCACCTTTATTGAATCTAAAGATGGAAATCATAAATATATTTTCATTATTTAAGC
>WVXO01000065.1:23158-25056 GCA_011773465.1 Candidatus Aminicenantota bacterium | reverse complement strand
GTAGATATCGTGGATAAAAAATTAGAAATGGCCAAGAAGTTAGGCGCGCAGTCTACAATCAATGCCAAAGGAATAGAAGACAAGCCGCTTCTCAAAGAAATAAGAGCGCTTACTGGAGGAGGGGCTGATATTGCCATCGAAGCCATCGGCAATCCGAAGACAATAGAGTTAGCCTCAAGCTCTGTCAAAGCAGGAGGACTTCACTGCCAGGTAGGCTACACTCATCATAGTGTTCCCCTTAACGCGGGGAGGCTGATGTTTCGAGAAATCGAAATTAAAGGGTCCTTAGGCTGCCGGCCTGTGGATTATCCAAAGATCATAGAATTAGTAAGGACAGGAAAAATTCAGCTTGAGCCAGTGGTGACCCATAAATTCAAACTTGACGATATAAACGACGCTTTTGATCTGATGAGAAAGGGCGAATCCCTGAGGTCCGTTGTCATCCTATGATTGGTTCAAGAGAGGGATAGTAGAATTTGTGATTTCTTATCTTTTTTTTTCATATTATCAATCATTTCTAGCAGGGCAAAAATGGCGTTTATTATAATATCTTCTTCTTACTATCTTTAAGAATCAATTTAACTGCCTCCTGGGGACAGCTGTACGCACAAAGACCACAGCCAAAACACTTATCTTCGCCAAATTTAATGATTTCATTTTCATCAGAAATTGCTCCGAATATGCACTTATCAACACATATACCACATTGATTGCACAGTTCTTCATCTAATAAGGCAAAAAAACCAGATTTTCCGATTGAGGCAAAGATTCCCTGTTTCTTTAATGCTTGAACAAACACACAACAACACTCACAGCAATTACAAAGAAAATTAGGATTTTTTATGTTATTAATCGAATGAACAAGGCCATTTTCTTCAGCAATGTCAAGAATTTCTTTTCCCCTTTGAATATCTATTTCTCTGGCGATCCCCCTGTCTATAAAAAACTCTGCCTGTTCTCCCAGTGCCAAGCATACTTTCCGAGGTTTATTACATCTATTGAAGGTTGTTCTGCAGATACAATCAATTAGAGCGAGAGCAGATGCTTCCTGAAGATAATGAATTGCCTGATAATATGGTATTAATTGTCTTTTATCCTGGATTGTCTCTTCAATCGGAACAACCCGATATACTGGTTTTTTGCTTGCTCTCATTCTTTTCAAATACATTCCTGAAATACATTCTTGAAAATGAATTCTTTCCTCTTCAGACAGCTCTTGGTATTTTGGATTATGATTAACGAATCTCTTTAAAATTTGGTCAAATGTATTGCTTTTATAATAATTTTGTCCTCTTTTTAGGTGCCTAATAAGATACCCCTTTTTATAAAGCGATTCTATTAGAGAACTTTTCAATAAAGGAAATTTAGAGGAGATATTCGAGATTTTCTCTTCCCTATCAGCAAGGCAATTCAATACGAGAATCTCATCTTCACTCAAAATTCTTTGAATGTAGGCTCTTACTTTTTCTGGAACTTTTAATTTTTCAATGAAGATTAAATAGTTTTCATTCATTTGAAATATCCGCCTCATTCTCGCATTAAGCGAAGAGGATTGTTTTAAGTCAATACTTCATGACTTAGAAAAGACAGATAATAAAAAGATAAGCCTAAAATTAAATAAATTATTTTCCTTTGAACTTGCCCTTTCTCTTCTCTAAGAAAGCAGAAACTCCTTCTTTTTTATCTTCTGTTGTACAGGAAAGGGCATGAAGGTAGGATTCAAGGGCAAAACCTGAAGCAGTGTCCCCTTCCTGGCTTCTGTTCACTGCTTCTTTGGCGTACCTCACTGCCAGGGGTGGTCTTGAGGCGATTTTTTGGGCAAGCTCCATCGCCGCTTCCTTCAATTTCTCTGCAGGAAAAACCTTATTTACGAGTCCGATTCTGTAGGCCTCCTGGGC
>WVXO01000065.1:5555-23107 GCA_011773465.1 Candidatus Aminicenantota bacterium | reverse complement strand
GCGAGGCAAACGCTGGGTTCCTCCGTCTCCTGGAATGATTCCCAGCTTGACTTCTGGGGCTCCAAACTGAGCTTTCTCCGAGCAGATTCTGATCGAACAAGCTAAAGCTAGTTCCAGGCCTCCTCCCAGGGCATAACCGTTAACTGCTGCTATGACAGGGACGTGCAGATTTTCAATACGAGAAAAAATCTCCTGTCTTTCGCGCGATACCCTCCGCCCTAATCTGGCGTCCCGGTCAACAAGCTCATTTATATCTGCTCCTGCCACAAATGCCTTATCTCCTGATCCGGTTATCACCAGCACTCTCAATTTTTCATCATTTTCAATTTCGTCAAGAAGCTGACTTAATTCAGCTGTCAATTCCTGTGAAATCGCGTTCATTTTCTCCGGACGATCGATGATCAGGAGGCCGATATTTTCTTTTTTTTCGTAAATGAGAGTTTTATACATAATTCTACTCCTTTTCTAATATTCAAAAACATTTACATCTTAAAGTGCGGGCTTGATGAATCAAGCCCCTACAAATCCATTCAACGCGGGTTTGATGAATCAAGCCCCTACAAGAATCAAATTCATGCAAATTTAAATAAAGGCTCTTATTCCGAGTTCAATGGCGCCGATGATTAGCTGTTGAATCTGAGAAGTCCCTTCATAAAGGGTATTAATTCTGGCATCGCGGTAGAAGCGTTCCACATCGTATTCGCCAGAGAATCCGTAGCCTCCGTGAATCTGAACGGCTTTATACGCTACCCGGTTTACCATCTCGCTACAGTAGTACTTGGCAATGGACGTTTCCCTGGTATTAGGGAGTCCTTTGTTTTTCATATCTCCTGCACGGTAGACAAGGAGTCGCCCTGCCTCGCATTCAACAACCATGTCTGCAATCATCTGCTGGATGAGCTGGAAGCTGGCGATTGGCTTCCCAAATTGGATTCTTTGTTTGGTGTATTCCTTACAGATATCGATACAGCCCTGAGCTGAACCGACACAACCCGCAGCCACGGTGTAGCGGCCAAAATCAAGGGTACCCATGGCGACCTTAAAACCTTTATTGACTTCCCCTAAAACGTTTTCTTTAGGAACGCGGCAATTCTCCAAGATTATCTCACCTGTATTAGATGAGCGAAGGCCCAGCTTATCATGGAGGTCAGTTGTCGAAAATCCCTCCATTCCCCTCTCTACCAGAAAGGCTGAAATGCCTTTTGCCCCTGCTTCTTTATCTGTTTTAGCATAAACTATAGCTACATCAGCGATTCCAGCATTTGTAATCCATGTCTTTTGGCCATTAAGCACGTAATGATCTTTCTCTTCTTTGGCGGTTGAAGTCATGCTGGCAGGGTCGCTCCCAGCGTTAGGTTCGGTCAGACCAAAACAACCAATCCACTCACCGCTGGTCAGTTTAGGAAGGTATTTTTTCTTTTGTTCTTCATTGCCGAATTTAAAAATGGGGAGCTCAACAAGGGATACTTGAACAGAATATGTCCCTCGAAGAGATGAATCTACCCTTCCTATTTCTTCTGCCACTATGGCATGACTTATATAATCAAACCCTGCTCCCCCGTATTCGTCAGGAATGGGTGTGCCCATAAATCCCAGGTCTGCCAATTTTTTAAAAAGATCGCGAGGAAATTGAGCTTTTTTATCGTTTTCACTAGCCACCGGAGCAATCTCTTCTTTGGCGAATTTGTGGATAGTCTCCTGGATCATTTTTTGTTCTTCGTTTAAATCAAAGTCCATAGCTCGCTCCTTTTAAGTTATCTAATATTATTAAAATTTGATTTTGCCCATAATTTTCTTGAGGCAATCAAGCAAATTTCTAATCATATCTGCCATTATGAGTTGAAAAGGCAGAAAGCGAGACAGTCATTATTTCACCTATTTCATGCCATCTCGAATATAAAAAAGGAAATTCTCTATCGCTCTCCTCACAAGGACCTATAAACCCGCAACAGAAGGATATTGCTTAATATTTAAAGAAGCCTTCCCCAGATTTTTTCCCCAATTTACCCTCGGCAACCATCTTCTTGATTACATCTGGCGGCTTGTATCTCTCGTCCTTAAACTTTTCATACAGGGTTTCCATTTTCGCCAGATGGATATCAAGACCAATCATATCAATAAGGGCCAAAGGACCCATCGGAAGACCAGCTCCAAGCTTCATGGCTTCATCAATATCCTGGGGAGAAGCTATACCCTCAGAATAAACAACCACCGCTTCATGCAACAGCCCCCCTAGAACTCGGCTGACTATGCCAGCCGGAGCTTCCTTAGCCGTTGCAATCGGAATCTTGCCCAGATTTTCTGCAAACTTTTTTGTTGTAGCAATGGTTTCTTCGGATGTTTTCTCTCCCCGGATAATTTCAACCAATTTCATGATAACAGCCGGATTGAAAAAGTGCATTCCAATGACCTTATCGGGCCGGGAAGTGGCTGAAGCAATCTCGCTCACTGAAAGGGCTGTGGTGTTTGTGGCCAAAATTGTTTCAGGTGGGCAGATAGAATCAAGTTTCTTGAATATCTCTTTCTTAACTCCGAGATTCTCAGAGACGGCCTCTACAACAAAATCACATTCTTTGGCTAGATCCAAATCTGTAGACCAGTTTATTCGAGAGAGAACCGATTCCATCTCCTCTTGGGTAATCTTTCCTTTCTCAACTCTTCTGCTTAAGCCTGCACTGACTTTTCCTTTGGCTTTCTCTACTATCTCATCCGAAATATCTACAACCGTTACTCCATAACCTTGCTGCGCACACAGCTGTCCTACGCCAGAACCCATGATTCCAGCGCCAACCACAAATGGCTTTTTTATATCCATCGTTATCCCTCCGTAAAAAATAAAAGTGCGGGCTTGATAAATCAAGCCCCAACAATAAGAAAACGTGGGTTTGATGAATCAAACCCCTACATGAAGGACAATCTACATTCTGAAAAAAGTAGCCTGTCCCCTTTTTTCTCTGGTCTTGATGAATCAAGCCCCTACATACATTTAAGAGAGTCTCTCAATTACTATGGCTACGCCCTGACCTCCTCCGATGCATAAGCTTACCAAGCCCATATTCTTATCCCTGCCTTTCAGAGCATAGATCAAAGTGGTCAATATTTTTGCTCCTGTCGCACCCACGGGATGGCCGAGAGCTATGGCTCCCCCGTGGACATTGAGCCTGGAGCGATCCCATTTTAGCTCCTTCTCTACGGCTAAAATTTGAGCTGCAAAAGCCTCGTTAAGCTCGATAATATCGATGTCCTTAAGCTCGAGCCCTGCTTGTGTCAAAGCCTTAGAAACAGCTGGTACCGGCCCTATTCCCATAATTGCAGGATCGACACCAGCATGAGCATAGGAGACAATCCGGGCTAAAGGTTTAATTCCAAGCTCAGATGCTTTCTCCTCTTTCATAACCAAAACGGCTGCGGAAGCATCACAGAGAGCACAACTGTTTCCGGCAGTAACCGTTCCATCTTTCTTAAAAACAGGACGAAGTTTTCCTAGTTTTTCTGTTGTGACTCCTTCCCTTGGGATTTCCTCTGTATCGAATATTTCTGTCGTTCCTTTTCCTGCAGGAACCTCTACTGGTAGAATTTCCTCCTTGAATTTACCTTCTTTTACTGCGGCGACAGCTTTTCCCTGGCTTTCTGCTGCAAAAGCATCTTGTTCTTCACGACTTATGTTGTATTTTTCAACGAGAGTTTCTGCTGTCATCCCCATCAAATGCCCGGCCAAAGGGCACATAAATCCATCTTGATGCATGATGTCGATTAATCTGCCATTTCCCATGCGATTACCCCATCTAGCTCCATCGGCGATATAGGGAACCTGGGAGGTATTCTCAGCTCCTCCTGCCAAAACAACTTCTACGTCTCCTGCTTTAATCATCTGGGCAGCAAGAGAAACAGCCCGCAGAGAAGAGCCGCAGCGCTTGTTAACTGTGAATGCAGGAACTTCTTGTGGCAATCCTCCTTTTACGGTTGCAAGGCGCCCTATATTTGGACCTAGCCCAGCCTGCCAGCCAGTGCCGAAGACTACCTCGTCCACATGTTCTGGTTCAATCCCGGCCCTTTTGACAGCCTCCTGAAGAGCAAGAGATCCTAACTCTACGGCAGAAACTTTTTTAAAAGCACCGCCGAATCTGCCTCCAGCGGTTCTGACTGCGCTGGCGATGACAATATCACTCATGGATAACCTCCCGTTTTATATTTTATCTGCTTATTATTTGAAGGATTGATTGAAAGATTTACTATTATAGTTATCCCCTCTTGTAGCTGTCAATAAAAACCTTAACTCAATAACAAAAAGCGAGGCAGCCCAACCAGATCGGACTTTTATGAAGGGTAGGAACCCGGACTTTACATTTCCCAGCTCTATAGTTTGCAAATCAAGCAAAAAAACGCCCAAAGTCAAGACAATACCACCTTAACTGTATGTCACCTAAGGGAAGTATGCGAATAGAATCTTCTGTTTCTTTCTGGTTTAAATAGCACTAAAATCTATTAGATGAGAAAATTAAGATCTGTTATGTATAATAAAGCCAAAAGCTAATCTTTCGGTGAAAAAAGCAAAACAATAATATGCTTTTAGACTTAGATTTTATGAAAAAAAGATTCAGCAAGGCTTTCCTCTTTATCTTTTTAATAACTTTCTTAGGAATAATTCCAGCCAAGGCTCAGAGAGCAATTGATTTTGCCTTAAACGATCTCGATGGAAACCTAATAAAACTCAGCGATTACTATCATAAAAACGTCATATTAATAGACTTCTGGGCTACTTGGTGTGTCCCTTGCATAAAGGAACTTCCTCATTTCCAAAAATTCTATGATAGATATAAAGAAAAGGGATTAAGAATATTTTCCATAAGCGTTGATGGCCCAGAGACAGTTGCGCTGGTAAAGACTTTTGTGAAGCGTTACAGATACAGCTTTCCTGTTTTATTAGATACAGAATCAAGAGTGGTTGCTTTGTACAATCCGCGAGTTATCTTGCCCTATTCAATTCTCATAGATAGGGAGGGAAATATAAATTATGTTCATCAAGGATACAGCCCTGGAGACGAAAATTTCCTGGAACAAAAAATTATTAAGCTGCTAAAGCCAAAAGAAATTGGTAAGTTGAAAAAATTCTCTTACCATATAAACGAGGCCTTTTTAAGCCGAAACTTCTCTGATAAAGATTACGTTGATCAAGTAAGAGAGGGAAGAACTTCACAAATAATTAATCAGCTTGACCTGTCTTTAACTGGAGGTGATTATCTTTTAGGGCTGAGGTTTGATTCATACTTAGACTTTTCTCCTTTAAAAGAAAAATTTGCTCTAGCAAAGCGATTTTTTGAATTGAATAATGAAAAGCTTAGCCTAAGGGTGGGAGATTTTTATTATTCGAGCGGAAGAGGACTTGCTCTAAGCGTGCTTAAGACATTTGAAAAAGAGGGTTTGGAATACATAATTGATACAACAATTGATGGAGGGAAAATTTCTTTTGGTTATGGTCAGATTTTTGCTGAAATCTTAGGCGGCTGGATAGATAGAGAGACTTCCAGTCAAAAAGACAAAATTTTCACGGGTGTTTTTAGCTGGAAAGTCAAGCACATTGCAAATTTTCAATTTAATTACTTGTACTCTCGGTTAGAGGAAGGATCATCTTTCGATAATAGAAAAGTCTCGATGGAATCTATAAGCTTAGATATTCCTAAAATCTCAGAACACGCAAAATTCTACGGAGAATTTTCACTCATCCATAAGGACACTTATTACTCAGATGATAGAATCAATGGTCACGGTTTATATCTTGAGCCCGGATTTTACATAGGGAATTTTTCCTTTCTTCTGGAATTTAAAGATTATAAGTATCTGGATTTTGAGTATAACCGGCCTCCGCTATTAGAAAGCGAGCTATTAGAGATATTGGCTAACCAATTTGATACTGATGCAACAAATGTAACAGGAATATCAAGTCGGGTTGATTATTATTATCCTAAAATTTCTACTCTCTTTTACGGGAAATTCTCTTTTATCAAAGATAGCCCAGAAAATCATCCACTCTTTGGCAAATATAAGCGAGAAATCACGCACTTTTTTGGGGGTGTAGAAAAAAAATTCAAAAGCACCGGGTATCTAAATTTACTAGCTGGATACAGAAAAGAAGATGATTCCTCCTCGATTTTCCTGTCCACTCATGGGAACACTTTTCATTACCAGTTCAACGTCAGCTATCCTCTAACCTCTCGAATAAGCGTAGAAGCAGATTGGAAAAGCAAAGACTTCAAAGGAGAATACATAGACTATCACGAAAGAAGGTCTTTTCTTTCCTTTCACTACTCTCCCCGCTGGATTATAACTTTATTTTTTGACCAAACAAACGATCCGGAAGTTCTGTTTATTAAGAACAAGAAGAACTGGTGGGCAGGCCAAATCGAAGTTAAAATCTTCCATTCAAATTCGATAAGAATATTTTTTGGGTCCGCAAAAGGGGCTGTGAAATGTTCTGGAGGAATATGTAAATTTTTCCCTCCCTTTGAAGGCCTCAGGATAGAAGCGATATTAAGGTTTTAAATCAAAATAAAAATAGATCCATATATGCTTATAAATATTGTTCTATTATTGCTCTTATCGCGTTCTCGTCAAAGCCTGCCTGTTTGTATCGAATCACACAATTACGGTCAACAATAATATTAAGAGGAACATACCCTTCTCCGTAAATATCCCAAATTGTCTCGTTATTATCATCAAGAACGGGAAAACTAAGATTATGAAGCAGAGCCCAATCATTAGGACTGCCGCTTAGAAGGAGAGTAATGACTTGAAAACCTCTGCTTTTGTAATCATTGTAAAGCGTTTCCAAATGAGGAGCTTCGGAATTGCAAGGTCCACACCAATCAGCAGAAAAATTGAAAAGAATGACACTCCCAAAATAATCGTACAGGGAAACATCCTGGTTGTTCTGGTCTTTAGCTGTAAAATCAGGAGCTGTATCACCCACCTGTGGTGTCGCAGACGTTGGGGGAGGAGTGGGAGTTTCGGGAATATCAGGGCTGGTTGGGACACCTTTCTTACAACCTCCTGAAGAAATAAAACAAAATATTATCAAGAAAGAAATTATATATCTTGCTTTCATTATCTCCCCCGTATAATAATCTTACTTTATTTTAAATAGAAAATATATAAAAAGCTACTTTTCTTTTTTCTTTGTTCTGCGGAAAAGCTTTAAAAGATCTGATAATTTCCCCTTTATGTATCCTTCTCTGACGAAATAAGGACCCTCTTCTGGTTTAATCCATTTTATGTATCTTCCTCTTTTCAAGCCTTGGGGATCTCTGGCCAAGCCAATTCTGAAATCACCCTCTTTTGTCTGAATTATAGCCACATTGACTCTTTCCTCCTCTGGAGATATGTATTGAGTGGCAGCAATAATCTTATCTTTGCGAGGCAATTTTTCGTAGATGAACGTTTCTTCAGGAATGGACTGGGGCAAGTTTTCTTCTCTGAGCCCTTCTCGTTCTCGAGTTGACTTTGTCCTTTCAACAATTCCCACAATACAGGTATTCCCGAATCCGCTCATGTTAAACCATAGCCCATAATTCAGGTTTTTAAGTTCCTTTCCAAACATTTGCCTGTACTGGTGGTGTGCGCGCAATTGCCAGACTAACTCCACAAGTTGGGCCCCTCCTGAAGCACCCAGGGGGTGGGTCCTCGCCAAAAATCCTCCGGAACGGTTTACATAAACACTCTTTCCTATCCTGTTTTTCTCTTCGATAACAAGTTTATGCCCCTCCCCTCTCTCAGCTAAGGCTAAATCCTCAGCCGCTATCCAGGTAACAGGCTTAAAAGCATCATGAAGTTCACAGAGGTCTATCTCATAAGGATTTAAATCTGCTTCTTTGTATATCTCTCGCCCTGCCAGCACTGCGGCCTCGAGTGAGATCAGGGTTCTGCGCTCTGCAATCTTGATATTATCAAAGGCGGATTTTACACTTGTCAGCTTTATATCCGTAGGAAAAGGAACGAGATAAGCCGCTCCAGCTCCGTTGTAAGATCCGCTGCAGTCATATTTTGTCAGAGGTTTGGCAATGATGCGGTTTATTTCAGGATTATCATACTCTTTTCGTGTAACTGATTTTTTAAAATAAGCATACTCATTCAGGGCTCCATGGTTGAGGCTTTGAACGCTCATCTGAAAACAAATGTTTCTGAATTCCTTTTCTGAAACTTTATAAGCATCCATATATTCATACGATGCCAGGGCGGCCACAGCTGGCATTTCTCCCAGTCCTCGCTCTCTTTCTTCCTCAGCAATAACTGTGGAGATTTGAGAGGGAATCTCTTCGTTCTTCAGTTTTCCCTTCATCTTTTCACCGAAGCAAACCAAGACTTTGAGTCCGGAAGAAGCCAAACGTTTTCCCAGTTCAACTGCTGCTGCTCCTGTCGCTGATCCTCTCTCCACATGATGAATTTCTATATCTCTTGGAAGGTTCATCTCAATTCCAATAAGAGAATCCAGGCCAGTTTGTCTGGCAAATCCTATGGGATCCATAGCGCCAATGACCAGGCAATCAGGAACCAATTCAGAAGTGAAGGGAGCAGAATACTGAAGAGCCTTCTGGCAAGCATCAGCCAGCATGACTCCGATGGGTCTGAAATCTTTGCCAAAGCGAGTCAAAGAGACTCCAGCGATATGAACATCACGCATGAAAAGTCTAACTCCTTATATTTTATGTTGTTGCGTTATTTTTTCCCTTTTTACGGCTCGAAATAATGTAATAAAAGAGCCATTCGCTCCTGTGTTTTTCTACTATCTTATATAGGCTATATAAGCGGGGGAGTCAATAGGAATTAAGAATGTGGTTAAAAATCTGAAGAGGAGCAAGTTTATATCTCAAAACCTTTTCTAACAAAAAAACGGAGTCCCCTATTGCATCTTTAATAGATTTGACTTATGATAATTATCTTAGTATTCTAATATTCTTTATATCTTTTATAGTGTACTGCTATCGCGCCTTTAAGATTACTAAAAGGAGATTTCCGATGACAAAGAAGAAAATATTTGGTTTACCTCTCGTTCTATTTATTGCCTTAAGTATTTTCGCCTGTAATGGCGGAGGTAATGGGGGCAATGGAGGTAACGGAACACCAGATATAGTGATATCAGATCCTTCTTTTTCGACTGATATTCAACCTATTTTCACGAGCAATTGTGCTCTTTCTGGCTGCCACAACAGCACTGCCCAAGAAGGATTAATCTTATTGCAGGGCCAGGCCTATGCAAATATAGTTAATGTCGATTCTACTCAGGATACTCAGCAACCGGTCAGAAAACGCGTGCTACCAGGCGATTCTGCAAACAGCTATCTGGTAATAAAAATTGAAGGCAACCAAACTGTTGGTACTCGTATGCCACAAGGAAGAAGCCCTTTAAACAGTGTTCAGATTCAGAACATCAAGAACTGGATTGACAGAGGAGCCAAGAATAACTAATAATACAAAACATTAATTTTGGGGGAAGAAAGATGAAGTTCAAGTCTAAACAATTTACCTTTATTTTTTTCATAGGTTTGGTTTTAGTCTTTTCTTTAGGTTTTAAGTTTCCAAAAAATCTATATCTAACACAATCCGTTGATTCCGGAGAAGGCAGGCTCCATAAAGAGGTGGCGACTATATTCAAGAAACATTGCAGTGTTTCAGACTGCCATAAAGGAACCTACCCCAGGATGAATCTGAATTTGGAAGAAGACAAATTCTTAAAAGCTCTTTTGAACTTTCCAAGCCAGGAGATCCCATCACTGAAATTTGTCGATAAAGAAAATCCAGAGCAAAGTTATCTTTTAATGAAGATCAAGGGAGACAAAGCAATCGTTGGAAGACGCATGCCTTTAGATTCTCCCCCTCTAAGAGAAAATGAAATTAAAATCATTGAAGACTGGATTTCAAGTCTAATTGAAGCTAAATCTAAACAGGAAGGATTATTACCTCAAATAGAAAAAACTAAGCAAGAAGCAGAGTTTAAGAAAGAACAGAAGGAGATTAGAAAGCCTGCCTTTTGGGGAACTCGAGTGATAAATCTTCCTACTAGTCAAACCATAGGAAAAGGACGATTTCTGTTCAGGGTATCCCACCGGTACTTCCCGGCAATAAAAAGCGGCTATGATTCGCTTTATGGACTGGATGGACCAGCCGTTATTCTTTTAAGTTTTGGCTACGGATTAAGTGATAATCTTGATCTAAGCTTGGCTCGCACCAAATTAGATAAGGAAGTGGAACTTTCGCTCAAATGGTTGATGTTTGAGCAGGGAAAAATATTAAGACTGCCTTTCTCAGCAGCTTTATACCTTGGAGGAAGTTTAGTCACTCAATCTCAGCCAGATAGAAAAGTGTTTAGTGCGGATAATATGAAATTTAACCTACAAATTATCCTTTCTCATCAAGTGAGTAATACCTTCTCCCTTGCCCTTGTTCCAGCATATTCTTCTAATACCAATCATTGGGATCCTTCATCAGAGGGGACTTTTGGTTTGGGAACGGGCGGAAGATGGATGATATTTAATGATTTTTCAATCATATGGGAATGGATTCCTGTTTTAACCGGATATAAAGACAATTCTAACGGTTGGGGATTAGGAGTCGAAAAGAAAATCGGGGGGCATGTTTTTCAGGTATTCGTACTGAATTCGACAGGATTAACGTCCGATCAATTCATCCCAGGAGGAGATTTTAGATTAAAGGATTGGGATTTAAGAATCGGGTTTAATATTTTCCGAAAATTCTGATTCAGTCTTATACTTGAGCCAATTCAAGATCTTATCCAATACAGGGGGATATATAGGATACTCCCTGAATAGATCCTTGATAGAATATAAACTCATCATCTTATAGCTTTTTTCAGGCGATTCAACTCGAATAAAATGATGATCGACCTCAGGGAAAACCTCAACTTCAAAGTCTGGGTGAGTTGCGTCTTCTAGAGTCAGCTCCAGCAATCTTGTCTCTGAAGGAGGAACCAACCAATCTGAAGCACCAGAGACAGCAAGGATTGGCATTTTTAACTTTTCTAAAGTCTTAAGCTGATTATATTCCATGGCCTGGAACATCCATATGGGGGGAAGAGGATTTGCCTGTTGCATCTTCTGAAACTCCCTGGATAATTTATTCGGCCTGAAATAATCACTATAGTTTTGTAAATCTCGATTTTTCACCTTTTCTGCCCACAAATCAAGCATTTCAAGACGAGCTTTCCTCTCCTCATCAGATTCTTTCTTGGCTTCAGAAATAAACTTATTCTGTCTAATTAAATTATCCGGTTCTTGACTTGCCACGCAAGCCAATAAAATAAGTCCAGCTACTTCCGGGTGTCGAGAAGAAACTATGGTTGCCACCTTTCCTCCATAACTGTGACCGATTAAAAAAATTTTAGATGAATCTACTTCTTCTCTTGATTTTAAATAATTGAAGACGCTTTCTGCATCACGAGCAAAATCATAAAGTCCTGATGCTAAAAAATCTCCTCCGCTCTGACCTACTCCTCTTTTATCGTAGCGAATCGTAGCAAATCCATTTTCAGATAAAAACATCGCCATTTCTTTAAAAGTTCCGTTGAAAAGTCCAAAGGTTTCATCCCGATCCTGCTTACCTGAGCCATGAATAAGCAGTATCGCCGGCAGTTTTGAAGGTGAATCAGTTTTGGGGACGGTCAATGTCGCTCCCAGCATAATATTTTCGCTTGGAATTCTAATATCATAGGAACGAATTCGACTAGACAGACTCTTTGTCAAAACTGTCAATCCAAAAGCTAGCGAATAAAAAACAATAAGGATTATAGCTGAATGGAGCAGAATTCTCCCTCGAACATAAAGAGCTCCACCCACAAAAGCCGATATTATTACCAGAATTATTCCCCAAGGAGTAAAGATGAGCCATTCTTCAGGGAACCAGCTTAGATATTTTTTACAGATTAAAATGAGAAAAGCTACGACGAAACCTATGCTTATTGAGGGTACAAAAGCCTTCCATCCACGATGCCTTATTATGAGAGATACGAGCCAGCTAGCCAGGACAGTCGGAATTATCAACCCGAATCCAACGATAGCTTCTCTTTGTCTGATCAGAACTGAAGAGATGTTTAATGCAGGGTAAGAAAGGAAAACAAAAATGACTCCAAAGAAAAAAGTTAAAAATCCTCCGATTACATAAATAATGATTTCTATGGGAAGTCTTCTTTTTTTAAACATTAACAGCTAACTATACAAAATCAGGCCCAGTTTAACCAACTCAAATTAAAAACTAACTCAGAAAAGCACCACATGTATTTGATTCAGATATGCGTTTTAGAATACTCAACCCTCCGGCTCTATGATTTTCTGTTTTATACTTAAAATAAAAATCCGCTTTTTCTACTTCTCATGTACAATATTATCATTCTTGTAATCATAAAAATAATTCCTCCCGCTAAGGCAATGGAATAAATAGTGAGAAATATTGTATTCAGAAGAGGCATTGTTCTAAAGGTAACCTGAGGAAAAAAGAGGTCTAGTATGGTTTTTCCAAAGAAAATGATCATGATGGTGATTCCTATAGCTGACCTGTAGAGGTATTCCTTTGCATTTTCCATATCCACAGTATCCAGGTTTATCAACGGGTAAAGTAGCCAGGCTGTTATGATCCATAAAATAACAACAAGGCCAAATGTAATTTCTTTCTTGAATTTCATGGACTTTGTGCTTTTCATTTTATTATGTTGGCCTTATCCCTTATTCGACATAGCAGATAGTAGCCTTCTGCTTCAAATTACGAATTCTCCCGTTTTTTGTTCAATATTCTTCTTTTATTCTTTTCACAATTTATAGTAAAGGAAAGATGCGAAGTCAACTGATACAACAAAGGTTAAAAAAATTAGACTTGAATATTCAAATAACTAATTGACGAGCTCTACGTAGTTATAAGTATAAATCCCAAAAGAGGACAATTTGATTTGTCATAAAAAATGCTGTTTAAAAGATATTTTTAGGGAGAAAAATGGCGCTGAACTTTCTAAACTTGTCGGAGCTGAGTTAATCTCAAATCTCTTTCCTTCTCTTCTCCATCTTTGGGTTGGAAAATAAAAAGAGGGTATTCATGTCTTTAAAAAATTATTGGCCATCAGGTTTAGCAATATTTGCACTTAGCATAATCCTTCTGGTATCTCCCGGCGAATCATCTTTAGACCTTATGGGAATCAGTTACAATTTGGCAAAAGAAAAAGCATCAACTCCACCGGGATTAGGAAATCCAAAAATTCATAAACTCACGGAAACTGTTTACGCCATTACAGATTTATATCATTCTGCTGGAAAACTGGCTGGAGTTAATGCCGGAATTATCTTTACATCAGGCAGTGTTATTTTCATAGATTCTGGTATGACTGTCGCCTCTGGTGATTTCCTCTGGGAGACGGCACGGAAAAAAATGAAAGAAAAAGAGAAATCGTACCTTATCCTCACACACCACCACTCTGATCATGTCTTTGGAATGCGGGCTATGAAAGAAAGGGGGGCTAGAGTTATTGCTCATAAAATAGTGAAAGCTGAGTTTATAGAATTCGATGGTGAACGATATAAGCGTTTTTTAGTAAAAAGGGCTGGATGGAGCACTGAAAAGGGAGATTTGATATTTGGAGATGTTCTACTTTCAGAACCGGATCAGCTTATTGAACAAGATGCTATTTTAAATATTGACGGTGAAGAACTACACTTAGTTTTCACTCCCGGCCACACAGCAGATTCAATTTCAGTATATAACCCAAAATCAAAGACGCTCTTTGCTGGAGATACGATTTATGAGGGAATGAGATTGACTACCCGATTCGGAGGGCCTAAAGAATGGAAACTCTGGATTTCCCATCTTGAGCGTTTAAAGCAACTGGAAATTAATACAATTATCCCAGGACATGGAAAATTGTGTTCCAAAAAAGAGATAGACCGAAATATTGCTTATCTAAAAGAACTTCTTAAATAACATAAAAAACCTTGCTTTCTTTGAGCGCCTGGGGAAAACCACCGCCTCCTTTGTCCCCCCATCAATCCCTTTTTCTAAAAAAATGATTGCTGCTTATTAGGTTGAGCTGCAAATAAAATTGATCAAAACTTTAATATATCAAACTTATATTCTATACCTCGAACTTTTTTTGTTTTCTCTGTTCATCCTCCTTTTTATCAAATAAGTCCTGAGAATATAGATATTGCTATCAATAATAAATTAATCATAGAAATTCTGTAGGAAAAGTAAACCTTTTTGCTATTTCATACGTCTATAGATATAAGAAAATGAAAATTAAAAAAAGGAGATTAAAATGAAATTCAAAGAAAAAGTTGCGATTTTCGTTGTGGCCCTTCTATTGTCTTTATTCCTATTCAATGCGATTGGCTCTTCTTCACTGCCTTTGCTCAAATTGGGAAAAGAAGCAGGCAACGAAATAATTTCCAATTATCTGGCCAATGAAGGCAAATCCTAAAATTCTCTATGTCTAATCAAATCATAAGCTTTTAGGAAAAAGATAGATGAGCATAATTATGTTAGGTAGGGATTGGTTACCAAACAAGCGATGAGAAACATAATTGTCGCATCAAATAATAAACTGATTTTTTATGTTTAACCAGTCCCTCCTTTCCTATTTATCCCTTTCCTTTTTTATATAATTTCACACTTAAAACCTGACTGTTGAAAAAGCCAGTTTCAATCAAACGCATAAAAATCATCCGCCTTTTTCTATGGATAAATTTTGATCAAGCAACAAATCACTAATCCAGGTTCTTATAAAGATACGTATTATAACTCCTTTTACTCCCCTTCTGTGCGTTCGTTGACACTTTTTTACCTTGTGTGATATATAATACAGAAGGCATAAGAGGAATAGGAATGGGGAAAATATCAAGGCGTAGCTTCTTAAGGGATTCATTAATTTTTGCAGGATCCTCCTTTCTGCTCTCCTCTAAATACTTAGAATCCTCTGCAAAAACTGCTTTAGAAACAAAAAAAAACAGAAAATATCCTTCATATTTAGAACTCGAAGAAAAAGGCATCCTTTCCCAGAGAATAGAAAAATTGTATTCCATCTACGAGAACTGTCATCTTTGCCCTCGAGATTGTCGTGTTGATAGAACAAAAGGCGAGACAGGAAAATGTAGAGCTACTTCCAAAGTTAAAGTATCCAGTGCTTTTCCCCATTTTGGCGAAGAGCGCCCATTAGTCGGAAAAAGAGGTTCGGGAACAATATTCTTTTCAAATTGTGGCATGAGATGTGTCTTTTGCCAGAACTACGAGATAAGCATCGAGGGCGAAGGAGTAGAAATCTCTGACGAAAGATTAGCTACTATGATGATAACACTTCAAAGGATGGGCTGCCATAATATAAATTTAGTGACTCCCTCTCATTATGTACCTAATATTATCTGCGCCCTCCAGAAAGCCATAAGAAAAGGCTTGAGCATTCCCTTGGTATATAACTGTGCGCCTTATGAGACTCCAGAGACTCTCCAACTTCTTGATGGGATTGTTGATATTTATCTCCCTGACTGTAAATTCATGGACCCAGAGCATGCTGCTAAATACTCGGGACAAACTTACAACTATCCTTATTATGTCAAGATTGCGCTCAAAGAAATGCAGCGCCAAGTGGGAGTATTACAAGTTAGCGGAAGAGGAATTGCTGTGAGAGGTCTGATGATTCGGCATTTAATCCTACCCAACAATCTAGCAAGTACTGATAAGTTTATAAAATTCGTGGCGGAGAATTTTCCTAAGAATACATACCTCAATCTAATGGCCCAGTACCGACCAGAATATAAGGCTTTTGATTATCCAGAGTTATCGAGGCGGATAAAAAGAAGTGAATATATGGAGGCACTGCGATTGGCTCGAAAATATGGCCTAAATCGTCTTGCTCAATAATACAAATTGCTGACTTTTAAGATAAATAATTGATAATTAAATAGTTCACCTGGCAAGACAAGTTTAGAGAGACGGACTCTAACCAGCACTGAAGCAAGCTTCCCACGGATTTTAAGTGCCCTGTATCCGCCAAATCAACCACCCCAGCTCGTTTATTATCAGGGGCCCCTATCAAGATACCAAACTTATTTGACATTATTACTGCTCTCTGCTATACAATTAGCTGAAAAACGAAAAGGCGGCATATATTTTTCCTAACAAAACTAGAAGTTACTTTCAAATGATTATGAAAGCCTCTCTTAATCTAAAAGCTTCTGTTCAACCTGGATTTATTCCAGAAATTAAAATATAAACAAAGGAGGTTAAAATGGGTAAATTGAACATTGTGGATTGGATTGCTCTGATTCTAGTCATTGTCGGGGGCTTAAATTGGGGATTAGTGGGCATTTTTAAGTTTGATCTTGTGGCCTGGATTTTTGGCGATATGTCGATCGTCGCACGTATTGTTTACATTCTTGTGGGCGTAGCTGCGATTTATACAGCAGTGATACTGGCGAGTTTGGCTAGAAAATAGTTCATTGATTTTGGAGGGAAGATTACACCTGCTCTGGGACAAAAAATTTAAATAAGTACACTAAAACAGATAAGGTCTGTTTTTTTCGTTAATGTTGGCTTAGTTTATTTTGGTGCAGTTTAATCGCAGTAACCTACTCATTTCTTTTTCTCTAACTACATTATATTGAATGAGTTAAGTCAATTTAGCCTTTACTTCAATACTTTCAGAGCTCTCTCATCTCGGCTAACTTCAAGCGTCGGCCTTGTCGGTACGCCCAGGAATTTTGCATAAGAATCGGGCATTCTCCTGTAGTTAAGTACAGCTCTTAAGACTACAGTTTGACCGACAAGTTTATCCGGGACTACCCACTGATACTGCTCTATTCTTTCCTCTAAGGGCTTTAGCCTGTTTTCAATATCCTTTGTGGCATACCATTGAGCGTAAGTGAAATTACCTTCTGAATCAATAAATGCACTGTGGTAGAGTCTATCTCCTTCAGGCAAACTATCTCTTTCAATCGGCTCGCTGTATCTGCTGTGAGTAGGATAGGCGACCTTATCATTTGTAGTAATAAAGTATTTATCGTTAGGATCGTCAGGATTCCTGGATATTTTTATATGATCTAGCTCATTTCCCTCTTTATCATAAACAGCCACATGCAGCCAGACATCCCGTTCCTCAGAAGCACCCGTAGGAAATTTATGTCCCGGGGCTAAATGATGGACTTTTATGCTGAAATTAATTTTTTCTCCTGATTTAAAATCAGTTCCTTCAATATTTATATTAATCTTTGCGGCCCCTTCGACAAAACCGGTGAAACCGCCGCCAAACCAGTGGCCATGATTCTCAACTCTTGCTGGACCCATCATGGCAGGCTTGCCGGCAACAGGAGGCATATGGCAGGTCTGGCAGGCTATATCCATGGCAGGGTAAGGACCGTCCTGATATTCAATTTCTGTCGCTTTAACCCAGATACCGAAATCATTCAATTCGTTGTGGCAGATTCCGCAAAATTTCGCATCTGCGTGAAGCTCGGAAGTCTCTGTTTCATGGTACGGAGACCAGGCAGATTCAAGATCACCTCTTTTTGGGTCAA
>WVXO01000065.1:0-5548 GCA_011773465.1 Candidatus Aminicenantota bacterium | reverse complement strand
TTCAATCGTATGACAGAAATCGCAGAAAACACCCCTATCAGCGAAAAGTTTTATGCCGCCTTTCTGGTTCCAGAAGCTATCGATTTTTTCCGGCACTGTAGGCGTAGGAGGATAATCGCCGGCTTTATAAGCAGAAGGTGAGTGGCAGCCTAGACAACCAGCCGTAATCCCTTTTACCTTTTCATCTCGCCGGGCATCGACGTCAGCAAGCTTATAATACTGTGCCTGAAAAAAATCTCCGGTAAATGCTTTGGACATCTGTGAGGTTTTCCACATTTCAAACTTTTCTATATGACAGCCAAGGCAGACTTGGGGATTGTCATAGTAGTTATATTTTTTCTGAGTTTCCTCATCTGTTATATTCTGGCTGAATTCCTTGTTGCTGGCTCCAAATATAGCAGAAATGAAGAAAATTGCTGCTACTATTAGCAGATATCTTGATTTTTTCATTTTACTCCCCTCCTCTTAATTAAAACTTTAATACTATGGATAAAAGGCTTTTAAATATTATTTTATCCGCACCAATTATTTTTTCTGCAAAAAATAAACTACCATTTCCCATCCATCTGGAACTCTGCACTACCCAGCCAGAAACCTGACTTTGTTACAGAATCGTGCTGGGCTTGCAAAAGGTCATAGTGAAATTTTTCCTCATCGCAGATATCGGTGAATATTTTCTTGTTAACACGGTCATCTGTCTCTGACGCAGCATTTTGGAAAAAGTTTATAGCATCCATTTCAAGCTGCATACCTATACTTAAAGCCTCGGTTTCTCCTTTTCCTTCTTCTCTTTTCATCCGCTCTTTCAATTTTTCGACCAGAGGAGCTTCTCCTTCCAATTCGTGACTGCTTATATGTTCTTTCCAATCCTTGGTTCCGAGAATTTGACTAAAAAGATCAGTAAAGGTATTCAGATGCTTTACTTCTTCTTCAGCCAGAAACCGGAACATCTTTTTGCCGCTCTCATGTTGAGTTATATCGGCCGCATGATTAAAAAACTTACGGCCGTTGACTTCCAGCAGAATGGCTCCTTTTATAGCGTCTTTCACTTTTTGGCTGATTGTGACCATTTATCCTCTCCTTATCGAATATTAAAGTATAACAGATGATTCTAAAAACCTAAATTATACAAAGCTAGAGGCCGTATACGACTCCAGAAGATGTAAACAGCGCTTGATGTTATGCAGTTGAGCGGCTCAAATCTATTTTAACTTTTTCATTTCTTCTTCTACTTCTTCAGCCCCTTCCTCGTAAAATTTCTCTTCATCCGGTGCGAGGTGTTTTAAAAGCCTTAGGAACTCGCCAGCATGAACGCGCTCTTCATCCGCTATGTCCTTCAGAACTTCTATAGCCAGCTTGTCATCAATTGATTCAGCGAGCTGCATGTAGAGTTGGATTGCTTCATATTCTGCAGCAATCATAAATCGAATGGCTCGAACCAATTCCGCATGTGTTAACTTTCGTTCTTTGGCGAGACCAGAAAATGGTGTTCCAAAATCAGGCATAATTAACCTCCCTTCTTAAAACACTTTTTATAGGAGTAGAACTTCTTATCTTTCCATATATTTGCTTATTGGATCTTATTTTTTATTTTTTGGCCTGGGCTTTAAAGTAGGAATCTTTGAACACTTTGACAGCAGCCTTCAGTTTTTCGACATTTGAGAGATCGGTTGTTTGCTTCGTCTTCATGGCAAAGACAAGAATCTCGTGGCATAATGATAGATGCTCCATGCGGATTTTATGGGCTTCACTATCTTTTTTTTCAACAGGTTTCACTCGTTGTGTCAAAAAATACTGGCTTATAATATGCTGGATTTCTTCGGCATGTTTTTCCTTGTTGGTGATCCAACGGACGATCTGATTGAAGTTAGGCGGCTGATGCCCGGAGAGATGTTCAATTTCCTTCACAGCTTTTTCGATAGTTTTTATGTGCTCTTCGAGCATGGTGAATCGCATCTCGTCATTGTAAATTCCGCATGGAATCTCACAGTGTGAAAAAACGTCTGGCTTGATTAAAGCAATCATCACCAAAAAAATAAATACCCCTAGTCTTTTTTTCATGGTATCTCTCCCTTCCTGGTTTGCTATAAGAAAAGGCTGGCCTTCCGTCTTTACCCCTCAACTTCAATTTCGACCGGGAAGCTCTGCCACAATCCATGGAGATTGCATCTTTCCTTAGCAATTAATGGGTGGGCATGATCCAGGGCCACAACAAATTTAACTTTTGGCTCTGTCAATCTAGGGACCAAATCGACTCTTGCCAGAAAAGTCTCTCCTGAGTAAAGCTCTATCCATTCGATATAATGAGCATTCTCGTTTGGATGTTTCATGTGCTTCCCAACTTCAACCTGAACCTCAAAAGGCTCTCCCTTTTTCACCTTTTTTGGAGATTCAATAACTGGAGTGTGCTTCTTTTCTAAATCAGTCATCTCATCCACATTCGCTGACTTAGCCTCGTTGACTCCGCAGAAAATATCGTCTTCACACATAGTATCCTCCTGATATTATTTTATAATCATTTTATTTACTCTTCTGTTCTTTTTCATAACAAAGAGAACAGAAAAAGATCTTAGTCAAATTCACTCCTCAAAAACTAGGCACTCAGGATAGATGCTATGGCCCCCTTCTTTTATCTTTTCTCTCTTTATAATAGTAGCCTATTCTAGAGCTGATAAATATTTTACGGGCCAACGTGAAACATGTCCTGGCCAAGATGAAAATCTTCAACTTTATAGTAATCTGGAAATCTGTCAAGCATATCAATTTCTGATTTAATTATGAAGTAGTGGCTTCGTTCCACCCGAACTAAATATCCAAGAATCCTTTTACTCTCCTTATCTTCTGCTTGTTCATCTGCTTCTCTATAAAATTCTTCAGACATTTTTTCAGCTTCAAGAGCTAACTTGAAGAGGTCTAAAACTGAAAACTTTATTCCCTTCGTTGCCTCAATAGGACGAAGAAAGGATTTTGCTGGAATCTTAAGCTTTTCTTCAGGAAACCTCTGAGAAAAAAGCCTCTCTAAGATTCTACGATGTTTTTTCTCCTCTGAAATTAGGAGATTCAGCTTCATTCTCAAAATCTCATTCTTTACTTTTTTATGAAGCCTTGAATAGGCCTCGGTTGCTTCTATTTCAGACTTTATGGCTACACCCAAAACTTCCGCAGGAGATAATTTTAAACTTATGCTACTGAATTTATAAGCATCACCTTTTTTCTCTCTAGCCGCAGGTTTCCTCTTTTTGGCAGTCTTAATGGTCTTTTTGGTTGCCTTTTTTTTAACCATCCCTTCCCTCATCGGTCAAACGAAATAGTATCCTAATAAAATATTCATACTATTGAGGAGCCTCTATGTCAAGAAAATATTTATAGTATTTCTATCTTTTTTATAAATTATATTTTTTTATCACCTTAGTTCTTTCTTACTTTTATGATGCTTTTTGATTATCTCTAATATTTCTTTTGACCGCTGAATTGCTGGCTCTTGTAACTCCTTGCGAGCTAAATTTTCTTTTCTTTTTAAATATTTATGTATTTGTTGAGCCGTTTTTTCATAAAAAGTTCTTGCCCAAGTATCATCAGGCGCTTTTTCTCCCCAAAGCTTACGGGGTCCTTCATATCCTCCTTCAGAAAGATACCAATCCTTTATAAGCTGAAAACCTCCTTGAAAAATGAGAAAACCAAGAGGTGTGGCCGCGGGTGGGATGCTAATGCTGAGAGATTTTATTGTATTAGTGTGGATTATCTGTTCCCCTTCATATGAGACCATTAGATGGCCACCCTGAGGAATGATATTCCCGAGGTATTTAAAAAGTTTACGATCCAAACGGTTTGAGCTTAAAATCAAGCCACCCCTCGTTTCTTTCTCGTCTAAAAATTCAAGCTCTTCATAATACTCTAAATCCATCCAGGGCTTCACTCCGTCTTTTCCTCCAGCGCTGTAAATGCCCTTGATAACAGGAAATCTGCTGAGTTCGCCTCTAGAGTCTCTAATGTATAACCTAAAACCTTTCCAGCCACTAAGCCGAAGCTGTTTTAGTTCTCCTAGATAGAGAATGTAACTATTCAATCTTTTATTATCAAGACTTTTCAAATTTACGAAATTTCGCATTAGGATTTAAGAATTGTAACTACTTTCTTTCTATGTTCGTTTGCCGGAACGCAACGTGTTTGTTTTTGCCGCTGTTCGCTCGACAATAATCGCACCTGCTCCTGAACCTACGACAACCAAATCAAATTCTTTTATAGCATTTACCTCCCTATTAAATATTAACTTAAAGAAATTTATTTTCAAGAAGGACGTATTGTCGATAAAAAAATATTTCTTTGCTAACTAAAGCAGAAAAGGAATGAACATCTTCGTCTGTCCCATATAGGCACGATAAGACTCCTTAAACCTCTCGATGTTCTCATTCTCCTCTACCTTGGCAGTCGCAAATACGAAACTGAAAAGAAGTAGGAGAATAATAATACCAGGCAGAGACGAATCCTTCAGAAATGCCCCCACTCCTCCAAGAAGCAGCGAGCAGTAGATAGGATGACGAATATATTTGTAGGCACCTCTCGTTACGAGTTCCGTGGTATTTTCAATATCTCCCTTGGGGGCCCCAACAACGCGAAGCATTCTAAAACCATGGCCTGCTATTAGAATAGAGCTAGCTAGAAAAATCCACGATATGATTTGAACAAAACTAAAGGGATTTCGAAACCAAACATCCACATTAAGTAGAACGATACCAAGAAAACTTACAAAGGCAAAGTATCGATAAAAGCTATGTCGATGAGGCCTCTTCAGAGTGAATACGAGCAAAAGAAGCGATAATACTATAAAGATCACAAGTTGGATCAACACAGCCTCCCTCAGGCTTTGTGTGATTTAGAAATCAATAAGTTATTGATTCAATCAAACCTTAGGGTATTCTACCAATTATATATTACATACTATATTATTAGAAAAATACAACTAAAAAAAACGTAAAAAATCCATTAAGGTAAAAGAAAGTGTTGAAAATAGGGAAAGATAGCTGGTACGCCTGACGTGACAGCTTTCGAACTCATAAAGAGAGCATATGAGTCAAACACACTGGATAAATTGAGAGCTTTCCTGAGCATAGAGCATCATGCCGCTATTCTCCAATGGCCAAAGAGGCAAAATGCGCAAAAAACGCATTGATTCATTCCTTACGTCCACCTTTAAGAAAGAAAAAAGGATTATGCTATAAAAGGTTAAGCGAAAATGTGTCGAAATTTAAATAATGCAGGTTAATTTTTAAAAATGTTCGATATTGAACACAATGTGTTATGCTCGCGGACACTTTTTTAGGTACATTTCCTCAGAATTATCGAGTTCTACCTTATTTTTACTCAAATGGTACATTCCTTGCTATTAATTAAAATATAAGTAAAGTGTAAAGTCATGTTTAAAAATTATTTAAAAATTGCCTTGAGAAATATTAAAAGGCACAAGGGATATTCATTTATCAATATTACCAGTCTTGCATTGGGGCTGGCGTCCTGTTTTCTTGTTTCGGGCTTAATTATATATGAGTTG
>WVXO01000020.1 GCA_011773465.1 Candidatus Aminicenantota bacterium | reverse complement strand
AGTCTTCGAATAGTCGTCATGGACATCCCCCCTCAAGATGTTATCACTAAAGACAATGTTTCGGTAAAAGTAAACGCTGTTGTCTACTTCCGCGTCATGGATCCTCAAAAAGCTGTGATCGAAGTCCAAGATTATCTTTTCGCCACATCTCAACTTGCTCAAACAACGCTTCGGAGCGTATTAGGAGAAGTCGAACTGGATGAACTCCTTTCAGAAAGGGAAAAGCTCAACGCTCAGCTTCAAGAAATCATCGATAAGCACACAGACCCATGGGGAATCAAGGTTCAACTTGTAGAAATGAAACATGTTGATCTTCCAGATAATATGGTCAGAGCCATCGCCAAGCAAGCTGAAGCAGAGAGAGAAAAAAGAGCCAAAATTATTCATGCTGATGGGGAGTTCAACGCTGCAGGCAAACTGACGAAAGCAGCAGATATTATCTCGACTAATCCCCAGGCTCTCCAGCTCAGATTTCTGGGCACTCTGACAGAGATAGCAACAGAAAAAAATTCAACCATCATTTTCCCTCTTCCGATTGAAATGATGAGGGCTTTCCAGTATACAAAGTCAAAGACAAAAACAGAGAGCAATGAAAAATAAAGATTATAGAGAACTTCAACTTTCGAGTTCACAGCTTTTCTTTATTTTCTTGGCAATTCTGGTCCTGGGTGTAGTCATTTTTCTCTTAGGAGTCTCTGTAGGAAAAAAGCAGGCTCAAATCATGAAAGGTACGCAGATAGCTGCAAAAGAAAAGGCTGGCCCGACTAAAGATCAAACCTCGCCGCCTGCAGAAGAACCAAAGGAGGCCATAAGCAAAGAATTGGCCTCTCTTCAAAAAGCAACAGAAAAAACTCAAGAGCAGCCCACGGTGAGCGACGACAAGACGCTATTCTATGTCCAGGTCGGAGCTTTTAACAGAAGGGAAATGGCTGTCTCCTTTGCCGAGACATTCAATCAGCGAGGCTATCCTGCTATTGTCCTTGATCCTTTTTCATCAGATAGAAGAGATATATTTCGCGTGAGAATCGGTGGATATGCAACCAGAGAAGAAGCCGTAGAAGTCAGGGATAAGCTGCAGTCTGAGACAAGCAAAGCGACCGATTACTTCATAATTCGAAGCTAAGTTTCGAGAGCCCATTTTTTTCTTCGCCCATCAAGAGCCAAGAAAGTAAAAAAAGTCCTGCAGGTGCCCATATCTTGAAGATCAAAATAAGGGATATTCTCCTCGCTGTAGCAAGCGGAGGCCTTACCGCTCTTTCTTTCCCTAAGTTTTATCTTGTTTTTCTGGGTTGGATCTCCCTCATTCCTCTCCTATATATTATCTCAAAAAAAACTCCCAGGCAGTCCTTTCTTCTGGGACTTGCGGCTGGTTTTTCATACTATGCCATTCTTATCTATTGGATCCCTTTTGTCCCGGCTCACTATGGTGGTTTGTCCTTCGGAGTTAGCCTTTTAATCTATATCATCCTAGTCCTCTATCTGGCCCTTTTTTGGGCTTTCTTCTGTCTCCTTTGGACAAAGATCTATCAGTCATTTCCAAAATTAGCTTTTCTCCTTACACCTTTTCTCTGGATTTCTTTTGAATACATCATTACTTATTTCTTAACAGGCTTTCCCTGGGGACTCCTCGGCTCAAGCCAGTATTTAAACATCTACTTCATTCAGCTTGCTTCCATTACCGGAGTCTATGGACTCTCCTTCGTTCTGGTTATCTTCCAGAGTCTGTTTCTCTACTCTATGAAATACAGAGAAAAAGCCCCCTTTTTCATAGGCCTAGCTTTAGTGCTCCTTATCCATTTGGGCGGCTTTCTAAGCATAAAAAAGAGCCCTGAAGCAGAAAAGTCGTTCACTGCAAGTGTCATCCAGGGAAATGTCTCCTCAGACATGTACTGGCAGAGGATATCCAGGCAAGAGATCTGGAATTATTTTATCCAACACCTTGAACTGAGCCGCCGGGCATATGAGAGGGGATCTCGCCTTATTGTCTGGCCTGAATTCTCTGTCCCTATCTGCTTTAGCTGTTCCGAAGATATGTATTTGACTTTTAAAGGAAAGCTCTATCAATTTGTTCAAGGAACAAGATGCACTCTTCTCCTCGGCACAAATGAAAAAACTGGCACCCAAGGAAATATCCAGTACCACAACACAGCCATATGCCTCAATCCGGATCTCTCCAAGAGCGTTTATTATAAAATGCATCTCGTTCCGTTCGGGGAATATACACCTTACAAAAAGATCTTTTTCTTTCTCGAAAAAATGACTGCTGCCATCGGGGATATCTCTCCCGGAACTCAATATTCTCTCCATCAATTCGAAAAAACAAAATTTGGCTCCCCCATATGTTTTGAAATCATCTTTCCTGACCTTGTGAGGAAATTCGTGAAAAAAGGGGCAAACTTCCTGGTCACTATCACCAATGATGGCTGGTACGAAAAAAGCGCAGCTCCTTACCAGCATTTCTCGATAGCTGTTTTAAGAGCCGTGGAAAACAGGCGATATCTTCTTCGAGCAGCCACAACAGGAATAAGCGGGATAATCGATCCCTTTGGCCGCATACTATCCAAGTCTGAACTGATGACTCAGACGTATCTTACCGGATACATCACTCCCTACCAAAAACTCACTTTTTATACAAAATTCGGTGATATTCTCCCCAGAGCAAGCTTGACTTTAGCAGCGATATTCCTTATTCTGGCTTTTGTAAAGAGAAAGGATGAAAGAAAAAAGCCCCGTCTCAAAAAAAAGCCATTCTGAGCTCCTGGCGAAGATCAAGGAACACTTTTCTAAATTTGAAGAACTAAGAGGTTTCCTTTGACCTTAACCGAAAAAAGGCTGAGATCGAGGCCATAGACAAAGAACTCTCCACCTCTTCTACCTGGCAAAACAAGAAAAAACTACAATCCCTCCAGCAAAATAAAAAAAGATTAGAAAGAGAAGCTAAGCTTTTCTCCAGGCTATACGGGAAAAAAGAAGAGCTTGAAGTTTTGGTGGAGCTTTCTGAAGAAGGGGAAAATGTTGATGAAGAGCTTGGGCAGAGCCTGACTTCTTTTGAAAAAGATCTGGCAGAGGCAGAACTCCAAATGCTTTTTTTCGAGGAAGATGATGCCCGCAACGCTATACTCACCATCCACCCTGGAGCAGGAGGCACTGAATCCCAGGACTGGGCTCAGATGCTTCTCAGGATGTATCTGAGATACGCTGAAAGGAAAGGCTTCAAAGCTGAAATCATTGACTCTCTCCCTGGAGAAGAAGCTGGCCTTAAAAGTGTTACGGTTCGAATAGAAGGAGATTATGCCTACGGCAATTTAAGCCAGGATTCGGGAGTCCATCGACTCGTCAGAATATCACCTTTTGATGCCAACAAAAGACGACATACCTCCTTTGCCGCTGTTTTTGTTTATCCTGAGGTCGAAGAAGACATCGAGATTGAAATAGATCCAGAAGATCTACGGATTGATACCTTCCGCTCTTCTGGACGTGGGGGGCAGCACGTCAATGTAACCAATTCTGCGGTAAGAATAACCCACCTTCCCACAGGCATTGTTGTTCAATGCCAAAACGAAAGGTCCCAGCACAAAAACAAAGCCAGTGCGATGAAAGTTCTAAAAGCTAGACTCTACGAGCTTGAGAAGAAAGCAAAGCTCGAAAAGCTAGAAAAACTGGAGGATGCAAAATCAGATATTGCCTGGGGAAGCCAAATCAGGTCCTACGTGCTCCACCCCTACCGGATGATAAAGGACCTCCGGACAAATGTCGAAATCGGGGATGTGGAAAGGGTTCTGGATGGGGATATCGATGAATTCATCAAATCAAGCCTTCTTCTGCGAAAATCAGAATCAAAATCGTAGGAAATAATTATGTAGGAGCTTGATTTATCAAGCCCACCTTATTCTATAGGGATTTGATTTATCAAACCCGCACTGTCATTCATATTCTGTAGGGCCTTGATTTATCTGTAGGGGATTGATTTATCAAACCCACATTGTTTATTACAAGGATTCTATTAATCAAACCCAAGAAAGGCGTAATACCGATTATTTTATCTTACCTTTAGATTCTTCCCATATTTCATCCATCTCAGCCAAGCCTACGTCACCAAGTTCTTTTCCTTTCTCTCTCAATTTCTTCTCTATGAATTTAAATCTTTTTATAAATTTTTTATTGGTCTGTCTCAGAGCAATCTCAGGATTTATCCCGAGAAGGCGAGAGACATTAGCCATTGAAAAGAAAATATCTCCTATTTCGTGGAATGTTTCATCCTCTTTTTTCTCTTCCAAGGCTTTTTCTAGCTCAGATATCTCTTCCTTTGCTTTTTTAAGAGCGTCCAAAGGTTGATTCCAGTCAAATCCATAAGAAGAAGCACGAAGTCCGATTTGGAACGCTTCCATAAGGGATGGGGAACATTTTGCCATTCCATCCAATATTGATTGTCTTGCTTTCTCCTCTTTTTTCTGTCGACACCACTCATCGATGACTTTCTCTGAGGTTCTGATGCGCTTTTGAGCAAACACATGGGGGTGCCGACGAATCATCTTCTTGTTGATCCCTTCCAATACATCAGAAATTGAAAATTTTTCCTTTTCTTTGAAAATCCGAGCTAGAAAAATAACCTCCATCAGAACATCCCCCAGTTCCTCGGCTAATGATCTGGCATCACCAGCATGGATTGCATCTACAGCTTCATAGGCTTCTTCTAAGAAATAATTAGCAATGGAATTCTCGTCCTGTTCTCTGTCCCACGGACATCCTTCTTCACCCCTGAGATCGTCAAGAATCTCGACCAATTGCTCAAATTTTTTTCCTGCATTCTTAGCATATTTCATTTCATTTCTCCGTTGAATTATTCTATGGAATATCGTAGAATTATATACCAATTCATTAAAAATATTTTAAACCAGAAAAAATATCAATCCCACTAGCTTCTGAAGGAATCAATCCTAAGAAGGGGGCAAAATGCCAGAAATAGGAAAAAGCAAAAAGAAACAAGCAAAAAAGAAAAAGCCTGAGGAAAAACAAGAAATCATTCCTTCCCTCGATTTCAGCTCTCTCGTCCTTCCTTTTTACACTCAGGCTGTAATAAAATTGGGCTTGGCTAAAGATCCGTTAACCAACAAAGAAGAAAAAAACCTGGAATTGGCCAAGAGATTGATTGATTTACTCGGGCTTCTGAAAGAGAAAACGAAGGGAAATCTCAAACCTGAAGAAGAAAAATTCATAGAGGCTTGTCTTCACCAGCTCAGGACAGCCTATATGGAAAAAACAGATATAATCAAACTGTAACCTTATGGAAGTTATAAAAGGTTTCGAAACATTTTCATCCTTTTCCAGTGAGTCGATTTTAGCCATAGGAAATTTTGATGGCATTCACCTTGGTCATCAAAAAATCCTACAACTGCTCGAAGAAAAAGCCAAAAAGCATTCTCTCCCATCCCTAGTCCTGACATTTTCTCCCCATCCAGAAAAAATCCTGGGGAAAAAAATAATAAAAATGATTCAAACACTCGAGCAGAGGGTGAGAGGGATAAAAAAATTTGGTATTGACGCTGTTTTAATCGTTCCTTTCGATGAGAAATTTTCAAGCCTGACCGGCCAGGATTTTATTCAAAAGATTGTTGTAAATATACTCAAAGCAAAGGTAGTTATTGTTGGAGAAAATTTTCGCTTTGGCAAGAATCGTGAAGGAGATATATCGCTCCTCCGGCAATCATCCTCAAGATTCAACTTTCAGGTTTATTCAATCCCTCCGGTGGTCAAGGACGGGATGGTAGTAAGCAGCAGCCTTATCCGAAGCTCTCTCCAGGAGGGAAAGATAGAAATTGCCAATGATTTGCTGGGAAGACGTTATGAAATAGAAGGCAGCGTGATTAAGGGCAAATCCCGAGGAAAAGCCCTTGGCTTTCCGACTGCCAACATTGAGACAGAAAATGAAATCATCCCTCCTGGTGTTTTTATTACAACTTCCTGGATAGATTCTAAATCATTTCCCTCTCTAACCAACGTAGGAAATCGTCCTACGTTCCACAAAGAAGAAACAATTATCGAATCCTTTATCATAAACTTGAACAAGAATCTTTACGGCGAGAAAATAAGAGTCAACTTTATAAAAAAAATAAGGAATGAAATGAGGTTCAAAACTCCTGAAGATCTTTCACAACAGATTAAAAAGGACCTCAAAAAAGCAAAAGATTATTTTAGCAAAGTGAGAGCTTGATAGTCTCTGTTGTCTTGTTTCTCTTTTTTGACTATTGACCCCGCCTCTTTGGGCTTGATACTTTCATTTCGATTGTCTTGTAGGGGGAATTGTTAAAAATACGGCGATATTTGATGTTCCCCCCAAAGCCAAATTCTTATAAATATTAATATCATTAAAATTAAAAGAAAATTTTCATTGACATTTTATTATTAAAATTCAATATTTATCAATCTTTACGACTAACGGAGATTAAGATGAAAAATTTAGCAAACAAGAACAAGAAAATTCTCATTTATATATTTTTAAATTCAATCATTCTAAATATATTTTTGTTCGCTGCTTGTGAGTTTAAAATCGATATCGAGCATGAGCAAGAAGCACTCCTCCAGACGGACATGGAGTTTGCACAGACTTCTGTAGAGCAAGGAGCTGCTGAGGCTTTTTATCAGTATATGACCGACGACGCACTACAACTACCCAATAATGCTGAACCTGTTTTGGGAAAAAATCTAATCCGGGAGAGCATGCAAAAAGCACCAGAAGTGCTTCTAACCTGGAAGCCGCAAAAAGCTGAAATTGCTCAATCCGGTGATCTTGGATATACATGGGGTATATACGAAGTTAGATGGTACGGACCAACCAGCGAAGAAAATATTCGCTATGGCAAATACTTAAATATTTGGAAAAAACAAGCGGATGGTAAATGGAAAGTTGCAGTGGATATGGGAAACCAAAGTCCACCACCGGAAAATGATCCAAAGCAATAATTATTTTAATAAGCTTTAAAAAGACGAGACAATAATATGAATGATCAAAGCGAGAATAAATCCTTATTAAAAAATTTTATATGGGTATTGAAATAACAACGGTCTCAAGAAAAAACTACAAATGTCCAATACGATGCGACGCTCAGCACATTAAATCCAACAGTAAGGAGTTACGTATGCGCTATCTCAAAAAAAACATGACGTTCATACTTTTTGGTTTCTGTTTTCTTGGTTTCATCTTTTCCTGCCAAAATAAGGCAAAACTTGAGATCCCGGCTGATGCCATGGTCATACGCAACGGCATCGTTATCGATGGCACAGGCGCCGATCCCATCCAGAACGGCGTTGTGATTATCCATAACAAGCGCATTCTCGCCGTCGGGCCGGCGTCTGATTTCCGTCTGCCTGTAGGTGTCAGTATCATCAACGCCCAAGGTGGAGCGATCCTGCCCGGCTTGATCAACGCCCATGTTCATCATTCGGCGTCTGTGGAACAGCGACGCCGCTTCTTGGAGGAGGGTGTGACCACCGTATGTGATTTGGGCACGCCTTTGAGAGAGATGCCGCTATTCGCCGAGACGGAAAGCACTGCTGGACGCGCCGCCCGAGTTTTTTTTGCTGGACCCATCATCACCGCACCAGGTGGGTATCCAGATGGCCTGTATCATACGGACGGCTTCAACTACGAAGTCGCGACGCCAGATGAGGCACGCGAGGCGGTTCGGGATATGGTCGCCCGCGGCGCCAGCACCATCAAGATTGCCCTGGACCCCAGCTGGAACCGGAAGCATCCTTTGCCTATGCTGGACGTGGAAATGGCGAAAGCCATTGTGGAAGAGGCCCATGCTCATGGCCTTTTGGTGCATGCGCATATGATACAGATCACATATTTCCCCCTGGCGCTAGAGGCGGGAATCGACGTTATCGAACATATGCCGTTTCCAACGGGCTGGCCCTCGGAGGAGGAGAAGCGGTGGTATCTGGAAAGTGACGATCCGACACGACCCTTCTTCGAAGACCATTTCCCCGAATACGCATCAATCCTCGGCGGCATGGCCCAGCAGGAGATCGTCATGGTTCCCACGGTGAGCGCGCTGATCGACGACGAGTATTTGAAATCTGAACGCTCCACTCATGAACAATTTGTTGTTTTGGCCGTCATTGACATCATCCGGCGATTCCGGAAGGCTGGCGGTATCGTGGCCGTGGGCAACGATTTTAACGACCGGTCTATGAAAGAGCGACTGCCCCTTACGGAGATGAAAGCCCTTCTGGATGCAGGCATGACATCTATGGAGGTTATTGAAGCTGCGACACGGCACGCTGCCCTTGTTTCTGGAGCCGACGATTTGGGCATACTTGAGCCGGGCAAGCTGGCCGATATCATCGTTGTGGACGGTAATCCGCTGGAGGATATCGATGCGTTAAGGCGAATCAAGTTGGTGATTCTCGACGGTGATGTGGCGTACGAAAACAAATAAGTCCTGCAAGTCTCGCATAGGGTCTAGCTTTGATTAATTAAATCCCAAGGAACAAGGTGGGTTTGATGAATCAAGCCTACAATTTTAATAAATAGAATCATCTTGAGATATATAAGGTGGGCTTGATAAATCAAGCCCCTACAGATAAATCAAGCCCCTATAGATGAATCGAGCCCCTACAGATGAATCAAACCCCTGCAAGAAAGCAATCCCCTATTAGGAAAATAAAGGCCTGATCCCGCATTTCCTTATACAAGCAAGAATCTAAATTATGCAAGTTATAACGGCTTGCCCTCCATTCCCCGCATATTTCCTTGACTTTTTCTCTAATATATTGCATTTTCTTAGGGAAAGAATGAATTTCCCACTATAAAAAGCCATTCACGTCACCGTCACGTAACAGCGCCACTCCCCTTTTGGACCAAACGCTCTACTGCATCCCTGTTTCGCTTGTTATCTGGATGGGTATAACGTTCTGTCATTTCTAAAGAACTGTGGTGTAATAGATCCTTCGCCGTTACTATATCAGCCCCATTCTCAATTAACCTTGTTCCGAAGCTATGTCTAAATGTGTGTAGTGTCACTCCTTCGATACCTGCTCTTTTACAGGCTCGTTTAAATGCAGCACGAACCGTATAATAAGAATAACCAAACACGGCTCCTTTTCCGTTACCAACATTACCCTGTCTCTTCTTGAGAATATCCAAAGCAACCGAATTGAGATATGCTGTTTTGGATTCACCTGATTTTGTTTTTTCTAGATAGGCTACACTATCCTCAAAAGATATATTCTCCCACTTTAATTCCTGCAACAGTTCGCTTCCTGGCCGCAGTCCCGTATTGACATCAAATACGATTAGCTCTTGTAGCCAGGATTTAGCTACTTCCAATTGACCTGCCCCCCTAATCTTGGTCCAGGTGCTATGTTAGAATTTAACCTGGAGGAAAGGAGA
>WVXO01000062.1 GCA_011773465.1 Candidatus Aminicenantota bacterium | reverse complement strand
TCAAAAGAGCTAACTGCTTAGTTCGACAAGATAAGAGGGAGGGAACTATCCCTCCCTCTTTTTCTTTTGGAATCTTTGGGGAATTCTACAACTACTTTATGTGAAGAAAAAAATCTCTTTTTCGTTTATAATTACGCATAGTAATCTGTTAAAATATGGATTTTTTCTCGAATAGGATTGCCGAACAAAGAAGCGATATGAAAAAGATTCGTTCCCGTACCCGGTCTTTACTTGTGTTTTTACTTCTCGCGATCATATTTGTCCCGCCCTCCTTGTATTCTCAAAGGAAAGTAGAGAAAAAACTAAATTTTCTTCTTATAACCATAGACACACTCAGAGCTGACAGGTTGAGCTGTTATGGCAGCCAATACCCTAAAACTCCGAATATCGATAGTCTTGCAGCGAGAGGCGTGCTCTTTTCCAGAGCTTTCGCCAACACATCTACAACACTGCCATCTCACGCGAATATACTCTTAGGGACAACTCCAAACCATCATGGAGTTCATGAAAACTTGAATTTCGTCGTAAGAGAAGAGCTGTTAACTTTGGCCGAACATCTCAAAGATATTGACTATTCAACCGGTGCCTTCGTGGGCGCTTACGCCCTCGATTCAAGGTTTGGATTATCCCAAGGTTTCGACATTTACGATGATAAATACAGCCGCTTTCACTCTGTAAATCTCGTTTCCTTAGAGAGAAAAGCTGAAGCTGTAATCGAGGCAGCCCTAGAGTGGTTGCAAGGCCGAACATCACCCTGGTTTCTCTGGGTCCATTGTTGGGATCCTCATAGCCCATATGACCCGCCCGAGCCTTTTAAAACTCAATACAAAGATTATCTGTACGAAGGAGAGGTTGCCTACGTCGACCTGATCCTGGGTAAGCTCTTCGATTATATGAAAGAGAACAACCTGTTCGATTCAACTCTTGTTATATTCACTGGAGACCACGGCGAGTCGTTAGGCCAGCATGGTGAGGACACTCACGGTTTTTTCGCTTACAATTCATCCATCTGGAGCCCTCTCATCATTTCATCTCCTGAAACAGCCTCGCGTCGTGTCGATGACTATGTCAGCCATATCGACATATTCCCCACAGTCTGTGATGTACTGGCAATAAATAGGCCGTCTTTTCTCCAAGGAGCCTCTCTCCTCCCTGCTTTAAAAGGGAAAAAACTGCCAGAAAGGCCAATCTATTTCGAATCTTTGTATCCCTACTACAGCCGCGGATGGGCACCCCTGAAGGGATTTATCCTAAAAAAGAAAAAATTTATCGACTCTCCTATTCCTGAACTGTATGACCTGAGCGATGATTTTGATGAACTCAACAACCTTGCCGAAAGGAAAAAAGTAGCTCAACTTACCTCACAGCTCAAGGATATAATCCAGGCCCTAACACCATCTGAGAAAATTGACGCGGCTCAAAAAGTCGACCGGGAAACTCGCGAAAAACTGGCAAGCCTAGGCTATATCTCGAGCGTCCGAGTTCCGCAAAAGAAGGATTTTAGCGCCAGAGATGACGTGAAGGTCCTCCTTCCTTATATAAATAGAATTGGTGAAGGATGGAAACTTTACAAGAAGGGAAATCAAGATGAGGCGATCGAGCTCTTAAAAGAAATCATAAAAGAAAGAAAAGATGTCGATTTAGCGTATAAACAACTTGCTTCCATCTATCAAGAGACAGGAAATCCAGAAGAGGCTATTGTAATCTTAGAGCAAGGGCTCGAAGCTCTTCCCTCAAGCTACGAAATATTTATCGAATACATAAAAGCGCTCATTTCTGTTCAACAGTATGACAAAGTCATCAGCTCTTTCGAAAAAACGAGCATTAGAGAAGTTGAGTATGATCCGGAAATATGGAGTAACCTCGGAACTGCCTATGCCAGTAAGGGCAATTTTGATCAGGCGATCAAAGCCTTCGAAATGGGTCTTTCCCTGGATGATAAGCATCCTGAGCTCTACCACAACCTGGCCAATGCCTGCTATTCCCAGGGCCTGCAATCAAGAGATTCCTTCACTTATTCCAGATGTTTCGAATACTACAAAAAAGCCATAGAGCTAGATCCTGAATATCCAGCTCCGTACTATGGATTAGGCCATGCCTACAGGCAGCAAGGAAACCTGGGCGGAGCCATCTACTGCTGGGAAAAAGCCCTGGAAGCTGATCCCGATTTCCGACACGCTCATTTAGATCTGGCCCTTGCTTATTTAAACACTGGCAACAAAGCCAAAGCGCTTGATCTGCTCAGTGAGTATAAAAAACGATACTCCCATCTCATGGCTCCCACTGATAAAGAAAGATTAGACGCACTGATTGAACAGTGCCGGAAATGAGATATGAAAGCATATTTCTAGCGAAAATCTTAATAAAAATATTTCAGAAAAATACACTATCATGCAAACCTTTGTCGTTCCTTTGAATAAAGGAAAAAACGAAATCTATTTTTCAATCCCCGATAATATCCTTCAAAAAAGACTCCGCAAATTAGACATCGTTGAGATAAAAAGGCAAAAACTATCCAAGTTTAATCATATTTATTTTAATTTGACCAAACTCAATCCAAATAAAAAAATCAATAATTTGAATCAAATTCATTTTTTTGGATTAATTTAGCTCCCAGCTTTTGTGATCAATTCCGCTTTTAAAATCGCAATTTGGATACCATATTCTATATACAGAAATTAGTATATTATATACAGTATATATTCCACTCGCCCAATTAAGATAACTTATTTTAAATCAGCAAATTACGATTGATTTACAACTATTATTTTTTTAATTCCATCCAAGAATGTTTATAAAATTTATCTCACCAAAAACAAATCTAACTCTTTTTTTTTCAATAAATTACGCATAATAACTGTAAAATTAATTTGGCACTAAACTTGCTTACAATACTTATAATAAATAATGTCTGCCGCACAATAATAGGGGAAAAAAACTTAATCTACGAAAAATAAAATTAAAAGGAGGTAAAAAAGGAAAAACTAAACCAAAAAAAGGAAAAAGGAGGAGTGTTGTTTAAAAAACACTCCTGGGACTGAGACTAAAAAGGAGAAGGAAATGAACAAAAAGATTTTTAAAGTCTCCTTGATCTTACTTTTAGCTT
>WVXO01000070.1:93223-135267 GCA_011773465.1 Candidatus Aminicenantota bacterium | reverse complement strand
TCGGCTGTTTTCAAGCACACCCAGAGCCTTGAGAAAAAAGGCTATTTGGAAAGGATGAAAGGGGAACTGAAACTCAAAGGCTTTCCGGCTCTTTTGGAGAATCAAACCAGAGTGCCTTTGGTGGGTCTTGTTCCGGCTGGCGAGCCGAAAGAGGTCTTTGATATTTCGGGAGAGGCGGTGGAAGTTCCAGACTGGATGGTGGGCCGAAGAAAAGGGAACATCTTCTGTATCCATGTTGACGGGAAAAGTATGGTTGATGCCTACATCGATGAGGGAGACCGGGTGCTCGTGGAGAGGACAAATTCGGCAAGCTCTGGAGAGATGGTCATAGCCCTTCTGGATGATGGCTCGGTGACCTTGAAAAGGCTGAAGATAGAAGATGGGAATGTCTTTCTTATGCCTGAAAATCCGGAGTTTGAGCCTATCAAAGTCAGGGAATTGAGAATCCTGGGAAGAGTGATCGGGATTCTGAGAAAGTACTGAACGTCGAAGAGCGCTGAGACAGCGCCAACGGCGTAAACGGAGTAGCGGACTAACATAATATATGTAGAGCCCGGTCTCCCGATCAGGCTTTATACCGTGAAACACAAAGCGGTGAACGGAGGATTCATTTGTAGGATCAAAAATGTGGGTTTGATAAATCAAGCCCCTACATAAGATGAATCAAGCCCTTCCAGAGAAATCAAGCGCCTGCAGATGAACCAGCCGCAAGAAGCAACGTGTAAGCGGTAAACAGACCAACATACTAAAAAGGTTAGAAAAATGAGAAGGAGATGTGTTGTCCATATTGACATCGATGCTTTTTTTGCGGCTGTCGAAGTGCTCCTTAACCCCTCGCTCAAAGGAAAACCGCTCATCGTCGGAGGTCTTCCCCATGAGAGGGGAGTAGCCTCTACCGCTTCATACGAAGCCCGAAAATACGGTGTCCATGCCGGCATACCTCTGCGGAAAGCCTACCAGCTCTGCCCCCACGGGATATTCCTAAGGGGAAACTTCCAGATTTACAGGGCTTTCTCCGAAAAGTTTTTCCGTCTTCTCTCCCAATACACTCCGGATGTGGAGGAAGCTTCTCTGGATGAAGCCTACCTTGATTTGACCCGCTGCCGCCCTCTTTATTCCTCTTTTTCCCGCACCACCCGAGAGATCAAACAGAAGGTGGAGAAAGAGCTGGGGATCACTGTTTCGGTGGGAGTGGGTCCTAATAAGATTCTGGCCAAGCTGGCCACAAGCCAGGCTAAACCAGGCGGACTGGTCGAGATTGGACCGGGTGGAGAGGAAGAGTTCTTGAAAAACCTGGGTATCGAGTCTTTACCCGGGATAGGGCCCAAAGCCCAGGTCATACTCCGAATGCTCAACATCCATAAAATTGGCGACTTGTGGGGGCTGCCGCGGCCAACTCTGCGTTCGCTTTTTGGATTAAACGGAGAAGAGCTTTATCTCCAGTCCAGGGGGATTGATACCCGGCCCTTGGTGACCAGCTCTGTGCCCAAATCTATCTCCCGGGAGACGACTTTTCTTGAAGACATCTGGGATAGACGCCTGCTCCTGGCTCATCTGGCTTATCTCTGTGATAGGTTGACCCTCCCCTTACGGGAGCAACGCCTTTTTGCCCATACCATCGAAGTCAAAGCCAGGTATTCTGACTTTAAAACCGAAGCCCGAAGACACCTCCTCCTCAGTCCCCTCCAGGAGATGGGAAAAATTTACAAGATTGCCCAAGAGCTTTTCCTCCAGCTTTTCTCTTCCTCCCGTTTGTCGCTTCGTCTGGTGGGAGTGAAAGCTTCTGACCTGGTGAGAGCCAGGCCTCTTTCTCTTTTCGAGCCCTACTCCGAACGCCCGGAGAAGCTGGGCAACGCTGTGGACGAAGTGAGAGAGAAGTACGGGTTTGGCTCAGTGCTTACGGTTCGGGAGAGGATGCTCGACAGCCTCTACAGTTTTGAAAGAAAGAGAGGTTTTGTCCTGAAGACAGCCTCCCTGACGAAATAAAAAAATGTTCATACCGCTAAGAGTCCATTCTGTCTACAGCAAAGGAAAAGGAGGCGCAACTCTGGAAGAGGTCGCCTCCTGGGTCTCCGAGAGAAAACTTCCCTTCGCAGCCCTGACAGATACAGAGAATCTCTACGGCTGGGGCAAATGGAAGAGAACAGCCAAAGAGCGCGGTTTCACTCCCCTCTTCGGCTGTGAGATAGAAATCCAGGAGAAAAAGCTCCTCTTCATCGTCAGGAACAAAGAAGGCTACTGGAATTTGATGGAGATTTTCAACCAAAAAAAGATAGAGAAAACAGAAGGGCTGGTTGTAATCTTCATCCCTCAAGCGAGAGACGAAGAATCTCCGGACTCCTTGCTCACTTTTTCAAGAGAAGATTTTTACATCGGCGTCGATTTTTTTAACTTCAAAAAGGCTCTCGCTTGGGCCCAGAAGCACGATCTTCCCCTGGTATGGGCAAGTCCCTTGAAGTTTATACGAAACCCTGAGCGATTGATTCTTCTCCATTCCATACAGAAAAAGATTCCCTTCCCCCCGGAAAGGGATAAACTGAAGAGCAGGATAAAGCTTTTCGGACCACACCAGGAAGCGTTGGCTCTCAGGAAGCTTGGCCCTGATGCGGAAGAGATTTTCCGCAAGACCTTTGAGGTGGCGGAGAAATGCCAGTTTTCTTTCTCGGACATCGTGCCCCCTCTCCCTGAAGACCTTTTTCCTACAACCTTGAGGGACGAGGTGATGGAAAGGCTGAGGAGGCTGAAAAACCTGAGCTGGCGCGAGAGACAGCGGGCCAAGCAGGAGTTAGCCGTTATCGAGAGGTCAGGTTTTGCTCCCTACTTCCTGATCGTCCATGATGTTATTCGATTCGCCCGCCGCAACAATATCCTCCACAACCTCAAGGGTTCGGGCGCCTCCTCTTTCCTGACCTTTCTTCTGGGAATCTCCCACATAAGCCCCATCGAGTATGACCTTTACTTCGAGAGATTCCTGAATAAAGGCCGGGATGACCCGCCGGATATAGACCTGGATTTTGACTCAAGGAAAAGAGACCGGGTCCTCTCCTATGTCCTGGAGAAATACGGGCAGGGAAGAACTGGGGCAGCCTTTGTCTGCAGCCTGAAAAATTACCGTGCCCGCTCTGCCCTGTATGAGACAGCCCGCGCCTTTGGCCTTCCGCCTGAGGAATCCAGGTCCCTGAGCAAAAAGGCTCCCTTTTTCGCTGAGCCTGATTTCCTGAAGAAAGACAGACCACTCCCTGGCTACATGGAGATATGGAAGGCAGCCTCTGAGCTTACTTCTGTCTACTCGGAGAACTCCCTCCATGTGGGAGGAGTCCTGCTCACCCCTTCGCCGGCGAGTCGGTATCTTCCTCTCGAAGAATCAGCTAAGGGTTATGTCATGTCCCATTACGACCGGAATACCGTGGAAGACCTGAAACTCATAAAACTTGACCTTCTTTCGGTGAGGGGGCTGGCTGCTATCTCTGAGACCAAAAACATGATGAAGATAAGGCACATTCCTCCCCAAGATAAGAAAGCCTACAGCCTGTTAAAGAAGGCCCAGACCATAGGCTGCTTCCAGGTGGAGAGTCCGGCCATGATGAATCTCCTTCGCCGGATGAAGCCAGAGAATATTTACGAGCTGACTCAGACTTTAGCTCTTATCCGGCCCGGCCCGACCGAGAGCGGCATGAAAGAAGCCCTGCTTCGCAGCCGGGAAGGGAGGTCCCTCTCCCGTGATGGTTTCCTGGACAGAATACTCCCCGAGACAGGAGGAATCCTCCTCTACGAGGAACAGGTGATGCAGATCGCCGAACGGGTGGCGGGAATGGCGCCCGAAGAGGGCGACCTTCTCCGCCGGGCCCTTAAAAAAAAACAGATTGATGCCCAGCTTAAAGGCAGGTTTTTCAGGGAAGGAGCAGAGAGGGGATACACACCAGGGGAGATAAAGAAGTTGTGGAAGGTCATGGAGGAATTTTCTTCTTATTCCTTCAACAAGGCTCACAGTGCCTCCTACGCCAGCATGGCTTACCAGGCTGTTTACTTAAAAGCCCACCACCCGGTTCCCTACCTCGCCTCTGTGCTCAATGCCGGAGGCGGCTACTACGGGTTAGCGGAATACATCGAGGAGGCCAAAAGAAAAGAGATCAAAATCTTAGGGCCGGATGTAAACCGCAGCTACTACCAGTTTGAGGTAGAAGGCAAGAACATCCGGGTGGGCCTGACTTCCATCAAGGGGCTGGCTTTAAAGACTGCAGAGAAGGTCATCGAAGAGAGGAAGAACGGCGAGTATCTTTCCGTAGAAGATTTTCTCTGCCGGGTGTCTCTGACAAAGTCAGAGCTCCTCTCTCTCATCAAATCAGGGGTCTTTGATTCTCTCGAGCCCAGAAGAACACGGCAAATTCTTCGCTATTTCCGAGGGCTGGAGGATGTGGAGGAGGTCTCGGACCTGCACCCCAAGCAGAAGGAGAGGATGCTCGTCGAATCCCTCGGCTTTGACCCTGAAGGAGATTCCCTTTCCCTCTTCGAGGGAAAAAGGCCGGCGCTCCGCATAAAAGATTTAAAAGATTATGCGGGTAGAGAAGTGGAGCTTGTGGTCAGAGTGGTGGACGCTCGCCAGAAAGCGGTGAGTAGCGGCCGGAAATATTTCTTTCTCTTTGAGGATGAGACCGGGCTTCTGGAAGGAGTGGGGGAGACGAGGTGCCTCACCTTTGGTTCTCCGCCTGCTTGCTACTTGAGAGGGGAGGTCAGGCGTGACGGCAACGGCAGGCCGAAGATTTTCAACTGCTCCTTTCTAAATCCCTATTAAACGTACTTTCCTTTTGGGGCAGCCAACAGATACTCATCATTTTCCATGATTTTCAACTGCTCCTTTCTCAGCAGTTTTTAAGAAAAAAATTAAGATAAAAGCGGGTGGATCATGTATTTTCTGATCCTATCGGCTTCTTGCCTACTGCTGGCTCTGGCTCGACTATGGAAGGTTGAAGCAGGTAGGTAGACAACAATGACAACGAGACAACATCAAGAGTCCGAAAAATTGGGTGAAGCATATGCGTTTGAGAAAACTGGAATTGATTTGAAAGAGGAAAGTATTCCTAAAATTCTGAATTTAATGTCAAACTACCTTGAAAGGTATGCACATATTTAATAAACTATTTTTTTAATAAGAAAATGGTAAACAACAAAGAAAATGTTTTAAGGGAGAAGGCATCATTCAGATGATTTTTCTGAATTTCTGGAGAATGGGCCATCAACATAAATTGCATCCATCCAATCTTTAGGAGGTAAACATGAATCCAAAAAAATTCTCTTTGATCGTTGGCATTCTATTTCTCTCTTTGGGCCTCTTTAGTGCATTCTCTCTAAAAGGTTCTCAGGGGCAGCAAGATGAATGCCTAATCACAGACTATCCGAGTAAAGGGTGTACCGTGATCATCGTAGGAAAAAATGCATCTGTCGACGGCTCTGTCATCACAACCCATACCTGTGACTGTGGTGTGTGTGATTGGACCTGGCGCTACATCCCCGCAGCAGATCATGAGCCAGGTTCCATGCGTAAAATCTACCATATTGATCAGTTCAAGACATTTCCGCCTGAGGAAGGATTGAAATGGGAGGTGGTTTACGAGAAAAACTTCACTGGGCTTGAAATTCCACAGATCGCTCATACCTACGCATTCGTTCACGGGGCGTTTGGGTACATGAACGATCAGCAATTGGCGATAGGAGAATCCACAATCGGCAGCCACGACAGGATGAACAACCTGACAACTGCGCCAAAATTCGACATCACCATGCTCACACTGCTGGCCATGGAGAGGTGCAAGACTGCGAGAGAGGCCATCAAGCTCATGGGCTCTTTAGCTGAAGAGCATGGATATGGGTATACTGATTATGGAGAGATGCTGGCTGTGGCTGATCCCAACGAGGTATGGATCTTCGAAATCATGCCTGTGGGATCTTTGTGGAGTCCAAAAACCGGAAAACCAGGAGCTATCTGGTGCGCCCAGCGCGTGCCGGACGACCATGTCAGCGTCTGTCCCAACGAGTCAAGAATAGGAGAGATAGACCTCAACAAGCCGGATTATTTCATGGCTTCACCTAATGTTATCTCCTATGCCGTAGAGAACGGCTATTATGATCCAAAAAGCGGTGAACCTTTTAACTGGAAAAAAGCCTATTCTCCGACAGAAGGAAGCGCAAACAGCACACATGGATGGCATGGCCGGCTGTGGAGATTCTTCGATCTTGTGGCCCCTTCCAAAAAATTCAGCCCCGATGTTCCCAACATGGATTTTCCGTTTTCTGTTAAGCCGGATAAGAAGTTGTCTGTGGAGGATGTCATGCGTCTCACCCGGGATAAATACGAGGGAACTCATTTCGACTTGAGGGAAACCCTCCAGGCCGGACCTTTCTCCAATCCCAACTATCTGACCAGGCCCTATAAATTTGACGGAAAAACCTGGGACACTAAAAGATTTATCAGTGACAACCGTGCCGAGTACGTCACTGTTACCCAGTCGAGAGGATGGCTTCCCCATCCCATCGGAGGGATCGTCTGGCTTGCTTGGGGCGCTCAGGATACCTCCTGCTTCATGCCCCTTTATGGCGCCGGGATAACCGGAATACCCAAATCTTTCGAAATCGGAGACCACTTTGTCTTTGATAGAAAATCTGCCCGCTGGGCATTTGATTATGTCGGTTTCCACACCCAGGTCGCCTATTCACTGGCTATCGAAGACGTGAAAAAGGCCCGGGAAAAATGGGAAAAGCCAGCTCTGAAAAACACTGCGGCTATCGACAAGGCTGCTCTGGAGCTCTACCGGCAAGATCCTGACCTGGCAAGAGAGTTTTTAACCACATATTGTCTTAACAACGCAGAGAGGGTCATAAAGGCCTGGTGGGAACTGGGCGACCAGTTGTTGGTCAAATATAATCATATCTTCATCTATAACCAAGAGACCAGAGAGAGAAAGACCATCCAATATCCTGACTGGTGGCTCCGGATTATCATCGAACACCAGAAGCTCGAGCCGCGGTCTGAAACAGGACATAATTAAAAAGAGGGAAAGCCGAAGGAGATTTCTCATTTGGATCATAGATTCTTTAAATATAAGAATTTGGTTTTGGGGGACATCAAATATCGTCCGATTTTTCACAATCTCCACCCACTGACGGTCCAAAATGAGAGAATAACACCCAAAGCGGCAAGGTCAACAGCTAAAAAAGAAACAAAATAACAGAGGCTATCAAGCCTTCAGCTTTACAGATAGGCTCTGCCCTTGAATCGCCAAAAAGCAACCACAGCGGCTATCAGAGACACTCAATCCATTGCTCAGCCGCCACCAGAGGATTCTGCTGAATGAGTTTAGAGGATGGAGGATGCCCGCCAGAAAGCGGTGAGCTGCGGTGGGAAATACTTTTTTCTTTTTGAGGATGAGACAGGCCTTTTGGAGGGAGTGGGGGAGACGAGGTGCCTCACCTTTGGTTCTCCGCCTGCCTGCTGCTGGAGAGGAGAGGTCAGGTGCGATGGCAACGGAAGAGCGAAGATTTTCAACTGCTCCTTCCTCAATCCTTATTAAACATACTTTCCTTTTGGGACAGCCAACAGATACTCACAATTTTCCATGATTTTCAACTGCTCCTTTATTAGCGTTTTCAAAAAATTTTATTTATTTTTATAGGCGAATTTAATATAAACTCTACATATACTAAATAACACTTACTCTTACGCTGAATTTTATAAAATTTTCGGAGGATTTAGCTATTCTAGACGAGAAGGGAATTGTTGTTTGTCTCGGATCTCAGATTACCCAGTGGTTTTTAGTGTTCGAGACTGCTGCAGTACGGGCTTAAGGAGGGATCATCGAGAAGTATCTTTGAATAAATGAACCATCTCTGAATAGGAGATTTGGCTGACTACATTATCATAAGTATTTTTTGAAGGAGTTGAGCTTATGGATTTTAAAGAAGACCCGAGGATAAAAACTGCCCGGAAAATCTTATTTATCGCATCTTCTTTCTTTGCCCTTTACATCATCGCTCTTTTGCTGTGTTCGTATCTATTGGGTCATGAACCGTTATTGTTTGGATTGCCCCTTTGGTTAGCTGTAGGCAATTTGATTGTTCCTGTTGTTTTTGTTGTGCTGTTGATTTTAGTTGCTGAAAAAATGATTCCAGACATTTCTCTTACGGATGATGATGAAGAAGAAAAAGAGAAGAACAAATGAATCCAGCCATCATATCGTTTCTGTTCTATACAGCAGTACTGATTGCTATCGGTATATGGTCCTATCGAATCGTAGAAAAAGTCCCAATCGCCAAGTATGAAGATGAGTTCTATGCTGCTGGAAGAGGATTAGGAGGGATTGTTGTTGCTTTGATACTCGCGGGAGGAATGGCAAGTGCAGGAACTTTCATTGCCGGCCCTGGGATGACCTATGAGCATGGCTATTCCTGGGTAATCATCAACAATCTTCAAATATTCATGAACTTGATGGCCTTGGCACCAGTAGCCATTATTATCGGTATCGTTGCCCGACGAGTCAATGCCGTTTCTTATCTGGATATTTTTAAAGCGAGATACCAAAGCAAAAGCATCATTGTTATGCTGGCCATTTTGGTAGCAGTTTTTCTTCTCCCTTATATGGGAGCACAGTTTGTGGGAGCAGCGCGAGTGATTTCCCAAATGACAGGATTAGGCTTTTTAACTTCTTTGGCTTTGGGTTCCCTGGTCGTTTTAGTTTATTGCATTTTAGGAGGGATGCGCGGCACCTCTATTGCAACCCTATTACAAGGATTCGTGATATCAGTTGGTTGCATAATCCTGTTTATCGGGACTGTGAACTATGTAGGCGGATTTGCCAATTCAACGCGAATCTTAGCGAGACTCAATTTCGATTTCCTTTCTCCAACAAAAAATGGAATGTTTCCAGCTGCCTTTGCTGCTTCAATTGCTTGCATGGACGCCTTTATTATTGGGATGCCTCATGCCCTTCTTGGCGCCCTGACCTACAAAAATACACGAGCCCTCAAACGGGGAATCTGGATGGGCGGGATTCTCGTCTTAATCTGGACACTTTTATTGTGTGTAGCCGGAGTACTTGGGCGCGCCATCAAGCCCGATCTCGCCATCTCTGATGAAATAAGTCCCTGGCTGGCCATGAATGTCATGCCAAAAGCGTTGGGCGGTATCGTTCTCGCAGGCATTGTAGCCGGGATTCAAACCACAGTTGCGGCGATGGCTATTGTCATCACTTCAAGTATTGCCCGAAATATGGTTCGCGAATTCAAGCCAGATCTTTCAGGTGAAACCATGAAAGTGCTTACGCGCCTGACAATGAGTGCTTGTTTTATCATCGCAATTAGCTTTGCTTTATTTAATCCACCATTAATCCAATGGATTATTTTCTTTTCCATTGGCGGGCTGGAGGCAGCCACGTTCGGGCCAATTTTCCTCGGCCTCTACTGGAAACGAGGGACAAAATGGGGTGCTATCGCGTCCATCTGCTGGGGGATGATTATATACAGCCTGGCAAACACTTTCATGCCAAAATCTGTATTGTTGGGTACCCATCCATTCTTTTTTTCTGTCCTTTCATCAATGCTCGTGTACGTCCTAGTCAGTCTGTTGACAACAGGACCTTCGCTTGATGTCGTTCAAGCCTTCTGGGGTAAAAAAACGGTCGCAGGGAAATAATAGTGGGAATATTTAGAACGATAGTGACGTAATAGAATTATGAACTATTTTCCCTAAGTGATCATATTTTTAAGGGATTAAAATTTTAAGGAGGAACGATGGAGAAAAAATTAGACATCACCAAGGTTGAGGTTTTTAAGGCTGATATCGGGCTTATTGAGCCATTCCGGATTTCTCTGATGGAGTTTACAGATGCCGAAAACATCTTTGTGAAAATTCACACAAGCGAGGGACTATACGGGATTGGTGAGGCATGCCCGACATCGTGCATCACCGGCGATACCCAAGCAACAATGCTCGGAGGAGCTAGGGATTTAGCCAATTTGATACTGAAAAAGAATCCCTTAGATATTGAAAGTCGGATGAATGAAATCAATAAATACCTGGTTCAAAACAGCGCCCTGCGCAGTGCCTTCGATATGGCTCTTTATGATATACTCGGGAAAGTTACCGGTCTTCCGCTATACGCAGTTCTTGGAGGCCCAAAGCGGTTATTCTGGACGGATAACACAATCGGGATCGATGATCCTGGTGTGATGGCTAAAAAGGCCGAAGATTACAAAAAGAGAGGCTTTAAAGCCATTAAGGTGAAGCTAGGAACATCCAAGGCAGAGGATGTGGCCAGAATCGAAGCGATCAGGAGTGCTGTTGGTGATTCAGTCCCGATTCGTATTGATGCCAATCAAGGCTGGGATTTCCCGACGGCTGCGGCAACTTTAAAAGTCTTAGAGAAATTCGGAATTGAATACTGTGAGCAACCTGTTGCCCGTTGGGATTACGAGAATATGAGGAGGATTCGACAGAGCACTTCGATTCCGATCATGGCTGATGAGTCTGTCTTTGATGAACACGATGCTTTCAAGCTTGCCTCGATGGGATGCTGTGATTATTTGAACATCAAATTGGCCAAATCTGGAGGAATCCACACGGCGCTAAAGATTAATGCCATTGCTGGGAGTGCGGGGATGGCTTGTATGCTGGGTTGCATGGAGGAGACGCGCCTCGGTTTAACAGCAGGAGCTCATTTCGTTTCCGCCAGACCGAACGTCCAGTATGCGGATTTAGATGGGCATTTCATGCTCAAGGAAGATCCGGTTATCGGCGGAGCCCGATGGGAAGTGGGTGAAATTCATTTGCCCGATACTCCCGGACATGGGGCTGACGTTGATTCTGATTTCTTGAAGAAATGTGAAGTGATAACCATAGAATAATTTTATATGAAGGAGGAGAAAGCAATGCGTAAATTTATGTGCTTGATCATAGTTTGGCTAGCGGTGATCTATCCTCTTGCGGCAGAGAGCCAATCGCCAGTCAATTATGAAGAACTCGACAACTACATCCGAAAGGCGTTTAAAGATCATGATTTTACGGGAATGACGATTTCCATCGTGAAGGATGGGAGCGTCGTTTTCAACCAAGCATATGGTCTGAGGAATGCCAAAGCCAAAGAGGCCATGACAACCGGTTCTTTGTTCAACATCGCCTCTTGTACAAAAGCCTTCAGTGCAGCCTGCCTCGGTATCCTGGTAGAGGAAGGAAAACTGAAATGGGAAGATAAAGTGATCGACTACCTCCCTGAGTTCAGACTTGCTGATCCTTATATCACCAAGGAATTAAACATGATAGACCTGCTCAGCCATAGGTGTGGACTAGGGACGTTCTACGGTGACCTGCTCTGGTACGAAACCGATTATGACAACAAGGAGATTATAAAAAGAATGAGATATTTACCGATAGCAAATGACTTCAGGAGCGAGTTTGGTTATCAAAATAACATGTACATGATCTCTGGAGAAATCGTCAAAAAGATTACAGGTAAAACCTGGTCGGAATTTGTCTATGAACGTCTATTTAAACCGCTTGAAATGGTGGAATCCAAGACCTGCAGTGAGCATCTGACAAAAGACCAGAACATCGCCTACCCCCACTTGAAGTATAAAACTCAACAGCTGTACATGAGTGACCCCGATCCGGCGGGCACGATTTATTCAAGCGTTGATGAAATGTCCCATTGGATAACGATGCTTTTAAATAATGGACGATGGAAGGAACAGCAGGTGTTAAGCCCGAATGTTATCGAAGAGCTTTTTACCCCCCGAACACTGTTAGAATTAACTCCGTTTCAAAAAGAAAACGGAATCCATTTTTCTGCTTACGGATTAGGTTGGTTTATGTACGATTATTATGGGAAAAAAGTGATCGAGCATAGCGGTGGCATGCCTGGCTTTCTCTCACGGGTGACACTTGTCCCAGAGGAAAGATTGGGTATGGTAATTCTCACCAATGATTCAAATTATTTGCGCAACGCAGTACGGATGAAAATCTTAGATCTTTTTCTGAATGAGAGTGATAAGGATTGGTCAGCGGAATTCTTGGAAATGAAGAAGAAAAACGAAGCAGCAGCTGAAGAGCGAAAAGCTGAAAGAAAGGCGAAAAGAGCGAAAGAGAGTAAAATTTCCCTGTCATTAGCCGAGTACACCGGTAATTATGAAGATAAGATGTATGGACCTGCTCGAATCGAGTTGGTCGACAGTGAATTGTGGCTGACGCTTTTGCCGACAAAGGAAGTATTCGTTAGCAAGATGGAACATTGGCATTATGATACCTTCAGGATTAAGTTAAGGGATGAATTTTTACCAGAGGGGTTCGTCACATTCAGTTTCGATTCGAATGGAGAAGTCATCGGATTTAAAATAGACCTGCCCAATCCGGATTTTCATTTTTTCAACCTCGACTTCCAAAAACAAGAAAATAGTGCTAAACAGAAAAAGGAATAAGGGAATTGAAGAATATAGATAAGATTTCCTATACAAGCACGTTTTCAAAGAATGGACACTATGCTATCATTTTTTTTACTCCTTATGCAGAGGCGAATTGTGTCTTATCGGAATTTCTTCAGCCAATCGCTGCTCTTCCTATGCCTTATTGTTCTCGTCGGTAGAGTTTGGGGTGAAAATCCCTTTAAAAATTCTGAATGGAATAGCAAGAACCCCCGTGACGAGAACGGCAAACGGTACATCACTGCCATTCGTACAGAAACTCCATTGGATATCGACGGGTTGTTGAACGATCCAGCTTGGCAAACCGCCCAGTTTCAAGGGCAATTTACACAGCGCGAACCAGAAGAAGGGAATCTTGCATCCGAAGAAACCAAAGCAGGATTTCTTTATGATGAAAAGAATCTTTACATCGGTGTCAAGTGTTACGATTCTGAGCCTGGCAAGATTATCGCCAGAGAAATGCGGCGCGATGCCATTGTCGATGATGATGACTATTTTGAGTTGGTACTGGATACTTATCACGACCACCGGAGTGGGTATTATTTCATAACTAATCCCCACGGGGTCAAGCGTGAAGCGGTACTGGCCAACGAGGGTCGAGACTTCAACCCGGCCTGGGATGGTCTCTGGGCATGCAAAGCAAAGATCACAGATGATGGCTGGCAGGTTGAAATCGCTATCCCCTGGAAAACATTACGATTCGCAGAGCAGGAATCGTCTGTGTGGGGTATCAACTTCGCGCGGATGATTCGACGGAAAAATGAACATGTCTACTGGCAGCTTATTCCACGTGATTTTGGAAGAGGAGCAGGGTTATTCCGTCTCTCCGAAGCGGGTTCGCTCTACGGCATAGCCGACGCAAAAATGGGGGGTAATCTGGAACTGAGGCCTTACTTTTTGGGAGGCATGGAAAACGACCAAAACACAAATTTTACTACGGATCGTCTGGGTGATATTGGACTGGATGCAAAATTGGCGCTTACAGCAAATCTGGCTTTAGACCTTACCTTAAACACAGATTTTGCCCAGGTGGAGGCAGACCAGGAGCAGGTCAACCTGACGCGTTTCTCTCTTTATTATCCTGAAAAACGAGAATTTTTTCTTGAGGGAGCTGAGGTCTTCTCGTTCGGCGGCAGCGGTGGGAACCGTTGGCATAGAGAGGATACGGATATGAATCTTTTTTATAGCCGTCGACTTGGGCTTGTCGATGGTCATGAAGCACGGATACTCGGCGGTGCCAAAATGGTGGGAAAGGTAGGCAAATATCAAGTCGGTGTGATGAATATAATAACGGATGATGTCACCATTCAAGAAGAGGATGAGACGGCCAAGGTCAATGCGACAAACTTTACTGTAGTGCGTTTCAGGCGTGATATTCTACAGCGGGGCACGATAGGGATGATGTTCCTGAACAAGGAAGAGTTGCATTCCTCAGACTTTAACCGCTCTCTGGGGCTCGATGGTCACTTTCCTCTGACTCGTTACTTCACTATTTCGGGCTATCTTGCAGCTACCCTAGGACCTCGAGAAGCGGATGATGGACAGCTCATCAATATGAATAAGCAAAACCTGACTGGCAAACTCAGCCTGGGATACAATAGCGACCTTTGGAAGGCTTCGGCATCGTACCAGGATGTAGGAGCCAATTTCAACCCAGAAATAGGATTTATCCGTCGCACGGACTTTCGGCTCAGTAGTGCTTCTGTTGAATACTCTCCGCGACCCAAAGAATCCTCGGTTATCCGACAGTTCAGTTATCAATTGGAGGGCAGCTATCGTTCTGACCATGATAACAGGATGTTAGAGAGTGCGGCAGAGGCATCATTTTCAATTAATTTCCAAAACAGCTCACGCTTCAGCATCAATATTCAGCGAGAAAGTGAGTTTATCGATTATGATTGGGAGGTGCGTGAAGGCTTCCTCATTCCTGAAGGAACCTACACCGGCTATATGTACTCTCTCAACATGGAAAGCGATAAGAGCCGCTCCCTTGCAGGTGAGATCGATATCGATTATGGGAGTTATTATACCGGTCATCAAATGAGGTTTGGTCTAAACGGTACAGTTACCCGTATCCGGCGGCTTAGGATGGAGGTAGACTACAATCATAATTATATCAATCTTCCTGAAGGAAGTTTTCGCACGAATACGCTTGGACTTCGCATGTTTTACTTTTTTTCTACAGATCTTTATTTAAAAGCCTATGTGCAATGGAACGACGATAAATACTATAACTTAGGAAAGGAGAAGATTATAAGCGACATTCTGCTGCGATGGGTCTATTCACCTGAATGCAATTTCTATCTGGTTTATAATGATGGACGATTGATCGGACCTGGTCCTAATGAGATAATCAATCGGACATTGATGGTCAAGGTCACTTATTTCTGGCGTAAGTGATGTTCAACTCAAGAACATTGCTGTCCGGTTAAGCGATACTAATTTTTTGAAAGATAATTAGAATTTTTTTGAAGATTCTCATATAATTGCCTTTGTCTGTTGTAAGTACCCTTTAATCTAGAAAGAACAGACACTAAATTTTAAGGAGGGAGATTGAAGATGAATAGAATCAGAGATTATCAAGGTCGCATATTTTCAGGGCTATTGATTATCTTGATTGGAGTTTTATTTTTGCTTGGTAATTTAGGCAAGCTGGATATCGGAGAAGTCTTTTCTACCTATTGGCCTCTCATCCTCATTTTTATCGGCTTATGGCACTTAATTGCGCATGAGTTCCGCAACGCAGGCTTTGGGGTAATTCTTATTTTGATCGGCGGTTTTTTTATGCTTGTCAACCTGGATATTATTAAAGGCAGAGTCTGGCTATATTTCTGGCCCCTGCTGATTATAGCCGCAGGGCTGTGGATTATTTTCAGGCCACGATTTAAGCTTTTTCAAGAAAAGGCCCCTGAAATCAAAGAGAAAGATTTAGATGCTTTTATAATTTTTTCGGGAATAAAGAGGCGTTTTAACACACCGGAATTTCGGGGAGGCAAGGCAACAGCTCTTTTTGGCGGCATCGATCTAGATTTTACTCAGGCAGGTCTGGCGGATAATAAAGCTACTATTGAGTTAACGGCAATTTTTGGCGGAATTGAAGTTCTAGTTCCTAATGATTGGGAAGTCGTTGTTGACAGCAGTTCAATTTTTGGAGGAGTTGAAGATAAGCATAAAGCAGTGCCCCCGGCAGAAACAAAAGCCACCCTCTTCATCAGGGCAACTGCAATGTTTGGAGGAATCGAGATAAAATAACAATCAGTCTTATCCTATATTTTATGAAACTCTAATTGCGTTATAAGTTTTAGGCGCAGCAAACCCAGTCTGAAAAATGATGAATTTATCTGGCAAAAAAATTTAAATTGGATAACCTTAGTTAAAGAGAGCTCGCAAAGAAAGAGCTAAAAGTCTGCAAATGAGCACTTACATCCTCATGAAGATTCTTGAGTCAGCTCCCAAGAGGTATGACCTAGGGATTCGACTTCTTACTAGGGGAAGACTGGATAAAATTTATGATCGATTAGCCTCACGCATAAAGGAAGAAGATAAGGTACTTGATATAGGTTGTGGGACAGGAGCCTTGAGTCTTAGAGCTGCCCAGCAAGGGGGGACAGTGAAGGGAATAGATATCAATTCTCAAATGTTAGAGATTGCTAAAATTCGGGCAGATAAGTTAAACCTTGACCAGAAAATTGAGTTTGGCGAGATGGGCGTTGCCGAGCTAGACCGGGAAGAAGCGGATAGCTACGACGCGGTGATGAGCGGCCTTTTTTTTTCTGAATTAGCCGAGGATGAGCTTTCCTTTTCTCTGCGAGAGGCCAAAAGAATATTGAAGCCGGGAGGACTCTTGCTCGTCGCAGATGAAGTGAGGCCCGATAAAGTTTATAAAAAAATAATTAACGGACTGAGGCGTCTATTCTTTGGAGCCGTGGTATTTATATTCACTCAGACAACAACACGAGCTCTGAAAAATCTACCAGAAAAAATAAGTGGCTCGGGCTTTGAAATTGAATCAATCAAATTGAACAGAGGCGAAAACTTCATCGAGCTGATAGCAAGGAAGCCCTAAAGAAAAACCAAATGAGATTTTTAAGTTTTGTAGTTTTTAATGCCCTGGAAACACTTCTGAGGCTTTCCCCTTTTCCCTGCAAAACAGGTTTGATAAAGATAGGGAATACAGGGAAGGATTCGCCAGTTTTTCTGACCTGCAATTTTCATCTCACTGTTCAGAGAGTCAAACGAGCGCTGAAAAGAATGGATGCTTTTCTTCTTGTAGCCAACAGCCGGGGAATCAACGTCTGGTGTGCTGCAGCCGGGGGTCATCTGACGAATCATGAGGTTATTTCTGTGCTGAAGACCAGCGGAATTGAAGACCTTGTCGCCCAGAAGAAAATAATCCTTCCACAGCTTGCAGCTCCAGGAGTGGAAGCCAATATTATCAAGCAAAAGACTGGATGGAGAGTGATCTGGGGTCCTGTTAATGCCAAGGATATTCCTCATTTTTTGAAAAATAATTTAAAAAAAACAAAAGTAATGAGTGGGATCGCTTTTCCCTGGACACAACGCCTAGAGATGGCCATTGCCTGGGCTTTTTTTCTATCAGTGATTCTTTCTCTCATCATGATTTTTTTCTGGCCAAAATCTGTTTTTGCTTTAATTCTTTTAGTTTGGGGGCTTTCTTTTATAATCTTTTTATCCTTTCCTCTTTATTCCCGCTTTATGAGTTCAGAAGGAAAAAAGATTGGTTCCTTCTTTTCCAAGATAAGACGTATGAGCTTTCAATTGCTTTTGTGGATTGGAATAGTAGTGGCGCTTTCTGCTCATAATGTTTTAGCCGAAGATTTTTCTTGGGGAGTAGTTTTACGCTGGAGTATCATTTCATTTGTTGTCATTATTATCTTAAGTTTTGATTTGGCTGGCAGTACTCCAACCTTCAGGGGTGGATTGCTTGCGGAGAAACAACTGGAGGTTGTCCTTGATAAGAAAGATTGCAGAGGAGCAGGCTTTTGTGAGCAGGTTTGCCCTCGAAACTGCTTTGAAGTGGATAAAATAGAGCATACTGCTTCAATGATCGGCAGAGAAAGGTGTATTCAATGCGGCGCTTGTATTGTTCAATGCCCTTTTGATGCCCTTCATTTTGAGAGTTTGGAGGGCGAGAAGACCCCTCCTGAGATAATAAGGAAGTTCAAACTAAACCTTTTGGGAAGTCGTCTGAAGAAGTCGGGTTGATGATAAAAACTAAGAAAAATTGAAGAAAAAATAATCTTTAATTATTTTAATCTTTTCTTTTCAACTCTATTGTAGCTGAGTTACCATCTTCTGTCTCCCAGTAGCCGCTCATTTTATCTCCTTCAACAGTCAAAGTTGTATATACTTTCATATACTCGAATCCGTTGAAGATGGTGAAAGTGAATTTTAAGGTGTTGTCTTTAAATTCGATATCCTCTACTTCGGCATCCTCGGCAAATCCTAGTGAATCGTTAACAGTCCCACTGTATTCCCCATCTATCTTTTCCAGGACTAAGGTTATTTGATCCGGTTCTGGTTCCTCAGGAATTTCACTTGTTCCTTCCCACGTTCCGCTGAGGTCAACCTCTTGGCAGAAAGATATTCCATAGAAAAGAGTTAAAAGAAAGGCAAGTAGAGATAGAATTGAAGTTATTTTTTTCATACTATTCTCCTTCTGTTTGTTGACATTTATAATTATAACAAAATATAAAAATTTCCAAAGAAAATTCATTTAATAAATACGCATTGTTATAAAGAAAAGTTCCCTTTTCTTTAACGTATTGATTTGATTCACCAAATCCAATTAAAGTAGGGGCTTGATTCGCCTGTAGGGGCTTGATTTATCAAGCCCGCACTTTTTGATCATAAAATTAAAATTTTGGTTTGATAAACAAAACTTGAAATGGCAAGATAGGAAAAGAAGCAGAAAATCTATTTAAATAGAAAAATTTTGAAATTCATGGAATTAATAGGGGGTGCAATTGGATGTCATTCGTGCCATAAACCAACGAAGAGCTTATCGCTCTTTAGAACATGTAAAGATAACGAAGGATTTGATCAGAGATTTGGCCCGCAGCGCTCAGCTTGCTCCTTCATGCTTTAATAATCAACCCGCTCGATTTGTTTTTGTCTCGGATTTCAAACTTTTAAAAGAAATGCGTGCAGCTCTGTCAAAGGGAAACGAATGGGCTTTTTCAGCTTCTATGATCATAGCTGTTTTCAGTAAAAGAAAGGATGACTGCATTATCAAGGATAGAGAGTACCATCAATTCGATTGCGGACTCGCTGTAGGTTTTCTCCTGTTGAGAGCGACTGAATTAGGTCTTGTGGCTCATCCTATTGCTGGATTCAGCCCGAAGAAAACAAAAGAAATCCTTGATATTCCAGACGAATATAAAGTCATCACCTTGATAATTGTCGGCAGACATTCTAAAAAGATCAGCCCGATTCTTTCAAAGAAACAGGTAGAGTTGGAGAAAAAGAGGCCAGAGAGATTTGCTCTAAAAAAAGTTGCTCATTTCAATAGATTCAAAAAGTAAAAAAATAATAAGAGGGAGATATTTCCCTAAGTGCTACCCTTTTGCTAAAATACTCGCTTTTATAATCTTCTGTGATTGAAGATTAGAGATGAAAAAATTAATTTAGAGGGGATTAAAAAAATGGCTCGTATCATAGTTACAGGCGCTACTGGATTTATCGGTAAAGCCCTCTGCTTTCGTCTGCTTGAAGAAAACTATGAGGTCGTTGCTCTTTCTCGTAGCAAAAAAAAAGGAGAGAAAATCTTCGGAGCCGATGCTACAGTCGTTGAGTGGGACGGGAAAAGCTCCGGAATATGGCAGGATTATGCTAACGGCGCTTATGCCGTTGTGAACTTGGCTGGCGAAAACATAGGTTCTGGACGATGGACGCCAAAAAAGAAGCAATCTATCCTTCAGAGCAGGCTCGATGCAGGAAGAGCTGTGGTTGAAGCGTTGAAGTCTGTTGATAACAAGCCTGAGGTAGTCATTCAGGCTTCAGCTATTGGTTATTATGGCTCACGTGAGGATGAAATTATTGATGAATCGTCTTCTTCTGGCAAAGGATTCCTTGCAGATGTAGTCAAAAAGTGGGAGCTTTCTACTCAAGAAATTGAGACTCAGGATATCAGGCGTGTAATCATTCGCTCTGGTATTGTTCTTGGAAGAGAAGGAGGAGCCTTTTTTCGCCTAATAAAACCTTTTCGTCTTTTTGTTGGAGGCCGCCTGGGAAGCGGAAAGCAATGGTTTTCCTGGATTCATCTCGAGGATGAACTCAAGGCAATCCTTTTTCTTATGGAAAGAGAGGATTTACATGGCGTTTTCAACCTAACCGCACCTCATCAAATGAAACAGAAAGATTTTGCTCGCATTCTTGGGAGGATAATGAAGAGACCTTCCTGGTTGCCTGTTCCAAGTTTTGTGCTACGCATGTATTTAGGTGAGATGGCAGAGGAGACGCTTTTATCAGGTCAGAGAGTTAAGCCAAAAAGACTTCTTGAAGCGGGATATCGATTCCTGTATCCTGAAACCGAAACTACTCTCAAGGAAATCTTAAGTAAGAATTCATAATATAAAAATTTAAGAATTGATAGAAATTAGGATAAAAATTAGGGGATTTTCCTATTTACTGATACAAAGGCGGGCTTGATAAATCAAGCCCCTACAATATTGAAAAATGGGGACATGCCCCATTTTTTCATCAATGAAAAGGTGGGCTTGGTAAATCAAGGCTCTACATAAGAAAGTGGGTTTGATGAATCAAACCTCTACAATGGATAAAATTTATGCAAAATCCTCAAAAGGTGCGTTTGATGAGTCAAACCATACAGATAAATCAAGTCCCTACATAAGAAGGTGGGTTTGATGAATCAAACCCCTACAGGTAAATCAAGTCCCTGCAATTTTAAGAAAGGGATAATTAAATGATGATTTCTTTTGGTATTTCTCTCAGGTTGAAACCTGAAGCCATGCTTTTGCAGTAGGCCCCAGCACACAGTACGGCCAGAATATCGCCCCTCTTCGGCGCTGGCATTTCTATTTCTTTTCCGAAGACATCTCCTGTCTCGCACAGGTTTCCGGCAACTGTAATCCGTTCCTTTTTCCCATGATTAACGTTGGAACAATTAACGATATGATGATAGGCTCCAGAATAAATGGCAAGTCTTGGCACAGTGTTAAAGGTTCCTGCATTCACACAAGCAAAGAGGTTGTCGTAGCTTTTTTTCAAATACTCAACTTTGGCCAGCAAAACACCCGCGTCTCCAACTAAATATTTTCCTGGCTCCATGGCGATGGTTTTTATCCCCAAGTCCGATTTTTTTATTTTTTGGCAAATATATTCTACATATTCCTTAACCGGGAACTTTTCCTGCTCTGAAGAATATTGGGGTCCGAATCCGCCGCCGAAATCAAGAAATTCAAGGGAAAATCCCTGTTCTTGCCCCTCAGATGCTTTCTGGATCATCTTGTCAACAGCATCTTTTACCGCTTCGAAATCCTGCTTGGTCCAGCCAGAGCCTAGATGGTGATGCAATCCCGTAGGAGTAAAACCATACTGAGATGCCCTGGCGAAAGTCTGGATAACCTTATTCTCTTCAACGCCGAATTTAATCGGGATTCCGTCGTATGTTTTTTCTCCGGCAGTAACGACCTTCGAGTCAAATCCCCTTCCTATCCCGGGATTCCATCTTACGGCTATTTTAATCTTTTTGTGCTTGAACCATTTCTCCCTGACTTCTTTCATAAGTTCCAGTTGTTCTAAAGCATCTATGTTGATAAACAGATCATCCTGATCGAATACCAGTTTGAGGTCTTCTGCGCTGACGCTGGTCCCTGTGAAAAATATTCTATCCGCGGAGAATCCCGCACGAAGAGCTTCAGCGACTTCCCCTGGAGAGACTGCATCTATACAGGCCCCAACCTTTTTCAGAGTTTTCAAGATTTCTGGATGAGGGTTTGCTTTCATGGCATAGTACAGTCTAACCTGCAGCGATGTTTTGCCAGTGAAAGCCTTAAGAAGCGCTGAAAAGTTAGAAAGAATTTGGGTTTTGCTGTAAACATAAAGCGGAGTTCCGTGTGCTTGGGCTACCTTTGTGGCGTCTTTATCCCCAAGATAGAGTTTTTTCCCTTTGACATTCAGGAAGTTGTTTTCCCACCACATGCTTTTAGTTCTCCTCTTATTGACTCCTATTTTTCGTCGAATAAACCGAGTTGGCCCTCTCTTAATTCTTTTCCCAATTCTTTAAGAACAGGGTATTGTTCGACAAGAAGAGGGGGAATGTCCAGTTTTTCACCTGTAATTAAATTTTTGATCTGAAGAGCATTAGCTAATGCTTGTCCTCTATAGTGGTTATTAGTGATGATATAGACTTTGCTGCTTTGATTACCCAAATCTTTTATTCTCTTTATCCAATCTTCGAGTTCTTCCTTCGTGTAGAGATAATTGTATCGTTCATCCCGGCCGGCATCTTGTTTAAACCAATTCTTGTAGTTTCGTCCATGCAGCCTAACGTAGGAGAATTCGGAATTTGTGCTGATAGAGCTAGGCTTGATTGAGTTGCGGAATATAGGCTGGTCGATGTTGCAGAAGCAAACATTGTATTCAGAGAGAAGCCTATAAAAATTAGAATTATCCCAGGAGGAATGCCTCACCTCCAAAGCTAGAGGATAGTCGGAGAAAGATCTGAATAAATTAATCAGATATTCATTGTTGGAGATTGTACTTACAAAAGACCACGGAAATTGAATCAAGATAGAGGCTAACCTCTCCCGTGCCCTGAGAGGTTCGATGCCGAGCTTAAAATCATCCACGTCTTTTTGGGTGAAGTCTTTCCTCTTATGGGTGAAGACCTGATGAAGCTTGACGGCGAACAGAAAATCAGGGTAGTTTTCAACTCTTTTTATCCAAGAAAGAGAAATTTGGATTACAGGCGGTCTGTAAAATGTGCTGTTTATTTCTATAATATTTATATACTGTGCTAAGAATAAAAGAGGGTGAAAACCGCGTCCCTTTTTTTGGGGATAAACGATCCCTTCCCAGTCATCGTAGCTCCAGCCAGCCGTGCCTATGAAATAGTTCGCCATACGATCACATTTTGTTTCCGTTTAATTTATGCCTTATTATCCCAAAAAAATTCAAATTATAAAAGTAATATGGAAGCATTGAAAGCATTTCCATTTTCGTTATTAGAAAAGGTTTTGAGAAATAGCCTGGCTCCCTTCAGATCTTTAACGCCATTCTCCATTCGCTCTTTTATTTTATTATAAGAGATTGCTTCGTTCAGACATACTCGCCGCCCGACTATGTCGGGTACCCTCGAAGAGCGAACTCCGAAGGCTAAATCTTCAATGGTCGCTGTGGCTATTTCTCAAAACCTATTGTGAAAAAAAGATTGCTCACGAGGTTTTTTTTGATTATTATGTTTAAGAAAAAAAAGGAATATGTAAATGAGAAAACTCTTAATTCTTTTTTTATTTCCCCTGCTCGTTTTCCTTTGTTGCGAACAAAAACAAGAAAGCCTTTATACGATTGGCGTTTTTCAGTTTAACGATGCTCCTACACTTAATGCGGTTCGAGACGGCTTTATACGTGCTTTGGAAGATAATGGTTTAAGGGATAATGAGAATATCCGGCTGAAAATAAGGAACGCCTATGGAAATCTTCCCGAAGTCCAGAGGATTGCTCAGGACTTTGTCGATGGAGGCGTGAATATGATTGTTGCTCTTTCAACTCCGTGTCTCCAGGCAGCTCTGATTGCAACCCATGAAATTCCAATCATATTTTCTTCTGTTGCTAATCCCTTCCTGGCAGGTGCTGGCAAGTCCGCCCAGGACCACCGGAGCAATGTTTCAGGAGTTTCTTCAAGAGGACCTATAGAAAAGAGTTTAGAGTTTATCAAGGAAATTTTGCCCAGAGCTAAAAGACTCGGAACTTTGTGGACACCGGCAGAGATCAATTCAGAATTTTATTTAGAAGTAGCTAAAAGAAAAGCAAGAGATCTGGGCTTTGATATAGTGGATGTTCCTATCGCCAATAAAAACGAAGTCCTTCATTCCGCTCAACTCCTAATAAATAAAAGAATAGATGCTATTTATCAAATTTCAGATAATACGATAAACGCCTCTTTCGAAACCATAGGCACTGTAGCAGCGGAAAATTCAATTCCTCTTTTTGGCGGTTTTCTGCTCTCCACTCATCGTGGAGCTTGTGCAGCCCTGGGGTGGGATTTTTTCGATATGGGTTATAAAGCCGGAGAAATCGCCTTCAGGGTTAAAAGCGGTGAGAGCCCTGCTAAGATCCCCATTCAATACATGAGCAAAGTAAGGATGCACCTAAACCTGGATGCTGCAGATAAGCAAGGGATTAAGTTTTCTGACGAAGTCTTGAGAAAAGCGGATGAAATTGCCGGCGCTGAGGAAAAGTAACAAGATAATTCTGATTTTTGATGAAAAAACTTTTTAAATTCGCCATAATCTCTATCCTTTTTTTCCTTTTAGGTTGCCTTGTCTTCTTTTTTGTTCATTTTTATCGCTCCATACCAAAGATAGAGGGGAATGACTCTTTAACAGGTCTGGAAACAGACGTCAAAATAATAAGAGATAGCTGGGGAGTTCCTCATATTTTTGCTCAAAACGAAAAAGACCTCTTTTTTGCCTGCGGCTATGTTCATGCCCAGGAGAGAATGTGGCAAATGGAACTTACCCGCAGAGCAGGTATGGGGAAACTTTCTGAAATATTTGGCAGAAAAGCCCTGGAGAGAGACAGGTTTATAAGAACCTTGGATCTTAAAGAAGCAGCTAAGAGAGATTTTGAGAAACTCTCACCCAAGATGAAAACTCTAATCCTTTCATATAGCCAGGGAGTCAATTCCTGGATGAATTCCCGAAGATTGAACTGGCCCCCTGAATTCTTGCTATTAGGATATCGACCTCAACCATGGGGTCCTCTGGATTCTCTAATTGTTAGGGAAATAATGGCCTTGATTCTCTGCGTAGATTATCAAAGCGAAATTTTGAGGGCAAAGTTAGTAAAAGAGCTCGGTGCCCAAAAAGCTCTCCAGATATTAGAAGAAGGAATCGCCGCCCCTCACCTCGAAATAGAGGATGTGCCTTTGTCTGATTGGCCTATCTCGCATCCTTTTCAGGGAAGTAACAATTGGGTTTTGGCCGGGAGCCGCACTGAGTCCGGAAAGCCTCTTTTGGCTAATGATCCCCACCTTGAAATCAGTCTTCCTCCCATTTGGTACGAAATTCATCTTTCCTGTCCCGGTCTAAATGCTGTAGGCGTCTCTCTTCCTGGAGTTCCGTTGGTCATAATCGGCCATAATGAATCTATAGCCTGGGGAATAACTAACTCCGGAGTGGATGTTCAGGATCTTTACATTGAAAAACTTAACTCCTCTAAAGATATGTACTGGGATAATGATGAATGGAAGCCTCTTTTTACAAAAGAAGAAAGAATCAAGATAAGAGGAGAGAAGGATTCCGAAAGAATCGAAGTAAGCTGGACAGAACGGGGCCCAGTTGTTTCTCCTGTTCTCAGCAAAAACGAGAAGCCTCTTTCTTTGAGCTGGACGATCTATGATGGCGGGAGAACCATGGAATCATTCTATCTTCTCAACAAAGCCCAAAATTGGCAGGAATTTGTTGATGCTTTGAAGCTGTTTGATGCTCCTCCTCAGAATTTTGTCTACGCCGATAAAGAAGGAAATATCGGCTACTATTTAAGCGGGAAAATTCCTATAAGAGAAGAGGTGGCTGCTCTTTTTCCTTTTCCTGCCTGGAAAGAAGAAGGCAGATGGCAAGGTTATCTAAAGGAAGAAGAAAAACCTAATTTCTATAATCCTGAGAGCGGGTTAATCGTCACTGCCAACAATAAAATCATTCCTGATAATTTTCCTCATTACATGGGCTATGACTGGGAAGCACCTTTCAGAGCAGAGAGAATAATAGAATTGCTCCTTCAGCTGGAAAAGCATAGTGTGCAGACGATGAAGGTTATCCAGAACGACGTGTTTTCCAAAAAGGGAGAGATGTTTCTTCCTTACATACAGGAAACAAGGATAGCAGAAGGAGAGTCAAAGCAGGCTCTTGATATCCTGAAGACCTGGGATTTACGGATGTCTTCAGGAAAAGAGGCTGCTCTCTACAAAATTTTCATGATTTTTTTCCATGAGGAGGTTTTTAAAGACGACCTCGGCGAAGATTACGAAAGATTTGATTCATTTTTCAAGCGCAAACAGGCCGGACTTCTCAGAATCTTTGCTGACCCTCTCTCGCCTTGGTTCGATAAAAAAGAGACTCAAACCGTAGAGACAAGAGAGGAAATAATAGAGATTAGCTTGGATAAAGCTTATAAGTGGCTAGAGAAGCAATATGGCTCTGCAGACAGATGGGATTGGATGAAGATAAATTCCTTTCGTTTTCAGCATTCGTTGGGTGAGATCCCTATTTTGAAATTTCTTAACAGAGGTCCTTACCCTCTCGGCGGCGATGCTTTTACAATAAGGTGTTCTTCATCTTCGAGGTTTAAAGGAAATTGGGGAGTTTCTTACCGTCAAATTATTGATTTATCTGATTTCAGAAATTCTGTTTGTGTCCTTAGCTCTGGAGAAAGCGGCCATTTTCTCGGCCGGTTTTACGATAATCAGATCCCGCTCTGGCTGGAAGGCCAGTACCATCCGATGCTCTTCGATCCAGATGATATCGAAGAAAAGGGAGCAGGAATTTTAATCCTGAAGCCTGTTGAATAAAAAGGAGCCTTTAAAAAGGGATACAGTCCTGATTTTTAAAATCTAATCATAGTCATGGATAAGGAGAGGGAAGAATCGATCAAAAAATAGGTTGTGTCTTGACTTTTAACATCTAATCGTGGTCATAAATAGAGAGGATAGCATCAAAGGACTGTGATTAAAGAAGAAATGTGCAAAGTCAGAACCAGATCTCAATTTCTATCCAATTATTAGAGGCGAAGAATGAAAATTTACGAACTTTTAAAAGAAGATAACATTTTCCTCGATTTAGAGCCAGGAGATAAAAGATATGTCCTTGAAGAAATTGTTTCTGCTCTTAAGAAAAGAGGATTGATTTCTAAGAAAAAAGGCATAGTTGAGGAGCTTCTGAAAAGAGAGGGGCTGGGAAGTACATGTTTAGAGAAAGGAATAGCCGTACCTCACGCTTTGATAGAAAAAATTGAAAAGCCTCTTCTTGCTCTGGCTCTAATGAGGAAAGGAATCAATTTTGAAGCTGCGGATAAAATGCCTACCTATATCATCCTCCTCCTGTTAGGGGACAAAGACAATCCCGGTTCTCAACTTAGATTGCTTGCTCATATTTGTCGCATGGTCAAAGAAACAAAGTTTGCGGAGAAAGCAAAGAAGGCTAAGTCGTCACATGACATTCGTTTGATCTTAAAAAAAGAGGAAGATAAGATTTAATGAAACTTTTGATTTTGATTCTTAACAAGGTTGAAAAGCTTGAAGAAGTTCTAGAGGGCTTTCTTGAAATAGGAATAACCGGAGCAACAGTCATTGAGAGTAGCGGAATGGGCCATATCTTGTCTGAAGAAGTTCCGATTTTCCTTGGCTTAAGATTCATGTTTGCAGGGGAAAAACCTCACAATAAAACAATTCTTTCTGTTATCAAGGATGAAAAGGAAAAGCCTGTCATCAAGCTGCTTAAGAAGATATTAGGAAATTTGAATGAGCCGGGAACAGGAATTATATTCACGCTTCCGTTAGATAAAGTCGAGGGCTTGAAGCCTGAAATATAGTATTAATGAAAGCCATTTTCGCTTTCGGCCTTCTTGTGCTTATTGCTTTTCTTGGCTCTCAATTTCTCTTCAAAAGAAAAAAGCTTTTCTTACCCCTGAGCTACTTTTTTCTATCCGGTCTTATCTATATATTTTTAGGTCTTTCTCTAGGAAAGAATGGTCTGAATGTTTTAAGCGCTGGAGTTCTGGAAGGGCTTAATCCTCTAATCAGCCTTGGGCTGGGATGGATAGGATTCATTTTTGGATTCCAACTCGAATACAGATATCTCCGTAGATTTCCTCAGAAATACGTTGAACTTTCTCTTTTACAATCTCTTTTTGTGATCTGTCTTGTGGTAGCAGCCTCTGGATGGCTAATGAGATATATTTTTCCCTCCGAGCCATCCTCTCTACTTTATGGGATGGCTGTTGTTCTGGGTCTTCTTTTGAGTCTTAATTCTCCCTCTCTTCTTAAATTCGCCTCATCCGAGATACCCCAAAAAGGAAACTACTATCATTTAGCTCGATTTTTGGTCAGCGTGAGTGGATTCTGGGGAATAGGAGGGCTTGCCTTGGTCGCTTCTTTCTGGCACTTTCCTTTTCTTAAAAGCAGCATCTTTAGTAAAGGACTTGTTCTCCTCCTGTGCTCAACGATATTTCCCGTTTTCGTCGCCTACGTTTTTCATTTTTTGACTATCAAAAAAACTTCAGAACATGATTTACTGGTTTATCTGCTGGGGCTGGTTTTCTTTGCATCCGGGACAGCCGCCTATTTCAACCTTCCTCCCCTATATATCTGCATGGTCTTGGGCATAACTTTTTCCAATCTAACCAGAATTCAGGAAAAACTCTATCCTCTCATTCTTTCTACCGAAAAACCGTTTTATATCATTTTTCTTATTCTAATCGGCGCCCTCTGGGAATTTAATCTTGATTATAAAATCGCTCTCTTGGTTGTAATTTTACTCATATTAAGGATAGTGGGATACTCTTTTCCGCTACGTCCTTTGGGAAAGATTCTTCGTTTTTCTTTTCCTTTGCCTGCGCTCTTCGGTCTCTGTTTTCTCTCTTCAGGAGGGATTGCAGTCGCTTTTATCGTTAGCCTAAAATTGATTTATCCTTTCCCTCTAATTGATGTTTTTGTTTCTGTAGCTTTGATTGCCACAATTTTAAGCGAGCTTTTAAGCCCCTGGGCCTTAAAGAATTCTATCATCAAGCTTGATACGGAAAAATGAATATTATTGTGTTGGCTGTTGTATTTTTTATCATGCTTTTTTTGAAAAGCTCCTCCTTGGCTCCTTTCTCCAATTCGAGTTTTTCTCCGACCATTTCTCTTGGATTTATATTGATTTTTGCCTTTTTGGTAGGGAAAACAATAAATCGTTTCAAACTCCCTCAAATTACAGGATTTATTCTAGCTGGATTTTTTTGTGGACCCTATATCCTGAAATTCCTGAGCATAGGAGATGTTGAAAATCTGCAGCTTCTTGATGGGCTGGCGCTGAGTTTAATCGCTTTAACCGCTGGGGGGGAGATGAGGATAGCCGAGCTCAGAAAAAATATGAAAACAATTTTCTCAATTCTTATCTTTCAAACAGTCATAATTATAGCTGGTTTCGTGATTTTTGGCCTTTTAGGCCGTTCCTTTTTTCCTTTTTTCGCGGAAAAGAACCTTGCTCAGGGATTTGCTTTATCCATTCTTTTAGGCACTCTGGCTACTGCGACTTCTCCTTCAACAACTATAGCTGTCATAACCGAGACGAATGCCAAGGGCAAATACACAGACCTTATCTTGAGCACTGCGGTCATCAAGGATTTTTTTGTTATCGCGATCTTTGCTCTTTCCCTTTCTTTGTCTAAATTCTTAGCGCTTTCCGGGAAAGCCATTGAAGCTGATGTTATGGCAATGGTTCTGCGGGAGGTTGGAGGTTCTGTATTACTGGGGAGCCTCGTAGGATTAGGGATAGTACTCTACCTCAAGTTTATAAACAGAGAAACAGCTGTCTTCATCCTGGGCGTAGCCTTTTTTACCTATCAAATTTCCCATGGGCTTGGGCTTCACCCTCTTATGATCTGTTTGGTGGCTGGATTTTTTGTGGAAAATTTTTCTTCTCGAGGGGATAGCCTGATACAAGCTATTGAGAAGATCTCTGTTCCAATCTATGTTGTTTTTTTTGCGATTTCTGGTGCCTCACTTAATTTGGAGGGTTTGCACAGAAGTTGGGTATTAGCCTTAATTTTTGTCGTTTGGAGAGGCATTTTAAAATTTTCAGGTACCTATGTCGGAGCAAAGATTGCCAAAGAGGAACCAGGAGTTCAAAAGCACAGTTGGGCAGGATTTATCTCTCAGGCAGGAGTTGCTTTGGGAATGGCCGTGATCGTGGAAAGAGCTTTTCCGGAGTGGGGAGGTGAATTTAAGGCTTTAGTTTTGGCTATTATTGCCATCAACCAGATTATAGGCCCCGTCCTGCTCCAAAGGCTTCTTTTTAAAGTGGACGAAGCAGGAAAAAAACAACTTGAAAGTTAATGCAGGAATTTGATTCATCAATCCCATATTAATTTCTTGTAGGGGCTTGATTTTTGTAGGGGTTTGATTCATCAAATCCACCTTTTTATACAGGAAAAGGGGAAGGGTCTCTTTTTGACGAAAGAGTAATCCTTTCCCTTTTTAATTCTTAATATTGTAAGGGTTTGGTTCATCAAATCCACCTTATCCATATTGTAGGGGATTTGATTTTTGTAGGGGCTTGAATTATCAAGCCCACTTTTTTTATTTAAATAGCTATGATGTATTGTCCCTGACCGATTTTGATTGCGCTCTTAATTGCTTTGTGGGTGAGTTGGGTTGCGAGAAGACAGGCTTTTTCCAGGGAGTTTCCTTTAACCATGTAACCCAAAAGACTCGAGGATAGAAAACATCCTGTTCCATGGACCTCTTTTCTGATTTTTTCCTTTTTAAAAGAATGAAAATTATTCCCGTCGTAAAGCAAATTGACCATCTGGCCTGGAAAGCGCCCTCCCTTTAGGAAACAGGGAATGCTGCTGAGGGAGAAGATGTTTTTGGCAGCTTTTTTCATGTCTTCTGTGCTTTTGATTTTTATTCCAGATATCATACCTGCCTCTTCCAAATTTGGAGTAAGGAGCGAGGCCTGTCCTTTTATCTTGGAGATGTAACCGGGGATTGAATCTTTCTCTAAAAGCCAGGCACCTGAGCTTGATTTAAAGACCGGATCAACAACTTTCTTGATGTTAGGATTATCTGCTAAGATGCGCTTTATAACTTCAATGTTTTTTCCCCAACCGACCATCCCGACTTTAATGCCTGAAAAAGTAACATCTTCACGAAGTGTTTGGTACTGATCCCAGAGGAGATCAGGAGGAAGACAATGAACTTTCCTAACGCCCTTTGTGTTTTGCGAAGTTATGGAGGTTAGAGCAGTCATTCCTTGGAAGCCTAAGAGCTGGAAAACTTTTGAATCGAGTGAGACACCTGCTCCTGATGTTGGATCGTATCCTGCTACGGAGAGAAGAATTTTTTTTAGGGTCAAAACTTTATTCTTGGCGAAAAATTTTTATTATTAAGAATCCCGAATTATTTACTATTTGCCGAGGGATATGCTAACATATTTTAAGTTTCAAATGAAGGCAAGGGCACATATTTTCGTTTCAGGGCGAGTTCAAGGCGTCTTTTTCCGTGATCATACTCAAAAATGGGCTTCCTCACTTAATCTAACAGGATGGGTGAGAAACATAAGGAGCGGTCAGGTAGAAGCATTAGCCGAAGGAGATAAAGAAAATATCGAAGAGCTGATTAACAGGTTAAACGAGGGACCTCCTTTGGCCCAGGTGGATAAAGTCGATGTCAATTGGGAAGAATACAAAGCCGAATTCAAAGATTTCCGGGTAACTTTTTCTGATTTCTGGTAAGCTGCAGGGGCTTGATTTAACATACCCAGCTAGTTCCTATATTGTTAGGGCTTGATTCATCAATCCCACACTTTTGAACAAGGTTTGTTTTGATATTGTAGGAGTTTGATTCATCAAACCCACCGCTTTATTTTGCAGATTTTGATTTATCAAATAAGCAATCTTTTTTATATGATTTAAAACGTGGATTTAATAAATCAAACCTTACAATAATTGTAAAAGGGACTTTGTAAACCAGCCTACTTGGTGGGATTACTGAGATTTTTTTTGTTCTAAAAATTTCTGGCGGCATTCGCTAGAACAAAAATAATATTCTTTTCCTTCGTAAACTTGCCTGATTGCGTTTTCTTTTGGGAGATAGGTATTACAGAATTCATCTTTTACCATAATGCCCGAAGCTCCTTTTGAAGCTCTTGGAGGCTTGCTGGCTTTGTTCAAAGCCCTGAAAAAACGGAATATCAGGAAAATGATGTAGGCTAGGAAGGCATAAAGTATAATTTTTAGTATTCCTATAATCATGTCCTAAATTTAGACGATTTGAATAATCATGTCAAACCGAGGCCGCCAAACGGTCCAAAGCTCTAAAAAAGCCTGTCAGTGCCTAGGCTCGTGGATGCACCAAAGGAAGCATCATCATATCTGTTGCAGCTCATTGTTAAGCCATAGGTTTTGGGAAATAGCTGCAGCGACCATTGAAGATTTAGCCTTCGGAATTCGCTCTTCGAGGGAACCCGATAGAGTCGGGCGGCGAGTAAGTTTGAACGAAGCGTTGCGAGGAGCGAAGCGACGAAGCAATCTCTTATAATAAAATAAAAGAGCGAATGGAGAATGGCGTTAAAAATCTGAAGAAAGCTAAGCTATTTCCCAAAACCTTTTCTAATAACGGAAATGGAGGTGCTTAATTCACCAAATTTTCCTTGATTAATGAAAAGCTTAAAAGTAATATGGAAAAAGAAAAAGGAAATCTTTTTAATGCCACACGGAAGAAGTGTTCATTCTTCGAAATTTCTCCGATAATTTTTCCTAAAGAGAGAGAGAAAGGATGGATTTTTTATTCACTGAAGAACAAGAAATTTTAAAAGACTCAATCCGAAATTTCGCTGAAAAGGAGATTCAACCCTTTGTTAAGGAGAGTGATGAAAGCGGAAAATGGCCGGAGGAGCTGACAAAGAAATTGGGAGAAATGGGATTGTTGGGCATTGTCATTCCTCAAGAATATTCAGGGGCAGGCTATTCTAATGTGGATTATGTCATTATCCTGGAAGAGATTTCCAAGGTAGATCCTTCTGTTGGCTTGGTAATTGCAGCCCACAACTCGCTATGTTCAAATCATATTAATCTCTTCGGGAATGAAGAACAAAAGAAGAAATACCTGACAAGACTGGCTTCTGGGCAGACTTTAGGAGCCTGGGGGCTTACTGAAGCGGAGGCCGGTTCCGATGCAGCGGCTTTGAAAACTAAAGCTCGGAAAGAGGGGAATTATTGGGTGCTCAACGGGTCGAAGCTTTTCATCACTAACGGTTCTTTAGCTGAAATCCTGGTGGTTATGGCTGTCACTGATCCTGAGAAAGGAAGGAAGGGAATTTCTGCTTTTATCTTAGAGAAAGGAATGAAAGGCTTTAAACCCGGGAAAAAGGAAGATAAGTTGGGCATAAGATCAGCCGATACTTCTGAACTTATTTTTGAAGATGTAAAAATTCCTGCCGAGAATATCATCGGCCAAGAAGGGGAAGGCTACAGGCAAGCCATGACTATTTTGGACGGAGGTCGAGTCAGTATCGCCGGGTTTTCTTTAGGCATTGCTGCCGGAGCTTTGGAGTCGAGCTTAAAATATGCAAAAGAGCGGAGTCAATTTAATCAACCCATAGCCAATTTTCAGGCTATTCAGTGGATGCTGGCTGATGGTTTTACCGAATTGGAGGCTGCTCGCCTTTTGACATATAGAGCAGCGTTCATTGAAGACCAGGGAAAGAAGATTCCCAAAGAATCTGCCATGGCTAAGCTCTTTTCAAGCGAGTTAGCTGTGAAAGCTTCTTCTATGGCGGTTCAAATTTTTGGAGGATACGGGTTTACAAAAGACTATCCTGTAGAAAAATTCTACAGAGATTCAAAATTAGCCACTATCGGAGAGGGAACTTCGGAAATACAGCGCTGGATTATTGCCCAAAAAGTTCTTTCCGAATACTAGTTTCACGAACTAACTTCTCAGCCCTGCCATATAAATTAGATTAAGTCCAGAGAAGAATTTAACTTTGAAGAGAGACCGAATACAAGGCATAAGCAGGAAAGACGAAAATAATGGATTTAGCCCGAGAACTTATTAAAGGAGACCATAGAGCTATTGCCCGAGCTATCTCTCTGGCAGAAAACAATAGAACTGCTGCGCAGGAAATGATGAAAAAAATTTTCTCCCACACAGGGAAATCACTTGTTGTAGGAGTTACGGGCTCTCCTGGTTCAGGCAAGAGCACCTTGGTTGACCAAATGGTTGTGCATCTTAGAGAAAATGAGAGGAAAATTGGCATTGTTGCTGTAGATCCTTCTAGCCCTTTCACCGGAGGAGCCATTCTAGGAGATAGAATACGGATGATGCGACACAGCACAGATCCTGAAGTGTTCATTCGGAGCATGGCTGCGAGAGGGCATTTAGGGGGACTGGCGAAGGCAACAGGAGAGGCCATTGCTATACTTGAAGCAGCGGGAAAGGATTTTATTCTGGTGGAAACAGTCGGAGTAGGGCAGGATGAAGTTGAGGTCGTTAAACTGGCGGATATTGTTCTTGTCATTCTGATCCCTGGTGCAGGCGACGAAATTCAGGCTTTTAAAGCAGGGATTATGGAAATTGCTGATATTTTTGTTCTCAATAAGGCAGATTCTGCAGGGGCTGAGAAGACAGAAAAACAGCTTCAGGCCATGCTGGATTTAGGATTTGAGGGACAAACCATGCCGCCCATCGTCAAAACTGTGGCCACTGAAGGAGAAGGAGTGGAGCCTCTGGTTAATGAGATTGGTAAGTTGGTCGAGAGCAAAAGCCAGGAATTCATAGATTCCAGGAAGAAAAGACTGATATCCTGGATGCTGAAAGACATTATCAGTGAAAAAATTTATCAAGCTGTCAGTCAAGATATCCCGGAATCAGAATTCGATAGCCTTGTCGAGCGAATTTATAAGAGAGAAATCGACCCTTATACCGTTGCTGATGAAATAGTAGAAAGGCTAAAAAAAGCGAAAGCCTAAGAAGAAGGGGATAATGCTCAAGACATTGGGAAATATTCTTATCATAGGAGGCGCTTTAGCTGTCCTTTTTGGGCTTATTCTCAAGCTGTCTGGAAAGTTCAAGTGGATAGGGAGACTTCCTGGAGATATAATTATCCATAAAGGAAACTTCACTTTTTATTTTCCCCTGGTTACCTGTCTTCTTATAAGCCTCTTTGTGAGTCTTATTATTTTTCTAATCTTCAAAATTATACTGAAACATTAAGAGACAGTGATCCTTCAATTCCTTTTGCGGCTCATAAATCCCAGTACACCTTGTATCGTTTAACTACCTGAAATCCTTCTTCATTCTCCTCTATTATATACAATTTTTTGCTCTTCCAGACTTGAGGCCGATATTTTAGAGAAATCCTAACAATATATTTTCCTTCTGAGTCAAAGACATCATAGTAATCTTCTTCCTCATCTTCTGTTTTCTCATATGTCTGGACAAAGATTCTTCCTTTCTCATCACAGGTAAATCGAATGAAAGGCGGGTAGACCTTGGGGAATTTTATGGTTAATTGGGGCGGGACAGGATTATTTCCAATCCAGTCTTTGATTAGTTTTTCTTCTTCCTTTTTGGTAATTTCTATCCCGTCATATTCCCTGACTATTTTTCTTATAAGTTTTCCTCCGGGATTTTGCACAAAGATCTCATACTTGTTGAAAATTCCCCAGACAATATTATCCTCTAGGGCAACATCCCAAACGAAATTTGTGCTTCTACGAATCTCGAAATATTCAATGGTAGTTGGCGGTTTAGAGACAAAAGGACGTTTAGCCAGGGTAAGAACAGGATTTAAATCCGAGTCGATTTTTTTCAGTACTGCTTCTATCTCATCACCGACATTCACATGACCGACAATGATATGGCCTTCTGAATCTACCCTTGGCCTTCTAAACATCATCATGGTACTGTTTGAAAACTGCCGGAGAAATTTACCGTCTAGAGAAAAGAAATGGACACGGAACTGATACAAATCATTGACCATGAGCTCTCCTTGAGGCATAACCAGAATTTCGAAGGGGTACGAGAATTCTCCCGGTCCCTGGCCTTTTTTCCCGATTGTTCTTAACTAATTCCCGCTCTTATCAAAAACTTTAATGAATGCTGCCTTTGAGTCGGAAGCATATATATTTTCATCATCATCCACGGCTAAATGCATTATGTCTTGAAACGTGAATTCTTCATCTTCCTCAACGTTCTCTATGGTTAAGTCCTCTTCCAGTCTAAAAACATCCTTGCTGTAAATTGGTTGTGCGGGATTCTTTACTACTGTAACTCCATCCTTCTCCTCTATAGTGCCTTTCCATTTTGCCTTTTGCTGTCCGCAGCTTACAGGCAACATGGAAGTTGCCATGAAGAGAACGACTATAAGAAACGTAATTTTTGTTTTCATTCTCCCTCTCCTATTATTTATTATCGAGGGTTAAAGCACAGGGAATTCTTTTTTTGAGCTAAAAAAATTTGCTCTATTTTTTTGCTTCATCCACTCGTGATGATGTTGCCCCCTTTTCAAGTCACATGAGAAAAGGAAGGTCAATTTCCGTAAAGTCAGTTTCTATTTTTATTGTTTTTCTGATCCATCAGCTCTCCGAGGAATTTAATGAAGGGCCGCCTGTCGAGTCTTTAAGAGCCCAGACATGGGGAATAGAAAAACTTCGTCCTGAGAGCTTCTCAATATCCTCCAAGGTTTCTATCTTTTCTTCTCCTAGGGAGGTCGGCACTTTATTCTCGATTCTATCGTAGAGATTGGCAAGGGCAATGATGCTGCTTCCAGGAGGAATATCGTTTAAGTTCTTATCCAGCTTATCCGCTTCTTTTACATAATGGTGAAAATAGGCGGAAAGGAGAGGCTCAATTGTTTTTAATAAAGAAGCCACAGCTTTCGCCTCTACTTGTTCTTTATCCATGGTCTGCGCTTCGGGGATTTTCATATCGCCTGACATAAAGTTGACTATTTCTTCATAGAAGGGAAGGCTGGATTGTAAATCTCCTGCCTCATGAAGAAGAGCGGCTGATTTGATGTTTTCTACTTCAGCCTTACTGAGTCCTGCCGTTTGGGCAATTTTTCCAGCAAGAAGAGATACTCTTAGGGAATGAGGCTTTTCCTTATCAGCAACTTCAAGATACTTGAGCATAATCTTGAGCGCTCCAAAATAAGATCTCCTCATTCTTTCGAGCCGCCTTTCTCTTTGTTCGGTAAATGTCCCGATGATTGCCGCGGTCAAGATCAGAAAGCCGCCCCAAGTAGTAATCCTAATCATCTCATCAATCGAAAATACCACTTCCAAACCTAAGTAGAGTTTATAAAAAACTAAATAAAGGAAGACCAATGCAATACAAAAGAATGCAGTTAAAATGGCTTTCCTCTTCCCAAGAAAATATCCGGAAAGAATGATAGGAAGGAAAAAGAAGTTAAGAAAATCAAATTTATAGTGGATAAGTAAAGCAATGGCTAAAACTCCAACAATAACTATAATTATGATAAGGCCCTCAAAATGGTCAGTAATGAATTTTTTAATTTTTCTCATTTTTATTCTCCTTCAAATCAGCCATTTACCCTCTTGTTGCCAGTATAATTCATTCCATATCAAGAAAATGCTGAGCATTATGGAAAACGGCCAAAAAACAATCTTTTTTTGTATGGCTAGCTCTCCTTAACGCGTATCAATTCCCTTTTTAGCTTTAAATTCTCTCAATTATTTGATTAGTATTTCACAACTGATTTCTTAACTGGCTTATACCACACGAATAAAATGAGGTCAATTATTTCAAAAGGTCTGAAATTTTCTGAGATTATCCCCTTTCGCTATAGAATTACTTAAGTAAGGCGGTTTTTCCGAGCGAGCATAAGAAATATCCTACTTTTTCTCCTCTTTTATTTCCTCTACCTTTTCCTCAGCTGCGGCTTTATCATCTATGGGCGGGGCTTCATTTTTATATTTTTCATCCAATTCCTTATCAAGTTCCTCATCGCCCGGTGAATTCTTTAATAATCTTTCTTCCTCTCTTGTTAGGTTTGTTTCTTTTATTAGCGCACCTTTGTTGTTTTTAATTATTAGAACTGCAAGTTTGCGGGCACGTAAGGAATGGAGAGCAGAAAGAAGGTATCTTCCACGAAAATGTAATCTTCGAGCAATTCTCTGATGGCGAAGACAGTTGCCGAGTCCTTTATATTCTTTTCCCTCTTTTGCTGTCTTTTGGGCTTGAATAATGACAAGCCTAGTCCGGATGAGTATCTTGCGGGAGGTCCTTCTTTTCACAAGTTCAAGCCCGGGCTTCTTTTTTAATTGTGTTTCTGCTCTCTTTGCAGCCAAAATATCCGTGGAGCCAAGAATCAATAATAAAAATAGAACTGAAACAAAACTTAATAATGATTTAAATTTCCTCAAGCTGAACTCCTTATCAGAATAAGTTATTAACCATATATTGAGTCGCTTTATCTTATAATATCTTGATAGGTAAAATGAAGATATCATAGACTTCTTTGGCTAGAATATAAGAATTTTTTCCCTTGAAGTATCGTTTTGAGAAAGTTCTCAATTTTATAGGGGACGCTGTGAGAATAAAATTAAATCTTGCATTATCTCAAAGAGATATTTAACTTTTATTTCATAGGTGATTTTAAAGATATTTGAGGAGTTTTTCAATGGTTAAGAGGACTGACCTGATTGGTTATTGTGGGCTTTATTGTGGCGATTGCGCCGCCCATACCCAGACCGTTGCGAATCTTGCAAGAAATTTACGAAGAGAGCTTCGCCGGCATAAGTTTGACAAAGCCGCTGGTGCCTTAGCCAAGATGCCTGCTTTTAAGGCATTCAAACATTATGAAAAAGGCTATGAACTCTTAGGTGCAATGATGAAAATGCGTTGTAAAAACCCATGTAGAGAAGGCGGCTGGGCACCAGGCTGTAAAATAAAGAAATGTGCCCTAGAAAAAGGCTTCGATGGTTGCTGGCAGTGTGATGCCTTCGAAGATTGCAAAAAGCTGAAGGTCCTCGAAGAAGGTAATAACTTCACTCACCTGAAGAATCTGCGAAAGCTAAAAAGAATGGGCCTCGCAGCTTTTGTAAAGGCAAAATGTCAGTCATCTTCAGCGAAAAAATCAACTTAAAACTTCCTTTTACACTCAAAAATCACTGTCAAATTTCCGTGGACCTCGAGCCTGCTGGGCAAGACAGGCGCCTCCGCATCTCCAACGCGTGCTTGCGCTTGAAAGGTCGGCATCCCTCTTACAGCTGCAATGATCTGTGCTTCGACCTCCTGGATTCTTTGTATTCTGGTCAATATTAAATCTGAAGCGCTGGCGATGATCTCTGCTTTTGCCTTCGGGCTATATCTAAATAAATAAGCCAGATTTGTATTTATATTGGACAAAATATACCATTAACGGCCTTTATAAATTTTTTCCTTTCTGTCAACCTTTCTCCAGATTCGAGAGTCTATATGTTTGAATGCTGAATAATGGGATAGATCAATGATAGACGGGGTAGATCAACGATAGTGAGGCAGAAAATGAAGAAAATACTTTTATTCTGGTTCATCGTTTTATTATTTCTTCAATTTGCTAATGCGGATTCACCCGTAAAGAAGGTTTATGTAACAAGCAATATCAATCCTCGTCCTCCCGCAATTGATGGGAAATTGGATGACCCTGTCTGGGATAAGGTCCCATGGGCGGGCGATTTTATTCAAAGAAATCCCCACGAGGGAAAGGAACCCTCTCAAGTGACAGAGTTTAAGATCCTTTATGATGACAGAAACATTTATATCGCTGTTAAGGCCTATGATAATGAGCCTGAAAAGATTGAGAGAAGAATGTCAAGGCGTGATGACCTTGAAGGAGACTGGGTAGAGGTCCACTTAGACAGCTATTTCGACCATCGGACAGCTTTTGGATTTATGGTCAATGCGGCTGGCATAAAAGGTGACTTTGTCATTTCCAATGACGGGGATGAATGGGATGACACCTGGGATCCTATCTGGTATGTGAATACCACTACTGATGAACAGGGCTGGACAGCGGAGATGAGAATTCCTCTCTCTCAGCTTCGCTTCGGAAAAAAGCTAGATCAAATCTGGGGACTTCAGGTCATTCGCTGGTTACACCGGAAACAGGAGACTTCTAACTGGCAGCTCATTCCTCAAAAAAAGTCAGGATGGGTTAGCAGGTTCGGAGAGCTCCATGGCATAAAAGGGATAAAGGCCCAACGACAGGTTGAGTTGACTCCCTACACAGTAGGAAAAACACAGAGGTTTGAGCGAGAGGAAGGCAATCCTTTTGCTACAGGAAGCCTCAGCAAACTCTATGGTGGGCTTGACGGAAAGGTTGGCCTAACCAGTGACCTTACCATGGATTTTACGATTAATCCCGATTTCGGCCAGGTCGAAGCAGATCCTTCGCTAGTTAATCTTACGGCTTTTGAAACCTATTACAGCGAAAAAAGGCCTTTTTTCATCGAAGGAAGAAATATTCTCAGTTTTCAGATAATGGGGGGAGACGGAAGCTTTTCTCGAGATAATCTTTTTTATTCCCGGCGCATCGGACGGAGCCCCCAGTATTATCCAGATACAGAAGACGAGGAATATCTAGATATGCCCGAGAATACAACCATATTCGGTGCCTTTAAGATTACGGGAAAGACAAAGAGCGGAGTTTCCATTGGTATCATAGACGCCATTACAGCCAAAGAGAATGCCCAGATAAGCTATCTGGGGCAGTTCCGTGATCAGGCTGTAGAACCCATGACGAATTATTTCGGCCTCAGGCTTCAGAAAGATTACAAAGAGGGAAATACGATTTTGGGAGGTATGATTGCTGCTACAAATCGGAGTATAAAAAATGAGGAGTTGAATTTTCTTCATGATGCTGCCTATACCGGCGGATTTGACTTCACTCATCGCTGGAATAAGAAAACATATTATTTCTCGCTAAAGACAGTTTTCAGCTTAGTGAGAGGCAGCAAAGAAGCGATTCTCAACACTCAAGAATCTCCGGTTCGGTATTTCCAGCGACCTGATACAGACCATGTTCGGGTAAATCCCGACAGGACCTCCCTTTCAGGCCACGGTGGAACAATCAACTTTGGAAAAGGGGGAAGTGCTGGATTCCGCTTTTCAACTGGAGTGACTTGGCGCTCGCCTGGCCTTGAACTCAACGACATGGGTTACCTTCGCCGAGCAGATGCAATCATGCAGTGGGTCTGGGCCAACTACAGAATTTCCAAGCCCTTCAGCATTTTCCGCCAGGTCTCCTTTAATTTTAACGAGTGGATGGGCTGGGATTTCGGCGGAGAAAAGATTTTTAAAGGTGGAAATACAGGTATGTGGGGCGAGTTTAAAAATTACTGGACCTTTAGCCTCGGGATGAACCGGCAAGGGGAAGGCCTGTCAGCAAGCTCCCTTCGAGGTGGACCGGCACTTCGTTATCCAGGAGGATGGAACGGCTGGCTCTTTATCGATTCGGATAGCAGAAAAAAACTTCGATACTTCGTGGGGACGTACTTCTTCTATAGAGATCAGGAGGATTCCAGAGTTAATGGATTCGAGATTGGGGGCACATATCGTCCGAATAAATCTCTTTCCTTGTCTATTTCACCCTCTTATGAATTTAGCATGAACGAGCTCCAGTATGTGACTACCCAGGATTTAGCTGCAGGAGAGAAGTATATTTTTGCCAGAATCGACCAGAAAACCCTGAGTTTGACATGCCGGCTGAATCTCAGTCTGACTCCTGATCTATCCATCCAGTTTTACGGGCAGCCCTTTATCTCTGCCGGCAAGTATTCTGCGTTCAAGCCAATTACTGATTCGAGAGCCGAGAAATACGAGGACCGCTTTCATATATTTACAGAGAATGAGATAGATTATTATCCAGATACAGAGGAATATTATGTTGACGAGAACCTTGATGGAGTCAAGGATTACACCTTCGAAAATCCAGATTTCAACTTCCTGCAATTCCGGATGAATCTTGTTGTAAGGTGGGAATACATTCCTGGTTCGTGCCTGTATCTTGTCTGGTCTCAGGGAAGGACAGGAACTTCGTCCATCGGTGATTTTTCTTTCAGAGAAGGAATACGAGATTTATTCAGCGTCCATCCCCACAATGTCTTCCTGATCAAATTTTCCTACTGCTTCCAGCTTTAATAATAAAAAATGGGGCCAGGCCCCATTTCTTCTACATTTCTGCTGATCATTCCTACAGCGCCTTCCTGATTAAGTTTTCTGTCTACTTCCAGCTTTAAGGGGGTAAGATCACCCTATTAAGTATTTGTCTCGTAAAAAGTGGGGGCAGTCCCCGTTTCTGCTAACCGGGACAATTTTGTCTGATTTGTTTAAAAAAACGTGGACAGCCCCTATTCTTGCTGACCGGGACACTTCTATCTGGCTCGATTAGAAGATAGTAGCTGCGCAGACTTTCCCTTTGTTTGATCCAAATTTACCTTGACTTTTGCCTCGCCAAAAGATAGAAAAAATGACAAGCATAAAAAAATAAGAATATTTTATTTGCCAGGGTGAATAGAAAAATCGCGATATACTCAGAAGCTTCCTGCCTTTCAAGAATAGCAATTCTTATGAAAAAAATCGAATTCTATAAAAAGTAAGCTTATAAAGGAGG
>WVXO01000070.1:19331-93176 GCA_011773465.1 Candidatus Aminicenantota bacterium | reverse complement strand
GATTGTGGCTGAAGACATTTCAGAAGAGAGGTTATTCTCAAGGCTGGTTGGAGTTGATAGATGGTCTATTAGTTGGGGACGCTTGTCAACTTTTCTTGTTGCTATCCTTGCTGCTGGATTTGTTGCTTCGTTAAGATGGATCATCGTTGGCGAGTTCTCAGTTCCAGCCTTTTACTGGATTTTTTTGGTTTTGAGTAATGTAGTACCGGTAGGCGTAATTCTCCTGATCTTTAGATTCATACGGAATATTTGGGGCGCTGCAGCTTTAGTCGCTTTAGCCTATTCTTTAATTTCGAGCCTAATAGCTGGAATTCTCTTCGCTATTCAAGGCTTGCAGTTCCAGCAGGGCTTTGGCTACTCATTTATCGGTATTTTCCTTTTTGTTATCGGACTTTCTCTTGCAGTGCGCCACATAAGGCCTTTATGGTTTGCGCTGATTTTAGGTTATTTTTTGGCAATTCTAATTGACCATTTTGTCTTGGCCGGTATACGTTCAGCGCAACCAGGAATGGCTTTCGTTTTCACTGAAGAATTGATAACTCTATTGTTTAAACTGATTGGGTCAGTAGTATTTGGAGGTCTGTTTTGGCAAGGGCTGAAGCAGCCATGGAGCGAATGGGAACCGCCTGCTCCCAGGCCAGAGCCTGAAGTTGGACCATTGACACCGAGGGTCGCAGAATTTGAGAAATCCGATTTAATCAAGACTGCTGATTTTAAGGTGATTTGGACTCATCTCAGATCAGCAGGCGTCGGAAGCATAATTTTTGGTATTATAGCCTTTGTTCTTGGGATTTCTACAGCAGAGGAAAATCCAGTAAATGCTATCTTGGCTGTAATCGGTTTTTTGCTTTTTTTGGAAGGGATCTGGATTATTGCCTCACCTGGCCCTAAAGGATTAATCGTAGACGGGATTGCCCTCATCACTATCGGCGTCTGGAATATGATAGTTACCATTGCTAACGTATCTGAAGGCGGCGAAGGTTTTCACTTCTTTTTTATCTTGGGAATTTGGCAGATAGTCTGGGGGGTCCAGAGTATCAACCGCCATAAACATTTTGCTTACATAACCGGTGAAAAGCCTTCGAAGGAAGCTTTGGCTCAGCTTGACAGTGCTGTTCAAAGGATAATGGCGTCGAGTGCCAGAGATACAGGCAATATCGTAGAGTTGAAAGCCAAAACAGCTTTTAAAGAAGTGAACTGAAAAGGGAAACTCATGGAAGGTTCTGCACTTTTCGTCGGTGGCAAAAAAACCTTGATTCCTGTCAGAAAAGGTGAAGTAAAGCTGGAACTTAGAGGAGATTACTCTAGAGCTGAAACCCAAAAAGCAATCCTTCAGATCGGGGCGCAAAAGATTGTAGGGACAATCAGCACTGAGTCGCTGGAGCGATTAAGGCAGTGGAAGCCAGGTTTAATCTAGAAATGGGCTTTAGGCAATCACACTGCTTGAGCACATAGGCAATAACTAGAGAATCAACTATTCTTCTCTTTATCTAAGCTTCATTCTGTGAAAAAATGGGAAAAACGGGCAGGGTCCCCATAGTAAAAGACGGAGACAGCCTGATCAGGAATGATCGCCAATATTAAGGAGGGTTTGATGAAAAATCGCTTTATGCTCTGCTTTTTGGTGTTAACCTTATGGCTCTTTTTGATTCCGTTTGTTTGGAGCGAGCAGACTTCTGATAAAGATACATTCACTATGGCTCTAACTGGAGACTCTATCATCACTCGGAGACTGTCCGTTTATAATGAACCTTCATTCCTCAAGATGATAGAGCTCATACGCTCCGCGGATGTAGCATTCACTAACCTGGAGATGCTATTTCACGATTACGAACCCTATCCAATGCACCAGAGTGGGGGAACCTACATGAGGGCTGATCCTGCACTTGCCAATGAGCTAGCCTGGGCTGGCTTCGACATGCTATCCCGAGCCAACAACCATACGGGAGATTACGGCGTGGAGGGCATGCGCCTGACAACAAAGTACACTGTTGCCGCAGGCCTCGTCAATGCGGGGGTGGGAGAGAGCTTGCCTGAAGCTCGAGAGGCGAAGTTTCTTGAAACGGCAAAGGCAAGAGTGGCTTTAATTTCCTGCTCATCAACCTATCCAGATCATGTGAGAGCAGGAAAAACCCGCGGTGATATTCCAGCCAGGCCAGGATTGAACCCAATCAGGTATTCCACCACCTATATCTTGGCGCGCGAGAAGTTCGAAACGTTGAGAGGGATTCTCCGAGAGATTGGGATGCGTGTTCCAGAAAAAGGAGATAGCCTGAGGATATTTCGAAATCGCTTTATTGTGGGAGATAAGACTGAAATCCTAACAGAGCTTAACAAAGAAGACCTGGAAGAAATTACTTCTGTGGTTCGAAATGCCAGCAGGCTTGCTGAGTATACGATTGTAACCATTCATGCTCATGAGAGTGATAAAAGCCGATTTGAACCGGCAAAATTTATAGTCTCATTTGCCCGGGCCATGATTGATGCCGGGGCTGACGTTTTCGTAGGGCATGGTCCCCACTTGCTTCGCGGTATAGAGATCTACAAAGGAAAACCCATTTTTTACAGCCTGGCAAATTTCATGCTTCAGAATGAAACTCTCCTAAGGCTACCCCCTGAAAATTACGAGCGCTACAGTCTCGGACCTGAGGCTCATGTGGCCGATTTTAACGATGCACGTTATGGCAAGGATCGCCGGGGATTTCCAGCCACACCCGAGTACTGGGAGTCAGTTATTGCTGCTCCGGTCTGGAAAGGAAAAGAGCTCATCGCACTCAGGCTTTATCCCATCTCGCTTGGCTTTGGGAAGCCCCGTACCGTTCGAGGCCGTCCGCTGCTGGCCGGAGCGGACCTCAGTAAAAAGATAATCTTGGACCTTAAGCGCCTCTCCAAGCCTTTCGGCACAACAATCGATTTCAAGGATGGGATAGGAATAGTCAGAATCCCTGAAAAAAAACGCGGTAAGTAGCTATCGAGACTTTCCCTCTGCAAGCAAAGGCACCCAAAACTCTTGGCAGAAATGGGGCCAGGCCCCATTTCTTGGCCGCCAACAAAGTTAGGAAAAAATGGGGCCTGGCCCCATTTTTGTTTGTAGTCGTTCAAGAAATGAGGACAGATCCCATTTATGTTGAAAACCGGAACTAAGTAGTTTACACCTGATCCTGAGTGCTGAGAGTCATGATCCATTTGGCAAAGGATTTGGCGTCTTCTATGTCTCCCTCATCAGGATGAGTCTGGGATGAGGCGGCCATTTCTGTCCAGGCTTTGTGTTCTGGAGATTTGCTCAAAAATTCAAGGGCAGCCATGGAGACTTTCCCTCGACAAGAAAAGGTGCCTAGAACTTTTGCCTTGGAAACGATGACAGCAGCATGCTCTAAAGCTTCTCTTGCCAGACGGCTACCTGGCAGTGAGCCATGAGTTGAGAAGAGAGCGATTTTTTTGCCCTGAGGGATTTTTCGGAGAAAACTTTCGATCTTGAAAGGAACACTGTGAGAATGCACAGGGAAACCTATGAAAATAAGACTGTAGTCCTCTATCTCTTGAACTTCATCAATAGGTTCTATGGTCTTATCTCTTTCGAGGCTTTCAAAAATTGCTTCGGCTATCTTTTTGGTGTTCCCGGTCTGGCTTAAGTAAGTGACCAAGATTTTCGTCATTCCTCAGACTCCTTTATTCAGACTTATTCCTGTTGAGGTAGCTTTATTGAAATTTTAGTCCCCTTGTTTTCTTCGCTCGACGCCTTAATCGATCCTCCATGGTCTTCTATTATCTTTTTGGCGATAGGTAGGCCAAGACCTGTTCCAACGTCTTTTGTCGAGAAATCGCGATCAAAAATTCTCTTAAGCATCTCCTTTTCCATGCCAATTCCTGTATCTTTGATTTCGAACGTTATCCCTGCTTTTCCTTTGGATGCCTTGATTTCGATCTCGCCTTTGCCTCGAATGGCTTCAATGGCATTTGTGAGAATGTTTCTTAACACAATTTTTATTCTGCCTTTGTCTCCTATAAAATGAAAATCTCGGCCTTCGTATTTTTCTTTGAATTTGATTCTTTCTGAAAGCATTTTTTTATAAGGAGCAACCGTTTCCAGCATAAGTTCTTTCAGGTCGAACGATTCTATTTGAAGAGATTTTTCTTTTGAAGTCTCCAAGAATTCCTGGGCAATTTTTCTTAGGTTTTCCACTTCTTTGATAATGTAAGAGGCTGACTCCTTCAAAGCCTTATCAAAGTCTTCCTTTTTATCCTGATAAACTCTTAATAGATGCTCTGCTGAGAGCTGGATCGGAGTCAGAGGATTTTTAACTTCGTGAGCGACTTTTCGAGCCATTTCTGCCCAGGCTACTTTCTTACTCATGTCTGCCAAATCTTGCTGGTGTTTTTTCAGATTTTCGACCATTGCGTTAAAGCCATCAATTAAAGTTTTCATCTCGTCCTGAGGCTTATGGAGGATAGATATTTCAAGGTTTCCCGAGCCCACCTCTTGTGTCCCTTTCAGAAGCTTTTTTACGGGAGTTATGACCGTGCTTCCTATCCCTCGTGCAAAAATAAGGACAACGGCTATAAAAAAGACAGAAATAAAAAATAGAAATTCAATCAAATCTTCAGTGGCTTTTGATATTTCTTCCTGCTCTAAGGGAAAGGGAAGAGAGATGAGAAGGAGAGAGTTCCCAAGAAAATAGGGAGTGGTGATATTGTGGAAGGAGTAATCACCTATTTTTTGAGTTTGGGTATAGAAAGGATTGTTCTCATACTGAATTTTATAATAGATTTCACCATCTATAAGCTCGGGGAGAAGTCCATAATCAAAAAATTCTCGCCGGCTAGAAGAGATGAGCTTCCCATCCTGGTATAGATTCACATCATTTGAAATGGTAGAGCTTATCGATAGAACCACGTCTTCAGGAGGAAGAGTAAGTGAAACCATCTCCTCTCGCTGGAGGAGAAAAAATTCATCCACTAAACGCAGGGCGAAATTTGCCTGGGCTTCGGCCTTCTCCTTAAACTGTTGGGTAAAGATCTGCCCGAAAAAGCTTCTGCTGAAAAAAGTGAAAGCTAGAAGAGGGATAAGGGCTATGGCAGCAAAAGATATATAAACACGGTTTGAGAAAGACCAGAATGGATTTCTGATTTTCTTCCCTGAGGCAAGTGATACAAGAAACAGGAAAAAGAGAGAGAATCCAAGATAGAAGAAGAGAAGCTTTATGAATTCTGAAGAATAATTGAAGAAATTTTTTTTCGGTATGAAGAGAGAGTATATTCTGTTGTCTTTCCTGAAATAAAAAGATTGGAATTTTCTCTTTTTGTCTATAAAAAATGACCAAAGGGAGTCCTCCGAAGTTTCGATTTTCCCCAAGACAGCTGGAGCGATGCCCGAGGATATCTTGTTGGGATTGAAGAGTAATTTTCCCTCTGGATCAAAAATTGCAAAGCCAAAGTTAAACTGATTAAGAGAGGGGATGGAAGTCACTCTCAGAAGTTCAAAATATGGATTGGCTGAATAGAGAAAGGGGAGCATGTCGTAATCGATCGAAAGGTAGAGAATTGTTCTCCCCAGATGGTTCTCTTCTTCATGCCAGTCTTTGTACGCGAGGAGAAAATCTTTTGCTTCACCCATAAAGGGAATACTCAGATGGGATATGGACCATTCTTGGCTGAGGGGAAGGTCAAGATCAATACCATAAAGCTTGGGAACATTTAAAGAGAAGCGGGAGAGAAGCTTTCCTCTAGGGCTCAATATCTCTAAACTCGAATACCAGTTAAATTTTGCGACAAGAGTCCTTTCCCAAAGAGAGTGGGCTAGATCATAAGGTTCATTACTGCGGAGAAAAGAGACTATTGATTCTTGCTGTTCGTCGATTTCAGGTAAGGACTGGTTTAATAAAAAGATTCCCCAGGGCTCCTGGGATTTTATGATATTTTGAAGAGAATCCTGAACAAGAGACCGGTTTCGGCTTGAAGAAGAGTAGTGGAGAGAGGTGTATATGAATAGTGCACATAAAAGAAAAGCTGAAAATAAAACTTCTTTTCTTTTTATGAGCGTGGGGAAGAAAGAAAGAAATAAGGTAGAAACGATGATCGATGCTTGGAGGAAAAAAAGCAGAGGAATATTCCTATCCTTAAAAAGCAGAAGGTAGCCCCCAAACTGCAGTAAGAGAATAAGAAGAGGCAAAAGAAGGTTCGAGGAATAGAGTGAAGCGACTCTTAACCCGATGAAGATTGCAAAAAAGAGGATGAGGAAAAAAAGAAGGATGCTGAGGTGAAGAAAGAAAAAAGAAGGATTGAAAGAAAAACGAAGCAGGTTTATGTTGGAGTGATAAACAAGACGAAACAGGATTTCTTGAAAGACAAAGATAAAAAACAGCGAAGTGAAAATAAGAGTGGAATTTACTGCCAGAGAAATTAGGAGAGGGGATTTTATTTTTTTGCTCTCCAGAAGATCTCGGGAATAGACAACTAAGCAGCCCATGATTAAAAAGAGAAAGAAAGAAGTAAGAAAAATATCTCCCGGAGATTTGGTGAGGTTCCAGAGAGATAGAAAGCTTGCTGAAGAGGGAGAAAAAAAAGGAAGGGATTGGATTTTTTCCAAATTGCTTAAAGGGAAAAAAATGAACCTTAGTCCTATCAAGATCAGAATAATTAGTAAGCCAGGCAAAGGTTTTCTTTCCCTGTAAAAAGAGGGGGATTTAACAAAATAGATGAGAAGAGAGAGAAGCGAGGTCCCGAGGAGTAGATAAAAAACAAGAAGAAAATTTTCTTTCTGGCTTGAAATTTTTGCCGGGAGAGCTGGAGAGCTGAGCGTTACAGTAGCGACTATTTTATTCTTTTCGTTCCTCAAGGGAAAAAGTATCGGTTGAATCTCGCCCTCGAGTCTTGGCTGGCCGAAGTATTCGTCCTTGTGCCTGGTGAAGAGTTTTTCAAGCCCTGAAACATCTTCTCGAAAATCCCAGTAATAAATAGCACTGTTGCTCAGAAGTCTTGCTTTTAAGAATTGATATTCCTTGAGGTACGGGGCTTTAAATTGGGGCGAGAAGGCTAAAAGGCGATAGAAGATGACGTATTCATCCCTTCTCACTTTCTGGAGAGAAACTATATAGACAGAGGCTTTGTGTTGGATGAGGAAAGAAGATTGCTGCTGAAAAAAGTTGACTTTTTCTTCCTCAGAGAATAGAGCCTTCATCGGGTCAACGACGTTTCCCAACCACAGGATGAGATCTCCTTGATTGTTGAGGTAGCTGATCCCTTCTTTTTCTTTGTTTAAGTCTAATTTTTTGAACAGATTGAATATTTCCTCTTTTTCTCCAGGGAAAGGAGAACCTAAGATTAATTTTTGTTTCTGGTCTATTTCGCTAATGACGCTCGAAAACTCGCTTTTAATCGCCTTTGCCTGGCTTCTCAATTGGCCCAAGCTTTTTTGATAGTAACTTGAAGAAATGAAGGCGGGAAGAAAGAGGGAAAGAATTAAAATAATTGCGGAGAGCACGGTTCCTAAGATAAATGCGTAAAAAAATCCTTCTTTTTTTATTGATTCTCTTATTGGTCTTCTAAAAATATTCAAATTTTCTCTGCCTTAATTTCTATTATTTTCCAAGTGTTTTTGGAATTTTCATTTTTCTGACTTTGCTTAAATGGAGAAACACCGCTCTTTTCTTTCATCAGGTAAAAGAAGATATGAATGACATACTGGTTATTGTTCTTATTATCCCTAAAAGACCACCTGGCCTTAAAGATAAAGTATTGATTTTCAAGGTCAGAAGGGAGCTCCTTCTCTGAATAGAATTCAAAGGTCGTGAAGGCGGAAAATATTCTGCGGAAGAGAAAATATGCTTGTTGATTAGAAAGCTGATCTGAAAAAGAAATAGGCTCCGGAAGAGAAATATTTATAGAACTTTTGGCTGAGAAGAGAGAGTAGAGAATTTTAGGATTGTTTTGGAGGAATGCTTTTTCTATATCCTGAGCTGTTGCGGGAAGCAAGGAGACGAGTACGGTTAAAAGAACGATGTTGAGATTTGCCACAAAAAAAATATTATCATAGCTTTAGTTAATTAGGCAAGGAGGCAAAAAGTGAGGATTTGATAATCGAACTCATGCGCAAGATATTTGGTTTTTTTGAAGGGGCTTGATTCATCAAGCCCACATTTTTAAATATACTAATAAATGGATTTTGTAAATCAAATGCCAAATTTGAGAAAAAAAGATTGGCTCGATGAGTCAGGTCCTTACGGAGTTTTTTCGCTTTCCATTTCTTCAGATATGATATCCTTGAGTTCGTCTTTGATTTTATCTATTTTTTTTAACTTGGTTGTAATCTTAGCAAAAAGAGCTTCTTGGCTTTTTATGCCTTCCTGGATAAGAAAAGCTGCACTCTCAGAGCGACTTTTGAACAAGCCAACATCGACTAACATTCTCAGCTTCTCATTACTTTCATCATTGACGCGTATGGTCAGAACTGTGTTTCTTGCGACCATGGCTTTATCGATCACTTTCTTGATCGATTCAGCGGTCTTTACTGCGATCTTTTCTACTTGGGCACCCAATTCATCGAGAGTACTATGGTGCTTTTTTTCTTTTTTCTCTGTTTTTGCTTTTTGCGTGGTCTTTTTATTTTCCATGGTAATACCTCTCGTAATTTGTAATTTAGTTACAAATTACCAAATTGTGGGTTACGAGTCAAGAATTATTTCTTATAGAGTTAATAAAATTATAGGAATTAAAAAATTATAGAAAGCTAAATTATTTTAAAGGCTGCCTTCTCTCTATTATAAAAAGATGGAGAAATTTTAGTTGAGAAGGAGAAAACCTTGATTTTTTTAATTTTACTCTTTTTTTATTCCTCTTTTTTCTCCTCTTTTTTCTCTTCTTCTTTTACTTCTTCTTTAGTTTCCGCTTCCAGTTTTTTCGTTCTTGCAGCATCCTTGATTCCGCTTATTCCAGCGATTAGGGCAATAAGACCGCCAAAGAAAAGTATGGGGGGGATGCAGCCGAAAACGAGATCAATGAATTGTTGCGGCCAGACAAGAATAACCAAATAAATGCCAGCTGCCATGGCAATTAAGCCTCCTAAGATAGCCAAAGCTTTTCCCATAGGACTTCCTCCCAATAACTTTATAATTTAAACAATTTTTCTGAGGCGCATTATAGCAAATCAGAAATTAAGAAGCAATAAAAAAAAGAAATATCTTTAAGAAGTGGGGACAACGAAGCGGGGGCAGGCCCCATTTTCTATTGTTTTGTCTGTGATAAGTCCTTCCAGAAAATGGGGCCTGCCCCTCTTTCTTCCGTAGCAATTTAAGCATTTCTAATTACGCAAGTAAAAGAGTTTTTGAATGATAACTTCGTTCCTATGTCAATTGTATGTAGACCTTGCCTGGACAATAAGATAAAATAAACACCATTACATCTTAAGATAAGAGGAGGTTGAAAAAGCAATGAAGCACCTAAACTCAAAGAGAGTTGTGATAAGCATTTTCTTAGTCTGGGGATTAGCTCTATTCTCCTTTGGTTCTAGAGAGAATGATGCATTCCAGGTTGCAGATTTAAAGGTTAGTCCTGGAGAAATAAAGTCTGGATTCTTGTCTGTCCCTGAAAAGGATGGAATCGGAACCCTTATCCCTCTGACCATAATCAATGGTCAAAAAGAGGGAAAAGTTCTGGCGCTTGTGGCTGGCGTGCACGGCTATGAATATCCGCCGATTTTAGCCCTTTATCGGTTGAAAAAAACGATTGACCCTCAATCTTTATCCGGGACACTGATATTCGTTCATATTGCTAATCTGCCAGCGTTCCAGAAAAGAATCATTTATTACAATCCACATGATTGGCAGAACTTGAACAGAGTTTTTCCTGGCGATCCGCAAGGGACAATTTCCCAGAGGATTGCTCACATTTTAACAGAAAAGGTCGTTAAGAAATGCGATTATCTTATTGACCTCCACTGCGGAGACGGAAATGAAGCTCTTATTCCTTATTGTTACTGGATGCTAAGCGGTGATGAAAAGGCAGATGAGATAAGCCGTAAAATGGTCTTAGCCTTTGGCATAAAGTATATCATCATCGATAAATCCCGCACCAAGGATAAAGCCCATTCCAAGTATTTAGGGAATACGGCCATTCTTCATTCAAAGCCAGCCATCACCACAGAATCTGGATACTTGGGCACGACCGATGAAGAGTCTGTTATCCGCAATATTAAAGGCATTCTCAGTGTTATGAAGCTTTTTAAGATGATCGAGGGAAAGCCAGAATTTGTTTCCGACCCTGTCTGGATCGATCACTATGAAGTTATTTATTCTAATTCGGATGGCCTTTTTTATCCTCAGACAAAGATGGGCTACTATGTCGCCAAAGGAGAGAAAGTCGGGTATGTTACAGATTACCTCGGGAACGTGAAGGAAGAACTTAGAGCTCCTTTCAGCGGAATAATTCTTTATATCATATATACTCCTCCGATTAGCAAAGGAGAACCTCTCTATGAGGTAGGAAGAGTGAAGCAGTAAAGAGAGATTGCTTGTGCTGACATCTTTTATGGTTAAGAAACATTCTTAAATGAAAGTAAAGAACGGACAATTTTATTTATAATAAAAGTATGGGTTTGATGAATCAAACCTCCGCAATCATAATACGCAAAGGCTCTTGAAATAGAGAAAGAAGGAAGTTTTTATGAAGCTGAAAGGTGTAATTTTTGATATGGACGGCACAGTAGTCGATGTAACCTATGATTGGAATCAAATAAGAGCAGACTTGAACACCCAAGGTGTACCAATACTTATGTATCTCAACAGCCTGGAAGAGCCAGAAAAATCAGAGAAGTGGAGAGTGCTGGAAAAATATGAAAGAGAAGCCACCGAGAAAGCTCGACTTAAACCAGGGATGCGTGGATTCCTGGGTCTATTAAACCAGAAGGGAATAAAGAAAGCTCTGGTGACGAATAACTCTCAAAGGAACGTTTTTTTCCTTTTAGAGAAGTTTAACCTTGAATTTGATTGTGTCATCACTCGTGAAAGCGGCCTTTGGAAGCCTTCCGGGGCTCCCTTTCGGGCTGTCTTGGAAAATTTAGGACTGAAGAAAGAGGAATGTTGTGTTGTGGGAGACTCTCATTTTGATATCAAGGCTGCCGAGGAAGCAGGAATACCCCATGTTTTTATCTTAAATGAGGATAAGGAGAGATTTGCCTCGATGCCTGCAGAAGTGTTTAGCTCTGCAGAAGCCCTTCAAAAGAGGATAAAGAATTTATTGGAAAAGGACAACTGGTGAGCACCGATTATCCTCCTGATTTCGTTGCCCGATTTTATGACCTCATCTATAAGAAAGTCAGAACAGGAGTAGATCTTGACTACTACATGAAGAAAATATTGGAAACAGATGGCCCTGTTTTAGAATTGGGCGTTGGAACCGGCAGAATTTTCATGAAAGCACTCGAAAAAGGAGCTGACATTTATGGAATAGATATCAGTCCAAGCATGGTAGAAAAATTAAAAGAAAAGCTGGATAGAAAACGCCACAAGAGAGTTTTTATCCAGGATGCATCGAATATGAGCCTTGATAAAAAATTCGATTTGATAATCGCTCCATTTCGAGTGTTTTCTCATATCATTAAGGTTAAGAATCAGATTGCCGTCCTGGATAAAATATATGAATATCTAAATGACAAAGGAAAATTAATTTTTGATTTATACGTTCCCGATTTAAAACTTTTATTAGAGGGGATGAGAAATTATATGGATTTCGATGAAGAGTATGAGCCCGGCAAAAGAATAAAGCGATTTATCTCTGTGAAAAGTGATTTAGTCAATCAGATAAGCTACGTCAATATGAAGCTTGTTTGGGAAGAAGCTGATAAAGAAATCGCTAAAGATTGGAACTTTCAGATGAGATTTTATTTTCGATTTGAGCTGGAGCATTTAATTCGTCAATCTAAACTAAGATTGATAAATATTTTTGGAGATTTCGACGAAAATGAATTAAATTCAGATTCTAAAGAGTTTATTGTTGTCTGTCAAAAATTAGAAGATTGATAATCCTTTGAAGCTTTGGAAGTTAATATAAAATAAAAATTGGAAAGCAAGGAGATGAAAATTTATTATATCTTTACACCCGCATTTAAAAAGGAAAATAACTAATATAAAAGGAGAAATGATGAATATACAAATTTATCAGGTAGATGCATTTACGGATAAGCTTTTTGGGGGTAATCCGGCAGCAGTTTGCCCCCTAGAGAAATGGTTGGATGAAGAGCTTTTACAGAAAATTGCTGCCGAGAATAATCTCTCCGAAACTGCTTTCTTTGTTAAAAAGGGCAAGAACTTTGAATTGAGATGGTTCACTCCAAAAGTAGAGGTTGATTTATGCGGACATGCAACATTAGCCTCAGCCCATGTCATTTTTAATAACCTGGATTACGATGAAAAACAGATAACTTTCGCTTCAGCGAGCGGAGAACTGAGAGTGACAACAGAAGATGGTCTGATCACCCTGGATTTTCCTTCAACTCCTCCCTCTCCAGTAGAGATAGTTCCTGAATTAGCTCAGGGCCTCGGCCTAGAGCCGAAAGAAGTTCATAAATCAAGGGATTATCTTGCATTGTTCGAAACTGAAGACGATATTCTATCAATCGAGCCAGATTTTAATATCCTCGGGAAAATGGATACTCTTGGCTTTATTGTTACGGCCCAAGGAAAAGATTCTGATTTCGTATCAAGATTCTTTGCCCCGGCTGTTGGTATTAACGAAGATCCAGTGACAGGATCTGCCCACACGACATTGATTCCGTTTTGGGCGGAAAGATTGAATAAAAAAACCTTACATGCTTTTCAACTATCAGAGAGAAAAGGAGAATTATTTTGTGAATTGACGGGTGACAGAGTAAAAATAGGTGGATCTGCCGTTACTTTCCTTAAGGGCGAAATTGTTCTAAATGGAACTTAATGTCTAACAGATGATGGGGTCAGGTCTTGTTTTTTGCTATTTTAATGTTAGCTATGTCCCTTGATGAGTTTTTATTTCCGGGGATTAGATGTCAAAAGAAAAAGCTCAGCCCTATAGAGTTTCAAGAAAGGGACATTAGCGCAACTTTATCAGAGAAAAGAGAGTTTTAGTATATATGAAGCGGAAAAAGGCTAAGATTGAGGAGTAAAGAAATGAAAAGCAACAATCAATTCAAATTCAAACCATTCATTATTATTTTTTTCATTGTTTTTTTTAACGTGTTTGTGGTTGACCTCTTTGCCGATGGATTTATCGTCCCCGTGCACCGTCCCAGGGAGAGGATTCCTCCTTTAACCGTCAAATACCACCGGGTAAACGTTGAGATCATAAACCAGGTAGCGAAAACTTCAATTGATCAGGTTTTTATCAACAATCACAATCGAGATATTGAAGGAATCTTTATTTTTCCACTTCCTGAGCGAGCCTCTGTTTCTGAGTTTTCGATGTACATCGGAGGCAAAAAGGTTGAAGGAGAAATCTTGGATCGGGACAGAGCGAGACGAATCTATGAAGATATCGTCCGGAGGATGAAAGACCCTGCTCTTCTTGAATACGTTGGCCGCAACATGTTTAGAGCCCGTGTTTTCCCGATTCCTGCCAATGGAGAGAAAAGAATCCAACTGTCTTATACGGAGATTATAAAGGCCGAGAGAAACCTTATCCGCTATGTTTATCCTTTAAACACAGAGAGATTTTCCCTCCGTCCCCTAAAGGAGGTCACAATCTCAGTCCAAATTAGCTCAAAGATTCCTCTTTCTAATGTTTATTCACCTTCCCATAACGTTTCTGTGAGGAAGGAAGGAAAAGGCAAAGCAAGAGTGAGTTTTGAGGGAAAAAACATCAAACCGGAAAAGGACTTTGTTGTCTATTATTCTCTATCCGAAGATGATATCGGGCTTTCGTTCATGAACTGGGAGGGTCCAGAAGACAATTATTACATGCTTTTAGCCTCGCCCTCTTATGTGGGAAAAAAAGAGAAGATACTCAACAAGAATCTTATTTTTGTCCTTGACAGTTCTGGAAGCATGAGCGGCAAGAAAATCAAGCAGGCCAAAGAAGCGGCACGCTTTATCATCAATCATTTGGATAAAAAAGATAAGTTTTCTCTTGTGGACTTTGATGATGGAGTGAGCTTGTTTTCTTCTGAGATTATTCCTGCTAGTCAAGAAAATATAGAGAGAGCTCTTCGCTTTGTGGATGAGGTAGAAGATTCTGGAGGAACCAACATAAACGATGCTCTGCTTCAAGCATTGGAGATGATCGAACCTGGAGAAAGACCCAACTATATTCTTTTTCTCACAGATGGCCTGCCTACAGTAGGCATTACCGGTACCCTAGATATATTGAGAAACATCAGTAAAGCCAATGAGCCTAGGACCCGCATATTCGTCTTTGGAGTTGGCTACGATGTTAACACAGAGCTCTTAGACAGGATTTCTTCTGATAACAGAGGAACATCGGTTTATGTGGCTGAGGACGAAAATCTTGAAGTAGCCGTATCAAATTATTATGAAAAAATATCATCTCCTCTTCTTTCTGATTTGAAGGTCGATTTTAAAGGTATAGAAGTGAGAAACACCTATCCCAGAGTAATGCCCGATCTGTTTAAAGGCTCGCAGCTTGTGTTGGTAGGAAAGTATACCGGCAAAGGCAAAGTGACAGTGGCTCTATCTGGGAAAGTAGGGAAGGAAGCTAAAAGATTCATTCTCAAGGATCAGGAGCTTGTCCAAGCGGAATCCTATAATTTTCTCCCTCGTCTGTGGGCTACGAGAAGGATAGGCTATCTTATTGAAGAAATTCGTCTCCAGGGAGCAAATAAAGAGCTCATCGACGAAGTAAAAAAACTTGGATTAAAATTCGGAATTGTAACGCCTTATACGTCCTTTCTTGTTACTGAAAAGGAGAGGCGAGCGCTTGATATGGCAGCTCCGGAGGCAGAAGAAGCTCTTAAAGCTCGCAAAGTTACTGGTGCAGGTGCAGTGAAAATTGCCAGGGGCGCACAGAAACTAAAAGTAGTAGCTCAGGCCCCTCATGTTGCTTCTCAGATGATAAAGTATAAAGAGGACAAGACATTTTACCTGAAAGATGAATACTGGGTGGATAGTCTCTATGAAGAAGGAACCCCAGTAAAAGAGGTGCGTTTTAATTCAGACGAATATTTCCGTCTTCTTTCCGAAAAGCCTGGAATTGCGAAATATCTCTCTGTTGCCAAAAAAATTATAGTCAATTTTGAAGGAGTGAACTACAAGATAACCGATACTGAGGATGTCCAATAACTGCTCAAAGGTCATGCCCTCTACGTAGATTAAGGTCCTTAGTCCAGCCTCTTGGATGTCAATGATATAATCTTGATCGCGGCATCTAGTCAAATGATCTTTCATTGTAATCCATGAAGCTTTTTGAATTTTTTACCAGAGGATAATCCGATAATCAAGTGGTGGCTAAATTGGCACCAAATTTTTCCTGTGCTATTGTTTTATAAGGGCGATGGGGGAAAAATCATAGATCAGGAGAAATTGGAAAAAAGCAAAATCTTAACTCTCTCCTCAACCAGCCAGGAATACCCGGGAAAAAATTTTCTGTAGAGTGAAAATCTTAGTATGAAACATTTAGTATCTAATCTTGTTCTTTGTTTGTTATTAGCTTCTATAATTCAACTTCAAGTTCAAGCTCTATGGACTAAAGCCAAAAAGTTCTTTCGTCAGGCGGATAGGGCAATGCTTAATTATGATTAAGACACAGCAATTTCAAAATATCTTAAGGGTTGTTCCTTATCTTCATTGAGAGATCAGAGGGAAGCTTGGGATGATCTAGGTTTTGCTTTCCTGCAAAAAGGAGAGCTTAAGAAGGCTGAAACGTACTTAAAAAAATCCATACCTGTTCATCCTGAAAATTATAACCCTCGATTCTATCTTGCACTGGCCTATCTTTTAGATAATGAAATAGAACTGGCGTCAGAACAACTGGAGAAGGTAAAAAGAGAAATTTATTTTGATGATAGCTGGATAAGGGAAAAAAGAAGTCAGTTGTTTAAGAAAAGCAATGGAAAGGAAATCACAGGAATGGAACTGGAAAGAATAAGAAAAGAGAAAGGAATCTGGCTTCAAGAAAAAGCGAATGAAATATTTATTCATTTGGATGCGTTTGACGAGAGGAATGAAGGTACTTTTAGTTTTGTCCTTGAAATTGTCAATAAAATCATTGAGGGGCTCGTAAATCCTGATGATTCTGCGGCAAAAAAGAAAATAGAACAAGCTCTTGTCCCTTTTAAAGAGGTAGGTAGAGATGAAGAAGGATTAAAGAAGTTTAATCTCATTTCTCAACGTCCCCAGCAAATTAGATTCAACCTTCATCACAGGTTAAAAAATCACAATAATGATTTGCTTTATGAATTACACCGTAAGTTCTTTAAAGAATTGAAGAAAGGAAGAATTAATGATGCAATAGATATGCTCGAAGAATCATTATTCGTAAACGAACAATCTTTGGTTGTAAATCATAATCTTGCGTTGCTCTACTTTGATGCTGCCCAGCTTGAAGGATTTAATGTTGATAAGTTGGAAAGGGCAGAAATTTATTGCGCTCGAGCTTTGTGGTTTAAAGATTATTATAGAGTTAATAAAGATAATATTGTTGGCTGTCATGATTTAATGGGAAATATCTATAACTACCAAAATGAATATGAAAAAAAATGAATTCGAGAAGATTCTTGAGATTGATTCGTTGAATTCATTAGCTTATTGCAACCTCGGAAGTGTATATAATAATCTCAATGATATGATTAAGGCAGAAAAGGAGTGGAAAAAAGCGATTGAATGTGAAAAAGATATAGTAAGAGCAAAACGAAGAGAGGCTCCAGAGGGTGAATTAAAGTATATTTTAGCGGTTGTTAAAGAGCCAGCCTCTTTTAGAGCTCATCTATATCTAGGAATGTTATATCTGGAACAGAATTTAAATAGTAAAGCATTAGAAGAATTGAAACAAGCAACAGCCCTAGAACCCGATAATCCAGATCCTTATTTTGGGTTAGGTAGGATTTGCCAAAACAGAAGCAATACAGAAAAAGCTATTTATAATTATGAAAAATATCTTTATTTGGGGGGAAAAGAAGAAGAAGAGGTAAAAGAAATATTAAAATTTCTTAAAAATAATAAGCATTAAACTAAAAGAAAGACAAAACAGTTTTCTAAAAAAAATAAGGAATCAATTATCATCGTAAGACTTTTTTCCCTTCTATTTAGAGGTCGTTATCTTTAGTTTTGAAGTTTGGCATGAAAAACGCCTGATATAATTAAGGATCCAAAAATATTTAAAACAATGGATAGAGTAAGATTGTTTTTACAGCATATAATATTCATAGAAATTTCGTTTTAATGCTCGCCACAAATCCCTCATGATTTTCCGAGGTTTTCACCGTCTGACATGCCAGAATAAGAATATCATAGGGAAAATGATGTAGCCACCAGGAACAAAAGGATAAAAAAGTGCTTCATGAAGGCGAGTTTAAAGTTACGGAATTAGGGTTGTGTTCCCTTTTTCTTTTTGAGCTCAGCACACGAAATTCCTCTCAAGTTAAAGCACTTGTTGCAAGAGAGACACTCTGATTTTTTTATCTCTCCGGTTCGGAATTTTCTGATTAAAAAAGGCTCGCGAATAAAAGGTCGACTCATGGAAATGAGATCCGCTCTTCCTTCTTCTATAATTTTTTCCATAACTGAAAAAGATCTGATTCCTCCCAGTCCAAATACAGGAATGGAAAGCTCCGCTTTAATTTTGGAGGCATTATCGACAAAATAGCCTTCTTCCTCTTCTGGGCGAAGTCCTTTCCAAACAGACCCTTTTCCCGCTTCAGACATTCCTCCGCTGACTTCAAGGCCGTCAGTGCCTTCGCTTTCCAGTATTTTTGCTATCTCAATACTTTCATCTATGCTTAGTCCTTCAGGCAAGAAATCTGATGCATTCAGTTTCACAATCAGCGGAAATTCTTTTCCTGATAATTCCTTGATGCCTTGAATTATTTCAACCACGATTCGAAGGCGATTTGCAAGAGTGCCTCCCCACTCATCTTTTCTTCTATTAGTATAGGGAGATATAAAACTGCTTAAGAGATAGCCGTGGGCGACATGGAGCTCGACACCGTCAAAGCTGGCTTCTTTCGCTCTTCGGCCACTTTGGATAAAATCATCGATGACGCTTCTTATTTCCTCTTGGCTCATCTCTTTCGGCATAACTTCAAAGGTCGGCTCGTAAACGCTCGAGGGCGCAAGTGGCGTGCATCCGCAGATTTTAGGTTTTGTCTGCCGACCTGCATGGGAGAGCTGGAGAAAAATGCGCGAGGGATATTGGTGGACAGCATTAGTGATTTGACTCAAGCCTTCAATGCAATGGTCGTCGTCAACTCCAGTTTGATAAGGACTGGCTATTCCTGCGGGATTAACATAAGTATGACCCGTTATGATTAGACCAACTTCTCCTTTGGCTAGATTATTAAAGAGTGAAACCTGTCTTTCTGTAACTGAACCGTCGCGAGCAGCCATGAAGTCATGAGTTGCTGCCCGAGCGAACCGATTGGGAATTTCAATTGTTCCTATTTTAATCGGAGAGAAAAGAACCGAATTAACCTTCATTTGACCTGTCGAATAGAAAGAATTCACTCGAAATAGGTGTGTTCATTACAGAACTTCCCATTTTAAAATGTAATTGGTTATAAATAAAGGGCGAAATGAAAAACGCAGAAAAAAAGGGGACAGGAAAAAAAGGGGACAGGCTACTTTTTCTGTATCATCGGGTTCAGGCCTTATCATGGGAATGCCCAGATAACTAGAGCCAGAAGAATTTCTATGCTCTTTGACAAGGCCTAACTCCATAGACTGTCTGCTTTCTTATAAAAAAGTAGTTTGTTCCCTTTTATTCACGGAAATGGAGACTGTAAAAGTTGTTTAGTTTAGCTTGATTTATTAGGGAATATCGATAAAATTAAGATTAATTTTTGCTTAAGGAGAGAAAATGCAAAAAGAAAAATTGTTAATGATCCCGGGTCCGAGCCCTGTCCACCCTCGTATCATAAACAGCCTTTCTCTACCGACTGTTTCCCATGTTAGCGCAGTGATCGTAGAGGAATTAAAGGAAGCACTGGCCAACCTAAAGAAAATCGTCTTCTGTGAGAAAGGCGAACCTTTCATCATAGCTGGGGCTGGGACTTTAGCCATGGAAATGGCCATCTTAAATACTGTTAAGAAAAAAGAGAATTTTCTCGTCCTCTCCCAGGGATATTTTGGAGAGCGGATGGGTCAGATTGCCCAGAGTTTTGGCCTCGATTGTGATATCATCGAGTGCGAATGGGGAAAAGCAGTCCTTCCTGAAGAACTCGAAAAGAAGCTTTCCGAGAAAGAATATAAAGCAGTGACCGCTACCCATGTGGATACCTGCACCGGAGCTTGTGCTCCTGTCAAGGATTATGCAGAAATACTGAGAAACCATGATATCCTTTATATAATCGATGGTGTCTGTGCCACGGGCGGGATAGAAGAAAGGATGGATGACTGGGGAGTTGATGTGATCTTAACCGCACCTCAGAAGTGTTTCGGAGCTCCCCCAGGCTTGTCGATTTTGGTCCTCTCAGAGAAGGCTATGGAAAAAAGGAGGAATATGGAAGGGATTCCCGCCTACTATTCAGACGTTTTGAGGTGGCTTCCGATCATGAAGGACCCGTCAAAATATTTTTCGACTCCCTGTGTTAACGAAATCAGGGCGTTTTATGAAAGCACAAAGATAGTCCTTGAGGAAGGCATGGAGGAAAGGTTCTTAAGACATGAGCGAGTTGCAAGGGCTATAAGGGCCGCCCTCGCCGAACTCGGATTTTCCTTTTTCACCCAGGAGCCGTTCTTAGCAGATACTCTTTCTGTTGTAAAATATCCGGAGGGTGTCGAAGATAAATCCTTCCGGAGCACATATTATGAGAATGGAATTGTGGTGACCGGGGGATTAGGTGAGACCGCAGGGAAGGTTTTTCGAATGGGGCATATGGGTAACCTGTCTGAATCACAGGTCACTTTTGCTCTTGATGCCCTGGAAAGAACTCTTTCTACTTTGGGCTACAAGTTTGAGGAAGGGACAGGTCTTCAAGCTGCAAAAGCGATTCTTGGAGAATAGCAGGATCTAGGAGCCAAAGAGAAGTGAAGAGTCAAGTTTTTTTTATCCCTGCAACAAGAGAAGATGGGAATGAGGTCTTGGCTGAAAAAGCGGAAAAGATCTTTCTTAAGACTGGTCTGAGAAGTCAAATAGAAAAGAACTCCTTTGTCGCTATGAAAATCCATTTTGGAGAGAAGGGAAATACAGGATTTATAAAACCCGGATGGATTGTGAAGATTATTAATCAGATTAAAGGCGTTACCTCTAGAGTGTTTTTGACAGATTCTAATACCCTCTATGTCGGTAAGAGGTCCAACTCTCTGGAGCATCTTTCCCTGGCAAGGGAACATGGCTTTACCGAGGAGGCCCTCGGCATCCCTGTTATAATTGCTGATGGTCTTATCGGCCGAGACGACGACGAAATCCAGGTCGATTTATCACGAGTAAAGTCAGCAAAGATTGGCAGCGCCGTTCATGGTTCGGATATACTTGTCTGCTTAACGCATTTTACTGGACATATACTAACAGGCCTTGGGGCAGCCCTAAAAAACCTCGGTATGGGATGTGCGTCGAGAGCCGGAAAATTGGAACAGCATTCTGATGTTCATCCATGGGTGAATCCTAAATTTTGCGATAATTGTGGAGTGTGCTTTGATTATTGTCCTTCACAGGCGATTGTTGAAAAGGGAGATAATGCTTTCATAGTTGAGGAAAAATGTATAGGGTGCGGAGAGTGTCTTGTGGTCTGCAACTCCGGGGCTGTTAAATTCAACTGGGATTCGGATTCTGTGCGCGTTCAAGAAAAAATGAGCGAGTACGCCTTCAGTGTCTGGAAGCATTTACAAGGCAAAATCAGCTTCATAAACTTTTTGATAAAAGTGACTAAAGATTGCGACTGCATGGCGCAGGATCAACAGGCTATGGTCGAGGATATCGGTATCCTTGGTTCACTCGATCCTGTAGCCTTGGACCAGGCGTCTGTGGATTTGGTGAACAAAAGAAGTGGGAAAGATATACTCCGAGCTGGCTATGATCTTGATTGGTCTGTGCAGCTATCCCATGGAGTTAAGATAGGCCTGGGAAGTAGAGATTATGAATTGATCGAACTATAGCTGTGGTGCCAGGCTACTGCTTATGACTTCAGGAATTAATAACAGCCAAGATAACAGCCAAGGGGTCAGGTCTTGCTTTTTGACTTTGGGAATTAATGATGAATAAAATTCAAATCTATGAAGTCGGGGCGAGGGGATTCGAACCCCTGACCCCAGCGTCCCGAACGCTGTGCGCTAACCAGACTGCGCTACGCCCCGGTCTCATGAGTCAATTATAACGAGAAGAGGACAAAGATAAAAGCCCAAAAAGAATAAGGCGGGATTGGATGCAGAAGGGGATGAAGGTTTATATGTGATGTTGAATAATGTCTTAATCTTCAGGAAAAAGAGAGACAAACCCCTTTCTATTTTCCAGTGTTCCGATTAGTCACTGTTATATTTCTTAAAGAAAAGGGGCCTGTCCCTTTTTTCCCTCCTTTTTTCCTTTTCTTTACAATTAATCATCTGAATAATAGTGCTGAATAGGCTATTTGGAGAAAATTAGAAGATGCGACAAAAAGCGACAAAAAGCGACGTAAGAACGAAAAAATATCTAAAAGATGCGACAAAAAGCGACAAAAAGCGACATTTTCACAAAAAGTATTGACCCTTGCTTTATTTAGACTTAAATTTTTGTTAACGACAGCGACCAACAAAGGTGTGGCTAATGTCAGGAAGGAAGGGGGGGATAAATCCATATATTCATATTATGATTTAGGCTGCACAACAATCCGTTTTAAAAAAAATAGAAGCATATTAGGAATAGATTCCGACAGAAAAAGGGGCAATCGCCATTTCTAACTTTTTTTATGGCAGACAGAAAAGGCGGACAGTCCCCTTTTTTGCTTTTATAAGGTACTGAATTTTTTCAAGTAGAAGTAAAGCACGGCAGGAATGAATTTAAAAGCGGGATGGAGATCTATATATGAAGTTCAATAACATCTTCATCTTCAAGGATATGGTTACGGTTTACCATTTGACCTTGGTATTTGTTTTTACTCCATATTCGGGCGTACTTTAGGTTTTGGGCAAAATCTTTATGTACTGTTTTGGCCATGGTCATTACCGAAGACCCTTTTTTGAGCGTATACGGATCATTAAAGTCAGCTTTTTTACCTGGAATTTTACTGTAAACTCGGATGATATCAAGCATGGAGAATACTCTCTTTTTCAAATATTCAAGACCATCTCCGTTACGAGCAGAAACAGGAATGGGGCTAAACTTGGGTTCGAGGGCTTTTCTTAATACATTATAATTTTCTTTTGCAGGGGGAAGGTCCATTTTATTAGCCACGATTAAAGTTTTTTTATAAAAGATCGGAACTCCAGAGGGAATTGCCTGGTCTTCGGCGATTAGCTCTATTTTCTTCTCTTTTAACCTGTCCAAGATAGCCTGCATGGTATCAACTGCACCTTGGTTGGATGAATCCAAAAGAAACAGAATTCCATCTGCATCTTTGATCTGTTCATAGTGCCAGACTTCCATATATTCAGGTGTGATAGGTGGTGTGTCTATGAGTTGAATCTGGATGTTTTCATATTCCATCATTGCCGGATAGGGAGTTCGGGTTGTGAAAGGATAATCGGCGATTTCAGGATTCGCGTTGGATAAAGATTTTATTAGCATGGATTTGCCTGCATTGGGAGGCCCGATCAAAATAACCTGACCCGCTCCTGTTTTATCGAAGTGGAATGTGGCGGCATGTTTAGCGACGGCAGGTTTTTTTTGCGCGGCTGATTTTAGCTTGGCAATCTTCGTTTTGAGCAGAGCCTGAAGCTTTTCTGTGCCTTTATGTTTAGGAACTAAAGAAAGAAGCTCCTCTAAAATGATTCTTTTTTCTTGAGGCGTTTTGGCAGTTTTGAGTTTTCGTTCTGCCTCGAAATATTGAGGTGGTAAATTTGCCGGCATCAGGACCTCTTTTTCCTCAATTATAATCAATCGCAATCTTATTTTCAAAATATGGGTTTGATGAATTAAACCTCTACAGAAAAATGGGGCCAAAAAATGGGGCCAGGCCCCATTTCTTGGCCCCTTTTTTTGTTTCATCAAAACCCCATTTTTAATCCTAAAAAAAGAGTTATTTTCCTTTACTAAATTGCCCATTTCAGGTATAATTATAGTCGAAAATTATGCCCATTGGGTTAGGTAAAAATCCTTCCTACATAACCCTTCTTTACTCTCAAATCGGAAGAAAATGAAAGACAAAAAATATACAGCAGAAAGTATAAAAGTACTTAAAGGGTTGGAAGCTGTTCGCAAGCGACCAGCCATGTATATCGGGAGCACAGGCTCTGAGGGTTTGCATCATTTGGTCTATGAAGTTGTTGACAACAGTATCGATGAAGTCTTAGCTGGATATTGCACAGAGATTGAGGTGATCATTCATGTGGATTGCAGTGTTACTGTCGTCGATAATGGTCGCGGTATTCCAGTCGGGATGCACAAGAAGGAGAAAAGACCCGCTCCTGAAGTCGTGATGACAACCCTTCATGCTGGTGGGAAATTTGACACCAAGTCATACCAGGTCTCCGGAGGCCTTCACGGAGTCGGTGTCTCTGTTGTCAATGCCCTTTCACACAAGCTCGATCTGGAGATAAAAAGAAATGGTGGCGTCTACAACCAGAGATATGAGAGGGGCAAGCCTGTAACAAAACTAAAACAGATAGGCAAAACAAAAAAGACTGGAACAAAGGTTACGTTTGAGCCTGATAAAGGAATTTTCGACTCCGTAGACTTTAACTTTGAGATTCTAAGCCAGAGATTAAGAGAACTGTCTTTCTTGAATAAAGGGCTAAAGATAACTCTTGTTGATGAACGCAGCGACAAGATGAATGAATTTCAGTATAAAGGTGGAATTAAGGAATTTGTGCAGTACCTCAATCAAAATAAAACAATACTCAACCCAAAGCCAATATACTTCGATTATAAAAAAGATAGTGTTATTGTGGAGATGGCCCTTCAGTATAACGCAAGCTATTCTGAGACTATTTTCTCCTTTGTAAACAATATCAATACGACCGAAGGCGGTACCCATTTAATTGGATTTAAAGCAGCATTAACCCGATCCATAAACCATTATGCCAACGCTAATAACCTGGTTAAAGATTTAACTCAGAATTTAACCGGCGATGACACGAGAGAGGGATTATGTGCGGTTTTAAGCTTGAAGATTAAAAATCCTCAGTTTGAAGGCCAGACAAAAACTAAGCTGGGAAACAGCGAGGTGAAAGGAATAGTGGAATCCATAGTGAACGAGCAGTTATCGACCTATTTTGAGGAAAATCCAACTGTAGCCAAGAAAATTGTTCTGAAAATTACAGAAGCGGCAAAGGCAAGGGAGGCTGCTCGAAAGGCCAGGGATCTGGCGCGTCGCAAAGGCGTTTTAGAGGCGACTTCGCTTCCCGGGAAACTGGCGGATTGTCAGGAAAAAGATCCTGCTCTAAGCGAAATCTTTATCGTGGAGGGAGACTCAGCAGGTGGCTCAGCCAAGCAGGCCCGAGATAGGCGCCATCAGGCTATCCTGCCTCTTAAAGGGAAAATCCTCAATGTGGAGAAAGCAAAGTTTGATAAAATTCTTAAGAGCGAAGAGATAGGGATAATTATTTCAGCCTTGGGAACCGGAGTTGAGCAAGCGGATTTCAATATAGAAAAACTGCGCTATCATAAAGTCATTATTATGACAGACGCTGATGTGGATGGCTCCCATATAAGAACTCTTCTCATGACTTTCTTTTACCGACAGATGCCTCAGCTTATTGAAAACGGCCATCTTTATATTGCCCAACCTCCCTTGTATAAGATAGCCAAAGGAAAATCAATTCAGTATTTAAGAGATGAGCGGTCTTATGAAAGATATATAATTAAGAAAATTTCAGAGGAATTCAAAGTCAAAGTAAGCAGACAAAAAGAGTATATAAGCGGCGAGAAATTCAGAAAATTCCTGCATAGAATAATTGCCAAAAAGAATTATATCCAGCTACTTGAGAGAAAAAACTATCCGTTCTTCCTGATCGATATTCTTCTAAGCAGCGGAGTTGAAGATGCGGACTTTTTGCGCAAGAAGAATCAATTGGAGAAAATCCAAAGCCTTCTCACCGAGAAAGGCATTACCTCGGTTTTAAGCATGGATGAGGAGCATGGGCTCCATGAATTAGCAGTCAATTTTCAGATCAACGGTATGAATGTTTCTTGCCTGGTTAACTCAGATTTAATCACGTCTGCTGAATACCGAAACCTCTCCAAAATACACAAAGAATTGGAAAGCTTTAGGACTCCTTTTCATATTTTAAGCGATAGCGAAAAGGTAAAAGTCGAAAACGAAGCAAAGCTTCTCGACTTCCTCTTCCAGAAGGGGAAAAAAGGTGTAGTTATCCAGAGATACAAAGGATTGGGCGAGATGACTCCCCAACAGTTGTGGGAGACAACCATGGATCCAGAAGAAAGATATCTGCTTAAAGTCTCGATACAGGATGCAGTAGAGGCAGATAAAGTTTTTACTATCCTCATGGGAGAAGAAGTTGAATCGCGGAGGAATTTCATCGAAGAGAATGCTCTTGAGGCTCAGAACCTGGATATTTAGAAAAAAAGTGGGGGGAATTTCTTTCTATAAAAAGGAGAAGGGATGAGCAATAAGTCTTCTGAAATCAGTCTCGAGACGGAAATGAAGCGGTCGTACCTTGATTATGCCATGAGCGTAATCATAGGTCGAGCCATTCCAGATATAAAGGATGGGCTTAAGCCTGTTCACCGCCGCACTCTTTATTCCATGTATGAAACCGGAACCGCCTGGAACAAGCCATACAAAAAATCTGCCCGCATTGTCGGAGATGTCATCGGAAAGTTCCATCCTCATGGTGAGGGGGCTGTCTATGATACCTTGGTTCGCATGGCTCAGGATTTTAGTCTTCGCTATCCCTTAGTAGATGGCCAGGGCAATTTTGGCTCCATAGATGGAGATCCTCCTGCAGCCATGAGGTATACCGAAGTAAGAATGAAAAAAATTACCCAGGAACTTCTGGCAGATATTGAAAAGAATACAGTCAACTTTATCCCTAACTATGATGGAAGTCTCCAGATGCCTGAAGTTCTTCCTGCTAAGTTTCCCAACCTTTTGGTTAACGGAGGTTCAGGGATTGCTGTCGGCATGGCCACAAACATCCCTCCCCATAATCTGAATGAGGTCGCAGAGGGCATAATTCATTTTGTCCGAAATCCCAAAGCCAGCTTGGAAGATATCATGAAGTTTGTTCCTGGCCCGGATTTCCCGACTGGAGGGTATATCTTCGGTCTACGAGGGATAAAGGATGCCTACACGACAGGAAGGGGAATCATTTGCTTAAGGGCAAGGGCCATGATTGAGAGAGGCAGGAAGAACGAGCGAGACAGAATCGTCGTCACTGAAATTCCTTATCAAGTAAACAAAGCAAGGCTTCTGGAAGGCATTGCCGACCTTGTGAATAGTAAAAGAATCGAGGGGATTGCAGATATAAGAGATGAATCGGATAGAGAAGGCATGCGAGTGGTGATCGAGATCAAGAAAGGAGAACTTCCCGAGATTATTCTGAACAACCTCTACAAGCACACAGCTCTTCAAACTTCGTATGGAATTATTATGCTGGCGATAATCGAGAAACAGCCGAAGACGCTCAATCTACTTGAGATGATGCGCTACTTTGTTTCCCACCGCCAGGATGTGGTTCGACGTCGTACACGCTTTGAATTGAAGAAGGCAGAATTAAGGGCTCATATTTTGGAAGGACTGACTATTGCCCTGGATAATCTGGACAAGGTCATAAGCCTTATCCGTTCTTCTCGAACGGTCGATGCGGCAAGGAATGGCCTCATCACAAGTTTTCATTTGACCAAAACTCAAGCTCAGGCCATCCTGGATTTACAGCTGCAGAAACTTACTCGCCTGGAAAGGGAGAAGATTCAAAGGGAATACAAGGAATTGAAAAAAACGATCTCAAAATTGAAGAAAATTTTAGGAAGTGAAGAGCTTATTCTGGAAATCATCGTGGAAGAGCTGAAACAGATAAAAGAGGAATACCACGATGAGAGGAAAACAGAGATCAAGGAGGAAGAAATCTCAGAGCTTAGGCCGGAGGATTTAATCAAAGAAGAAGATGTCGCCATCACTTATACCTCATCCGGCTATGTTAAGCGCACTTCTCTGAGCTACTACCATTTCCAGAGTCGGGGAGGAAAAGGGAAAAGAGGTATAAGCATGAAGCCTGAAGATGTGGTCCAGAACCTGTTTATTTCCTCTACCCACAGCTATCTTTTAGTTTTCACCAACAAAGGGCGTCTCTACTGGTTGAAAGCTTTGGAAATACCAGATGTGGGTGTTTCAGGCCGAGGAAAACCCATCAAGAATCTCCTCCAGCTAAGTCCAGAAGAGAAAGTTCGTTCTGTTGTGGCCGTGAGAGATTTTTCTGGCGATCGCTATGTGGTGATGATAACCTCAAAAGGACGGATGAAAAAAACAAAATTGAGCGACTTTCAAAACATCCGGAGAGGGGGTATTATCGCTATCGGTCTCGACCGCAAAAATGAATTGCTTATGGCAAAGCTAACCGATGGCCAAAAAGATATTTTGATCGGGACAAAGCTGGGGAAAGCCATCAGGTTCAAAGAAAGTGAAGTAAGACCGATGGGACGCCAGGCTGCTGGCGTGAAAGCAATCTCCCTGAGACCTAAAGATGAGATTATTGGAATGATTGTTGTGGGGGACAAGGATGAATATGTCTTCACTGCAAGTGAAAAGGGCCGGGGGAAAAAGACTGACATTAACCTCTATCCCCGCCACAGAAGAGGCGGGAAAGGAGTCATTAATCTCATAGTTAACACTAAAATAGGAAAGGCAATAGGGATGGTCGGGATTTCCGAGGAAGAATTACTTCTGATCACGCAGATTGGAAAGGCAATTCGGATAAAGACGGGGCAGGTGAGGCCTTCAGGGAGAGCGACTCAGGGAGTAAAAATAATTGATCTTGAGAAAGGCGATAGAGTTGTCTCTATGGCCAAAGTAAGAGAAACATAATTTGTAGATTAAAGGGGACAGGCTACTTTTTCTTATATTTATTATTGCAGGGGCTTGATTCATCAAGCCCGCCTGTAAAGGTTTTATATTAATTTTATTTACCTAGAAAAAATGGGGCCTGGCCCCATTTTCTCATTTTCTTGGATGGTAAAAATGTGGGCTTGATAGATCAAGCCCCTGCAATCTGCCCTTACAGATGAACCAAATTCCTGCATAAAGAATGCTTGACAGGCATATCTCTTATTCTTTAAAATCTACTCACCAAAAAATAAGGAGGGAGTTATGGTTGAAACACTTAGTCAGCTTTTTCTCAATACGACAAAGTCCTATCCAAAAGATGATTTGTTGCTTTCTAAAAAAGAAGGAAAATATGTGCCCATTTCTACTGAAGAGTTTGCTGATAGAGTTAAATACTTCTCTCTAGGGCTGAAGGATTTAGGGCTTGAGGAGGGGGATAAACTTATCATTCTTTCTGAGAACAGACCAAAGTGGGTGATTTCCGATTTTGCAAATTTATGTCTGGGCGGAATCACCGTTCCCATTTATACCACTCTAGCTCCAGAACAGATCAAGTTTATCATCGACGATTCTGACGCCAAAGCTGTTATATGCTCAAACCAAGAGCTTTGGGAGAAAGTAGAGGCTGTAAAGAATGATCTGATAAAGGTCACACATTACATCACCTTCGAATCAGAGGGCCCTGAAGGAGTCCTCACTTTTGACCAGATTCTGGAAAAAGGTAAGAAGGTGGATCAGGAAAATCCCGAGCTCTTTGAAAAAATAGCCTTAGGAATAAAGCCGCACGATGACGCTACTATCATCTACACTTCCGGGACGACTGGGGTTCCTAAAGGGGTCATACTCACTCACAACAATTTCGTCAGCAATGTCAAGACCTGTGCACCTATTCTTCCGTTTTCAGATAAAGATACAGCGCTATCCCTTTTGCCCTTATCTCATAGTTTTGAAAGAATGGTTACTTTTACTTTCCTCTACAAAGGCTGCTCAATCGGTTATGCTGAGGGCTTTGATACCGTAGCTCAAAACTTGCAGGAAATAAGGCCTCAAGTGATGGCCGTTGCGCCGCGGGTATTGGAGAAGTTTTATTCGAGAGTCATAGATAACGTTCTGGCCAGTTCGGCCTTGAAGCAAAAGATTTTCTTCTGGGCAGTTAAAGTTGGTAGAGAGTACGCGAGCAGGGAACTAGAAAATAAGCCCATATCAGGGATGCTCCGCTTTAAAAGAAAGCTTGCTCATAAACTGGTCTATTCCAAAGTTATTGAAAAAACAGGAGGCAGAGTCAGGTTTTTTGCCTCAGGCGCTGCACCGTTATCAAAGGATATCGCTGAGTTTTTCTATGCCCTGGGCATAGTCATCATGGAAGGATATGGCTTGACTGAGACATCTCCCGTTATTTCAGTGAATACGTTTGATAAGTTGAAATTTGGGACAGTAGGGCCTCCAATTCCCGGAGTCGAAGTAAAGATTGCTGAGGACGGAGAAATCTTAGCTAAGGGTCCTAATATCATGAAAGGGTATTACAAGAAAGAAGAAGAAACCAGAGAAGTCTTCGAAGGGGAATGGTTTAAAACTGGAGATATAGGCCATTTGGATGAGGATGGCTTTCTGGTAATTACAGACAGGAAAAAAGATCTCATCGTGACTGCGGGAGGTAAAAATATCGCACCACAGCCGATTGAAAATCTTTTAAAGACCAATCCTTATATAGAGAATGTGTTGGCCATCGGAGATAGAAGAAAGTTTGTTTCTGCTTTGGTTGTACCAAATTTCGAAAAATTGGAGGAATATGCAAAGTTCAACAATATTCCTTATGAAACGCCAGGTGATTTGATCAAGAATGATAAAGTTCTAAATTTCATGGAAGGAGAAATTGACCGGGCTACACCGTCTCTTGCTTCTTACGAGAAAATAAAAAAAATTAGTCTTCTGGATAGAGATTTTGAGATAGATAAAGGAGAGATGACCCCAACCTATAAAATTAAAAGAAATATTGTCGAGAAGAAGTATAGAGGCGTCATCGATGCTATGTACCGAGAAGATTGAAATAATTCCTGAAAAGAATCTTAATTCAAGATGATTAGTTAACGCAGTATAATATCCTGCCGCAATTTTCACAGAGAATGATCTTCTCTTTTCCTTTTAGCTCATTTATCACCTGGGGCCTGATACGCATATGACACAGAGAACAAAACTCTTCGTTTACAGGAGAGAGGGCAATTCCGCTATTTTTCTTATATATTTTCAGGTAGAGGTTTACCTGGTCAGAAGGGATTTTTGGCACGAGTTTTTCTTTTTCTTTGTTTAGCTTATCCTTCTTTGCTTCGAATTTCTTTTTCTCCTGCTGAAGGGTATCTTTTTCCCTCGAGAACTTCTCTTCCGCCTCCCTGTGTTTTTGGCTTGCAGTCTTGATTTCTTCCTCGATTTCATCAGCTGCGAGCATTTCGCCGATTATCTCCTCTTCTATATCATTAACCTTCTGTTTGGCTTCTTCTATTTCTTTAAGAAGAGAGCTATATTCTCTGTTTGTTTTGACTTCATTGAGCTGGCGATTATACTTTGATATCTGTTCTTTAATATCTTTAACCTCAGCTTCCAGGTCTCTTCTTTTTTTCTGATTCTGAGCCATTTTTTCTTTGGCCAGAGTGATAATTTGGGAGCTTGTTTCTATCTTTTTGTTTATTTCTTCTATCTTGGAAGGGATATTATCGAGGAAAATAGAGATATCAGCTATTTCTTTGTCAAGCTTCTGAAGGTTAATCAGTTTTTCAAATTCAATATCCACATTTTTTCCTCTGGAAGAAAATGGGCCTACCAGGATTCGAACCTGGGACCTGCCGGTTATGAGCCGGAGGCTCTACCGCTGAGCTATAGGCCCTTCGTTTTTTATAGCAAATATCAAAAATCAAGTCAATTTGCAGGGATGTGTATTTGATAAATCAATCCTCCTGGATATGAATAATATCTTTTATCTTAATGATCGTCGGTAAAGGACTTCAGCTTCCGGCTGCGGCTTGGATGTTTTAATTTCCTTAAAGCTTTAGCCTCGATTTGCCTGATTCTTTCACGAGTCACCTTGAATTGCTGACCGACCTCCTCCAAGGTATGCTCATTGCCGTCTCCTAAGCCGAATCTCATCTTCAAAACCTTCGCTTCTCTTTCTGTTAGAGACTTTAAGGCTTCCCCGATTTGCTCTCTTAAATTTATGTTTATGACCGTTTCAGGAGGCGAAGGAATCACCTTATCTTCGATAAAATCGCCCAGATGGCTGTCCTCTTCTTCTCCTATAGGAGTCTCGAGTGAGATAGGCTCCTGGGCAATTTTTATAATTTTTCTTATCTTTTGGACCGACATGTCCATCTTTTTCGCTATCTCTTCGCTGGTGGGCTCTCTCCCTATTTCCTGGACAAGGCTTCTTGAGACTCTGATCAATTTGTTTATGGTTTCTATCATATGGACTGGAATTCTTATCGTCCTGGCCTGGTCAGCGATTGCTCGCGTTATGGCCTGTCTTATCCACCAAGTTGCATAAGTTGAAAATTTATATCCTCTTCGGTATTCAAATTTATCCACAGCTTTCATTAAACCCATATTTCCTTCTTGGATGAGATCAAGAAATTGGAGTCCTCGGTTGCTATACTTCTTGGCAATAGAGACCACAAGTCTTAAATTGGCAGCAACCAGCTCTTTTTTAGCTTGATCGCTGATTTTCTTTCCTGTGGCGATTTCCCGCAGTGTTTTTCTTAAAGCCTGAGTATTAAGGCCAATCTCTTTCTGGTATGTTTTCAGGAATTTGTTGATTTCCTTGATTTTATCCTTTAGAAGAGGCTCTTGTTTTTTACTTTTCACTCGACTGAGCGAAAGATTCATCTCTTCCTTTGTTTCTTCTAATTCGTTGATGACTTTTAACTTTTCACGAAGATTCTCGATAATTATTTCTCTGAGAGAAGAACGGATGTTGAGCTCCCTTATGATACGGCTCATTTCAACAATCAAGCGTCCCCGCATAAAGATATTTTTCCTTTTTGCAGGTATACTATCCAGTTGAATGCTGAGATCATCGATCTTCCTGATTTTAGCTATTATTTCCTTCTTTTTTGCTTCGAGTTTCCCTTCTGCAAGATCATCCTCACTGAGATCGAACATTTCTTGGATGAAGTAAGCATCCTCTTTTATGTTCTCCTCAAGGGAGAGGATTTCATTCAAGACAAGCCGTGTTTTAGAGAGGGCTTTAAGAATGGTTTTTTCGCCCCTTTCTATTTCCCTTGCTATGGCAATTTCTCCCTCTCTGGTCAGGAGCGAAATATTTCCCATTTCTCTTAGATAGAGCTTTACAGGATCTGTTGTTCGTTCCAAACCGTGAAGAGAGACCAGGTCACTTTTCCTTCTTTTAGGAGCCGTCTCTCTCTTTCTTGTGCCAATGATTTTGATCCCATAGTCGTCCATGGAATCGAGAAACTCTTTGAAGTCCCCTTCTGATTCGACATCCTCATTGTGGAAGGTCTTGTCTATCTCTTCAAAAAGAAGAAAGCCTTGCTTCTTTCCTTTGGAAATAAGCTGGCTGATTCCGTCTTTTTGGGGCTTATTATCTGAAAACAATGTTAACTCCTCTCCTTCGTATATATGTTGCGATTATCATAACCTAAATTTTTATAGTTTCGTTTCGATAATATTTCTTGTTCTTTTTTTATATCTCTTAATTGTTTGATAAGGGGGAGAAGCTTCTCTGTTTTTCCCTGCTTATCTATTCTTGCAATCTCAGCTTTTAGTTCTTTTGTGCGATTTTCAAGCGAGAATTGTTTTAAGGCATTGAGACATTCAAAGGCTTCCTCAACGGTTGCTGCCTGTTCTTTCTCCAGCAATAGAGCTTTGGCAAGAGAGCTTGAAAGAGAAGGATCTATTTTCTGTCTTAATGCGTTAAAGTCTGGTTCCTTCCCGCTCTTGAAACATTGTGCAAGAGCGGCGAAGATAGGTTCGCTCTTAAGATCCTGAAAATACTCCTGCTTCATCTCTCCTAGTACATATGGAGCTATAAGCTTGTCTTCTAAAAGTATCTGGAGGAGTCTTTTTTCGGCAGGTAAAAATGTCTCCTCTTCATCCTCATTTTTCTCCTCTGATGATTTCCGCTGGATTATCCTGCGTAAGTCTTCTTCATCGACTGATAGGTATTCGCTTGCTTGCTTCAGATATTCACTGCGAATAATAGGATCAGGCATTTTTCCGATCTCATCTACAGCATTCCTTACAATTTTTGTCTTCTCTTCAGGAATATCCTTTCTCCATTCCTCCTGAAGAGAATCTAATAAGAACTTAAGGCCTGGCGTGCTCTTTTCAATAAGGTTCTTAAACTCGTTTAAACCGGATTTCTTGATAAGATTATCAGGATCGATTCCCGGGGGCAAAGTCAAAACTTTAACTTGAACACCTTTTTCGAAACAAAGAGAAATGGCGCGACAAGCTGCCTTTCTGCCTGCAGCATCACCGTCATAGCTAACTATCATTCTTGGTGCAAAGCGTAAGGGAAGAGAGACTTGTTGAGAAGTCAAACTTGTTCCCAGGGAGGCGGCAATGTTGGTTATCCCGGCTTGGTAGAGGGAGACAAAATCTGTATAGCCTTCCACAATTATCACCTCGCCTGTTTCTCGAATGGATTCTTTGCTGAAGTTCAATCCATAAAGAATTTTTCCTTTTGAATATACAGGGGTATCGGGGGAATTAAGGTATTTCGGCTCCGCATTAAAAATGGTTCTTCCTCCAAAGGCAACAACCTTTCCGGTGAGGCTAAATATGGGGAAGATGATCCTTCCTCTGAAGCGGTCATAGTAGCTGTCTTTTTTTTGGTTGTAGAGGACCAATCCAGCTTGTTCGAGAAGTTTTGGAGGGATTTTTTTTTCTTTAAAAAAGGAAAGGAGAGAGTCCCATGAATTCATAGCATAGCCGATTTTCAGTTTCTGGATGATCTCTTCAGAAATATCCCTCTTTTTGAGATACTCAAGGGCCTTCTCGCCTTCTTTGGTCGCAAACAGGTTTTTCTTGAAAAAAGCAAGAGTATTTTCGTTTATTTTGAATAATTTTTCTTCTAGTTTTTGAAGTTGGGGGGAGAATTCTCTTTTCTTGGGAAGAGGTATATTGTATTTTTCAGCCAGATATTTCAAGGCTTCAGGGAAGCTTAGGTTTTCTCGTTCCATAACTAGAGTAAAAATATCTCCCCCTGCTCCACAACCGAAACAATGATAGAGCTGTTTTTCGTTATCAACAGTGAAGGAGGGGTCCTTTTCTGAGTGGAAAGGGCAGAGTCCTACATGTTTATTTCCTCGTCTTTTTAAGGTGGTATACTGCGACGCAATATCTACGATACTCGCAGTTTGCCTTATTTGGTCAACTATTTCCATGGGTTATCGCTGTATGGACAAAATTTTACTACAAGTAAATATAGGAAGGAGATGCCCGATTGTCAAGTGCCTAAGTATTTATAAATTAAGGTTTTATAAAAAATTTAAGGAAATCATAAAGCAAAAAACAAAAATTGGCTGAATGTCGAACTCAAATGAAATCCGAGGCTATTAAAGGTGATTTATAAGGCTTGCCAGGTATCCTGCGCCAAAGCCGTTGTCGATATTAACTACCCCCACTCCACCGGGGCAGGAATTGAGCATTGCCAGGAGAGCAGCCAAACCTTTCATGCTTGCTCCATAACCGACACTTGTCGGAACAGCTATGATCGGAATATTGACAATTCCGGCTATCACGCTGGGCAAGGCTCCTTCCATGCCAGCTATGGTTATAATAACCTTTGCTTTCTTTATTTTTTGATACTCGCCAAAAAAGCGGTGAAGGCCGGCTACGCCAACATCGTATATTTTATCTGTTTCGTTACCTAAGATATCGCAAGTCACAACAGCCTCTTCTGCGACCGGAATATCTGAAGTTCCGGCAGTTATAACAGCGATTCTTCCCTTCCCAGGAACAGGCTTTTGCTGCTTAAGATAGATAACCTTAGCCAAAGAATTGTGATGAGCTCCCGGTATTTTTTTCTTTATTTTCTTGAAGATTTCTGGTTCGACTTTGGTGATAAGCAGATTACTCCCTTTTTTGATGATTTCCTGAGCGATTTTTAGTATCTGCTTATCTGTCTTCCCCAGACCATAGATTATCTCAGGGTATCCTTTTCTTAGCTCCCGATGGTGGTCGATTTTAGCGAAACTTAAATCTTGATAGGGAAAATCTTTTAGAATAGAAAGGGCTTCTTTAGGGGAGAGCTTACCCTGATAGACCTTATTCAATACATCTTCCAGTTGCGATTTCATCCGCCTGATTCTATCACAGTGGGTTCATATATAAAAGGGCCCAGTAAAAACGAAACCAAAAAATGGGGCCAGGCCCCATTTTTAACCCATTTTTCTAAACAAAAAAGTAGCCTGTCCCCTTTTTTCCTTTTTTAATTTTTTAGAAAAATAATTAAAGTTTTGAACACCTGGCCTCAAATTGTTAAAATCATAATGAAAGTTAGCTGTAGAGCTTTTTATGAAAGGCGATATTCTGCTAACTTCGGAATGATCTCGATATGATACAGAAAAGCACTATCCAAAAAGAGATTCATCTTTCAGGAATTGGAATACATTCTGGAAAGAAAGTGAATCTTCTCTTGAAGCCTTCCTACTCAGGAGGAATCATCTTTCGCCGAACCGATCTCGACAATTTAGAGCTTGCTCTCGATCCTAGAAAAATAGAAACCAAAAGCTCAACGTATATTGTTTCTGAAGAGTGCAAAATTCAGACTCTTGAACATTTGCTGGCTGTTCTTTACATGTTTGGTATTGATAGCTTGATTATTGAGATAAACGGGGATGAGATTCCTATCATGGAAGGAAGCGCTTCTCCTTTTGTCCAGGCTATCCTTAATTCTGGAATAGTGGTTCTTTCCGAAGGGAAAAAATCTATTAAAATTATCAAGCCTTTTTCCCTCGAGGAACAGGATGCTGGTTTTTTCTTCTCTCCCGATTCAGATTTTAAAATAACCTACTCTATAGAATATGATCATCCAGCCATCCAGAGACAGGAGTTAAGTTTATCCTTGAATTTGGAGAATTTTATGAAAGAAATTGCCCCTGCCCGGACTTTCGGATTTTTAAAGGATGTGCCTGCTCTTAGAGCTCAAGGATTAGCCGCTGGCGGATCGCTGGATAATGCTGTTGTTCTTGACGAAAAAGATGTTATAAGTGGGCCTTTACGATATCCAGATGAATTTGTGCGTCATAAAATTTTGGATTTGATAGGTGATCTTTCCCTTATGGGCGCCCCTTTGATCGGTCATTTCAAAGCACAGAGGGCTGGTCATAGCCTTCATCTGAAGGCTATTCATTTTCTTTTGGACAATCCCGAATTCTGGACCTATATATAAAGGATTCCTCATCATAAGATTCTGCAAAACCTCCTTTAATAACAGAGCTGAGAGTGATAGCTTCTTCAAATTTTTTCTTGTCAATGTTCTTATTCTGAGATAGAATTTGTTGAATTAGAACCCAATAGCATACAAGAAAGGTTAAAAGTGTCAAGAGAAAAAGATAAAATCAAGAAAGATGAGTACGAGAAGGCTCTATCTGCCTACAGTCAGGCCATGAAGTCCTTTCATAAAGGCGATTATAAAAAAGCAGATGAATTGATTAAGGCTTTTTTAGATAAACATGGTTCTGAAAGAGAACTTGTTGATAGAGCTCGCATCTACCTCACGGTTAGTGCAGCACGACAGAGCAAAGAAAAAGTTCTGCTGAAAACATTTGATGATTATTATCAATACGGAGTCTTCAAAACAAATTATGGAGATTATGAGGAAGCGCTGAAGTTATTAGAAAAGGCTCGAGAGATGAAACCTAAGGAGGGCAAAATACTCTACTTAATGGCCGATATCTATTGCTTGAAGGGGGAGAATGAAAAGTGCTTAGAGCACTTAAAAAAGGCCATTCAACTCGATAAATATTTCAGTATATTGGCTCGGAATGAGAAAGATTTTGAGCCTCTTTGGGAGGATAAAAAATTTAAATTGATCACTAGAATGGTATGAGAAAAGGCTTTTTCGCTCTGATTTTAGCTGCTGGCAAGGGAACCAGATTTAAATCAGAAATAATAAAGGTTCTCCATCCTATGTTGGGGAAATCCATGCTCCGCTTAGTGTTGGATTGTGTTTTCAAGCTCAGGCCAGAGAAAATCTACGTGGTTGTGGGGAGTCAGAAAGAAGATGTTATGAAAGAAGCTCCTTCCGGTAAAGTCGAATTTCTAATCCAGAAAAAACAACTAGGAACGGCTCACGCCGTCCGGGCAGCAAAAAATGCCCTGGATAAAGGAAAAGAAAAGGATGTTCTCATCATAAACGGTGATTTACCCCTGATGACGCCTGAAACGCTACGCCCCTTACTGGCTCTTCACCAGAAAGAAGGAAACTCCCTGACATTTTTAAGCGCTGAGCTAGAGAATCCATCAGGTTTTGGGCGTATTGTCCATTCTGGAGATAAAATTAGGGTTGTTGAGGAGAGAGACGCAACAGCATCTCAGCGGAGCATAAAAGAAGTAAACGCTGGAGTTTATGTTTTTAAAATCAAGGATCTCCTTGAGGCATTGCCCAAGGTTTCAAATAAGAATAAAAAGGGTGAATATTATCTTACGGATGTCACGGAGATACTTTCTCAAGAGGGGAAAATGATTGGTGTTCATAAAACGAGGAACACCGAGGATCTTGTAGGAGTAAACAGCAGGTATGAGCTGGCTAAGGCGATCGGAGAGCTTAGAGAGAGAAAAATAAAAGCACTTACAGAGAACGGGGTGACTGTTTATGATCCCCGTACAACCTGGATCGACCTCGATGTTAAAATAGGACCGGAGACCGTAATCTACTCTTCTGTAATCATTGAAGGGAATTCTGTGATAGGAAGCGAGTGCCGGCTATACCCGTTCGTCCATATTGTAGATTCTAAAGTAGGTAGCCGTGTCAAGATTTTAAGCTCGACCATGATTGAGGAGAGCGTCATTGAAGATGAAGCTCAAGTGGGCCCTTTTACCCACTTCAGGCCTAAAACAGTCATTAAATCGAAAGCAAAGGTCGGAAATTTTGTTGAGATGAAGAATACAATATTCGGGAGGAAATCTAAGGCAGGGCATCTTACCTATTTAGGAGATTGTGAGGTAAAAGAAGAGGTTAACATCGGAGCAGGCACGATTACCTGTAATTACGATGGCAAAAGGAAATATAAGACCTTTATCGAGAAAGGAGTTTTTATCGGTTCAGGAACTGAACTTGTGGCCCCCTTAAAGGTTGGGAAAAAGGCCTACATAGGAGCAGGCTCAACCATCACCAAAGATGTAGCGCCAGAATCCTTGGCTGTAGCCCGAAGCAAGCAGGTTGAAAAGAGAGGCAAGGACCCCAGAAAAAGAGCCAAGTGATGTGCGGCATAATTGGCTATATAGGTCCCAATAGCGTGGTCCCAGTCCTGGTGGAAGGATTAAAGAAGCTTGAATACAGAGGCTATGATTCAGCTGGGGTTGCTGTGGTGGACAAAAGTCAGATAAACATTAGACGAGTCCACGGAAAAATTGCGGCACTTGAACAAAGCTTAGACGAATCCCCTCTCGAGGGAATATATGGAGTGGGCCATACTCGCTGGGCAACTCATGGCCGGCCTTGCGAAGAAAATGCCCATCCTCATCAGGATTGCACAGGTTCCGTGGTTGTTGTTCATAACGGAATTATCGAAAACTATCTTGCTCTAAAGAAGGAACTTAAAAAAGAGGGACATACTTTTCGCACCGAGACCGATACAGAAGTAATTGCTCATCTCGTTGAAAAATATTTTAAAGGTTCTTTGGAGAAGGCGGTTCAGCGGGCCGTTCAAGACCTCGACGGTGCCTATGCTATAGCAGCCATATCATCGCAGGATTCTGAAAAAATCGTAGCGGCAAAAATTGGCCCGCCCGCTGTTGTCGGTTTAGGAAAAAAAGAGTTTTTTATCTCTTCTGACATCAATCCTCTTCTCAGCTACACCCAGAAAGTTGTTTTTCTTGAAGATGGGGAGATGGCCCTAATCGAGCCAAAGGGAGCGAGGTTTTTCGATTTTAGGGGCAAGGTGCTGGAAAAAAAGGTGGATCATCTCTCTTGGAGCCCCCTTATGGCTGAAAAAAGTGGCTTTAAACACTTCATGCTCAAGGAGATATTCGAGCAGCCTCAGGTAGTGAGAGACACTCTTAAGGAAAGGGTATCCCTTGATTCAGGGAGGGTATGCCTGGATGAGATTGGAATATCTCCAGAGCTTTTAAAAAAAACGGAAAGAATTGTGATTATTGCTTGCGGCACATCCTATCATGCTGGCTTGGTGGGCAAATATCTAATCGAGGGCCTGGCCCAGATTCCCGTGGATATCGAGTTTGCTTCAGAATACCGCTACAGAGATTTTATCCTGGATAAAAAAGCCCTCGTCATAGTCATCTCTCAATCCGGCGAGACTGCTGATTCTCTGGCCGCCCTTAGAGCTGTCAAGAAAAAGAATCCACTAACTCTAAGCATCTGCAATGCGGTTAATTCATCGATTGCCAGAGAGACAGATGGAGTTCTCTACACCCATGCCGGTCCAGAAATTGGAGTTGCAGCCACAAAGACTTATTCCGCCCAGCTTGCAGCTTTAGTTCTGTTAGCAATGCATCTGGCTCAGATAAAAGGAAGAATTGATGAAAAGGCAAGTCTCGCACATATAGAAGAGCTGCGAAGAATTCCTCATAAAATGGAGAAAATTCTAAATAAAGCCAAGTCGATTAAAGATCTAGCTTCAAAGTTTGTTTCCTTCTCCCATTTTCTCTATTTGGGACGCGGAGTCAATTTTCCTGTCGCCCTGGAAGGAGCGCTCAAGCTGAAAGAGATTTCATATATTCATGCCGAAGCCTATCCAGGAGGAGAGATGAAGCACGGCCCGATTGCTCTCATCGATGAAAACATGCCCACTATGGCCATAGTCCCCAGGGATAGGGTTTACGATAAGATGTTGAGCAACATATCTGAAATCAAAACAAGAATTGGATACATCCTGGCCGTAGCTACTGAAGATGACAAAGAGATTGGGGAAAGGGTCGATGAAGTCATTTCCGTCCCCTCAACAGAGCCTCTTTTCACTCCGTTTTTAACTTCGCTTCCCTTGCAGCTCTTTGCCTACTATATAGGGGCGATGAGGGGAGCAGATGTTGACCAGCCCAGAAACCTGGCGAAAAGCGTTACAGTAGAATAAAAAGGGAACCTTTGCATAATACCGGGGAAATCGATTTCTTGCAGAGATCTATTTTCTTGTAGGGGCTTGATTCATCAAGCCCACCTTTTTAATATACGGATTTATTTTAATGTAAGGGCTTGATTTATCAAACCCACGTTGTAAATGTTGTAGGGGCTTTGTTCACTGTAGGGGCTTGTTTTTTTGTAGGGATTTGATTTATCAAACCCACCTTATGTGAATAAAATAGAATCGATTAGAAAAGGAGACAAGCCCTTTTTTCTTCCTGTACAAAAAGGTTCAAAACGAAAAAATTAGAGCCTGCCTTCTTTTTCACCATTTGATCTTTAACATCATCCGTGCTTGACGGGGTTGCTGTCTTGCCCAAACTTCCCCAAAAATAGGAATATTTTCTTTGACATAAGAGATTGGCTCTTGGGAGTTGAGAACGTTGAAGATATCAAGCCTTAATGCCAAGATCATGCTCTGAGGGAGGCCGAGGCTTTGAAGCCGAAATTCCTTCTCCAAGCCTAAATCAAGGTAAAAATGTGAAGGAGTTTTTGTTGTCCCTCTTCCTTCGGGAAACGAATAGTGCCCCCCGAAAAGAGGCACATAACCTAATCTTTCCCAGTAATACCCGGAGATATATTCGAAAGCAGAGGAGAAAGCCAGTCCATAGGGGGCAATAAAGAGCATGTTGATTTTTAAATTGTGGTCAACAGAATAGGGGAGTTTTCCGTACCAACTTTCATTTTCCGCATCACTGATTCCCCTTCCTCCCAATCCAGCCAGTTGCTCGTCCCAATACGCTTTTTCGTCCTCTAATCCTGGAATGTCGGGGATATAAATATGATTTCCATAAAGGCCAATATAAGGAGTGCTCCCTTCTTCCTGATCCCAGGATCCGGTTTCGGTCTGGCCAGGGTTGGTTCCTTTTGCAGATGAATGACAATAGGACGCATTTAGAAAAAAATTAGTCCCTATTTTCCCGCTGAGCTCGATTTCAAAGCCCTCGTAATTTCTTCTCTTGGGTTCAAAATTATCGTAGAGAAATTTATACGGCGGATCAAGATTAAGATCAGGAACCATCAGGACTTCAAGCAGCTCTTCAGCTTTAGTGCGGACATAGCGCGCCTTCAGTGCCCAATTCCGGCCCAGCTTTCGATCAAATTCGATGAGGAAGCGTGTGAGAAAATTTGGTTTCAATCCCTTTGCGATTTCAAACGGCTGAGCTCCTTGTTCATGATCAAACAGCCAGTATGAAGGATCGTGAAGCTCGCTCTCAGAAGGATTCGAGGATCCCTGCCAGATGTATGTGCGAAACTTTAGGCCAGCACCAGAGCTAAGGAGACCCATAGGCATAGTCGTGATAAGATCAGAGAATCTTCCCCAACCGAGCTTCAAGATGTTCATTCCATCGCCCTTCAAGTCTATGGCTAGAGAAAATCGAGGCGAAAGGAAGTCACGGAGATTCCACGACCAGAGTTCTTCTTTATTGTGGTCGAGGCAGACCTGTGTCTGGCTTCTAAAGCCTGCCATGAGTGTCAGTCTTCCCCAGGTGACTTTATCCTTGAAGTAAAGCCCGATTCCCTGCGAGGAATTTCTAAAATTAAACTCGCCATATTCGTAGAAAGACTTTGGTGTGACACTGCCGCTCCTGTAGGAGCTAAAATAGTATTTTGTTCCGGTGTCAAAGCCGTTATCGGGAAAGAGGTCTTCATCCCTTCCGGTAAATTCCACACCGAAATGAGAGGAAAAACTGTAATATTCATAGCCAAGAATTAGTTCGTGTCTGCCAAAGGTGTCTGTCTCTAAGTATTTTGTGAGCTTTATGTTAAAGTCCAGTCTTTTCTGATCATCTCTAACATTCCCGTAGGAATTATTGATGTTTCGGGCTAAGTCCTGGACGTAATACTGGGCAGGCCCCAGGTCTTTGTCCACAGGTTCTATAAAAGAATCTCTCTTGACATATCCCAATCCTGCTTCGATGAAAGTTGAAGTATTAATAATCCCCTTGTAGTTCAGCCGAAATATGAGGTCAGAAAAATGTTTCTCCTCAAATAAATCCGGGATTCCTGTTCCTCCTTTTTGTCCAAGAGATTTATGGAAGATTGACGTCAGAGAAAGGCTGTGATTGCTGTTAAAAGCGTAAGTAAGTTTGGCAAAGAGATTGTTGGTTGGCACAGTTTTCCTGCCGCCAGGGACAGAAAGATAATCAACGATACCGTCCTTTGTCTGTTCTGTTTCTGTGAAGAAATTGTTCGATACGAAAAACCACAGCTTGTCTCTAACTACCGGGCCACCGAGGTTGAAATACAGGTTGTAGTTGGAGAAAGAGTCTGGTTCGCTCACCACAGAAAGCTGCTCTTCCCGAGAAGCCTGGAGATCTTTATTCATGAAAACAAGAGAGAATTCACCTCTTATATCATTGCTTCCGCTTTTGGTGACCATGTTGATGATACCGCCGTACGCTGAACCAAATTCTGGGCTAAAAGGATCGGAGATAACTTGGATTTCATCGATGGAATCAAAATTAAGATGCATTCCTGAATTTCTTAACCTCACTCCGCTGATAGAAAGTCCATCGACGATCCAGTTGTTGCCTTCTTCTCCTTCACCTCTGAAGTTTGGCTGACCCTGGGTGGCATTTCCCCGTCGCGTGTTGACCCGCACACCTGTAACACCTGGAGTGATCTTGACTGCATCGATCACTGTTCGGTTCTGGGCAGGAATCTTTTCCAGGTCTTCACTGGAGAGATGGAAACTTGTATCGGTTGAAGTTTTATCGATAAGTGGGGCTTCGGCAACTACAACGATTTCTTCCCTTATTTCTGGCAGTTTCATGGTGACATTCAAGTCAGTCACTCTTCCCAGGCGGACAATGACATTTTCCTGGACGAGAGGGGCAAAGCCTTCGAGCTTTAAAGTCAAGGTGTAAATTCCCACGGGAAGGAGTGGAAAACGAAAATCACCGTTTTTTGAAGAGAAGACTGTTCTCAAACCCTGCAGGTTTGGGCTTTTTGCTGTTATCTCAACTCCCGACAGGCCTTCGCCGCCTTCATCCCGCACCTTTCCCTGGATTTCACCAGTTTCTTTGGCTTGGGCGTGGACGTTAAAGAAGAGAAAAAGCCCCAAAAAAATAAATATTATCTTTTGCTTGATCGTGTCTTTCCTTTTTTCTTCTTTTTTGGCTTTTCTTGTTTTTTCTCGTATTTTTTGATGAATTGTTCGGTGAGTCTCTTGGCATCTGTGTCTGTGTGCTGCTTGGGTGGCTTTTTCATGAAATAGGAGGAAGGAGCTATGAGTGCTCCGGATAATCCGTTGTCCAGTGCCAATTTGCAGCACCTGATAGCATCGATAACTACTCCAGCTGAATTTGGTGAATCCTCCACTGATAACTTGCAGTCAATATAAGTTGGAACATTGCCAAAGTGGCGACTCTCGATACGTAAAAAGCAAAGTTTGTTATCCTTTTGCCAGGGAACATAATCGCTCGGGCCAACATGGACATTATCAGCTTCGATATCAAGCCCTCTTGCTTTTATCTGAGAAGTTACTGCATTTGTTTTAGATATTTTTTTAGAATGAAGCCTTTCCCTTTCCAGCATATTAAGGAAATCTGTGTTTCCTCCTGTGTTAAGCTGGTATGTTCTATCTACGGGCATTCCCCGATCAAGATAGAGATTAGTCAGGGTTCTATGGAGAATAGTAGCACCAACCTGGGATTTTACGTCATCACCGATGATGGGAAGATTCTTTCTTTCAAACCTTCTCTGCCAGTATTTCTCGCTGGCAATGAAAACAGGAATACAGTTAACAAAAGCACAGCCCGCTTCTAATACTTGCTCCACATACCATTTCGTAGCTTCCTCGCTTCCTACCGGGAGGTAGTTGATCACAACATCTGTTTTGGCTTCTTTAAGGATACCAACGACATCTGCTGTTGAGCCTGGGGCTTTCTGGATGATTTGAGACAGGTATTTTCCTAGGCCATCATGAGTCATGCCGCGATTAACTTTGACTTTCAGATAGGGAACGTCCGAGAACTTTGTCGTGTTGTTAGGTGAAGTAAAGATAGCTTCACTTAAATCTTTTCCTACTTTGTTTTTATCAATATCAAAAGCTGCTACAAATTCAGTGTCTCGAATATGGTAACCGCCAAGATTCACATGCATTATTCCGGGGACAAAATCTGTGTCCTTGGCATTTTTATAATATTCAATACCCTGGACCAAAGCAGACGCGCAATTGCCTACACCGATTATGGCCACTCTAATTTTGCCCATTCTACCGAACCTCCCTTCTGAATTTCTCTTGTTTTTCAACTTTTTTAACATAGAAAGTTCTTTGAATCGCTGTAATATTGGAGAAGACTGCAATTATCGCTAGAACTGTGATCATTGCTGGATCAAAGATATTAAAAAGAGAGCCTATCATTGCACCAAGGAAAAGAAGAAGCATTCTTTCAGCTCTCTGCATTATCCCTATTTTACATTCTACTCCTAATCCCTCTGCCCGAGCTCTGGTGTAGCTTACCATGCTAGAGCCGAGGATAGTCCAAAATGTCAGCCAGAGAGCCCAGTGATTCCTGAAATAAGCTGCTAGCCCGAGGTAGATGAAAAATTCTGAGTATCTATCTAATGCGGAATCAAATATTGCACCAAAGAGGCTTTTCTGGTTTGCATTTACTGCAACTTTCCCGTCAAGAATATCAAATAATCCGCAGATGACAATCAAGATTCCAGCCCAGAATGGATGTTTAAGAAAAAACAGAACACCTGCCCCGATGCCTGATATCAAGGCCATGAAACTTAAAGTATTAGGGCCAATCTTGAGGTTGACAAAAAAATAAGCCACCTGATTAAGAGAGTTGAGAGTGAAAGATATCAATTTTTTGGGCAGTATCCGGAAACCTTCCTCAGTCTGAATATTCATCTTATATTGAGTTTTAGAGGTAATTTGATAATGATTACTCTAATATTAAACAAAATTCAAGTCAACTGATTTTGGTTTATTCAATCTTAATCTTTTTCTTTTTTGGTCCTTTCTTTTTTTCTCTTTTTTCCAGTGCTTCTATCCTGGCATCGATGATAGAGCGGAAAGCAAGAAGAATTTCCTTCCTTGCTTTGGAGAAGTGGTCAATTGTCTTTTCAGGGAGAGCAAGCGCAAAGAGTTCCTCTGGAATACTGATTTTTATCTCCCTGGTTTTCCCTTCAGCCATCTCCTCACCTCCTTTCATTCGGGGTCAGGCTTGCAAAACTTGAGTTTTCGTTTATTTGGTAGATGTGCTAATTTGAAATAGCTTAAGTTTTCCCAGCTTGGCCTCAGAAGCCACAAAAAATTATTCAAGTTTTGCAAGCCTGATCCCATTATTACATTATTATTTATTGACGAAAGCTTATTCTCAGCCTTTCTTCTTCAAACTTAGCTTCTTTTATGGAGTAGTTAAGAAGAAAATGAGGCAAGAGAATATTTCTCTTATAGTTTCCGACTCTAATATGCAGCTCCTCACCCTTCTGGAAAAGGTCTAAATCTTTCTTTTGGACAAAAGGCAGATTCAAAGATAGATCAAATCCCCCATCTTTCTTTTCAATAACGATCGGTCTTTGGGTGAAGAATATTTGAGTGGGGTCATTTCCGCCGTATACTTTTTTGGCCATCTTATAAAGCAAATCAGCTCCCACAATTTCTTGAGAAAAGAGTTCTGAAGAAAGAATAGGAACAGGAGCAAAACATTCTTTGATCACCTGTTTATAGGTTGACTGAATTGTTATCCACTTCTTGAAATAAAGGTCCTGGACCTCGGAAGGAATTATGCGGTTGACTATGATCAAATCTACTGCATAACCAAATAGGCTAAAAAAAGTAAACGATCTCTGGGTCTCTTTGATGACCATCTTTTCGGGATTTACGACAAGGCGGATAGACGTCTTTTTGCTATCTTCAAGGATTTCTTTCATCTCGGCTAGTTGAGAAGTAAGCCTCTTCATAGCTCCAAAGACTCTATCTTCGGGAAAGGGGAAGGGGAGGACTCTGCTGGCAACAGGTCTTACAGCCTTGGCCGCTGTCCTTTGAATCGGGAAAATGTGTTTGAGGTACCAGCCTGTTATCTCAGGAGCACTCAAGAGCCTCAGTGTATCTCCAGTAGGAGCGCAGTCGATGATGATGACATCGTAATCTGATTTCTTGTTGTGATTCCGGATTTCCATCAAGCTAAAGAGTTCTTCCATGCCAGGGAAGATACTCATTTCTTCTGCCTCAATGGTATCGATTCCCTGGGAAGAGAAAAGCTCTGTGAGATAGCTTTTTATTTCACCCCATTTTTTCTCAATTTCCTCAAGGGAGTTTATCTCCTGACCGTAAAGCTGGGGAGCAATCCTTTTGGGCTGGTTTGAAAGCTGAATTTCGAAAGAATCAGAGAGGCTATGGGCAGCGTCTGTTGAGATTACCAGGGTTTTGTAGCCTCTTTGGGCCGAAAGAAGAGCTGTGGCTGCAGATAAGGTGGTTTTGCCAACTCCGCCTTTTCCGGTGAATAATATGATGCGCATCGGACTTACTCTTATATTAAACGGGTAGAATTATTTTATCACTCCCCAGGGACAAGTCAACAGCATTGAAAAAAACCGTGAAATCATCTATATTCTTGAATTAGACAAAAGATATTCTGGAAATAGACGAAAGCTGCCTCATCGTATTCAGGAAGACTTGCCGGGGTGGCGGAATTGGTAGACGCAAGGGACTTAAAATCCCTCGTTGGTTAGCCAACGTGCCGGTTCGAGTCCGGCCCTCGGCANNGAAGTCCAGTAACTCTCCCATTCATGTGTTGGTTTTTTGACCCATTCCATGTGTATTAATCTGATCACATAAGGGCCGACTTTCTCCAGCGGAATAACAGCTTTCCCATTTTTATCGGTCTTTCTTGAACCAGCAAATTCTTCTCCTTTTCCAGGATAACTCCAGGCAATTTCTGTACCTGAAAGTGGCTTCCCCTGGAACAATACTGTAATCTCCATATCATCTCCTAACTTCAACTCATAGGGATTTACTTTAGGTATAATTTCAATCGGAAGTCCTATAGGTTCTATTGGCACATCATCCAATTTTTTTCCGACCTGAATAATTGTCTTTGGATATTTGGAATAATGCTCGACTGCGTCTTTATCAAGAATTGCCTCTTTTTTCCTAAGTTCATAAATATTTGGAAGGCCGTCATGAAGTAAATATTCGTTGAATTCCTTAGCCGTAAGCTTAATCTCTTTGGGTTTCAAATCTACCCCGACAACATAAGTTCCGGATTCCTTAAATGTGCATTTTGTAATTAAAGAATTGCCCTGTACTTTTAAATCTGTAATATTCTCTTTTGCTGATTTTCCTACAAGGATGAATTGGTTAATCCTGTCCTGAGTAACTGCGCTAAGGCTATTTGGGAAGTCCATTCCCGTATTGGCAGATATAGTCACCGAATCTCCTGGATTAAGCTTGAATTTTTGAGGCACAAGCCATAAATCATGAGAGGCCAGTGTTGTCGCTGCTAAGATAATAATAGAGAACGAGAGAAAAACTAAACAAATGTTTTTCATTGATTACTCCAAGTTTTAAACCAGAAAATAGGATCAATCATATAGATTTATTCGAGCGAGTTCAAACAGAATCTGGCGTAATAATTGCTTTTGCACTGTTACATTGTTATTTAGTGGCGCCAAATGATTGACATCAAATTTTGTTAAGAAGGCTATTTGCATAATTTAGCAAATCTTATTCAGGAAGAATCTATTCAAAAGGGAAAAATTAATTGAAAAGATGGTTTTCACGCTCTGTATTGTATCTTGAAATATAACTTATTTACGAGATGGATGATCTTCCTCTAATCCCCCTATTTTGTAAGCTGAATATTACAATCCAGGACTAAATTTATAAATGTTTAAATTGGTATTAATCGTCCCCAAGATACAAATATTGCCTGCCCATCAATTAAGATACTTTTCTACCTTTTTTCTTCTTTGTGTCTGTTTCTTGCCATTTAGGGAAAACCCAGCTGAGAAGCTCACTCTTTAATTTGTCATCTATCTCTTTTATCCTCAGCCCTACTTCCAACTTTTTATCTGTGCTTTTGACTCTGATTATCTCACCTGAGAGCAAGGTTGATAATTTTTTCTCTGGAAGGTAGAGCTTTAAATCCATAGTAGAACCTGGATCTAGATTAAGATTAACAGTTAATTTTAATCCCTCATCAGAGAAATCATGGGCAGTTGTTCTTATAGCAATATGATCTTTACCTTCTACTTTTATAACTTCTACGGGAAGAACACATTGAGATCGCGTGTATTTTCTTTTTTCTTCTCTCATGGTGTTTCATAATGTAGCATGCAAAAAATAATTTTTCAATAAAGCTTTATATTAAATTCCTCTCTTAAATCACCTGCATTCTTAAGAAATTGAATAAATGGGGACAGGCCCCATTTTCTGCTGTTATGTCCTCAAGTTGAGAATGTCCTCTTTCTTACAAAATGGGGCCTGTCCCCATTTATTCCTTCTCAGCTTTTGCTCAGACAAAAATTGAAATTCTGGCCTATGTGCTGGCCTGCGCGCCCTTGCTTCAATATCATTTATCCCCTTTTCGCTATTATTAATGGAATACGTTTTTATGCGGACTATAGAAAAGGGAAATACATCTCATTATGGACCGTATTAAAAATTTGAGCGTTTGGCCTTAGCTTCGCAGGATAAAGCTCTGACTTAAAGTTTTAGCCAGGCGGGAGAGGACTTCACTTATTCTCTGGATATAATGCATATAACTAAATTTTGATCGAGGGATATAACTTCTTTGGGCCATAATTTGAGGGGGCGGGAATAATGTTTTTTTCAAAAAATTCATCTTTCTAAAAAATCCGTTGTTCATTGATAGATGGACTAAATAACTTAATCCTGGAAAACGTTTATTGTTTGAGATAGAATTCATGAAGATTCTCTCACCCAGACTAAAACGCTCTGGTTTCAGCTTCGATAGAACATTTTCGGGTATTTTTGTCTCTAGAAATTTAGCTGTGAAATAAAGGCTTAGGAAGACCATCCTGATAAGGTTGAATTTGAGACTTTCCCTTATCAGGCGCTCCCAATCCAATCTTTCTTGGTAAGAATTCACAGCCTCATCAATGTCGCAAAGGAAGCTAAGCTTACTCAAAGAATGAGTTACTCTTAAAGCATGTTCTGAAAGGTGGATAAGAAGATGATGGGGAGCCATCACCAGTGTTTCCGCGTCGGCAATCTTGGTTTTTTCTGCATCTCTCCAGATATCTTCAATTTTTATTCTTCTTATATAGGATTCATTGGGTATGGTGGAATTGACAAAATGCCAGTGGATATGAAAAGAAGGTGAATTCGGAGCTAAGCTCCGATAATCGAGCGTGGTCAGATATGTCGAAGATAAATCAATATCTTCCACAGAAATATCAGAAGGCTTGTAGCCCAATATTTTCAACTGTTCATCCAGCTGCCGCAGGTCCTCTTTTTTTACCAGAAGGTCTACATCCGTCATCGGCCTCAAAGCTAAATTCCCGTACATTTTCTCAGCTAATACCGCACCTTTAAGGATTATCACTTGAAGCCCGGCTTTCCTAAATGCCTCAAGCACCTTTCCTAATTCTTCAAAAATCAAGGAATTCTTGGTGGCGTTCAAGAAATAATCCTTTTTTAGTTCTCTAAAAATGAAGGAAGGAATTTGAGGGCAGTCCTTTTTAATTCGCTTCAGCTTGGAATAAACCACAGCCGAGATTCCGTTTTGTCTCGCCTTTCGTAAGAAATAATCCCAATCCAGGCTCTTTCTCTGTATTTCAATTATTTTATTCCTGTTCCTGCGGCCAATATCTTTTCGACAGCAGTAGAGCAACAATCGGTCTTCCTCTATCCAGCTCAATTGTCTTCTCCGTTCAAATTGATTTCTCGTTTTTCCTGCCTAACCATTGCTTTCCACTTTTCAGGATTGGATATGCTTTCGATAAACTTCAAGGAATATTTCTAATTATTGAAAAGCCTCTTAATCTTACTAAAGAATGGATAAATCCACGGGCTAAAGGGAGATATTCCCGCAAACAGCAGACTTTTTATCTGGTAGAATTTTGTATCCAATCTTTTTTTCCGCCCGTTCCTTTCGACCGCTACTACCTTACCTAATACATTTTGCATCTCAACCTTTTCAGGAGAGCTAAACGTAGCATCCCCCTTAATCAACATTGTGATTCTTTTATCTTTTTTATGCTTTTTAATAACGCGATGAACTAGAATCTTATTTTTGGTTGTTAAATGAAATACAACATCTCCTGTTTTAATCGAGGAATTTTCGATTGGACTAGCTACTATGAAATCTCCGTCCTGAATAAAGGGACGCATGCTCCATCCTTTTGCCTGGAAACGAATTGATTTGCCTTTTCTAAAGATGTCTTTGCTTAATTCTAAAAAATCGGTATTTCTTAAATTAGTGATCTTTCTCACTGATTCATATATTCCTTACAAAATCCACCATTTTCCTGTCTGGCTTAAAACTAAATTCGTAGCACGGAATTTTATGCACAATGTGATGGCAGAGATCCATCGTATACTCCATTCCTTCTTTATCCCAGATTGGAGGAAAACAACGAGTCAAAAGCATCAAAACGGCTTCGGCATTATTTTTGGGAACTACGGAGTTCTTTTCTCCATGACGCAAAAAGAATAACTTCCGAATTGGAACTCCTTTTGGTGATACTTCCTTGAAATCGCCGTGCCACGGTGTCCCGTACATCAAGAGCCCACTATTTTTTTCTCTTACAATGATCCTGTCATCATTAAGAACTTTCGCCTGATTTTCAGACCACAATCTGGCGATCGTTGATTTACCATGACCTGAATTGCCCAAAAAAAGATAACCATAGCTACTATCATCAATCCCACAAGCATGGAGCATTACTCCTTTACAACGGGAAAGGAGGAGCATCATCAAGATCTGATTTAAAGGAAACCCTAATGGATCGGGTAATAAATTTTTAAAGAGCTTATAATTAATATAAATATCGCCAGATTTAAGATCCGATTCTAAAATCACGAGTTGATTAGGAGGTGAATCAGAATCAAAGCTAGAATCTTGTAAGACGTATTTTCCCTGATCGCGGTAAAGGGACCACGCGCTGCCGGAACTAAATATCTTTTTTCCCATGCTCCTTTCAGGAAAACCGTCATGATGCACTCGAAGCTTTGTTTCAGGTCTGATGTCTGCGATGAACTCATAATCTATATTATTATCTTCAAATTCAGGTAGGTTTTGATCGAAGAGAAAAGATAATCCGATACCAGCTACCTCTATAGTGAATTCTTTCAGTCTCTCTTCATTTTTCATAGCGGGATCAGCCTTGCTTAAGTTTTCTTCAAATTTTTTTCCATGCGGGATTTAGAGTATCAGGAGCGAAATGAAGAAGGTTGATTATAATTTATTCAAGGATTAGACAGTTTGCCTGGACTATGAACCATAAGTACTCTTCTTACAACCAGGAAAATCGCAAGTATTACCACGCTTCCCGGTTTGGCCTGCGCCAGTCTTGCAGGCTTGTAACACCGCTTCCTCGATTATCAGACTGACTTGATCTATTTGTGGTTTTTTGTATTTTTTCCGTCTTTTTCCTTTTTTCTCCATTTTTGCCTCCTTTTTAGATTTTCTTTGTCTTAAATGCTTCCGCCCGAAGATGGGCTATCTGGCAGAGGTATTCTACAGGCGTTTCTGGATTACCATTTTCCAGATATGCCCAGCCCGGACATTGACCACATAAAGATATTAATTCACACTGACCGCACGGATAATCGCTTGCAGGTTTTAGAGCTAGAAGTTCAGGAATAAAATGATGCCAACCCTCCTTGAAGGAACCGCGACGTAAGTCATAATTCTGAAACCGGGTCATTTCACAGGAACTCATTTGACCATAGGGATCTATGTGGAAGGTGGAGATGCCTGCGCCACAATTAAAAAGATATTCATCTTGTAAAGGACCTATAAACTTGTAACAGAACTCCCGCCACTCTTTCACTCTTTTCTCATCGGCCAAATCTAGCTTGACAACCTCTTCAGGTGATAACCGGAAATTGCAGGGTGCTCTAGAGCCGTCAAGCTTGGGGTTGATTATAGGATCGAAACGGAATTTTACTCCTAATCCTTCAGCATATTCTCTTATATTCGAAAGCTCATTCCGGTTTAAGGTCATGGCCATGGTCTTCAGCCCTAAAGGAATTTTCCTCTCTAGAAGTAATTCAATACCTCTTTGACAACGCTTGAATGAGCCAGGAATCCCGGTTACTTTTTCATAAATCTCTTCAGTCGCACCATATAACGTAATCTCTACTAAGAGCGGTAGCCATTCAGCCAAATAATCGGCAATCTTTGGGGTAATGATTGTCCCGTTAGTAAATAAAGAGATAAGGAAGCCTTTCTTCTTGGCGTATGCATAAATTTCCAAAAAGTCTTTTCGCAGCAGAGGTTCCCCTCCTGTTAGCAGTAGCCATAGACATCCTTCCTCAGCTATCTGGTCTAAGATAGAGAATACTTCCTCGCGTGTGAGTTCTTTATCGATTGCATCTTGATTGTTCAGCGGCAAATTGCAATAGCAATGGAGGCAGCTTAGGTTGCAGCGAAATGTAAGCTCGAATGATCCTTTGATCGGAATCCTCTGGGCTATAACCTTCTCGTTCAACCGCTCGCAAAACTGAGCGTACTTTACTACAGGTAGGGGAGGACGGTCCATATGCTTACCCTTCAACTATGGCTTCAATTCCCTCCAATTGCTGCATATATTCTATTAGGTCTTTTTCTGCTTGTTCAGGAGTGACCTCAAACTCCTCAACTATCTTATCTTTTATCTCTCTGACTTTCATTTTTCCGTTAATCAGCTCCCAGATACTGGCGGCTACCTCGTTCAGAGTGCAGATGCTTTCCAGGTCACCAACGTTTTGCCTGATCGGGACTAGAATAAACTCATCGGCTATCTTCCTGAATACGATTGAATCGCTTTTTTTATAAACTTTGTCGAGGAAATCCATCAAGTGATGCTCCCTTTTCACTGGTTTTCTACTATTATCAAAAAAAGATCAAAAAAAGTCAACTCAAAGGAGAAATCGGGGTAAAAAGTGCTTGACATTAAAAGGATGAAGCCATATTATCGTCGCAAAGGAGGAAGGGATAAAGATGAGAAGAATTTGCGAGGCATTTATTGTTGTGGCTGTTATCAGCATAATTGTGGGCATAATATCCCGGATTTTGTTAAAACCTTTTTTTGGAATAGAAGCCCAAGCCTTTCTTCAATTTACCCAGACATGTCTTTTGTTTGCTATTGCTGTTGCCGCTAGAGAGTATTTGATCGCTAAAGGCAAATAGTAGTAAGTTATTTATTGCTGGATTCTGTAAGCCTCGAACCTTGAAATTCGCCCTTATTCTACGGTCAAAATCGGACAAAGATAGGATTCGTAACTAATTTCCTCCCTTTCTCATCTATCGCATCCAGACGATAATATATCTTTTTGCCGTGCTCAAAAAAGTCATCTTTGAAGTTTATACTCAAGGGAGTTTCGGCAGAAAAGGTCTTTATAAGATTACCGGATCGAATCAGTCTCACAATTACGGAATTTTCTTTTTCTGAATCTGTCGTAGAGATACTGGCATTTATTCTGGGATAACCTTTAGAGAATATCTCCTCTCCCAAACTTCCTTTCTGCAAAGTCTTAGAGTCAGCGATCGAGAAATTCTCAAGAATAAGTCTTGGGAAGTCGACGTCTCCTCTGCTGGCGTACATTCTGCCTTTTTTCAGGGCATCTAAGATATCCTTTTTGGTTTTGCTTTTTACCAGAAAAAAGGTGGGAAAATTTCCTAATTTATCTTTGGCTCCTCCTTCTTTATGAAAATCAGCAGAAGAGATTCCCCAGACAGGATTTTCTCTCTGGCCCGAGCAATATTCTATTAAAACCTTGTCCCAGATATTTCCTGGTTCTGTAATTGTTATAGAATCTCCATACAAAGCAGCAAAGCCCGAATAATTTTTAGAGTCTTTTAACACTTGGGGGTAAGGGGGAGTGTCTCTGAAAATAAGACCCAATTTACCCTTGCCTGACTTTGTCTCAGGGTGATTCCAGAAAACCATTCCCCCTCGAGAATTTGCGTAATCTATCAATAACTTGTAGGGGGAGATTCCCTGCGCTCCATGGTACTGGTCGTATGGAGAGCTTTTGAAAGGATGGTTATTGATAACGAGGAGCAGAGCAAAAACAGAGATCGTAATTCCGGAATATCTTATAATTCCTTTCCATTTTATCATGTAAAGACCAACTATCAGGATAGCAAGAAGGAGAAAAGAGGCTATAGGAATCGATGAGAGAACATATTTTGTGGAATAACCGTTGTGAAGAATTGGAAGTCCCTCATAATCTTTTGGTTCTTCGAGGCCAACAATTAATAAATGCTTTTCCCAATCACAAGCGGTCAGGTTTTTCTTGAAATAGCTTCCCTTCCAGTAATAAAAGGGCGCAGACTCTGCACCGGGAATTAAGATCGAATCCGGGTACTTTTTGGAGGCTGATTCAATCATGTTCAGGTAATTTTCTGGTCCTCCCTTATTGATTGAAGGCTCTTCAACTCTTTTTTTTAAGATATTTTGAAAAGGTCGCATCCCATATTCCAGGATTTTCCGGTCATGGTCATTAATAAAAAGAACATCAATTCCTCTCTTTTTAGCCAATTTAATCAGATATTCCAGTGTGTGAGCTCCATCGCTGAAATCTGTGTGGATATCAATCAGCCCTGGGATCTGAATATATTCTTGAATGTCGTCATCAGCCAGAGCGTGGCTTTTAATAATTACTACCATAAAGGCTATAATAAAGATAGAAACAAGCTTTCTGCCGCTATTCGTCATCATAAATTAGATATAAAAATTCAAATAATAAGAAAATGTAGGATTAATGGTATAGTAAAAAACACCTAAAGTAAATCGAGCGGATTCACTATAAAAAAAAGGAAAAAAAGGGGACAGGCTAATTTTTCTTTATGAACTGTCCACGATTAGAGACAGTCCTCTTTCTTCCAGAAAAAGTAGCCTGTCCCCTTTTTTTCCTTTTTTTGCTTGCTAAAATAATAATTTGACATACATATCTTATTTTTTTATAGTTATGCCTAGAATCAAGAAAAAGGTAGAATTGTGCTTTCTGTACTAAAGCTATGTATGAAGCACACTGGGGACTTAAGGAAAAACCCTTCGAAAATACACCCGACCCCCGGTTTATTTATCTTTCCCACGAGCATCTCGAAGCTGCTGCAAGATTAACCTATGTAATCAAGCAACGCAAAGGAGCAGCTTTATTAACTGGTGAGTATGGCTGTGGCAAGACAATCATTAGCAGGCTAATTTTAGAGATATTACCCAAGGATAAATTTGAAGTTGGGCTGGTTACCAATCCTTTGTTGAATCCTCTTGAGCTTTTGCGAGAAATTTGTTTGCAGATGGGTATAAAAATTTCTAGAAAAATGCCTAAAACAAAATTGCTGAAAGAACTCAATCAGCTATTCTATGAGAATATGAACAAGGGAAAGGATACCGTTCTCATCATAGATGAAGCTCAAGCTGTTAAGGACCTCAATTCATTCGAAGAGTTAAGGTTGCTCTTAAATTTTCAGCTAAATGATAGATTTCTATTGACTCTTCTGCTCATAGGTCAGCCTGAATTAAGGGAAAAGATAGATGAGCTTAAGCAGCTAAAGCAAAGATTGGCATTAAGGTATCATTTAAACCCTTTGAATAAGGAAGATACTGAAAAGTACATAGTCCACAGGTTGGGAATCGCTGGAGCCAAAAAAAAGATTTTTACCAATAACGCCAGTTGCGCAATATGGGATGATTCAGAAGGAGTTCCGCGGATGATAAATTCTATCTGCGATATGAGCTTGTTAGTGGGGTACACTAAAGGACTTAGGGAAATAAATGCAGACATAGCAAAAAAAGCTGCTCAAGGTTTAGACCAATAATTTATCATGGTTAAATTATCTGAAATCATCAGGAAATCATCAGGATTAAAATATGAAGAAAAGCCTCGTCTAATATCAGAAGCCTTTGAGATAAGAAAAAATAAGGAAAGCTTATCCGAGATAAAAAAAACATACGAGGAAATGGTTCTTCATTTAATGCTGATAATGGATGAGATCAAGGAGGGAAAGAGCGTAGCAGGAGGAAAGGTTGGCAGCTTGGCCGAAATAATAACGGATCTACTTCGTGCTGATAGCAATATGTTATTGTCTTTAGTGCATATTTTTTCCTATCTAGGAAAGCAGGAAGATTTTCTTTATGCGCATTCAGTAAATGCCTCGATTATAGCCACAAACCTTGGTTTAGCTCATGAATACGGAAGGACCGAACTTATAAATTTATGCATGGCTGCCTTGGTGCATGATATTGGCTATCTGAACGTTCCGAAAGATATAATAAACAAACCCGCTAAATTAACCAGAGAAGAGTTTGACCTTGTTAAACAACATACGATTTATGGCGTTAAACTTTTGAGTAAAATAGAAGGTATGCCTGAAAGCGCTTCTGAAGTTGTCCATGAACACCATGAGAAAGTTGATGGATCAGGTTATCCCAACGGGAAAAGAAGAGATGAAATTTCTGACTTTGCCAAAATAGTTGCTATAGCCGAAGTGTATGAAGCCATAACGCATCCTCGCCCTTATCGCAAGGAAAAAATTATTCCTTATCAGGCAGTAAAGACGATTGTCCAAAAAGAAAAGAATTCTTTCGAGCCTGAAATGATAAAGATTTTCTTGAACTCTATCTCTCCTTATCCTCCGGGAAGCTTTGTATTATTGAACAACGGTGTAATCGGCAGGATTTTTAGTGTTAACAAAACTCTTCCTTTGCGCCCTGTTGTAGAGATTTTTTTTGATTCTGATGGTAGGCCTCCTGAGAAGCCGACGAGAATTGATTTAGCTAAGTCGACAGTTGTTAACATAGATAAAGCCTTGGATGAGAATGACCTTTAAGGGTGTCTTCGAGGCTGAGATAAATCTATTTAACTCGTTCGGAAAATCTTAATTCCTAAGAATAAATTCCAGGCAACATGTCACATTCGACCAAGCACTACGTGCGAAGCAAATATTTGAAGGTCTTTTAAAATTGTGATATTACCAGAATAAACAAGGCATAAGTAAGAATAGATGATCGTTTCCATCCATCAACCTCAATATTTACCTTGGCTGGGATACTTCGATAAAATCGAAAGAAGCGATATATTCGTATTTTTGGATAATGTTCAATTTAAAAAAAATGAATGGCAGAATCGGAACAAGATTAAAACATCCGAAGGTTGGCAGTGGCTTTCTGTTCCGGTGATACACAAATTCATGCAAAAAATTAATGAAGTTAAAATTAATAATTCAGTATGGTGGGGGAAAAAACATCTTAATGCCTTAATCACAAATTATTCTAGGGCTCCTTTTTTCAAAGATCATGAAGAGTTTTTTGAACAGGCTTATGCTCAAGATTGGCACTATTTAGTCGATATTAATATTAATATGATTGAGTATTTAGTAAAGGCTTTTGGTCTTTCGGAAAAAAAGCTTGTCAAGGCCTCAGAATATGAATCAAGAGAAGAGCCGACTGAGAGATTAGTTGATATGTGCAAGCAATTGGGAGGAGATGTGTACCTCTCCGGCAAAGATGGAGCAAGTTATATGAATTTAAACGAATTTGCCAAGGAACGTATTGAAGTAATCTTTCAAGATTATAAACACCCTCAGTATCCTCAGCTCTACGGGAGTTTTGAGCCTTATATGTCAGTCGTAGATTTATTATTTAATTGTGGGCCGGAAAGTCTTTCAATCTTAAAAAAAGGAGAATGAATTGAATATTTTAGCTTTGGGAGCACATCCAGACGATATTGAATACGGGTGCGGAGGCACTTTTCTTAAACTTGCCAGGAAAGGGGACAAGATTTATTTTATGGTTTTGACCAGAGGAGAATACGGAGGAGATCCAGAAAAAAGGCAGAAAGAGCAGGAAAAATCAATGAAATTGTTGGGTGTAAAGAAAATATTTTGGGGTGGATACATTGATACCGAGTTGCCTAACGAAAGAGAGATAATTTCTCATATCGATAGCGTAATCGGAGAAATAAACCCAAAGGAAGTGTATGTAAACTACCTCGACGATATCCATCAAGATCACCGCATGCTGGCTAAGTGTGCTTTAGCCGCTACTCGATATGTCAAAAGAGTGTTTTTTTATGAAGATTATACATCCTATAACTTTGAACCTGATATTTTCGTCGATATTGGAGATGTCCTCGAAGAAAAACAAAAATTGATACAAGTCTATACTTCCCAAGTTGCCAAAGCTTATCCGACTAAATTGGATATGGTCGAAAGTGTTAGAGCTATAGCTAATTTCAGAGGATTTCAAGGAAAAGTTAAATACGCTGAAGGCTTTAAGGCTTTCAGATATTTGCGCGATATATGATGCCTGACGAGATTATTCCCCATTCCCGTCCTTCAATTTCTGACTCAGACATAAAGGCTTTCGTCTCTGTGCTCAAATCCGGTCAATTATCTCAGGGACCAAAAGTTCGAGAATTTGAGAAAAAATTTGCTCTCCTCATCGGCAAAAAAAAGGCTGTTGCTGTTAGCTCCGGCTCTGCAGCTCTCCATTTAGCTTTGTTGGCTATGGATGTAAAGGGGAGCGATGAAGTCATAATCCCTTCCTTTGTTTGTTCTGCAGTCCTCAACGCTGTAAATTACACAGGAGCAACTCCGGTTCTCGTGGACATAGATCCTCTTAATTTCAATATGTCTTTTGAGTCTGCAAAAAGAGCGATAACCAAGAAAACAAGAGCAATTATTGTGCCTCACATGTTTGGCTGTCCGGCAGAAATAGATAAATTGTCTGAGTTAGGCATTCCTCTAATTGAAGATTGTGCCCAGAGTCTAGGGGCCAATTTTAAAGGCAAGAAAGCGGGCAGCTTTGGTCTTCTGTCTGTTTTTTCTTTTTATGCTACTAAAGTCATTGCGACAGCAGAGGGAGGTATGGTTTTGAGCGATTCAGAAGATTTGATCTTCCGGATAAAAGACCTCAGAGAATATGACACTAAAGATGATTATGTATTGCGCTATAACTATAAGATGACCGATATCCAGGCAGCGCTCGGGCTAAACCAGATTTTATCTTTAGAAAAATTCATTGATAGGCGAAGAGAGATTGCTACTCTCTATTTCCAGGAATTCAAAAATTGTAATTTCTCCTTGCCTGTCTGGAAAGAGGGAAGAGATCATATATATTATCGGTTCGTTATAAAAACAAGAAACAGCGCCGCTGAATATCTAGAGAAATTTCAGCAGAAAAAAGTTATCTGCAGGAGGCCTGTTTATATTCCTCTCCACGTCTATTTAAATCTATCCGGTTTTCCCCATACTATGGAAGCCTGGCAGAAGACAATCTCAATTCCACTTTACCCTTCTTTGCAAAAAAAAGAGATAGAAAAGATAATTGCTATCGTCAGAGAGATTTTTAAGTAATATCAAGTTGCCTAAAAATTAGGCCAAAAAAGAGCTAACTTATTTTATTCTTAGTGGTTAGGACAAATCAAAAAAGAAAAGTTAAAAATTGAGAATCACATCCAAACTGTAAGTTGTCCAAACTCACCTAGGGCGGTGAAAATAAATCATCTCTTTTAAGTAAGGGACAAGAAATAAAAATCACCCCTTAAGGCTATTTACTTATATGACGATTTTTATTAATTGTAACTTGATACAGTGCTTAACATCTTATTAAGAGGAAAACTTGAAATATGATAGATATTCTAGAGAGTATTAATTTATTCCTATCCGGGGTGCCCTACAGGTGGCTCTTTCTTTTAGTCTTTTCTTTTTTCATAGCTTTTTTCTCGACCAAAGTAGTCAAACGTATTGCGACAAAGCTGAAAATATTTGACCTGCCGAATGAAAGAAAAATTCATAAGAAGCCAATTCCTCTTTTGGGAGGACTGGCCATATATGGCTCCTTTGTTGTAACAATCTTTATAAATTTTAGTTTTTCGATTGAGTTGAAAGGGGTAATTATTGGAGGTACCTTGATATTACTAGTAGGATTAATAGATGATACAAGGCACTTATCAGCGATTTGGAAGTTAATATCGCAGATCTCGGCTTCAATTATTCTGATTATATGTGGAGTAAAATTAAGTTTTTTGCCTGGTGCATGGTGGGGCATAGGGGGAGAAGTACTCCTGACTATAATCTGGATAGTAGGTATAACAAATGCGGTTAATTTTTTCGATGGCATGGACGGACTGGCCACAGGCCTAATTGCAATTAGCTCTTTGTCGTTTTTTGTTGTGGCTCAGATAACCGGACAGCAATATTTAGGCTTTTTAACTATCGCCTTGGCTGGAAGCTGTTTGGGATTTTTAAGATTTAATTTTAAACCGGCTTCTATATTCTTAGGAGACGCAGGCAGTACTTTTTTAGGTTTTACTTTGGCAGGAATAGCTATAATGGGTGGTTGGGCTGAGAAAAATCCAAAAGTTGCCTTAAGTTTACCTGTCTTGGTTTTAAGTGTGTTTATATTCGATATGGTGTATATAACCGTTGTTAGGATTTTTAAGAGGATTGTCAGAAGTTTTAAAGAATGGATCGAATGCACAGGAAAAGATCATCTTCATCATCGTTTGGTAGCTTTGGGATTTAGTGAAGCACAGACGGTTCTATTGATATATTTAATAGCAGCATGCCTGGGTATAGGTGGCATTAATCTTAGAGCTTCTGAGGATTTAAGGACATATCTTGAACTTCTTCAAGCACTTTTTATATTTATAATCATTGTTATTCTTATGATTTCCGGGCACAAGGCATTAAAAAATATGAAATAAAGTTCATCGATAACCGCAAATCATCATTAAAAAACCCTCGAATCGCAGGAGTTGTAACAGCCACACCTACAACAACTCATTATTCTATGAAAAATTAAGTGCAAATTATGATTTCTTTAGATAAAAAAAAAGCTCTACACCTCTTAAGGTGAAGAGCTTTAATCTCCTTTGTATTGGGTTGATTTATCAAACCCACATTTTAGATCTTAAAGATAGATAAGTTAGCTTGGTAAATCAAGCCCTAACAAAAGGAGGGAATTCTTTATCCGTCAAAAAGAGGGGCTAAACTGAGAAGATAAAATAGATAAGAACAAAAATTCCGAATATGGTTATAAAAATAATAATATAATTAGCTATTGTTCTCTCAATTTTGAAAATGCGGATCATTAGAACAGTAAGCACGATAGAAAGAGGAAACAGAATGAAAATAGCAAAAGCCACTTTTTCTGCCATCTTTTCCTGACATGTGACTTATAAATAATTTCGCGTCAATGCAAAAGCTTGGAATAGATCAAGAACAAATGTTTTTTTGTATTAGTAATTCTTCGTATAAACTGGCTATCTTTTCAATCATACTCTCAGCACCAAAATTCAAGGACATTTCTTTTCCTTTTAAGCCCATTTTCTCCCTTTTGTCTTTATCCTCTAAAAGAACCTGAATATATTTTGCTAATTCTTCTGGATTTTTTGGGGGAACTAAAAAACCGTTCTTTCCATGTATCACTAAATCAGGTATTCCTCCTATGTTACTGGCTACGATTGATTTTCCGAGAGCCATTGCTTCTACCAACACTCTCCCCATTCCTTCATTAAGAGAAGGAAGAACAAATACATCATAAATGGAAATAATTTTAGCTAAATCATCCCTCCAGTCCAAAAAAACAATATTCTCCGAAATGCCCATCTCAAGAGCTTTCCTCTTTAAATCCTGCTCAAGGGGACCGTCTCCAGTAAACATGAAATAGGTGTCAGGATATTTCGAGATTATATATTTAGAGGCCTTTACCAGAAATTCAGGCCCTTTGATGGGGACGAGCCTGCATGCTGTTCCTACGATCAATGAATTCTCGGGTATTCCAAGCTCTTTTTTTAAATTTTGTTTTTCTTCAGAACTAGATTCTTTGAGCATATTTGGATCTATTCCGCTGTAAATTACAGAAAATTTATCTTCGCTAGCAACTTTGAATAATATATGATCCTTTTTTTCTCTGTTTGTAAGAGCCACAATTTTATCAGTTATCCGAGATGCAAGCTTTTCAAGAATAATGAATAACTTTGTTTTTAAGGGTCCAAAATAACCAAAAAAGATATGCCCATGAGGGGTGTGCACAATAATCGGTACCCCAGCAAGTTTAGCTGCCAATCTACCCATTAGCCCTGCTTTTGAAGAATGAGTGTGGACTATTATAGGATTATTTTTTTTAATAATTCTCCACATATCAAAAAATGCTTTTATATCTTTTATGATATTTATTCTTCTCACTAAAGAAGGACATTGGATAAATTCAATCTTTTCTGATTCAAGAATTTGGATATCTTTTTCTTTGGCATCAATTTCTTGATGCTTCATTTCTGATTCTAGAGATAGGCCAGAGATAAGAGAGAGTTTATAGTTTTTCTTTTTTAATCCTAATAATGATAGATACGTATTTTGGGCAGACCCTCCTTTATCGAACCTTGTAATTATATGTAATACTTTGATATTTTCCACTTTATTTACGGACTAGAAGTGGAAGCGGCTTGAATACCAGGTCTGGAAAACAATCAAATTCCACAAATGCCAAGATGTGTCCGAACGGTCTTGCAATAGGTCATCAGTTAATTTTTCAATGGGTTTAAAATTAAATATGCCCTGTTTTTCAATTTTCTTCTTGGAAAGATATTCATTTATTAGGAATCTCAGTTCAGATTTCAACCATCTGCTGATTGGTACTTCAAATCCCCACTTTGGCTTTTTGAGCACGAGTTGGGGTAAAATATTCTTAAAAGTTTCAAGGAGAATATATTTGCCTTTTTTCCCCTTCAGTTTTAGGTTGCCATGTATCTGAAAAACATATTCAACGAGCCTGTGGTCAAGAAACGGCACTCTAACTTCTAAAGAATTCTTCATACTCATCCAATCAACCTTGGAAAGCATATCATTTGGAAGTGAAATTTTAAGGTCCATATAAAGCATCTTGTTGATATTATCGTCGTCAAAAGAGCTTAATTTTTTTATTAACATCTCTTTCCCTAAGTCGGGATTAATTTTCTCAAGTTCAATCTTTTTCTTATTCATAATTTTTTCCCGCAACTCCCTGGAAAATATTTCATTCCAGGCAAAAACTCTGTCTTCAAATCTACCTTTTGCACCAATAACAAACTTTTTTAATCTTCTTATATGTTCTAATAAATATTTATCCCTCGAATCTGGTAGAGAATTCAGAAGCGGTTCAATGAGCTTAGTTCTTAAAACGCGCGGAAATAATTTGTATAAAGAATACCAGTATTCTCCCGAATACATCCTATAGCCAGCAAACAATTCATCGCCTCCATCTCCTGATAAGGCGACTTTAACGTGTTTTTTTGTTTCTCTGGAAACTATATATTGTGGAATCGCTGAGGAGTCGGCAAAAGGTTCGTCGAGGTAGGTCAGAACTTCCGGTATGGTATTCAAAACATCTTTAGCGCTCAATACTATTTCGTGATGATGAGTTTGGTTTAATTTTGCTACTTCACGTGCATATTCTGTCTCATCAAATAAAGGGATGTCCTTATATCCTATGGAATAAGTATTAATCGGCGAATCAGAAACTCTGGACATAAGTCCTACTATTATGCTTGAATCTATGCCTCCACTTAAAAAGGCACCCAGAGGCACATCGGCAATTAATCTGATTCTTACAGCGTCTTCCAATAAATCATACAAGTTTTTTTTGTATGTTCCGATATTTTTTCCTTTGTTTTCACGAGATTCAGCTCCTTTTTCAATATCCCAGTATTCTTTTATCTCAAAGCCTTCTTTTCTGACTATGATATAGCAACCAGGCTCCAGCTTCTTTATCTCTTTGAAGATGGTGTACGGGGCAGAGATATAATTAAGAGTCAGGTATAAATTCAAAGCATCCCAGTCTATATTTTTTGATACTTCGGGATCACATAAAATGCTCTTAATTTCCGAAGCAAAGGACAGTGATTTCCCGTCCCAGCTATAAAATAAAGGTTTGATTCCAAGTCGATCCCGGCAGAGAAATAATGCTTGGTTTTTGCTGTCCCATAAAGCAAAAGCAAACATGCCATTCAGTCTTTTTATGCATTCAATTCCTTCTTTTTCGTAGAGATGGATTAGGACTTCACAATCAGTTCTAGAAGTAAAATGGTGTCCGTTCTGTTCCAATTCTTTCTTTAAACTTTTGAAATTGTAAATTTCTCCGTTAAACACCATCTGTATGGATCCATCCTCGTTTGACATGGGCTGCCTTCCAGCTTTGGAAAGGTCAATAATACTCAGCCTTTTATGTCCCAGTCCCACCGAAGGCAACGTACGGTCAGCCCCTTTAGATGGATCGTTGATATATATTCCTTCATCATCCGGACCTCGGTAATAAAGTGTAGAATTCATTCGGGCAATTAATTCTCTGCGGATTTCCTTCCCTTCAATATTTATCTTTCCGCAAATCCCGCACATTATCTATTTTTCCTTTTTCAGTTGAGCAAACACTGTTTGGATTTCATCAATATTTCTTTCCCATGAATAATTTTTTTCTGCAAAAATCCTGCATTGCTTAGATATTTTCTCGTATTCCTCTGGCTTTTCCTTATAATAGTTGTATTTTTCAAGAATAAGGTCCGATATTGATTCAGGGCTTGTGTCTTTGAATAAGAAAGCAGGATTAAATTTACTTAATATTTCTTTTGTCCCTCCCACGGGTGTTCCCAACACAGGTGTTCCACAGGCCATGGCTTCCACATTTATTAAGCCAAATCCTTCCAAGGCAATGGTAGGCAGAATAAACAGATCTGCCGTTTGATAATAGAGCGGAAGACGTTCTTCAGACACAAAGCCATGGAGCTTTACAGAATTTTCTAGGTTGTGTTCTTTGATCAATTCTTGTAATTTTTTCCTTAATATGCCTTCGCCGCCGATAACAAGATAAATATTATTAATCCTGTCCTTGATAAGAGCCATCGCCTTAATTAGGTTTTCAAGCCCCATCCTTGAGACAAGGTTTCGAACGGTAAGTAGGACAAACTTGTCTTCTGGAATATCCAGTTTCTTTCTTATCTTCATTTTGTTCAGTGATGGTCTAAAGAGTTCCAGATCCACTCCTCCTGGATTAATAGCTATCTTTTCACTCGGGATGGAGTGGATATTTATCAACTTATCTTTCGTGAATTGGCTTAGAACCATTAGCCTCGCACACTTAGAAAGGCTGAATTTTTCAATGAATTTTCTCCAAAAAATATTCATACAGAAAATCGGCGTCTTGAGAAAACTTCTTCTAAGAATACGAGTTTTATATTCTTCAAAGGACAAGGAATGACAAGTATAAATCTTTTTTATTTTTTTGGTATCTCTTAATAAATTGATGGCGAAAGCCGAGAAAGGCTGGTGAAAATTAACAAGATCGATAGAGATTTTCTGAGAGATCTGTTTGAATAGTTTTTGGCAGTTGAGTACAGTAGAAACCAGGAAAGTAACGCTATTTTTCTTATTTACGTCGTATCTCCACTCATGAACATTTCTAATCTTTTCATAGGAGGAGGAGTGAAAAGGAAGCCTTCGGGTAATTATATGAACCTCATGTCCCCTCTCTGATAGACGTGTTGTTTGTTCAAGAAGGACTCTTTCAGCTCCTCCTAAAACCTTTGAGATGGATACATCGGCTGCAAAAAGGATATTCAAATTTTTATTCCTCTTAATCTGGTTATTCTTGAAATTTTTTGGTAGGAAGCAACTCGCTTACGAAGCCAAAGGCATAGGATGCTTCACACATAAACCATAAGAGCTTACCTGTGAAAAGCGAACGCAGCAATCGGAATGGAAAACGTAAAAGCCTCATAGATAGCGGTATGTAGCTCTTGAAGGAGCCATGACCCGCAGGAGTCTCGATTGCCCACTGGGGGAAGTAACGGTTGGTGTAAGCTGCCTGATAGCCGTTACGGTAGAATTGTTGTATTAGTTTATCCAAGGTGTCTGGTGGTAGATGATTATAGATAACTCCGGGGACAACGACAACTCGTTTGCCTAGCTTGCGAAACTCAGCACGCAAGTATGGGTCTAGGCCTCTAGGGATAAGTTCATTCTCCCCACCCACTGCTTTGATTTCTTCTGTACGCATAATCATACACGGATGCTCTGCTAAATCAGAATCGGTTATTTCTTTGACAGGCAGCCACGAACGCCTAGGAATCTCTTTCATAACACGGCGCAAAAAAGGATTCGCATCAGATGGAATAATATTATTCCCTCCAGCTATCCCTATTATAGGGTGCTCCTCCATCACGGCTGCTAGTTTGCTAAAGGTCTCTGGATCTGGCAACGAAGTATCATCATCAAGAGTCAATAAGTACTTACCTTGAGCAAGCGCCACCCCGATGTTGATAGCACGTCCTTGTCTGGGATCGCCTCGTACCAAGATAACCTCGAAGCCAGAGAAATCCTGACGCCCAATCTGGGAGAGCAATTTTGGAAAATAGCCACCTCTATAGGCATCAGATGTAGGAATGACCACTGATAAATTTAGGGGGCTATTGTCAGAAGAATGCCGCCAGAATTTTCCGGGCGAAGCTTCATCACTGCGATAGCGCACAAATGATCGATCGACATCAGCAACCGGCCGCCAGATGGCTGATTGAAAGCTGACTACAAGGTTCTGCAAATTCTTCTTCCTTTTATACAAATTCACGAAGGATGGTTTTTTTTGACCTCTGAGATGAAATACCTTAGTTTACCTGAAAGCTCTCTTTCGACACTTGTTACCCTTTTAAAATGTATTTGAATTTTTTTCCCTAGTTGTTTTTTCATCAATTGCTCGAAGAGGTGTTCTGCTTTTTCCACCTGTCCGGCGCCTGGTACAACTTCGATCTCAAACGAATCTATGGATTTTTGTGTAACTCTAAACCGCAGAATACTGGAAGGATAAGCTTTCATAACAGATTTATTAATATACAGGAGGTCACCTGACATGTAACTCTCTCCGTTAGCCAAGTGTATGATATCACTCTCCTTGGCTACGGATACCTCCATCAGAGGGAGATTGCGTCCACAATCGCATTTTCCTGCCAACGGGCCACCGATATCTCCAACGCGATACCGGATAAGCGGCATATATAAATTCCTTAAGTGGGTTAGAAATATCTCACCTCTTTCGCCAGGAGATACGGGTTTTCCTTTTTGATCAAGAAATTCGATGAAAGTAAGCTCGCTTGATATATGCCAATTACCCTCTGGACATTCGTAAACAAATCCCCCGGTTTCTGAACAACCATATTCATTGGCAGTTTTGCAGCCAAATACTTCTTCGATAAGCCGCCTCTGATCAGTGGAGCTGGATTCAGCCGTAATCATGATCACTTTGATTCCCAACTTAGGGGAGGTTAGATTATTATTTTTAATATATTCGGCAAGGGCAAAAATTGCCGATGGATAGCCATATATAATGTGAGGCTTGAAGTGACATATCTTTTTCCATATCTTCTTAAGCGAATGCTGTCTAATGTCAAAGGCTGAAAACAGAAGAAAATTCATAAAATAGCTTTTAATTTGTTGCGATAATCGATCTTTATATCCTGTATAATGCCTTCCCCAAAGGGCCACGTGCGGTGAACCTAATTTAACGCCCCACCAATCCTTGGCCCTCCAGCGGGCGGCTTCAGAGTAGCTTTCGTGCTCAGTGTTATAAAAAACAGTCAGGCTCTGTCCGGTTGATCCGCTGGTGGAACCCTCTGTAATCCTTCCCCTGTAATTCGGATTCAAGAATTCCAAAAGATGATCTCTCACATCTTCTTTTTCTATTTTGGGAATATTTACGAAATCTTCATACGAGAACTCTTTATCATTAAAATCCCAGCCTATGCACCTGTAAGCCTGTCTGTAATAAGGGACTTCCTGAGCTGCCTTATTGACTATTCGTCTAACCATTTGCCATTGTTTAGAAAGAATCTCATCCTGACTTTTCCACTGTGATTCAGACAGCTCTTTAAATGCACGTGCAGCATACTCCCCTTTCAATTTCTGCCCTAATGGCCAGTAAATATGGCGGCTAAAAGATTCACGCAGACTCATGAAGTTAGTGCTTCTTGATAGAGGGTGATGTATTCGACGGCAGCTTTCTGCCAGGAAAATTTTTTTATCTGCCGATATCCCGATTCAACGAGAATTTGTCGGTAATCGCCATCAAGAACTATTTTCCTTAATCCATTGGCAATATCATCCACACTCAGAGGATTCACTAAACAGGCGGCATTTCCCGAGACCTCCGGGATGGATGAGCTCTTTCCAGCTAAAACTGGCACACCAAGTGACATAGCCTCTAACGGTGGAAATCCAAATCCCTCATACAGAGAAGGATAGCAGAGCGCTGTAGCTTTTTGGGTTAATCCCCATAAGATATCCTTTTCAATAACTCCACTTAAGTAAATATTGTCAAAGATACCTAATTCCTTGGCTCTTCTGGCTAGATCACTTTTGGGCCATTGTTCATGAGAAACTCCTGCAATGACCAAGTCAGGAAAATCATGAATTTCTTGTCGGCATTGGGCGATAGCTTCAATCAGTCTCCCAAGATTCTTTCGGGGTTCCAATACTCCGATGTAAAGTAGATACTCTTGAGGTAAATTTTTCGCTTCGATGAAGCGATTAGTCTTTTCTTCCTGACGATCCTTATCTGACATCCAGGGGCTAAAACCATTATGTATCACTCTTACCCGGCTTTCAGAAATCGGGAAATAGGTCAAAATCTCCTGTCTCGTGAATTCCGAGACTGCGGCCACGAGATCCACACGGTTAAGGGAAATTGTCATTTGGCGATGATAGCTTTCGACTTCCGGGTGTTTATAAAGTTCGGGAAAAGCCAGATAACGGCAGTCATGAACAGTTAAGACTGTTTTGATATATCTTGTGGGAGGGATTTGGATATGAAGAGAGTGATAAACATCCATTCCTTTTAGACAATAATCAAGGGGAGGCCAAGCACGTTTCCACCACCAGCCCACCAGTCTTCGGGGTAATCGAAAAAAATGGTTAACTGTTCCTGGATAAGAAATATTTTTTGAGTTCTTAGTGGCTCGAAAATAGTTCATGAAGAGCGTAAAATGATTATCCTCAGCAACATGCGGCAGATGTAGAAGGAGATTATGAACGACTTCCGATAGTCCGCTAAATCGATTAATTAGCAAGCAGCTTGTATCGACAGCGATCTTCATGCAACCTCTTTAAATATATCTGCTGTTTTTAAAGCAGTTTTTTCCCAAGAGAAATTGGCTGTCCAGTTCAGGCGTTCCTTCAATGAAGAAGGTGCTCGTTCTTCACACAAAGCTATTCCCTTAGATATGTCTTCTATATCTGATGGGTTAACATAATATGCCTGGGATCCTAGAACCTCTTCAAAGACTGGAATTCGAGAAACCAATACGGGAGTGCCACAGGCTAAAGCCTCCAGAGGAGGAAGTCCAAATCCTTCATACAATGAAATATAGCAAAATACATCAGAAGCGGCATAAAGCGCAGGAAGATCTTGCTGTGGAACAAAGCCCAGATAGCGTATCCATCCTTTTTCAATTCCAGAAGAGGCTATGCGCATTATGTTTTCGGCTCCATAACCTGGAGAACCTGCTAAGACAAGTTGGCATTTTGTCTTCCCCGAGCGGCGCAATTTTAAATAAGCTTGGGCAAGAGAGGTAACATTCTTACGAAGTTCAAGAGCGCCCACATAGAGAATAAATGGGGCTTTAAGTTCGAGGCGATTTATTATCTCTTGAATTTTTTTTTGGGATTGAGGACAGAATTCAGGACCAGGGGCTTCATGAACAACATGAACCTTTGTTCGATAATTTGGCCATAATGTGCAAATTTCGTCTGCAGTAAAATGACTTACAGCGATTACTGCATCTGTGCTTTTTAACGTTTTGCTTAGCTGAACTATTCGTTTCTTCGCAACACTATATGGAAAAAATTCCGGATAGCGCTGGAAGGATAAATCATGAATCGTCACTACTGCCTTAGCGCTCCGCAAGGGAGGGATAAAAAAGTTTGGCTCAAAAAAAATATCTACGTCCCCAGTAATCCATTCTACAGGCGGCCAGCCGATTCGCCACAATCGTTCTAAAAAATGCATAGGGACAGGACTCCAAGCCCACCGAGATTTATCTGGAAGTGGAGGTAAGGAGCTGTAAACATCATTCTTTCTGGGATGCTTAAAACCAGGAAAAAGTCGGAAATACATATTTTGAATATTTAGTAGGTTACTAACTAGATGTTTTGTATATTGACTGACGCCTTGCAGGTGGTTAGAACCAGATAAACATCTCACATCAACAGCTACTCTCATCGCTTTTCCCCAGCAATATAAACTTCATTGCCGCTATAATATTTCAACATGATCAATCGTAAGAGAAATAGCCGAAAAAGGTTAATCAAGGCTTCTAGGGGACGTGTCCATGTTGTTCTAAGTCTTGTTGCCGGATCTACTCCGCAGTCTACGATGTGCAGTCCTAGATAGGTAAAGATGCTCTTCAGACCGTTTAGGGAGTATGGTCTGCGGTGGGTTATATCTGACCAGAATTCTCCAATACTTGGCAGAAAATTTGGATTTGGTGTCACTACTACAAGACGGCCGCCAGGATTTAGTTTTTTAGCAGCTAGCTCCAACAGATCAAATGCGTCCTCATAATACAGATGTTCGATGAGATGACCTATGAAGATTCCATCCCAGCTTTCGTCGCTTTTTTTCTTAAGGAAATTGATAACATTATCTTCTACAACGCTCAGCCCCTTTTCTTGACAGATGCTTACTAGCTTTGCATCTACTTCTACGCCCTGACCAGAGCGGCCGCTTTCTTGGAGTAACTCTAGAAACTCTCCTTGACCACATCCCAGGTCAAGCACTTTTCCCTTTGGCTTGAAAAACTTTCGGTAAAAGGCTCGGGCTCTCTTCATCTGATTTTCAGGTGGAAAATAATGTATATTATATTTACTCATAGCATCTGATCCTCTATTTTTTTATAGACTTCTATTAATTGGAGAGCTGAAGCACGCCAGTTTAACTCTGCAGCCCGTTGTAAACCCTTTTCAATGAATTGCGCTCGGAGATCCTTATCCTCTAGCAATAATGAAGTCTTATCAGCCAGAGCTTGAGGATCATCAGGATCTGCAAGCAGTGCTGCCTCTCCAACCGTTTCAGGAATTGATGAACAGGATGATGCTACGACCGGGGTTCCGCAGGCCATGGCTTCTAGCGGAGGAGAACACCAACCTTCATAATAACTTGGAAACAAAAAGCAATCAGCGCCATTATAGAGGTCAGTCAATTCCTGTGTATCCTGTTTGAGTTGGCCAGTCATAATAACCCAATCTTGCAAGTTGTTTTTTCTTATGAAATCTCTGGCTTCTTGGCTGGCGCTATCAGAAGGACCGACCAATAAAAGGTCATGATTGGCATGGCCTTTATCCCGAAGCAATCTGTAGGCCTGAAGAATGCCCATCACATTTTTGTGCCTTCCGATCGCTCCCACATAAAGAAAATATGGTCTTACAATGTTGAACGCCCTTTTTAAACGCGCTGATAAAGACTCTCGATCCGTAAGATATCTAAAGACAGGATCCACTCCGTGAGGAACGACATAAATTATATCTGAATTTACCCCCAAGTGCTTCATCATGTCTTTTTTTGTAGTTTCGGAGACTGCAAGATAATAATCTGCCCGGGCCATAGCATTTCGTAGCACTTTTCGCAAGCTTTTGACACGCTCAGGTGGAAGAAGTTCTGGAATCACTTCGGTAGCGATTCCCCGAATTGTAACCAGAACTTTAGCTCTTCTGGTAGCTGGAGCGATGATTCCTGCGACATGGTAGAGATCTATATCCCCAGTGATCTGTTCTAACTTTGGCCAGCTTAGGCTGTTCCAGGTCCATCGGATCAGCCGGATAGGAGAAAAAACTTTACGGACAGGAATTTGATTTTCATCAAGAATGGCGCTATAAGGCAGTCTTTGAAGATGACGGCCGATGTGAAGAAATACATATTCGTTCTTCTTATCTAATCGCAAAAGCTCCTGATAAAGATTGCAGGTTGTTCGATAGGCTGCCCCAGTACCATAGATTAAAGGAATTGTATCAAGAACAATTTTCATTATTTCTTTTTTATAGGACTATTTTCTATCATTTCGGATTCTCCGAAACCATAATTCGAGTACGAGAAGAGCATACAGGTCCGCACGAGAATCATCTCTCAAGCTTTTTTGACGCATCTTAATGATTGTATTTCGATCTAGCAATCCAGAAATACATGAGTCTGAATCCAAACCCAAAGTATCAAATAGAGAAAGGAAGTGATCTTTTAGCCAATCGTTTAAGGGGATCACGAAACCCTGCTTAGGTCTGTTGAGAATACCATCAGGCAACCAAGGAGCTACGGCCTCTCTGAGCAAGCGTTTACCTTCCAGGGGGAAAGGGCTGACCAAAAAGTTTGACGGAAGAGAGAGAGCAAATTCCACCAGTCGATGATCCAGAAAAGGTACTCTTACTTCCAATCCGTGAGCCATGCTCATGCAATCCACCTTGGTTAGCATATCGTCAGCAAGTGAGGTGGTGAGATCCATCCATAAAGCTCTATGTACAGGATGTTTATGGGCAAATTTCGCGATGGGTTTCGAAACAATCTCTCTGAGAGATTGTTCATATTCGGAAGTTTGTCTGTGGCCAAATAACGCAGCACGATCAGAAGCCGAAGTGATCTGCCTTTCAACAACATAACGCTCTTCATCTGGCAATTTTGCCAGGTCCAGCATTTGGGCAAGCGAACGTCGTCTTCCAGAACGCCAAGGTGGAAGGAAGCGGAGTCCACGAGCCAAGATACCAGGTGCTGGCACTACTGCCTTTAGGGCGGCTACACGGTACCGTCCTGTATACCCACCCAAAACTTCATCTCCCCCGTCACCTGAAAGTACGACCTTAGCTACCTTGCGAGCTTCTCGACACAAGGCAAAGGTAGGCAGCGCAGATGAGTCAGCAAAAGGCTCATACATATAGTTAACTGCATCTTTAAGCAGGGAAACAGGATCAATTTTTATTTTTACTTCGTGATGGAGTGTCCCCAAATGATCCGAGATTCGATGGGCTATTGGGGCCTCATCGATGCATGTATTTGGGAATGAAACGCAGAAAGTTTTCATGATCTTGTATTTCTGCGCCAGAGCAACAACGGTTGATGAATCGACTCCGCC
>WVXO01000070.1:6431-19296 GCA_011773465.1 Candidatus Aminicenantota bacterium | reverse complement strand
GGCCAACAAGTTCTTTAACTGCCAGGGAGCGTTTCCTTGATACAGTCATCTCTTGCGGTGTCCAGTAGATATCACTCCGAATAGCGCCATTTTGGATGATAACTCTTTCTGCAGGCTGAATTTTTTTGACTCCCTTTATGATACTCAAGGGTCCAGGCACGTAGGAAAAGGCCAGATAGGAATACAGCGCCAGAGGATCCACTTTTTCTTTTATCAAGCCAGATTGGATAATTGCCGTAAGTTCTGAGGCAAAGCAAATGAGGTCCTCCGAGATGGCAATGTATAGGGGTTTTATTCCAAAGCGATCCCGAGCCAGAAGCAACTTTCTTTTCTTGGAATCCCACAGAGCAACAGCGAACATGCCGTTGAGGTATTTCACACAGTTTTCACCTTTTTCCTCATAAAGATGAAGAATTACCTCGCTGTCACTTTTGGTTTTAAAAATATGTCCCTTTGTAATCAAATCTTTGCGGAGTTCTCGGTAATTATAAATTTCGCCGTTAGTTACCAAGTTTAGCGTCCCATCTTCATTGGCCAAAGGTTGATGCCCCCCACGAATATCAATAATAGAAAGACGTCTGTGTCCTAATCCTACGCCCCGTTCTAGATACATTCCTTCGTCTTCAGGCCCCCGATGCTTCAGTGACTTAAGCATTGAAGCCAGTGGTTCCTTAAGCTGTTGTATAGAGGTTCTAGGATTTATTATGCCTGCTATCCCGCACATAATTTTTTATCTTTGTTAATAATTTCCAAAATTTCTTTTGTAATAGCATTCCAGGTTAGTTTTTTAATGACAAAGTCATGAAGATAATTGGCCCTTTCTTTTCTTTCTTCGGGATGATTGTATAACCAGAGAATCGCATCTGCTAATGCACGAGGATCTTCAGGGGGAACCAAGGATAATCCTTGGATAAGATCTTCTGCGTAGCCTTTTATATACATGTTATTGGCGATAATCGGCAATTGGAAAGCTGCGTAAGTTGCAAAACGAGTTGTTATTGGACCTCCATCATTAAGGCCTTTCTTGGTCAAATTCATTAGACCAATGTCAATAGCTCCCATAATTTGAAAAAGCAATTCTGGATGAATATAACCAAGAAAAATTAACCTTGATATTAACTGCCTTTCTTGTATTTTATTTCCTAAATTATCTATCTCAGCGCCACCGCCAATCATTATCATGTGTAAGTCTGGTATCTCTTCAAGGCAGAGTTCCATAGCTTTAAATATAGTATCTAAATCATAATATCCCCAAACATTACCTAAAAATCCTAAATAGAAACCGTTCTGTGGTAGCTTTAGTTTTTTTAAGACAATAGAGCGATCTGTTTTTTTTACTATGGGGATATTTGTCCCATTCAATATCATATGAGCTATATTTGGATTTAAGCCGTAATGCTCGAGTATCCAATTATATCTTGGGAAAGATGGAACAATCAGGCCTGTTGCTTGCTTAAAATCAGAAGCCTGGTGTCTTTCGACTCTAAGCATGCGGCTCCTCTTAAGCCCGGCCATCTTCGCTTGTCGAAGCAAGATAGAATTTATTTCAATGTATAAAGGAATTCGAAATATTATGGAACACAACCGAGGGCAAGGATTTACTTCAAGTTCTCGAACATAAATTGCGTCATACTTTTTCAACAGACATAGCGCAAAGAAATATGCTGCTCCCAGTATTTTTGTCCATAATCTGCCCAGAGCCGAAAACCTCCAGGGCCATAAATAATAAAAACGGACGCCAGGAATCAAAGGGCGTACTTTTTTCGGACGGGGCACTACGGCATCTACCTCGCATGAATTGTGGCTAAATCCTTGCAATACTCCCAGTGTGTGAGTCTGACAGGCATTTGGAATATCTAGTTCTACAAAAGAAAAATATAGAATTTTCATAAAGAAGTCACATGTCTATTGCTTCTCATAAACAGCAAGGTACCAAAGAGGTATTTTTTTCCTGTAAATCATTCTGTAAAAATTTCGCATTCCAGAAGCGATCCAGCCGATCCAATTTCTTCTCGGCCTTTTATCAACTGTGGACAAGCATACAGGACATGTTATTGAAGGTCCAGTATAGAGATATTCTCTAGCTAAGCGGTGGCGGATGAATAATTCAAGAGAAATTGTTCTATCAGGATGAGGTAGCTTAACAATCCCTTTCAGATTTATACATTCAATTTTTCTGAAAAGGAACTTCATATCTCTTTCCCCAAATGATCGAACATGATAGGCCCCGTTAAAGATGCATCCACATACAGGGCAACGCGCATAGTTCCATTCCAATTTTTCTTGATAGGGCACTGTAATTATGATATACCTTTTTGTCACTCTTGCTATTTCATCCAGTACATCCTGGTAGATGGATACCGGAAGATGTTCTAACAACTCACAAGCAAGAACCAGATCAAAGCTGTTTGAAGGAAAAGGTAATTGATTTCCTGTCGCCTGCACTAGCTTGCTGCTTTGTATGTGTTTTAGAGCACTCTGACTGATGTCCAAGGCGACAGGATCATGGCCCGCTTTCCTCAGGGCTTTTATAATCAGGCCATCACCTGATCCTACTTCCAGGACTCTGTGGGCGTCACTCGGCACGGCCTTGGCTGTTAATCTTGCTCTTTCCAAAACCGTTTCAGGACGCTTTTTCCCCCACATCTTTGAGTTTTCATAGAATTTTCTCTGAGCTTCAGTCGTCATGGTTGTCGTCCGGAACGGAGAAAAATTTCAGGAATTCTGCTCTTTCATAGAGATTTCAAAATTTCCCTTAGAAGTTGCTTCTTAAAAAGCACGAGGGTTCCTCCATAAGCCACTAGGCATAGCAAAGCGGATGAGAAAAAAAGCCATTCGTCCATATCCGAAGGAATAAAGCTCCTAACCGCCAAAAAGATCACAAGTAAAATCGCTAAAATCCCCAAGGGAAATACAAAAGCATTGGACATGATTGTCCATAAAGGACGGAGAAGGCGAGAAGTATCAAAGGTGTTGATCAAGGCACTTATTCCATAAACGATAGTTACTCCCCAACTGACTCCTACTAAACCCCATTTTAGGGTTAATGGATAAACCAGGATAAGAAAAGCTACCAATTCAATTGTCTTGTTTCTGCTCTGGATATTTGGCCGGTTGACTGCCAGATGAAGTGCTGCAAAAACGTTGGTAAGTCCTCTGAATAGACCTAAGAGACAGAGTATTTTCAGGGCAGGCACCATAGGAAGCCACTTTTCACCTAGGCATACTGCTGTAAAATCTTGGGCAAACAGAAATATGAGCCCTGTCACTGGTAACAAAATAACCATGACAGCTTCAAGAACCTTCTTAAAAGCTTCTTTTAGTCTCTCTGGCTCATTCTGTAAAATGGAGTATGCTGGGAATGATATTTTCCCGACGATACCGGCCAGGCTAGTAACAGGGACATTGGCAATATTATAGGCCATAGTATAAAATCCGAGAATTGCTAATCCCAACAATTTTCCGACCAGGGCATCGTCACCGCTTGTTACGATAAAGGTCATTATGGAGATCCAAAAAATATGCTTCCCAAAGCTCAACAGGCCTTTGGCCACAGGCCAATCCCAGCGAATTTTTGGTCTATACAAGTGCATTCTGAACGAGCCAACACATTTCACAGTTGCCCAGGCAATACTTCCCAGCACTAGAGCCCATACGTTTCTCATCCAGAAGGCCAGTAAGATGGCAGCAGCAAATCCTGCAACATCTGCTGACAGCTGTAGAATCACCTTTTTTTTAAATTCCAGTTCCTTTTGAAAAAAGACAATTCCGATATTTGTGAATCCTTCTAACAAGAAAACAATGGCCATGACTTTCAAGACTGGCTCGAGGGATGCGTTGTCAAAATAGGAAGCAAACCATCCTGCAAACATGAAGAGTAAAACAAACAGAAAAGCCCCTCTTATGATTTTTATTGTCCAGGCTGTATCCAGCTCTGCTTTCCCTATTTTTTGTCTTTGGATCAACGCTGACTCAATACCTGTCTCTGAAAAAACGTTGAGAATATTGATCGAGAGGATTGCCAATCCGAGAATGCCAAAATCTAGAGGCAGCAACAAGCGGGCCAGGATAATCATTTTGATTATCCCCAATCCTCTTGATAGCCAATTACCTCCCAAGCTCCAGAAACCAGACCTAATGACTTTCGGTTTTAAGTTTTCCATTGATTATAATAAAAGGATAAATTTCTTATTTGAGTAGGCTACCGCCCTTAAAAGCATAAAATTAATATAAATTGTTATTCACCGAACTTGTGTTTTTTGTCCGTTCGGTTTTATTTGTAAGTCACGCCCATTCCCTGCATTAACTTCTCATTTCTGTTCGAATTATAGAATAAATCAGCCATTTTAAGGTTAATCGTATATAAAATTTTGAGGTTAAGCAGACTTAAATACAAGAATAAATTCCTATTTTATAATAAGTTACTTTCTTGTTGTAATGACTCTTCTTCTTTCAACTCGGGCAGCATCATAATTATTGCCGTGATAAACCAGAAAGGTTCCATAATGCGAAGTATAATAAAAGTATTGGCCGTGAAAGCATGAACAGTTAAGCCTATAAAACCAGCTATGAAGCCTAGCGTTAGACCTTGGCATAATTGATCATCCATTTTTTCATAAACACGGAGGGAATGCTTAAAAATTGACCATAAAAGCCATAATAAAGCTACCAGGCCAAGGGCGCCTATCTCAGGCAGGGTACGCACGTACTGTCCATCTATAAATCCGTGTCCTGATATTCCACGACCTAAAATAGGTCTCTCTTTCCAGGCATTATAGCTATCTTGCCAGCTAAAAATTCTTGCAGAGGCAGACGGATCGAGATAGATATTAAAAATTCTTGCTAAATCGGGCTGTCTTTCTTGAAATGTATATTCTAATCTGGAAAATACTGCTTCAGGCTTTAACAGCGCAATTAAAACAACTATGGCCAGCATCGATACAAATAATAATAATCTTCTCTTGCTCAATATTATAAACACAAGAAAAGAAAAGACTACGCCCAGATATGATGCACGAGACAGAGTAAATAAGAACGGAACGGAAATCAAAGCAGCTAAGCCAATTAGAGCTAGCCTTTTCCCCTGCCCAATATTTTGCAAAAAGAGCCCTATTGCTAGACATGAGATAAAGAGTAAGTATCCGCCAAAAGTATTGGGTTCACCTGTTTCTCCTTCAAAGGGAGCACTTACTCTCACCCCCTGGGGAATTTGTAGTATTCCATAGACAGATACAATAGCGCATGTTATGAACAAAGCAGTAAGGAAGAATTTTATCTGTTTTTTGCTGTGAATATGATTTGCCACTAATATATAAAGCAAGAAATATTCAGCATATCTTAAGATATAAAAAAGTCCTTTCTCAGGAATCACAAATCCTAAAGCAGCACCTCTCAAAGTAGCGATTATGCATATCAGCATATAGACACCTATGGCTTTATTAAGGGGTGTTTTTATGAATAAGGCTAATCCTTTATTTATGGCTGCTTTTGCCAGCCAGGCTAAAGTAATAACCATCAACAATAAGTCATCAAAGCGGATGATTATATCTCTGCCTGGAAGCTGACCTATCATTATTTCTGGAGAAAGGAGCATTGAGAAAATCAATACAGCCAGCCCTGCATCCGTATTAATAAACGTTAACAAAAAAATTAGAGCACTTGCAGCTAATGCTATGGCAACTTTATAAGAATACCCAGTAATAATTTTGCCTAAGAAGATAGCAATAATAATGACTGCTAAAATAACTATTGTAGCGACAGGTTTTGGCTCTTGCCAGTTTATACGCATATTAATCCTTTGTACCTTGAAAAATGGTAAGCGAGTCTCTAAAAAGAGAACCATTCTCTTGCATTTTAATATTTAAAAGGAGCATCATTGGCTCTTGACTCTTTAGGTTAATTACAGACTTATTAGTCTTATTACAGTTAATAAAGTTCTTGATATTAGTAAATAGCCTTTATAGATGATATTTTGAATGATTTTTCTTCTTTTTTTATCACCTGAGAAGATGATTTATTCTCACCATCTCAAGCAGAGAAAAAAGCAAACCAGAAAAAGGGGACAGGCTACTTTTTTCAATCAGGTGATTGACTCTTTTTTTTAAATTAATCATTAATGTGGACGACTTTGAAGTGTGACAGTCTCAAGCTGTGATTGAAAAATCAGGGCTGACTTTTTTTATAATAAAAAAGTAGCCTGTCCCCATTTTCACCACAAAGGGCTTTAGCTCTGCTTAAGTCTATATTTGCTGGAAGATAACCAACGAGCGGTAGTATTCGTTTGTTTCTAAGAGTGACTGGTGTTTGCCAACGTCAATAAGGCGGTTCTCATTCAACAGCAGGATGCAGTCTGAGTCCCTGATAGTGGAGAGTCGGTGGGCTGCCACGAACAGCGTCTTGCCTCGGACGAGAGAGGGGAGCGTGCGGAAGATCGACTTTTCTGTCATGCTGTCTAAGGCAGCGGTTGGCTCATCCAGCACCAGGATATCTGGATTCTTCACAAGCGCTCGAGCAATCGAAAGTCGCTGTTTTTGTCCCTCCGAGAGGTTGACTCCCTTTTCGCCGATTTCAGTCTCATAGCCTCCTGGCAGGCTGTTGATAAACTCGTGGATGCCAGACGCTTTTGAAGCCCGAATAACCTGCTCTTTGCTTGCCTCGGGATTCCCGTAGCGGAGGTTTTCCATGATGGTGCCAGAGAGGAGGAGTGTGCTCTGGGAGACGTACCCGATCCGACGGCGCAGAGACGACACTTCATAATCAGATGCTGGACGGCCGTCGAAGTAGATCTCTCCTGAAGCGGGCCTATAAAAACGGAGGATAAGACTCATCACGGTTGTCTTGCCCACACCGCTGGGCCCCACAATTGCGACATGTTCTCCGGGACGGATACGAAAGGAGACATCCTCGAGTACAGGATCGCGGTCATCGTAGGAGAAGGAGACGTTCTTGAACTCGATCTCCCCTTTTAGACGATCGATCGTTTTGCCGACTCCTATTTTCTCTTCCGGAACAATGTCAAAAAGGGCAGAGACTCTTTCCAGCGCTGCTCGTGCATTTTGTAGTTCTAGGTTTGCTGAGGCCAGAAATTGGGCCGGACCGAACACGTATCCCAGGTAAGCTTGAAAAGCGAGCAGAGAGCCAAGGGTCCATTGGCCCATGATCACCCAGTAAGCGCCCAAAGCCAGCGCAACGCCTCGGGCTACAGCAGGCATGGAATTAATTAGAAAATTAGCGACTGAACCCACTGTGGATTGTTCTAGCGAGATTTGAAATGAGCCCTTCAAACCGGACATCAACCGCCCTATTGTTCGAGCTTCAGAGGAGAAAGCCTTTATCAAAGAGACTGAAGACAACGACTCCTGAAACTCACTCGAGACCATGGCCTGTTTTTCTATGCTCTGATGGCTCAAGATACGCATCTTACCAGAAAAGTAACGTACAGAAAGAGCGATAAAAGGAAGGATAACCACAACACCTGCTGCCAGCCTCCACTCCAGGTAGAACAGAAGCCCTAATCCGCCTATACAGCGGATGGTGTTGCTGAAGATGTGAACTATGGTGCTGGAAAAAAACCATCGCAGCCCTTCCACATCAGAAGATAAGCGAGACATCAGATATCCCGTTTGGCTGTCGTCGAAAAAAGATTTTGGAAGACTCAGGGTATGATCGAGCAGGTCTTTCTGGATGTCGAGAGTGACTCCCTGTTCAAAACGGGTAAAATAGTATTTCTGGAGCAAATTCGCCAAGTGTTCCGCCAAAAAGATCGCCATTAGAAGGAGGATTGCCCCGATGAGCAGTCCCAGTTGACGGTCGAGGATAACATTATCAACGACATAGCGCATGATGAGAGGTTGAGGAAAACCGAGCAAAGAAGTGAAGATGACCAGTCCAGCGCCCAACAAGCCCTTCCACCAATGCCGTCTGACAAAAGGGCTCAGGTTCTGGAGGTTGGCCTTGAAGCCGGAATATCCCTCCTTCGCGGCGAGGCGGTCTTCGGGCAGCTTTCTTGAAAGACCGCGTTTAAGATAGGAGAACCAGTTGCGCACGTCCTTAATCGGGCGTCTCGATATACGAGCGAGACTTCGTCATTTGAATCTTATGTTTATTGTAGGAGCTTGATTCATCAAGTCCGCACTTATTATTTGTCTTATCAATTGGTTTAAAAAATTATATATCATAAATAAGGATTAAGCGCAAAAACGGGGTCAGACTTGCAAAACTTGAGTAATTGCGGTCATGCCTTTTTTCCGTTGTAAGGATTTGATTCATCAAGCCCACCTTATCTATTAGAAATGATCAAAAATGTTTGTTTGATAAATCAAGCACCTGCACAAGATAAACTAAGTCCGCACTTATTATTTGTCTGATCAACGGGACGCTCATCACTCCTAAGTTGGCAGACTATCTAGTCCGGTGGCGTCCTTTCTCGATTGAGATAACTCTCTACGGCCGCAGCAGGGAAACCTACGAGCGAGTCACGGGCATTCCGGGCTCTTATGAACGGTGCCCCTCTGCAGGCAATCAAGCTGCTCATGGAAAGAGGCCTTCCTCTGAAGCTTAAGACCATGGCTCTCACCATTAATAAGCATGAGATCTGGCAGATGAAGAGATTTGTAGAGGAGGAACTGGGGCTGGAGTTCAAGTTTGATGCCATGATCAATCCTCGGATTGATTGCTCCCAGAGCCCGCTAAACGCGCGGCTTACTCCAGAGGAGGTCGTTGCGCTTGACCTGCTGGATCCCAAGCGGGTGACCGAATGGAGGAAATTTGCATAAAGATTCAACGCTCCCATCCCTTTTATTGTGGGATGTTCTGATCTCTACAAATGTGGTGGTGGAATCGGTGCCTTTGCCATTGTTCCCTTCGGCAAGACTAGTATCTGTGTGCTTTCCCACGGTGATACTTGGGATCTGCGCAAGGGGAGTTTTCATGAGGGATGGGAGCGTTTTTTATTAAAGGTACGCAAGAAAAAGATCACAAAGCACACTAAATGTGTGGAATGTAAGATAAAGGCCATGTGTGATGCATGCCATGCCTATGGAGAGCTGGAGAAAGGAGCATTGAAAAAATCAATATAGCCAGTCCTGCATCAGTATTTACTAACGTTACCAAAAAGATTATACCGCCTAAAACTAGTGCCAGAGGAATTTCGTAAGGAGATTTGGTGATAACTAAACCCAATAAAATTAGGACGACAAGTAGGATTGAGATAAGAATATAGGTGAGATGCTGCGGCGATTTCCATTTTATATTTATTTGGCGCATATTATCCTTAAGTATAAATTCTGCTTAATTTTGTTTTGGGGTAAATTTTGGACTTGAAATAGCCGAGAAGCGGCGTGTTTGACTATTTTTTTTCCCGTTTCTCTCCGTAATATCCATAATACCGGTATTTCTGATAAGGTGTTACATCTTCAATATATTTAGCCTTTAGGTTATTTATTACAACTCCAATAACTTTAACATCTACATTTTCCAGTTGGATTTTGGAACGGAAAAGTGCTTGTCTTGCCGTCTTGCCAGCCTGATAGACTAAAAGTACACCATCAGCTTTAGCCCCTAGAATTGCTGAATCAGTTAGCGGAAGTGTTGGAGAGCTGTCAAACAATATTACATCGAACTCTTGTTTTAATTCTTGAATAAAGTTATCCATTTCAGAAAAACTAAGTAATTCGGCTGGATTAGGCGTGTGCTCTCCAGAGGTAATTATATACAGATTTTCTATACCGGGAGTCTTTAATATTTTTTCATACTCAAGTCCACCTAATAGAATATCGGTCGCAGTATTAACCACTTTCTTCCAAGATGCTTTCCCTATTAAGACTTCGGATAAGCCAGGGCTTCTTTTAAGTCCGAATAGTTTATAAATCATCGGCTTTCTAAAATCAGAACCGATGATTACAACTTTCTGCCCAGCCTGGGCCATGGCTATTCCTAAATTGCATAAGGTCTGTGTTTTTCCTTCTTGCGGAGCAGAACTGGTAATAACAATAGCATTTCCAACTTTTTTTAGACCTGTAAGGTCCAAATTAGTGCGCAGAGATTTATAGGCCTCTCCTGCCACAGAAGTTGGATCAAATAAAGCAACTAATTTTTTATGAAGCTCTGGAGTATCTGATATTTTTTCTTCTTTTTTAAACAGACTCAAAAGGCCTTTTTTTCCTTTTTCCAATCCAGTATAGGGAATAATGCCTAAAACAGGTACCTTAAGCAATTCTTCAATATCATCAATCCGGCCAATAGTAGTATCTAGGCTTTCACTAACAAAGGCCATAATTAATCCAATCAAAAGACCGCTGAAAATGCCGATAATCATATTAAGGTTTTTATTTGGTTTTATGGGAGCAGTTGGAACCATCGCTCTTTCAATAATAGTGACATCTTCAGCTTTTTCTGCTTCCAGAATGCGGGCTTCTTCGTGTTTTGTGTTAAACATCGTATAAATATCTTGGTTCATAGCAACATTGCGCTTTAGCTGGGCAAGCCTGATCTCTTTTGCGGAAAGTTCCTTTTGTTGAGCTGATAATTCAGCTATAGCCACAGATAAATCTTGCCTGGACTTATTTAATTTCCGCTTAAGGCTTATGACCCGCGGATGTGCATCCGTATATTTACTCTTTAGGGTAATAAGATCTAACTCAGATTTGACAATTTCATTCTCAAGGCTTGCTATTCGAGCGTCGGTTTGAATAGGAGCACTACCAGCTTCGGTTCCCACCGTTACTAACGGATTTTCTTGCCTGAATGCCTGAAGTTCATCCTGACTTTTTTGCAGTTGCAAGGCATAGCTATCTAACTGCTCTTCAACAAATTTTCTGACATTGGATGCTTCTTTCTTCTTGTTTTCAAAGTGAGTTTGTTTATAAACTTCGGCTACTGTATTGACCAATTTCGCTGCTTGTTCAGGATCGCTTGAAGTTGAATTGATAGCAATAATATTTGTCATCTCTATTTGTTCAGTCGTAATTTGACCTTGATAGCCTTTGACTATTGGCATCTCCATTTCTTCTGTCATGTTTGGATTTAAGTAGCCTAATCTTATAGCCGCTTTCTTTATGACTTCATAACTTGTTATAATGTTTGCTTGGGAAGCCATTTCATCTGCAGGGGACCATGTAATTAATTCAGTTAATATTTCGGCTACCGATTTTCTTTGCTCGATTTTTACCTTACAAGACGTTTTATAAACAGGGGTTTGTTTTGTGGTGTAGTAGATTGTAGAAGCAAGCACTAGGATAAAAGATAAAGCAATAATTCGCTTTCTCTTGCGGATCACTCGCAAGTAGTCGGTTAGATTCATCTCAATTTTAGGCATCTGCTTCAATCCTTCATTGTCTTTTTTTTATATTATCTTAAATATAAATTTTGTTATTTTAGATACCAAAAATACCAAGTTAAAGGAAGTGATACATCTCTTAGAAATCGCTCTATGTCAGCTATAAAGCTTTTTGGCACGTACACAATATCCCCTGGTTCTAATTCGATATTAAGACCAATATCACCTTTCTTAAAGATTCGGTTCACGTTCACCCGATATCCTTTCAAGGCTCCTAATTCACCTCTTAAAACTACAACACTGCTCTTAACTGCATTCTCGTTAAATCCCCCTGCCTGAGTGATAGCTTCCACCAGGGTAAGTTTTCCTTTGACAGTTATCATTTTAGGATTGTTTACTTGACCAAGCACAGAAACTCTTTGCAGTTCCAAAGGAGGGACAAAGACCGTGTCTCCCCCTGAAACGAGAGCTTCATCTCTTTTTTGAGAATCACTAATTAGCTCATTTAAATCATAAATGAATATTTCTCCATCTTTTTTAATCAATTTTATCCTGGAAATATCGGCATTTTCTGTAGGGCCGCCTATCTGTCCTAGAAGATCTACCAAAGTAGTCTTTCTTTTCAAGGTATACATTCCGGACGTTACTTCACCTAATGCGATGATTCTCTGGCTGTTAAACTCCTTTACGGTAACAAAAACTATGGGATCGATTAAATATTTAGATAGAAACTTAACCAGTTCCTCCTCTAATTGATAAGTCGTAAAAGCCATTGCACTCATTCTTCTCACAGGAGGAAGCTTTATTTCACCCCTATCGTCCACAACAACATCTCTGGATATATCAGGATGATTCCAGACTTCTATGTTCAGGACATCTCCAGGTCCGATAAGATATCCTGTTTCAGAAAGTGGTTCTTTGGCTGCTGCCTGGGAATCGCCTCCGATTTTGTTTTTTTCTTTGTTAAGTAAGAGTTCAGATTCCTTGGGATTTTCTATTCTAATTAATATCGAACTGCCGCTTGAAGCGATTTTATAAGGCAAATCCTGAGTAAGTTCGACTATAACTAAATTCAATTGGCGCTCGCCTTCGGTTCCGCTCTGGTAATATTCATTTTTAATTCTTTTGATCGGTCCCTTATTGACTATCGCTGCATCTTCTTCGTTGCTGAAGACTTTTTTATCGGGAAAGCTTATTAATATGCATGGAGGATTTTCTAACTTTGTATCCTTATACTGGACGGGCTCGGACGTGGTTAAAATCACCGTTGTGCCGGATTCCGATTCCTTTGCTTCCAAATTTACAAAATGAGCAATTTTTGGAGAAATACGATGAAGGCACGAAACAAATAGCAAGATTACAATTATTGTTGCCGCTTTTCTATGTACCCCATTTATTGGACCCTTTCCTTCACTCATTATTTTTGCTCATTATACCTACATAACTGAAATTTCGTCAACCTTAAAAAAAGGGGACAGAAAAAAAGGGACAGGCTACTTTTTGATGAAAGGCTTTTCCCTTTCTTTCGACGCAGGGGCCTGATTCATCAAAAAAAAATGGGGCCAGGCCCCATTTTCTGATTGTTTTAGA
>WVXO01000070.1:0-6364 GCA_011773465.1 Candidatus Aminicenantota bacterium | reverse complement strand
CGGTGTTGAAGAGGAGGGCAGGGAGAGGATCCTCAATTCAGCCTGCTCCCATTCTGTCTAATCAACGCCTTGGACAGCCCTCCTCAAATCAAATTAATAGCGCCTCCAAAGTAAATAATGAGACATAAGGCTTATATATACAATCGCCTTTTAGGGTGGTTTTGATGATGATTTTTTGTATATTTTCTTTCACCTCTAAAGGTGAGATAATAAACGAGTTCTTTCTAAATTATAAGCCTTTTTGGATATATAGAATAAATCAAATAAAGGAAAATATTGACTTTAGTGGAGAAATTATATTTATTGGAAGGAAAAGAAAAATCAGGCTTTTAACAAGGAAAAAAGAGAAAAAATGATGAATGAGGACAAAGGATTTAATAGCGAAAAATACATAAAAGAGCAAGCTTCTGCCATCCTGGAAAGAGTGAAGATGTTCAATAATAAATTGTACCTAGAGTTTGGCGGCAAGCTTCTCTTTGACTATCATGCCTCAAGAGTACTGCCTGGATTTGATCCAAACGTAAAGATGAGACTCCTCGCGCAGCTAAAAGATAAGGCTGATATTTTGCTTTGTATTTATGCTGGTGATATTGAGAGAAAAAAGGTAAGAGCCGACTTTGGAATCACTTATGACGTTGATGCTCTTAAATTGATCGATGATTTAAGAGATTGGGATTTAAGGATTTTGGGTGTCGTCATAACTCGCTTTGATAATCAACCAGCAGCTAAGATATTTAAAAATAGGTTAGAGCGGCGAAATATAAAAGTCTATACTCATCGATATACAAAAGGATATCCAAATGACATTGAACGTATCGTTAGCGATGGGGGTTACGGAGCAAACGAATATATCCCTACTGAAAAACCTTTGGTAATAGTGACAGGTCCTGGCCCGGGAAGCGGAAAATTAGCCACGTCTCTTTCTCAGCTCTACCATCATTATAAACGAGGAATAAGAGCTGGATATGCCAAGTTTGAAACCTTCCCCATCTGGGATTTGCCTTTAAAACATCCTGTAAACGTTGCCTACGAGGCAGCTACGGCTGACATTGGAGATTTCAATCTTATAGATTCTTTTCACTTAGAAGCTTACGGCAAGCCAGCAGTGAACTATAACCGCGACGTTGAAATCTTCCCTGTCCTTAAGCGCATATTAGGAGAGCTCACTGGAACTGAATCGGTCTATAAATCTCCGACAGATATGGGTGTAAATCGAGCAAGTTCCGGTATCATCGATGATAAAATAGTTAGCAGGGCAGCCGAGCAGGAGGTGATCAGGAGGTATTTCAGGTACTCCTGTGAATATGCCATGGGATTTGTGGATAAGGATACAGTCCGGAGGGTAGAACTTCTCATGAAAGAGTTGAATGTTAAGCAAGAGGACAGAAGGGTAGTTAAACCGGCCAGGAAAGCAGCCCTGGAAGCAGAGAAACAAAAAAAAGGAAACAAGGGGATTTTTTGCGGAGCAGCTATTGAATTAAAGAATGGCACAATTCTGACTGGCAAAAACTCTCCACTTATGCATGCTGCCTCCAGTCTTGTTTTAAACGCTATAAAAGAGCTAGCAGGAATTGAAGATAAGATTCATTTAGTTTCCCCCGAAATCATAGAATCGATATCTAGTCTAAAAAAAGATGTTCTGAGTGCAAAATCGATAAGCTTGGACTTAGAAGAGGCCCTGATCTGCATAAGCATAAGTGCAACCACCAACCCTACCACTAAGAAGGCTCTGAAGAAATTGAAAGAACTCAAAGGTTGCGAAGTTCATCTTACGCATATTCCCACTCCCGGCGATGAAGCGGGATTAAAAAGATTGGGAGTTAACCTTACAAGCGAACCAAATTTTTCCACTAAAGACCTTTTTTCCGCCCGATAAAAGGGATTCAGCCTTTATTCGCCTTTCATGTAGGGATATGACTTATTTGTAGGGATTTGATTCATCAAACCCACCTTATTGCTTTAGTTCTATTTATTAGTATTGGTTTTCTTTTCTTGTAAAGGCTTGGTTCATCAAGCCCGCCTTATTGTTGTACGTAAAATGGCATAAAATGGGGACAGGCCCCATTTTTTTATGCAACGTAGGGCTTTGGTTTTGTTGTAGGGGCTTGATTCATCAAGCCCATTCGCTTAAATACTTTTCCCTTGATGACAGGAGAAGCAAAACTTAAGATTGACAAAATTAAAAAAGGAGAGATTTTTGTTATCTTTTTTTCTGAGATAATGTATTATTTCAAAGAAAAAAACGAGGAGTCGAAGGATGGATGAAATAAAGTCTATCGAACAAAGGATAAATGAAATAAAAGAAACTGTGGGGTCGGAGAGAGCAATCTCAGCTTTATCTGGAGGAGTGGACAGTTCCGCATGCACGGTCCTGGCTCATAGAGCTATCGGTTCAAACCTTAAGGTTATCTTTATAGATGATGGAATGATGAGAGAAAAAGAGCCAGAGTTAGTGAGCCAAGTATTTCGAGACCTTGGAATTGAGGTCGATGTTATAAATGCTCAAGATGAATTTTTTCAGGCTCTAAAAGGTAAGCTTGACCCAGAGGAGAAAAGAAAAGCTTTTCGTTCGACTTTTTACACTGTTTTTGGAAGAGAAATACTAAAAAGCGAAGCTAAATTTTTGGTGCAGGGAACTATTGCGGCAGATATTATCGAAACAAAGGCCGGTGTAAAGACTCAGCATAACATTCTCGAACAGATTGGAATAGATCCTGAGAAAGGATACGGTTTTAGGATTGTTGAACCTGTGAAGGATTTGTTTAAGCATCAAGTCAGAGAAGTGGCCAAAGAGCTGGGTCTTCCGGAAATGATATACGGCAGGATGCCCTTCCCAGGGCCCGGTTTAGCGACAAGAGTAGTAGGAGAAGTTACACCAGAGAGAGTTTCTCTCGTCAGGAAAGCAACCCAGATAGTTGAGGAGGAAATCGAGTCTTTAAAGCCATTCCAGGCTTTTGCTGTTTTGCTGAGTGATAGAGGGACAGGAGTTGAAGAAGGCAAGAGGAAATTTGGGGAAATAGTTATTGTTCGCTCAGTGGAAAGCAAAGACGCCATGACTGCTGAACCTACTGAAGTACCCTGGGAAGTTCTCATGAAGATATCTCGAAGAATGACCGGGGAAATACCAGAAGTAGTGCGCGTTGCCTATGAAATTACGCCCAAGCCTCCCGCCACCATCGAATATATTTAAGGGCGCCCACGCATTTATTTCCTTACGATATTGGTCTTTGGTTTATGTAAAAAGTATAAAAAACGGGGCCACAAAAAATGGGGCCTGGCCCCATTTTTTGTAGGGGCTTGATTCATCAAGCCCTCCTTATTATATTCGAATGATTTCCTTATATTGCTTTAATTCATCTTCTTCTTGAAAATCTTATACACACCCAGGGTAACAAGAGGAATGATATAGACGATGAAGAATCCCCAGCTTACGCTTCCGTAACCTTTTGCTATCAGCGGAATCAGCCCAAATGTCGAAAGCCCCAGGCCTATTAAAAGAAGAATCACGGCTACAACAGGTCTTTGCCACCGAGGAAGCTTTTTTCCCCTCGCTTGAAGGCCTGATTGGATCCGTTGGTTTACAGCATGAATAAAACCTGTGCCTGTCTCAATTAAGGTTCCTATAAGAACAATCAGGTATAAGATTCTTAATGTAGTAAATCCAAGGTTCTGAAGAATATAGTCGGCTGGCACTTCCTTTGGTAAAACAGCCGGATAGTAACTGACCACAGCAATAAAGAAGAGAAGACCTGGCAGGATACCTATAAGACCTCCAAGGAGACCAGCAGAGATAGCTTCTTTTCTCTTTTCTATGTGGCTGACACAGAATAATACGGCGGGAATGATTCCCATGTTGTAGAGGGCATATTTAAATCCTCCCAGAGACCATTTCGGAAGGGCGATGCCGCTTGAAAAATTTTTCTGAATTTCTGGGCCGAACTTAACAACTGCGACGATAAGAAAAAGTGCGTAGACGATGTAGAGGACGATAGACCAACTCGAAAGGAATTTTTCAATCAAGCCACTTCCCTTAAAGGTCAGAAAACCTATAGCTCCAAGCATAATCACTACTCCGGTTATAAAAGGAATGCCAAAATTATCCCGAAGCAGGGCACCGGCCGCAGAGCCTATCACACCAAGGACGATGAACAGCAGAATAAAATACAGGATTTCAAAGACAAACCAGAAAGGCCCAAGGAGTTTTATGAAAAATGTTCGATAATCATAAGCGCGGAACCTGCGGGAGAATTCAAAAGTCAAGGCCAATAAAACTGACCACATCACGGTTGTGATTAAGAGCATTCCCAGAAGGCCTCCCAGAGGTCCATAGTTGAGAAAATATTCCACCAACTCCCGTCCAGTGCCGTAACCTCCAGCGATAACCACTGATTGGAAGACAAGTCCGGGTAAAAAGTATTTTTTAAATGTGGGAGCATTTAGAAAAATCATTCCTGGCTTCCGAATTCCTTTGTAACGGATCTCTCCTGGAGTTCGCTCAATAATACAAAAAACAAGAAATAGGGTCAAATCAATAAAAAAAGGGCAGAAAAAAGGGGCAGGCTATTTTTTTATAACCTGCGGGTTTGATAAGTCAAATCCCTACAGAATATATAAAATTAAAGAAGATAAAGTAGTCTATCCCATATTTAAAATATAAAAAGGTAGCGCGTCCCCTTTTTGTTTATTTATTTAATGGCTTCATCTATAATACAAAGGATAAATCAAGTTTCGCATGTCAAGAAAGAGGAAGGTTTATGCCGCTTCAATCCATAAATGAGAGGCAGAAAAAGATTCGGTCGATAACTCTATGGGGAGTCCTGCTCAATATTGTTCTTATGGCTTTAAAGCTCGTTTCAGGAATGCTGATTAGATCTTCTGCTCTCATTGCTGATGGTGTGCATTCGCTTTCTGACTTGGCTACGGATTTTGTCGTATTGATCGGAGCTCGTTTATCCAACAGACCTGCGGACAAAACTCACCCTTATGGTCATGGCAAACTTGATACGATCGCCTCTATTTTGATTGCACTCGTGCTTCTTGCCATAAGCTTTGGTCTCATCTGGTCAGCAGGCACAGCAATCTATCAGCATAAGCACAATTATCCAGGCTATATGATACTTGTAGTGGCGTCTGTTTCTGTTGTCTCCAAAGAAATCTTATTCTATGTAACGCGAAGAATTTCCCGGATAACTCAAAGCACAGTCCTGTATGCAAATGCCTGGCACCACCGATCAGATTCCTTTTCTTCGCTTGCCGTCCTAATCGGGGGAGTGGCAAGCCTGTTAGGGTGGGGTCATGCCGACCAGGTGGCGACAATCATTGTCGGCTTCATGATCATAGGAGTAGCAGGTAAGATTTTCTTTGATGGTCTTATCGAGCTCTCCGAGCATTCTGCGGACAGCGAATCTATCCAGAAAATAGAAGAAGTTTTATCTAAAGAAGCGGGCATCTCCTCATGGCACGCCCTCCGTACAAGAAAACTTGGAGCTGAATTATTCATAGATGTTCATTTATTGGTCGATCCTGCGCTGTCTGTGCAAAAAAGTCATGATATCTCGATAAAGATTGAAGGAAAAATAAAAAAGGAATTGTCCAAACCTTCGAATATCCTGGTTCACATAGAGCCTGATATAAAAAAAATGCACAAACCTAAACCCTGAAGAGGAAAAAATCACCCCCCATATCACCTTTAAAGGTGATTGAAATCCTAAGCCCTGTTTGCCAACCTAATAGAGCCTTGCTAAGCTGGCTGGGTGAGGCAACGCCCACAACAAACATTTCATATCCCTCCTTTTCCCCCGAAACAGCCAGCATTTCTCTTTCTAGCTTTTTTCCCCTTCTTCTCTCCTCTTTTAGCTTTATTACCTAAGCTAGCGAAATCTACTATCCTTCTTTCTTCATAGATTTGCCCAAGAGATTGTACAGCCAGGCAATGACTACCCCCATAACAAATCCATCTATAACCGCGTACAAAGTAGCTACAATTACACCCCAAAAGCCCCATTTGCCAAAATGGTAGCCTGGATATATAGAGTCTACAATCTGTAAAAATGCCACGCCATAAGCAGGAAAAATGAGATTGGTAACACCCATTAACAAGACAATAACAGCCCAAAGAATAGCTAGAGTAAGCCCGAGTTGAATAACATTGAATTTCATGATCCCCTCCTAATATTTAAATTTTTTAGATTTAGCTTATTTTTTACACTTTTTCTTTAAAAAGTCAATCCAATCTCTTAGCCAACAAAGCAGCGGAAGTCATTGACAATAGGGGATATATCTGCTATTTTGGGGCTCGATATCCTGGTGGCGCTATCGTCTAGGGGACTAGGACAGGTGGTTCTCAGCCATCAAACCGGGGTTC
>WVXO01000056.1:3152-9500 GCA_011773465.1 Candidatus Aminicenantota bacterium | reverse complement strand
TCTCCTTTCCTCCAGGTTAAATTCTAACATAGCACCTGGACCAAGATTAGGGGGGCAGGTCACCCTAAAGCAGGTCATAAAAAGGCCTAATTTATTTTATTTCTATCAATTAGATGGAGATGCAAGTGGAAATGCAAAAAATGGGGGAACTTTTATCAGGAATTGAATTAAAATGGGGCCTCACGACGCTTAGCCCGAAGGCTTTCGTATGTTGAGTTTTTCTGAGGAGGCCCCAAATGAATTATTCCAAAACCGCTTCGAAATTGAGAGAGCAAATTTTAAAGTTTTCGTGGTAACTCCTTTTTTAAAAATATTTGACTTTTTAGGTTTATATCTATAAAATATTTCGCATTAGTGCTAAAAATAGCACTTTAGAGAAACGATGCTTCATCAAGTCACATTTATTGTTTCAAAATACTTGGTGGGCAAAATCCACTGAACACATAATGGAAGCCTATAAAATGCAATATGTTCAATTAAAAGAATCCTTAAAAGATTTTACTGTTTTCTCCCTCAATGATATTAGAAGAATTGATAATACTTTTCACCGTAGAAGATTAAATGAATGGCAGGACAAGGGTTATATCAAGAAAGTAGTAAAGGGGTATTATATTTTTTCGGATTTAGAACTCAACGAGAATGTCCTCTTTGAAATAGCAAATAGAATATACAGCCCGTCGTATATTTCTTTCGAAATGGGGCTTTTTTATTATCATTTGATTCCTGAAAGCGTATATGGCATAACCTCTGCCTCAAGCCGTCGGACTTACAAGTTTAAAACCCCCATAGCCGAATTTAATTATAAAACGATCAAACCTGAACTTTTCTTTGGCTATGATATTATCAGGTATGATAATAAATATTTTAAGATTGCCAGTCCAGAGAAAGCCGTTTTGGATTATTTCTATATAAATTCCCACCTAAAGAAAGAAAGTGATTTTGCGAGCCTTCGTATAAATAAGGATATGTTTTCTGAGCAGATCGGGACAAAAAGACTGCATGCGTTTCTTAAGAGATTTGGCCAAAAGACTCTAAAGAATAGGATGAATTCTTTTTTAGAGTTCTTGTCTGCTGAAAGGCGGATATGAAAAATGCTTGATATAAATCAAATAGAATCTTTTTATCCTGAATCTCTGAAGCCTTTTAAAAGGAATCTCCTGCGTGAGTATTTGCAATACAAAATTCTGGAAATTATTTTTGGTTCAAGATCAGGTGATAATTTAGCTTTTATTGGTGGAACAGCGACTCGTATCATACATTCAAACACAAGATTCTCTGAAGATTTAGACTTTGATAATTTAGGTCTAAATAAAAATGAATTTAAACAATTAATCCAATTAATACAGAAGAGGTTAAAACTTCAAGGTTATAACATAGAAACTAAAAATGTTTTTACAGATGCATACAGATCCTATTTAAGAATTCCTGATGTGCTTTTTGAAAATAAACTTTCTGACCACAAACAGGAAAAGCTTTTAATTCAAATTGATACAGAACCCCAAAGATTTCAATATCAGCTTGATAAAATTATTATAAACAAATTTGATGTATTCTTGCGGATAAATGTTGTTCCACCCGACATATTACTGGCTCAAAAGATCTATTGTATTTTTGAACGCAAAAGGCCCATGGGCAGAGACTTTTATGATGCTATTTTTCTCTTGGGGAAAACAAAACCAAACTTCGACTATCTAAAGCTAAAACTAAAGATTAAAGACAAAGTAGATTTAAAAAACAAACTTTTATTGAAATGTAAAAAACTTAATCTTAAGCAGTTAGCTGAAGAAGTGGAACAATTTTTGTTTGTACCAAGCGATTCAAAAAAAGTTTTACTCTTTTACGATTATATAAAGAATTGTGAATTTTGAATGTTTTCAAGTTGTTTCCTACCCTAGCCAGGCGACTTCTAAGAGATTAAGGAGATTACAAAAATGATAAAGGCCATAACTTTTGATTGCTGGGATAATTTGTTAGATGATGATGAAAGCAGGGATAAAAAGAGAAAGGAGCACCTTTTTCTTATCTTTAAAGATCATGGATTCCCGGTTACTCAAGATGAGATGAATGAGCTTTTCTCCGAAGAAGCTAAACTGTTCCAGAACCATATTATTGAGCACAACAAAACCCAGAACAGCAGAGCCAGAGTTGGGATCGTCTTAGAGCTTGCGGGAGTTCAGATTCCAGTCTCTGAGATTAATAAAATAGCAGACTACTGCGACCTGGTTGCCTTGGGATTTCGTCCTCCAATTGTGCCTGGAATAAAAGAAGCGCTCGAGGTTTTATCTGAGGTTTATAAACTGGGAGTTATCTGCAATACTGGATGGCATTCGGCATGTAACGTAAGTTTGAGGTGGGTGATGATTCTGTCCACTGCGGAATAATCAGTGATGAAAGCGGTCACTCTCATCTGGCCACCGCATGTAGGACATATGAGAGGATCAACTTCATAGACCTTGCGGATCATCTCTGCCCAGCCTTTGGAAGGGACATAAGGGTGTTCTTGCTTAATTGTCAAGGGATGGGTGGGGTCGACTCTTCTATTGCGCATCTTGCCTCTGTGATGAGAAAGTGCGGGTTCGGGTGAAGATTTATCCGGCTTCCAAACGACTGTATCACAGCGATAATCCCAGGTGTAAGCTCTCTGCCTGTAACCGTCATGAAGTATTTCATAAGGGCCACCTTGCCGCAGAGACAAAGACCACAGAGAAGCGAGCGTTTGTATTTGACAGAAGCAGGTAGTTCAATAATGGATTTTTCATTAGTTATTCCTGCGCTTAATGAGTTGCAAAAGATCAAGCATGATGTGGAAAATGCCGCCTCTTTTATCTGTGAAGCCCGGCTACGCGGAAAGATTATCGTCGTCGAAGACGGCATTACCGATAATACAGCAGAGGCTGCCCGGAGCGCAAAAATCCCATCTTCAGTGAGGCGAGTCGTGATTCGGCTGGACAAAAATTCGGGCAAAGGATTGGCAGTTAAAACTGGCATAAAAGAAACAAAAGGTGATGTGGTGTGATTTGCAGATAGTAGAACTGTATCCCTTGCTCCAATGCGATTCCCATTATCAAACGGATCAGGCACGGGAATTTGGATTTGGCCCATGCTTCCCGATGCTTGAAAGAGCCTGTGATTCACAGAAACCGGCCCCTCAAACGAAGCATATTGGCCTGGCTCTTTCACTAGGCTGCCGTGTGGGTAGCCGGATTACCCAGGAGGGTCACTGACTCCCAACGTGGATTCAAACTGTACAAAGGGGAAATTGCCAGAAAATTGTACGATGAGTGCATCACTACCCGGTATCTTTTTGACCTTGAGATACTGCTGCGTGCCATACAGCTTGGATACAGAATCGAAGAATTTCCTATTGAGCGGAGTTGTGACCCGGATTCCAGACTGCGGCCTGGCCCAGATGGTCCTTAAAGATCTGTTCAAAGTCAGAGCAATTATCAGAAAGATGAAATAAAACCTGGACCATTCATAAATAGCAGCTTTTCCTGTTAACATATCTTTTTTCTTGATTCCTTTACATTTGACTGGGTCCAGATCAAGCATTAAAATTTTCTGTAGAGAAAACCAAGAATATCACCCCTGAATTCATCTACAAAGGCGATTGATGTCTATGGTGAAGATTGGCCATAATATCTATTAAATTGCATCAACTTATCGATTCCTCTTAAATGCCCTGTTGTTCACTCTGACATAAGCGATTGAAAGCGTTCTTAAGCGGAAACAAAAATATGAAGAAGTTGCGAGCAACCCAAAAACGAAATTCGTACATATACATCAAGGATTAAGTCTGGAGTCTTGTAAGGGAGGGAGAAAATGACTGCGAAACAAAATGGGATATGTTTTTTACTTGTTGTGTTCATGGGAACGCTAGCCATCGGAGAGGATGTTTCATTGGGGCTCTATGCAAAAGCTGACAAAGACACCCAGAAAAAAATCATGGACATCGAACACTTGATTGCTGCAAGAAAATATATGACAGCCTTTGACTCTCTGAAGAAGGCAGATCCTAAAGATGACAATCCTTTTCTATTAGCCAAAAAAGTAGAAATCTGTATTAATTACTTCACAAAAAGCATCATGCATCAGATTTTTTGTCTAAAAGATCTTGAACCAAATGAGAGCCTTGAGCAACTGAGAGAAGGGGTTGGTTCTTTTGGAGCTATAACGTTCGATCCGGAGAAGCGTGTTAGTGCTTATATAAAGAAGAAGGGTAAGTCGGGAATTCTGTTCAAGATTCTTGGGGATTACTATTATGACATTACGTTTCGATATGGTGGACAATGGCTGATTTCGGAAGATGAATTAGATAAAAGAATCTTTGAAAACTATCTCAATGCCGAGAAGATGGGATTTTTTGATGTTGAATCGCTAGCCAATCTAGGGGAAATCTTTTTGAAGAAAGGGAATTTTCCTGAGGGGACGAGATATATAAAACAGGCCATTAAGTTAGGTGGAAATAAGCCAGGCTATCATTACAATCTTGGGGCAGGACTTTTTTATCTCCAACAATATGACGAGGCAGAGAAAGAGATCGAACTAGCGATTCAAATGTATGAGCAGGGACCTTATAAAATGGACGCTTATTATCTTGCTTCCCGTATTGCTGAAGTTAAGAATGACGCCAAACAAGCCATACGTCTCTTGGAGACGGCGCTTGCCGAAACACGGGAGGATTACCGGCCCATTCTTCATCTGCATCGTCTCTATCTTCAAACTCAACGTTACCAAGATGCCGTGAATATGGGAGACTTGCTTTTTTCCAAATATTCCACTAATCCAAATGCTATCAAAATGATTGTCGATAATTTCTTTATACATGGGGAAATGCAAAGGCTCATGGATTTTTTTGACAGGAATATTGAGAAATATGCCAGTAATAACGAGGTTTTAGGAAATCTGAAATTCCATAAAGCGTTGATACTAGAAGAGAAGGAGGAGAAAGAAAAGGCTTTCAAAGCCTTAAATGAGGCTGAAAGGCATTTCCGAAAGGTTTTTTCTTCGGACCATCAGGTTTTTAAAAATATTAATGATATTAAGCAGCGTTTGAAGAAATAAAAAAATTATTTGAGTAAGATTGTTCTAGAGTCAGCATCACAATGTGATTTCTCCACCTACAACAGGTAAAAGGTGAGTAGGCCGGGGAGTTTCACCCCGGCCCCTCTCAAACCCGTACGTGAACCTCTCGATTCATACGGCTTCCGCCATCCAAATCTCATAAAATGAGATTCTTGTTTAAGCAAGATAGGTCCTCCCGCTCCTGCGGTTGTCAATCCTCTTTAAACAGATGATCCCGGATTTGATTCCGGAGGTTTACAAACGTTCTTGGGAGAATCGTAGCTATCAGAGGGTAATGCGTCAGAGGGCGTTTTATGTGGGGAGCCTGACTCGGGTGAAAAACCGGATTCGGGCTGATTTTGATTTAAGGTGTCATTATGAGAGGCTGAAGAGGCGGAAAGGTGCAAACTCGGCTAAAGTGGCTACAGCCAGACGCTTGTTGACGATCATCTACCGTATGTTGAAGGAGAACCGGTCTTATATTCCTTACAAGAGATGATAATGAAAATAGAATCGGCCGCCTTCGGGAAATTCCTAACGGGCTATTAGGGTCGCGTTGTTTGTATAGGTTAAGGGGCCGAGACCTGATGTTAGAGTGTGTGCGGACTTAACATTCTTGTTAAGGGCACGGATAGAAGTATGGTTAACAAGACCTAAGATAAAGTAAGAAACAAGAAAAAGAAAGGAGGCCATAAAGAAAAGACTTGCATCACATCATCATAGAAGGAAATTCGTTTTCTCTGGCAAGTAAAAACCACACAGTTTTCAACCGCAAGCGTTCTGGAACGAGCTTATCACAGGAAAAAAACGAGTTCATAACCTGCTCCCCAATATGCAGAATAAATTTGAAACATATAGAAGGTCTATGAATATTGCTTAAAGCAATATATTATACTATTCGTTCTACAAAAATTTACGGCAATATAAACTTTCAGACATGATTATTGCAATGTAATATGAACATTGATAGGATATTGTATCGTTCTCTAATCGGGAAACATAGGCCTTTTGTATTGGAGTGTCTATAATGAAAATCGAAACGCAAATTGCTAAATTTGACCAAAGCATCGAAGATTTTGTACATTGTGTGGCTTCTCTAAATGAGGAGTTATTCCTCAAGAGATTTAATCATTGGTCTCCGAGAGACGTCGTGGCTCATTTGATTGGCTGGAACCGCTACATCATAGAAGGGAGCAATCAAATAAGGAGAGGAGAACTTCCTTTTTATGACATTGATCCCGGAGAGGATTATAGCAAGGTGAATGCTGTGCTTGTCCTGGAATA
>WVXO01000056.1:2752-3079 GCA_011773465.1 Candidatus Aminicenantota bacterium | reverse complement strand
GGGATTATGGTGTGAGGCACAAGGGAGCTATCATAACTATTCAAAATACTGTCGATGAACTTATTGAGGATTATGACATACATAAAGAGCGGATCAAGGAATGGGTTAGAAGAGAAAGCAGTTGAAGACAGGACTCATGAGTTCTCACAGCTCAATTAGTCGTTAATCACTCGTCTTATAAGCAGTTCTTTCAGACATCAGACACATCCAGGTTTCACACCCTCTCTCCTACGCACTATATTTTCTAAGCGATGGCTTTTGGATAATGAATTCAAGTTTGAAGTTGACAATGCCAAGAAGAGGCTGGTTGGGTTGAGGAGTCAATGA
>WVXO01000056.1:0-2668 GCA_011773465.1 Candidatus Aminicenantota bacterium | reverse complement strand
AGGAGCCAGTTCTTTTTCTTCCATTCTTGCCCCTAGCTTTTTTAGTGTGATAATCTTATTTCAGGATGCTGATTGGCGGTGATTGGATGATATTATTTGTTCTAGGAAAATATTCAAAAAATTAACTCAAGGAGACTTTATAAAATGAATGAATTTCAACCCTTTGAACATGAAGTGATGGCATCACAGAATGAAAAGGAGGTGGATTATAATCTATCTGAGAGTGGTGTTCACCCTCTTCTGCTTAGAGAACTATTGACTGATAGTCCTGAGTATATTGAAACATTGCTGGCAACGGAAATAGACTACGCCCACGCCAACGGTAATCCGGAACTCAGAGAAAATATCGCTGCTCTTTACTCCGGTTGTACCTCAAGTAATGTCCTGGTTACCGTTGGCGCTATTGAGGCGAATTATAACTCGATCCATACCTTACTCCAACCCGGAGATGAATTGGCAATCATGCTACCAAACTACATGCAAATCTGGGGAATTGCTAAAAACCATGGCCTGAAAATAAACATCTTTCATCTCTGCGAAGATAATGGCTGGCAGGTTAATCTGGATGAACTAATGCAGGCGGTCACACCCAAAACGAAGCTGATAGCCGTCTGCAATCCCAATAATCCCACCGGCTATATTCTTACCCATGAAGAGATGAATGCTATCATTAATGCAGCAGAAGGAGTGGGCGCCTGGATCCTGGCCGATGAAGTTTACACTGGTGCTGAGAGAATTAAAGACGAAGAGACTCCTTCCTTTTATGGTAAATATGATAAGGTCATAGCTGTGGGTAGTATGAGCAAAGCTTACGGATTACCTGGACTTCGCGTCGGCTGGGCTGTCGCATCTCCAGATACCATCGATAAAATCTGGAGAAGACACGAATACACCACCCTAAGTACTTCAATTTTTTCAAATAAACTGGCAGCATTGGCCCTCTCCGTCAATGTACGACCTCGCATCATTCAGCGTACCCGCAATTACATACGCAAAGGATTCCCCCTATTGCAACAATGGATTGACCATCAGAAGGATACCTTCCGGCTGGTGCCGCCTCAGGCTGCAGCCATCGCCTTCGTACACTATCAATTGGATGTAAACTCTACCGAATTGGCCAATAAATTAATCCAGGAAAAGAGTGTTTTGATTGTACCTGGTGATCATTTCGGTATGGACAAGTTTATTAGAATTAGCTACGGGCTGCCTCAGAATTACCTGACAGAGGGTCTAAAGCGAATTCAACAACTGGTTACGGAGATTAGGGATAAACATGGCAACATGTGAAGCGAGGAAACAGGTGAGGTCTTCTCCCTTCTGCTCCGGGAAAAGCTCATCGGCCTTTCCCTGGTGCAGAAGATTCTCCGTTGGCGCAGAGGATCATCTCGTTACGCTCGAGCCCGGCAAGCTGGCGGACATTATCATTTTTGATAAAAATCCTTTGGAAGACATCAAGAACACGCAATCCATCTGGCGGGTGATCAAGGGTAGATGGGTATTCAATCCAGAAGTGCTCAAATCAGACAAATCATCAGATGAAGAAAAGTGAACTCTCTTTCATTAAATTGATAGAATAAATCCTTAAACAATATGGCTTGAAATTAATTATTTCACGCCATCTTCCTTGTCCTTGTTAATGCTTATGGTGTATATTCTAATCTAAAAAGAAGGGCTTATTATTCAACTGAGATGCTAGCGAAAAGCAGTCCTCAAAGTGGTATGAAAAATGGGGACATATCCTGATAAGGATATATGCGACAACTGGCACATGTGAGGGATACAAGAATTCGAGGTCTCATGGCATCCGGAGGGCCCTTCGTGCGATTATTTTTAGGTTTTTCGAAACCAAAATGGGAGATTCTAGGAATGGAGTTAGCTGGGGAAATTGAAGCTGTAGGCAAAGACCTGAAGCTGTTTAAGAAAGGTGACCAAGTATATGGAATGACTGGTTTAGGATTTGCGACCTATGCCGAATACAAATGTATGTCTGAAAAAGAGTGTCTGGTAAAAAAACCTTCTAATGCAAGCTATGAGGAAGCCGCCGCAATTGCTTATGGTGGTATCATAGCTGGGCATTTTCTAAAAAAAGGAAATATCCAAAACGGACAAAAAGTTCTTATCTATGGCGCTTCTGGAGCAAATGGAACTACCGCGGTGCAGCTTGCCAAGTACTATGGAGCAGAAGTTACTGGTGTATGCAGTACGACGAATTTAGAGTTAGTGAAATCTCTAGGAGCAGATAAAGTAATTGATTATACAAAAGAGGATTTAATAAGCAGAGGAGAGCTTTATGATTTTATCTTTGATGCCGTTGGAAAAAGGAAAAGCTCAAAATTGAAATCACAGTGCAAGAAAGTGCTAACTAAGAATGGGAAATACACATCAGTCGATAATGGAAGTCCAAAGTCTCTAACTGAATATCTTGTTCTACTCAATGAGTTAATTGAAGCGGGTCGTTTTAAAGCGATCATAGATAGATGCTATCCGCTTGAAAAAATCGTCGAGGCTCACAGGTATGTCGATAAAGGGCACAAAAAGGGAAATGTAGTCATAACTGTGGAACATAATAACAAAACCTGACAAAGCGCTGACTTCCCCAGGTCGAAAAAAACGCTGATCCTAGGATTGCTGAGGTTGAGGATGCGAAGAAAAGCCTGGCGAAGGGAAC
>WVXO01000067.1 GCA_011773465.1 Candidatus Aminicenantota bacterium | reverse complement strand
TGCTGAGATAATTCCCTTTGAAAGATTATAAGCTCTGTGTTAAGAGTTTTGAAGGGAAGGAGGGGAGAATGAAATATAAAAGCTTTCTTGTTCTTCTATTGGCATTTGGCGTTCTGAGTGTAGTTTACACGAAAATAGCATCCAAGGATTATCCCCTAAAGCCCGTCGCATTCACGGAGATACAGATTAATGACTCGTTCTGGCTGCCTCGGATGGAAACCAACCGTAAGGTTACGATTCCTTTTGCTTTTAAAAAGAGTGAAGAGACAGGACGCATTGCTAATTTCGCCAAGGCCGGCGGTTTGATGTCAGGTAAATTTGAAGGCCTGAGATATAATGATTCAGATGTCTTTAAAATAATGGAAGGAGCAGCCTATTCGCTGAGCCTTCAAAGGGATAAAGAGCTTGAAGAATATATGGATGATTTGATCGCTAAAGTTGCCGCCGCCCAGGAAGAAGACGGTTATCTCTTTACAACCCGCACCATTGATCCTGAGAATCCTGCTCCCGGCGCAGGTGAGGAACGCTGGTCAAACCTCGGCTCCAGCCACGAACTCTACAATGTCGGGCACATGTACGAGGCAGCAGTGGCCTATTATCAAGCGACAGGAAAGCGCAATTTCCTGAATGTAGCCCTAAAAAACGCTGATTTTATTGCCAGTGTGTTTGGGCCAGGGAAAAGGCGCGGATTCCCCGGTCACCAGGAAATAGAGATCGGGCTGGTCAAGCTTTACCGAGTAACCGGAGATGAAAAATACTTGAAACTGGCCAAGTTTTTCCTTGATGAACGCGGGCCTGAGAAACACAAGAAAATGTTTTCCGATTCATCACCGTTTTCTATCTATAATCAGGACTGGTATCTCCAGGCCCACATGCCTGTCATTGAACAGAGCAATGCAGTCGGTCATGCTGTCCGAGCCGCATACATGTATTCAGGCATGGCGGATGTGGCAGCGCTTACAGGCAACAAAGCATACATCAAGGCCATCGACCGGATCTGGGATAATGTCGTCTCCAAAAAGCTTTATGTGACTGGAGGCATCGGCTCCCGCCACGAAGGAGAGGCCTTTGGAGATGACTATGAGCTGCCCAATGCCACAGCTTATAATGAAAGCTGCGCGGCCATCGGTAATGTTTTTTGGAACCACCGTCTTTTTCTCCTGCATGGCGATGCAAAATATATCGACGTCCTGGAACGTACAATCTATAACGGCCTTCTTTCTGGAATATCGCTTAGCGGTGACCTCTTCTTCTATCCCAATCCGCTGGAGTCGGACGGAAAATATAAGTTTAATCAGGGAGAGGCGACCCGAAAGCCGTGGTTTGACTGCGCCTGTTGCCCTGGTAATTTTGCCCGCTTCTTGCCTTCCTTCCCAGGCTATGTCTATGCCCATACAGATGACACCCTTTATGTGAATCTTTTTGTCGAGAGTAAAGGAACTGTTAAGATTGGAAAAAATTCTATGAATGTGAGGCAGCAGACTGACTATCCTTGGGATGGAAATGTCAAGATCACCATCGAGCCAGAGAAGGAAACAGAATTTGCCGTGTTTATACGCATTCCGGGTTGGGCTAGGAATGAGCCCGTGCCGAGCGACCTGTATTCATTCCTCGATCCAAGCAAAGAAAATATAACCTTAAAAGTCAATTCAGAAACATTAGAGCTTGAAATGGACAAAGGCTTTGCCCGCATCCGCCGCCGCTGGAAAAAAGGAGATATTATCGAGCTGGCCCTACCCGCGCCGGTGCAGAAGATCATTGCCAATGATAAAGTGAAGGATAACCTGGGAAAGGTTGTCTTACAGCGGGGGCCTCTTGTTTATTGTTTTGAGGAGGCGGATAACAAAGGCGGAGTACTTAACCGAAGCTTGCCTGATGATTTAGAATTCAAGGTTGAATTTAAGCCTGACCTTCTAGCAGGAATAAACATACTAAAAAGTGAACCGACAGAAGAGCTTCCTGGTTTGGTCGGCATTCCGTACTATGCCTGGTCGCATCGCGGAATAGGGGAGATGATAGTCTGGATCCCCAGAGAATAGAACTGAGATTAAGAATAAAATAGAAAACCTTAGACAGCAAAAATCTAATACTGAATTTGGCCTATTATCTATGGTCTGTGTTATATGCTGCGCCGCTATTTTAATTTGACACCACTATTGTTAATTATTATCCTATTATCGCTTTAATACAGCATTTTCTACGAGGGATAGCATTGACAATTAGATGCCCCGAATGTCAGAGTGACAATCCTTCTTATTCCAAGTATTGCAAAGAGTGTGCTACTCCACTTCCTCCTTCTGAGAAACCTCGAGTCTCTGTCGCCGAAACTCTCGAAACACCCACAGAAGAATTAACCAGAGGAACTGTTTTTGCCTCCAGGTATGAAATCATCGAAGAGCTTGGAAAAAGATATGAGCAGAAAGACTGAAAAGGCAAAGCCATTGAACATTATGAGAAATTCCTCGATCTCTGGAAAGACGATGACCCTGGTTTTCCTGAAGTCGAAGATGCCAAGAAGAGATTAGTTGCACTAAAGAGCCAATAATTTCCTTTATTAATTATTTTGATGGGTGCCAAGGCCCACTCGGACAATAGAAGACCAAGGAGGTGGCGAAATGGCTGCAGTAAGGTTTCCTCAATATTTAAAAGACCACGGGCTGTATTTGCTCCTTGTCGCAAATAAAAAATATGTGCCAGGCTTAATCCTTAGGCGAGAGGGAGATGCATTTTGGCCTCATGAAAGGCTCAGAACGCTGCTCAGAGATCCCACTTTGTCTTGGGAAACGGAGTTGGTGGAAGCAGAAATGCCTGATGTTATCGAAGGCAGCAGGCAAGTAGGTGCAGGTGGCAAGCTTATACTTCCATTCCTGACGATAAGCGGAGGGCTCGAGTACAATCGCTTCGTTGATTTTAAAATCAGCGCACTAGACCAACGTATCTTCACTGATGACAATCTTTTACTCTGGAACCCGCTATCCGGGCGGCTTAAATGGTTGAAAAATCAAAAACCTAGCGTTTGGGACAGAATAAAAGGCCACTATCTTGTGCTCAGTACGTGGTACGCGAAAGAATACGAAGTCAGCCTTGGTCGAGCTTTAAAAGGTGATCTTGATGCCAACTTCCAAAAAAAGATTTCTCCAACGGTAGGGGCCCGACTGAATATTGACTCTGCCAATAAAATATTAAATGTTTCAGGGAGCTTGCGTATACCCTTTGCCTTTCAAGGAAAGCGCTTGGTAAAAATCTAGCCGTTGGTCAAAATGTGGATTTACCTTTCGTTCTTTAGTGGGAAGGGGAGTGTCTAATATATTTCTTAAAAATTACGAAATAGATTATTCCGGCTGCCAGACAGATAGCAAAAATGATGAGAATCAATCTTTTTGTGGCGGGCGGATAGATAATTTTGTCAGAATTTCCTGTGATTACGAAACCAGCCCAGTAATATGGATGAGAAAGTATATCAGAGTTTATCATCTCAAGCTTAGTTTTTTGTAAAGCATCCATGATTGAATTCGAAGAGCGGAGATGGAGATAGTATCTTTCCATAAATTGAGATGTAGCCTGATCATGAACTGGCCATAAACTGATAAGGGCAGAGGAAGCTCCAGCATAGAAGAAGGCTCTGCTTAAACCTTCTATTCCCTCGCCTCTGATTAATACACCGAGTCCTGTTTGGCAGGCAGATAGAGTAATCAAATCAGAGTTCATTTTTAGATTGAATACTTCTCTCATCTGAAGAATTTCATCCTCTGCACGGGCGTTTCCTATGGAGAAGACAACTGAAGATCTGTCTGGCTTTTTATTGTCGATGAGACAGTGAGTGGCGAAGTGAAGAATTTTATAGTCCTCGAGGTTAAGGTCTTTAAGTTTTTCCTCTGATGCCTCTTTTCTTTTAAAAACATCTATTCTTGCTTTTTTAAAAAGAGAAGCTATTCTTTCAACTTCCAAGCCGCTATACTCTAGCCTGGAAACATTATAAGCACTAGCAGGGAGAATTGTCTGTGAACTATCCCTTTCGCTGGCCACCTCTTCATCAGGATCAAAGAACGGATCGCCAAAAGCAAGGAGATCTTTTTTAGGCTTTGTCTTGCTTAATCTTTCATGCTGAATTATTTCCCGAAGAGAAGAAATTGAAGGGGCATAGGCAATTTTATAATCCTCAATCAGCCATCTTTTTTTCTCTTTTTGGGAAATGAGTGTTTCAAAGGGCAGATAGTGAAGGATGTCGTCTGGAATAATAACTAGTTTTTCGATTCTTTCATCCAAGCCAGGAAGAACTAATACATTAAAAAGCTCGTAGCCGAGGCTGAAATCGTGGTTTTCTTTATCTGTTATGCCCTTTAAATATTCCGCAACCTGCACCTTGATCTTTTTTGCCGAAGGGAGAGGAAAAATCTTGAATTTTCTCTTGGTGATCACAAAAGCATAAGAGTTTTCTTTGCCAAGGCAGTATTCAAGGAAGGCTGTTTTGCTATCAAGCATTTGTTTTTGCGTTTGTTCCAGAGTAATAGTTTGGGGGTACTTGAGGTCTACATAGGCAGGGCTCGATAATCTTATTTTTCTCTTGAGAGCTTCTATCCGTTCTTCACAGAGTCTTATCTGCTCCTTGATGCTTTTTTCTTGTTCCTTGTCGAGACCAGAGGAAAGGAGTCTTAAGTTTAGACTAGATATCTTTTGCAGCTCCTCGTCTTCCTTATTGAGAAGCTCGGTGTCAACTCCCTGTGAGATGTTAACCTGGGAGACCTCTAACCTGTCAAGAAATGCTCTGGCTTTAGCCCTCTCTAAATAATTGAAGGCTTCTACGTTATGAAGCTTTTCAGGCTCAGAATCGTAGAGCTTGCAGAGCAAATTGACAATATTATGATAAGCTTCAATCCTTTTATCCGAAGCAAGGTATCTTGCTTTGAGCTCTTCCAGCTGAATGCGGGAGCGGATTCTTTCTATAAAGGAGATGGATTTTTTGAAGTTTTCCAGGGCTTTTTCATAATCACCCTGCTTCATATAGGCATTCGCTATCTCAAAATAAGCTTCCCAGAGAATATTCTCTTTTCCTGTAAGAGAAGCAGTATCTATGGCTTGTTGGCAGTATTTTAAGGACAAATCGTAATTTTCCTGCAGAGAATTGACAGTGCCAATGTTGATGTAGAGATTAGCTTTTTCTTCGAGATCCTGATCTATTTCTGCTTTTTCGAGGGAAAGCTTAAAATATTTCAGCGCTACAGGATAGTTTTCTAAATCTATATAGGCCATACCCATGTTATTCAAAGCTTCAATTTCTGTTTTTACGTGCTGTATAGTGCTTGCAATTTTCAGGCTTTCTCTATAATTGGCAAGAGCATTGTAAAGGTCATCTTGATTTTGAGATTGGAATGTATATTTTTTTTGATATGTGACTCCAATATTGTTTAAGTCCTTGGCAACAAAAATGTCATTTTTTAGCTTCCCCTGATCGATTTTTAAAACATCCTTAAGGTATTCCAGGGCTTTTTCATAATTTCCCACAAGAATATAAATCTCTCCTATGTTCGTCAGACATTCTGATTCATCATCATATTCCTTAACAAATCTGGCCAGACTTAAGGCATCTTCATAGTACCTTAAAGCCTGAGAATAGTTGTCTTTAGTAAAGTAGTAAAAACCGATGTTAAACAAACATCTTCCTTCTTCTTTCTTGTGTTTGATTCTGCGGGCAATTTTCAGGGCATTTTTGTTTAAGAAGAGGAAACTACCGATGTGATTTAGACGGAGATGTGTAATACTCTCCGCACGGAGACATTTTAATTCATGCTCTTGGCTCTCTATTTTTCTTGCCAGTTCTATAGCTTTTTCGAAATCTTCTATAGATTCTTGATAACTGCCCTGTGAATAATAATCTTTGCCTGCCTGGTAGAGCTCATATATTTGGATATGAGCCGAGACCTCTTCTTTGTTCTCGTTTATTTGTGTTTTCTTGATTAAAGAAAAGGCTTCATTGGAGATATCATGGGACCTATCCATCTCTCCAATATTCCAGTACAGGACGCCGAGTTTGATGAGAGAGTCAATTTCATATTTTTTATTATTATTTTTCCTGGCGAAAGATAACGCTTTTTCAAAATAATTGATGGACTCTTTAAAATCACCTTGAAGCTTTAAGTTTTCACCTTTACTGAAATATTCTGGGTGTTCTTTTTCTGAGTCAGAATACAGGCGGACAGAGGAATCGGTCTGAAAGGGATATAGGGATTGGCAAAAGGAGAAAAGAAGCACCAGGGCCGCAATAAATACACTGAAAAGACTTTTCATTTGTCTTTTTCCGGAAGGACTGTTAAGCTAAGAAAAAATAATCTCCCTCATACTCCTTATCGGCACTGCATATATAATAGCTAAAATACTAGGCTTTGTAAATCTAACATAAATTTGACTTTACGGTATTTTATTCAAAAGCAACGAAAAAACAGCTTTCAATCAATTTTTTTGCAATTTTTTTGCAATTTTTTTTATTATATAGATTCTAATGATAAATTAATTTAATTTATTTATTTTCAATGAATTATCCACAAAATACAATATTTTTTTCAATTTAGAGATGCGATTCCCAGGGGAATTTGAATTTGATGCTCTTCTAATTTATTTAATTTCAGTAAAATAAATAATTCTATTTTGGCTATAATATATGTATTGGGCCTAAACATGACTTGACATATCTGTATTATTTTCTCATATTTATATTAGATCAAAGGAAGTGCGGAAATAAGCGTATTTTTAATTATGCATTTTTGTCCAATTTTTTGGGCGAAAATGCGACAAAACTAAAGGAAGGATAACTTTCCAAAAGCGAAGGAAAAGGAGGAACATAAACTGAGGAGGAAGCTATGTTTAATGAAAGGAAAAGCTCCTTCATGAAAAACATGGCTTTTTTGGTCTGTATAGCTTTTATTATAATGATTTTTCCGCAAGTTACTCACGCAGCAACCAGATCCTCTTCCGAAAGATTTCCCTTTCCTAAAAAGTCTGCTCCCTTAATTTCTGAGTTTTTTTCATTTTTTAGTCTGAATTTATCTCCACTTGGATGCGACCTAGCTTTGTTTTACAGCCTGTCAAGTTGTACGCCTTTACTTCCAGATGAATCCAAGAAAGATTACTGGGATATAGACTATGACAAGAAGACAAACCCTATTAAGAACAACGGAAACTCAACATCCACTAAACCACCTAAACAAAAGGATGATACTGATACTTAAGACTTCTGTCTGAAAAAATAGCGCTACAGGCCGAAACAGTCATCCAAGTAAAATCAAAAATCATAAGGAGAATAGAAGTCCTTTGCTGATACTATGTATCATACTACAAATATTCACATCGAAAGATGTGACGAAAGACATTGAATGAGGGGGCTGTGAAAAGAGAATCACGCTTAGCAATCAAGGTATTTGTTATTTTTGTATTGCTGAATTTCTCTGCTCAGTTGAGTGAAGCGGCTCCCTCAGAGCACCCGCGGAAAATTGTAGTCTTTAAAAAATGGTATTGCCAGGAAGCAGACCAAGACAATTTGCTCAGGAATTTCGGAGCAGTGAAGATTAAACGTTTAAAGTTAATTAATAGCCAGGCTGTTCATCTGTCTCCAGGCGCAGAAAAGAATCTTAAAAGAAAAAATGAAATTTTAAGAATAGATGAAGATTTGATAATAACCGCACTAGCTGACAAAACAAAACCTAAGCCAAAAAAACCTCATCCTCCCCCCGAGCAATCAGAGGAGCTCTCCTGGGGCATCCAAAGAATTTATGCTGATCTGGTTTGGGAAGTAACTACAGGCTCAATGATAAAAGTAGCTATCCTGGATACAGGCATTGATCTTGATCATCCCGACCTTTGGGGAAACATAAAAGGAGGGATTAACACCATAAAGCCCCGTAAGAGCGCTGATGATGACAACGGTCATGGTACACATATATCAGGTACGGTTGCTGCAATAGATAATGACTTTGGAGTTATTGGAGTCGGTCCTGAGATTCATTTGTACGCTGTTAAGTTTTTAGACAAGAAAGGAGGAGGGTGGCTGTCTGATCTTATCGATGCTCTGGACTGGTGTATCGCTAATAAGATTCAGGTAATCAACATGAGTTTTGGCTCAACTGAAGGAAATCAGTCATTTCATGATGCAATTATTAGAGCTTATCAAGCTGGAATAACCATGGTTGCCTCTGCCGGCAACAATGGAGAGGGTAGTGGATTGATTGAATACCCGGCATTCTATCCAGAGACGATCGCAGTTTCAGCTGTTGACGAGTATGATAATTTTGCTTCTTTTTCAAGTTACGGGCCTCAGATCGATCTAGCAGCTCCTGGAGTTAATATTTTATCTACCTATAAAAATGCATTCTATGCAGCTATGGAGGGCACAAGTATGTCCGCGGCACATGTGACAGGAACCGTTGCTTTAATTCTAACAACCTCTCCCAAGTGGGGCTATGATCTGGATGGGGACAAAATATGGGATCCAGATGAAATTAGAGAAAGACTAATGGATTCAGCAGAAAATCTAGGATTGCATCCTCACCAACAGGGAGCAGGTCTAGTCCGAGCTAGCTGTGTGATCTATCGCCATCCTAATTAATATCGACATATCAAATCCTATCTAGGCGTTCGCTAATTTCTATCAACGATTTCCTTTTTGTAAAATAGTAGTAGATAAATAGGTCCGCTGTTTATTGGGTAAAGATTTTTCAACTTCTTTATAAATTCATTAAAATCCTTCAGGGATGGCTCTCTCTAAGCTATCAAGAGTTTATGGGGACCGAAATTGGGAACAATAATTGGACCAAATACGTCTTAGTAATAAAACACTGAGGAGTATAAGGAGCAAAATCATGCGAAAATTGATTGTCCCCACAACCATTTTATTGACAATTGTTTCTTGTTCACCACAGGAAGAGAATCACCGAATCGAACAGAGAATACAAAGAATAGAAAACGGTCTTGTTGCAATGAGTTCCCCTTCCTTAGCAGAGCAATTTAATGCAGACCGTATTAGGACAGCGGATAAAGTGACTCTTTCCGAGCGGATGGCGAATTATAATGTGCCAGGTGTTAGTATTGCTGTCATTAACGACTATAGAGTTGAATGGACAAAGGATTTTGGAGTGGTTAAGGCTGGAAGTGATAAGCCTGTGACACCGGAAACATGTTTTGAAGCGGCTTCCACCACCAAATTGCTCACTTCTGCGGCTGCACTCCATTTTTCAGAGCAGGGGATACTCGAGTTGGATGAGGACGTCAATAAGAAACTGAAATCCTGGAAAATTCCTGAAAACGAGTTCACTCAGAAAGAGAAAGTAACCCTGCGGAGGCTGTTAACACATCAATCCGGTCTTACCAGGCCCGATGGAGGTTTTAGTGAAGAGGAGGGAAGCGTTCCCACCCTCATTCAGGTACTGAAGGGCGAAGCACCGGCTAAGAATCAGGCTGCCTTTGTTGAATACGTCCCTGGAACCAAACATCAGTACTCGAATATGGGATATATCGTGATCCAGTTGCTGTTAGAGGATGTGATGGGTATACCATACCCTCAGATTGTACAAGAAACAATATTCGGACCGATCGGCATGAAAAACAGCACAATGGTGCACCCATTACACCCTGAATTTAAGAGCCATGTAGCCCTGCCTCACGACGAGCAGGGTAATTCGTATGATCGTCCCCAGCATCCTACTGCTCTGGGGCACGCAGCCCTCGTGGCGACACCTGCTGATCTGGCGTTTTTTACGATTGAACTGATTCGTGCCTATCAAGGGAAATCCAGCAGAATAGTCTCGCAGAAGATGGCTAAAAAGATGTTCAGCGTTCAATTGGAGATTGATCCCAATCAGTTTTTTGGTTTATCAGGGCAAGGTTTGGGTGTTTTTCTCATGGGAGTGGGAGATAATTTTTATTTCACTTATCCAGGTCATAATGCTCCCGGCGCTACCTGCGTCCTAATTGCATCCCCTGGCACGGGGAAAGGGGCGGTTATCATGACAAACGGAGTGAATGGCTTGCAACTTTCTCTGGAAATTCTTGCTGCCGTTGGGGATGAATATGACTGGCCTGCTGTTCAATATAAAGATTGAGGCCTCTCAAGATTTTGCCCTAAATATATATCACTAATATTATAAATTCCCTCCTGAAGTCTCTGTCTAGTCATATATATCCCATATTCCCCATATTAAACACAAAAATCACTTAACAAAATCACCATAAGTTGTTATTATATAACAAGATAGAGGTTGATAAGGACACAAAAAATGAAACACACAAAGGGTGAAAGATTAAATATTCATTTTAACAGAAAAATTAAGCTTGAATTTCATGGCGCAAGATTGACATCTGATGGTGGCCTTCTTGCCTACCGGGAGCTTGATGATACTTTAGGCTTATTTAATTCAGCTTCTACTGTAATGAGCGATAAACGGACCGGGCGCAATATTCAGCATGATATGACCAACCTGCTACGCCAATCTGTATACACTCGGCTGGCAGGATATGAGGATGTCAATGATGCTCAGTGTCTATCATTTGATCTTGTCATGAGAGCAGTCACCGGAAAGAAGAAGAATGCGGCCGGGATCAATACAATCGGGCGTTTAGAGACAGAGATCCTGATAGTGCGGGAAAACATTGATAGCTTGTCTGAAATTAACGGGAGATGGGTTGAGAGAGCGATGGAGAAAACGGCCCATCATCGAATCGTTCTTGATATGGACAGTTCAGAGAGTCCTGTACATGGAGAGCAGGAAGGTTCTGCATACAACGGCCATTTCAAATGTAATTGTTATCATCCTCTGTTTTGTTTTAACCAGTATGGCGACTGTGAAGGAGCGATGCTTCGTCCAGGCAATGTCCACAGCGCTGACCGCTGGAAAGAGATGCTTGAACCGATCGTTCGACGGTATGAAAACAAAAAAAGAAGGAAGTACTTTCGTGGTGATGCTGCGTTTGCGAAGCCTGAGGTCTATGAGTACCTTGAAGAAAAAGGTCTCTTGTATGCTATCCGCCTTCCGGCGAATGATGTCTTGTATGATGAGATTAAACATCTGCTGATCCGTCCTGTTGGTCGTCCCTCGAGAAAACCGGTTGTGTGTTTTCATGATTTCAAGTACCGGGCGGCTTCCTGGCATAAGAGACGCCGTGTGGTGGCGAAAGTTGAGTGGCTCCAGGGAGATTTATTCCCGAGAGTAGGTTTCATCTTGACCAATATGAGTGCCAAAGCAGTGAGTGTCGTACGTTTCTACAATGGGCGCGGGATTGCTGAGCAGTGGATAAAGGAAGGAAAGTATGCTCTTAATTGGACGCGGCTCTCATGCAAACATTTTCTCTCGAATCAGGTGAGGCTAGGTTTGTTTGTCCTGGCCTACAATCTGGGCAACTTCCTGTGGCGCCTGGTTCTTCCGGGCAAAATCAAACATTGGTCGCTTCGGACTCTGCTTATGAAACTCATAAAGATCGGAGCTAAGGTTCTGAGACACAGCCGTTATGTTATTTTCCAAATGGCGGAGGTAGCCATAAGCAAGGAGCTATTTGCCGAGATACTATCTCGGATCAGTCGATTACGATGCTGTTCACAACAATGAGTTGCTTTCTAATACGGTCAGAAGGAACAAGTATCTCTAATCCTTGGATTTTTAGAGAAAAGCGATGAATATTAGACTGAATAGCGGTTCTTTAGTTCCAAATATACGAATAAATCCCTCTATTTTACAGAACGATGTATTGGGAATGAATTGTAAACCGATGGAATCCCGGATATACTCTTTTGTAAAGTTGATATGGGGAATATTTATTTCTGTTCGAGAACGGACATTAACTGTTAATAAATGATACATGTATTTTTCATAGTGTTAGAAAACCCCAAGAAGATGAAATTGGCATGTTATTTGCCGTTGTTAATGTATGTATATTTAATTTTCTGGATCAATTTGACACTTTTCTTATTGATTGTTATTCTTCTGCTAATTTTTCCATTTTAGGAGGTGAATATGTTTCGGATAACCAGGCGGGAATTTCTCAAAATAAGTACCGTTGCCGGTAGTGGCCTTATTTTTAGTTATAAAAGATTGCCCCAATTAAATGAGCTAGGGGACTTCATTAATGACAAGATGAAGACCATTCCTATACCGGGTCTTTCTGCCTGTATGGTTAAAAAAAATAGGCTTATTTGGTCAAAGGGTTATGGGTGGGCGAACATAAAAAAGAAGATTCCAATGAGTCCCGATAGTGTGATGAACATTGGGTCGGTTTCGAAGACCTTCACAGCAACTGCCATCATGCAGCTCTGGGAGAAGGGGAAGTTTCTGCTCGATGATGACATAAACGATTATCTCAATTTTACAGTGAAAAACCCTCGCTATCCCAACGAGACTATCACTTTCAGGCAGCTTCTTACCCATAGATCCTCCATAAAGGACGGTTCAGCCTATGGTGAAAGTTATGCTTGCGGGGATCCAACAATAACTCTTGAAACTTGGCTTAAAGAATATTTTACACCAGGAGGAACCTTCTACAACGAAGAAGAGAATTTCCATACTTGGAAGCCGGGTGAGCGAGGTTCAATACCTACCAAGCCGCGCAGCTATTCGAATGTAGGTTTTGGACTGCTTGGTTTTCTCGTTGAAGTCATCTCGGGAATGGCATTCAATGATTACACAAAAAAAAATATATTCCAACCTATGGATATGAAAGAAACATCGTGGTTTCTTGCAGACCTGGATATATCGAAACATGCAGTGCCCTATACATACGCATCAGAGGGCAAATTACGTGGCGAATTACTACAAGAAGAAGGTTTGAAGGAAAAAACACGCATAAAGGAGGGATTCTTCCCCAATTGTCTTTACAGTTTTCCCAATTATCCCGACGGACTGGTTCGTACAAGCGTAAACCAACTTGCCCGATTTCTGATGGCTTATATCAACAATGGTGTCTACAGAGATAAGTGGATATTAAAGAGCGATACTATTCGAACCATGCTTTCCAATGATCACTTTGGTCGGGGTTTGTGTTGGGCCAAGGGCGAGCTTGATGACGGCGAGATTGTGTGGGGACACGGTGGTGGTGATCCCGGCATCAATACTATAATGCTATTCCGTCCTTCTGATGGGGTGGGTATAATCGTGTTTGCAAATACCGCTGGAGCCAGATTATCTGACATCAGTAAACGACTCTTTCAAGAAGCTACGGATCTATAGCTATTAAGAATAGCTAGCAAAACTGCTTTTCCTTAGAGTTTATTGCCAATGAAATAAGGGATTGACCCTCATTTCGAGCCTTTGCCTGACATAGTTTATAACGGATATATGGTGTTCCCAATGCATTCGTACAGGTGCTGGCAATGGCACTTAAATAAGCTTTTAAGAATAAGAAGGATATTCTCTATTAAACTTTTACATTTAGTTTTCGTACAATAGATTGATATAAGCAAGATGGAGGTCAAAATCATGAAAAGAATTTTTTCACTCACAACAGCAAGTCTTTTTCTTGTCACTTTAATTGCATGCCAGGATTCCGGTCAGACCGCACAACAGATATTGGAGAAAATGATAGAGGTTCTTGGTGGAAGAAAAGCCGCAGAAAGCATCAAAGACATGACTGCGAGCGGAACTATTGAAATGGCTATGCAGGGATTGAGTGGTCCGATCACTATCTACAAAAAAGAACCGGATAAAAAACGCGTGGATGTTAAAGTGATGGGCAGGGTTTTTAGTCGAGCTTACGATGGAAAGACTGGATGGGGGACCAATCCTCAAACAGGAGTCATTGAAGAGATGAGTGGGCAGCAGCTCGCAGACATAAAGAGAGAAGCCATGCCAATCCTCTCCGTCTTAAATCCTGAGCAATATGGCATTACCTTTGCCTATAAAGGGAAGGAAGAAATTGATGGCAAAGAGTATTTTGTCCTGGAAGAGGCTTATCCGGATGGGTTCAAGTTAACATTTTATCTTGAATCAAAAACTTATCTCATCTTTAAAATAAAAGGGAAAACATCCGGACCAACGGGTGAAGAAGTTGAGTTTGAACAATTCCAGTCTGATTATAAAAAAGTGAATGGTCTGCTGATGGCCCATTCAACTGTCACTTATTCGAGTGGCAAAGAAATCCAAAAAATAACCCTTGAAGAAGTGAGCTTCAACACAGGCCTGGAGGATTCACTTTTTATGATGCCCCCAACGACAGGCACACCGGATCAACTGAGTGTTTCCGAGTTTGTCCAGGAACTGGATGCTTATCTCCAAACAAACACAGAAAAAGATATATTTTCGGGAGTCGTGCTTGTCGCTCGCGAAGGAAAGCCGATCTTTAAAAAGGCCTATGGGATGGCGGATAGAGAGCGGAATATTCCCAATCAGGTGGACACCAAATTTTGTTTCGGTTCCATTGGCAAGATGTTTACTGCNNGAAAGCTGTCTTATGATGACCTGATCGGAAAATATCTGGGAGCAGATTGGATTTTACCTGAGGTGGGGGAAAAAGTAAAAATCTCTCATCTTCTTTCTCATACTTCGGGAATCGCCGAGTTTCTTGATGATGAATTTTATAAATTCGCAGAACCAGGAACACATTGGACATTGGAAGATCGCAAGCCCATTGTCAAAGAGAAATCTTTAACCTTTGAACCGGGAACACGATGGGCCTATTGCAATATCGGTTTCATTCTTCTTGCCGCGATCATCGAGAAAGTCGCCGGCAAGGACTATAAAAAAGAACACATTTTTGATCCCGCGGGTATGGATACCTCATCGAATAAGATTTTATCGAATGTGGCACTGGGTTACGATAAAGTCCAGGAAGAGGGTAAGGCTTTATGGAGAAAAACTGGTCTTTTCGGTAAAACCGGCAGTCCTTCATCTGGCGGATTTTCTACGGTTGATGATTTACTGAAGTTTTCCGAAGCACTCAGGACGGATCTGTT
>WVXO01000008.1 GCA_011773465.1 Candidatus Aminicenantota bacterium | reverse complement strand
GAGGCATCTAATTCCCATTGCTGTCCCTTTAATATAGTTAGGGAAAGAATATCAAGGAATCAAGAAAGTGTCAACAATCTTTGATTAAAAATTCCCACAAACTAATAGTTAAAATCAACTATAACGAACTTATCAATAATGATAGATATTCTGTGTAAATTATGGTAAAAACGAAACTGCTTTTAACAAAACTTTTAAATCAGCTTTGGCATAAAAAAAGAAGGGAACCATGAAGCACATCAGCATAATCAGTTTTTTCCTGATTATTCGGTACCCCCATTTTTTTAAACGAAAATTTTAAAAGGCGGGATAAATGAAAAAGTTATTTGTATCAGCTATTTTGATGCTTATTGTTGTATTTCCCGGAGCTCTTAATGCAAAAACTCCACCAAGCTATGGTTTTGATTTGCTTGCTAAAGGAAAGTATGTTTGGCGAGGTATGCCTTATAATTCTGAGGCGGTCTTGTGGCCCGATGTATGGATTAGCTGGGAAGGCTTCACAGTCACCATCTGGGGATCAATGGATTTAAGCGATGTAAAAGAAGAACAATGGAAGCTCACAGACATTTTTTATTACTTTGATTATTCAAAAACCATAGGAAAACTGAATTTTTCTATTGGATATGCTCACTATACTTTTCCTGGGTACCAGGATATGTTTCCGACAACTGGTGAGATTTATGGTATGGTGGGAACAGGTTTTGGCGAATTTCAAGCTTCTTTAGCAGCCTATCTCGATATCGACGACGCCAATGGATTATACATTACCCCCAAACTTTCCAGATCCTTTTCCTTCGGCCAGGTCGCATCCACCTTTTCGGTCTCTTTAGGCTTCGCTAATAAAAAACATAACCAGTATTATTTTTATTTAGGCAAATCTGGATTTACGGATTTAACAGTGGAACTTGGTTTTTCCATTTCACCAAAGGGCCCTTTAGGTAATCATATGAGTTTTAGCTTTGACCTAAATTACTCGAAGATTCTGGATGGTGAGTTGGCCGATCAATTTGCAGACGATAGTAATTTCTGGTGGGGAATCGGCATAAATCTGTTTTATTAGCAGTTAATGATGTATTCCTGAATATATTTCTGGATGCAACAATAGTTTATTATGCCTTTGGCACATCCTCAGGACTTATATGACTTTTAATAGTGCGAAATAGTCGAAAATAATCTAGCTTATCATATGATACGTTAGAATATTTACTGATCATTCCCCCGTTGGCAGGTTCATCTTCCGCAGAAGATTCTTAAACCGCGGATCGTCGCGCAGGCCGTCAAAAATCGGATCCACACTGATGTAGGCCATGTTTCCATCGCGCGCCTCGTATGCCTTCTCCAGCCATTCGAGGGCTTCATCATTCTTCCCGGCACGCGTATATAGAGTCCCGATTTGCCAGGGCGTGACAAAGGTTGTGCGCGAGCGTTCGATCATCATCTCCGCCACACAACTCAAGGCTCTGGAGTAGCCCCCCTCCGCGTAGCCGCGCGCTAAAGCTTCTTCGGCTTCTTGATCGCCCTTCGCCGCAAATGATCTCCTCCATATTTCTAGTGCCTCCTCATACATTCCTTTCAGGTGGTAGGCAGACTTGAAGTTTGACAGCACCTGCAGGTTGTTTGGTGCGGTTCTGAGCGTTTCGCTGAGCACGGTAATGGCGTCGTCATACCGGCGCGCAAACATCAAGTCCATAGCATAAATAGCTCGGAACAAGACATTGAACGGATCCAATTCCAAGGCTCGCTCTATCTGCGCCATCGCTTCCTCCGGGCGTCCTACCTGAAACAAGAAATGTGAGTAGTAGGCACGTACATCCGGATAGTTGGGGTTGAGTTCGATAGCCCGACGGTATGCCTTCTCCGCACCCTCCCAGTCATATTCCAGCCAAGCTCTGGTATTAGCTAAATTATGATAAACTTCCGGGAGCGTGTCATCCAAATCCATGGCTTTCAGAAGAGCTTCCTTTTTTTTTGACCTTGCCTCACGGGCTGGCACTAACCCCTGTTGCTGGAGTCCACCCCAGACGGCAGCGATACCCAAATAGGCCAGGGCATAATTTGGATCTTTCTCCAGAGCTAACTCGAAGTACCGAAGCGCGAGCTCGAGATCCTGTGGATTAAGCTTGTTCCAATGAAA
>WVXO01000011.1:603-2694 GCA_011773465.1 Candidatus Aminicenantota bacterium | reverse complement strand
AATCACATAACCAAAAGAGGAGAACCAGTCTATTTGGGGGTAGCAGCTCCAAATACTCCCAAAATAAGATTCCTGGCTGAGGTCACGATAGCAGCTAAGGAATACCTGCCAATCCTGAGAAGAGATATTGAGGATTCAATTTTTCCCCCTGGGCTTCAAGAAAAGATAAGAAGAAGACGCTGGGCAAAGCCATTATATATTAAGCTGATTGATTTCCTGGCAAGATATCTTATCGCCCAGATAAACAGAATTAACTCTATAGTCGTAAATTTGCAGGAACCTGATACAGAAGAAGAGAAGCTTGAAAAACAGAGAACAAATAAGCAAGCTTTAAAAATGTGCATAGAGAGCCTGGAAAATAATATTCCTATAGCAATTGCGCCGAGCGGAGGCAAAACACACGAAGGTATTGAAAGCCCTGTTTACCAAACAATCGTTCCCACGCTGGCAAGTATGTTTTTCAAGCGAGGAAANNTACAGAGCAATAAGATGGATTATGAATTTTTTCAAGATAAAGAGCTACAAGAAATCTCGTCTGACGGTTGAGTTCTTGCCACCGTTAACCTTTGAAAATGCTCGGCCTTCGAAGCCTGAAAAGATAGAATTTGTAAAAAATCTTCAGCAACTGATTTACTCTAAATTAAGAGAAAAATAAAAAGCGGTGGGTGGTTTTTTATCACTTTAGAGAATAACTTCAGAATATAGAGACGAAAAAGGGAAAAGCATATAATAAGAGATGAAAAAGAGAAAAAGACGAAGGCTACGAAGGTAATACAGAACATGCCGGAGTGGCGAAATTGGCAGACGCACTGGACTCAAAATCCAGCGGAACATTTTGTTCCATGTGGGTTCGAATCCCTCCTCCGGCACCAGTTTCCCCTGATTTTTAAGTAATTTCCTTGCCTTTAATTTTTAGCCTGAGTTAATTAAACTGAGTCATTTTGGGTCAATTTGTCCACACCGTGTCCACACGGATTTTTAGGCAAGGTCTATTTCTGCATAAGCATATAGACTGTCTGCTTGGCAAGCAGAAGGTCGTGGGTTCAAATCCCATCGTCCGCTCCAGACTTTCCCCTTATTTTTCTATAGCTTTCCTCATTTTTTATTTTCACTGAGCTTATGCCATTTTGAGCTTTTTTGCCATCGAAATGGCAAAAAAGTGACAAATCTATGATACAGGGATAAATCTATATCTCTTCAAATTTGACTCTTTCCTCATTAATTGTTATTCTTTTTTAAACTAACCAGAGGGAACAATGGGAATAAAGTGCCCTAAATGTCATTACGAGAATCCTGAGGATAACCGCTACTGTAACAATTGTGCAACACCTCTGCTTTCATCTGAAGATATCTCTGCTATTCCAACAAAGCCTCTTAAAACTCCCATCAAAGAATTAACCAGGGGGAGCACTTTTGCAGGGAGATACGAGGTCATTGAGGAGCTTGGTGAAGGGGGAATGGGCAAAGTCTATAGGGTTGAAAATAAGAAGATTAAAGAAGAAGTCGCCCTAAAACTTATAAATCCTGAGATAGCTGGTGATAAGAAAACGATTGNNTGAAGTTTGCTCGCAAGATTGCCCACAGGAACGTCTGCCAGATGTATGACCTGAATAAAGAGGGAGGTGCGCATTACATCACCATGGAATACGTGGATGGGAAAGATTTGAAGAGCATGATCAGGATGATGGGGCAGTTAAGTTCGGGGAAAACGATTTTCATAGCCAAACAGGTTTGTGAAGGGTTGGCAGAGGCTCATAGGTTAGGAGTTGTTCATCGGGATTTAAAACCTCAGAACATCATGGTTGATGAGGAAGGGAATGCGAGGATTATGGATTTTGGGATAGCCCGCTCCCTTAAGACAAAGGGGATAACAGCCCAAGGGGTGATGATCGGGACACTCGGGTACATGTCTCCCGAGCAGGTTGAGGGTAAGGAAGTCGACCAGCGTTCTGATATCTATTCGCTGGGAGTCGTCCTGTATGAAATGATGACAGGGAAGCTCCCTTTTAAAGAAGATTCTACTTTAAGCATTGCCTTGAAGCACAAGACAGAGATACCTTCTGACCCCAGGCAGTTCAATGCTCAGATATC
>WVXO01000011.1:276-582 GCA_011773465.1 Candidatus Aminicenantota bacterium | reverse complement strand
GATTCTGAGATGCATGGAGAAAGATAAGAAGAACAGGTATCAGAGTGCTGAAGAGCTCTTTTCTGAACTGACCAGGATAGAGAAAGAAATTCCAACCAAAGAGAGAGTAATACCCAGCAGAAAACCAATAACCTCAAAGGAGATTACAGTAACGTTTGGAATGAGGAAGCTTTTCATCCCTGCTTTAGTTACAGTTGCTTTGGCGATAATAGCTGTAATTATTTTCTGGCTTATTCCCCAAAAGGAAACAGTCCTAATCCCATCAGATAGACCCTCTCTTGCTATCATGTATTTTGAGAACAATAC
>WVXO01000011.1:0-203 GCA_011773465.1 Candidatus Aminicenantota bacterium | reverse complement strand
ATTACAGACCTCTCACAATCGAAGTATATTCAAATATTAAGTGGGGACAGACTCTTCACTATTCTCAGAAAGATGAATCTCCTGGAAGCAAAAAGTTATTCCTCAGAGGATTTAAAGGCAGTAGCTATTCAAGCAGGGGTTGAGAATATATTGAGGGGAAATTACACAAAAGCAGGAGATAAATTGAGAATCAATACAATGTT
>WVXO01000023.1 GCA_011773465.1 Candidatus Aminicenantota bacterium | reverse complement strand
GGTACTGCTCTGGGGGCAGAGTGGGAGAGTAGGACGTTGCCGGGATTTTTTTTATAAAAAGTAATAGCCAGCGAAGCGCGGAAAGCTCAGAGAATCGGGGGGCCAGGGCTTCGGGGGATTTGGATTACACTCTTAAATCATGATTGGAGTTTCAAGTTTCAGCTTTAAATACTCATTCATACCGCAGCGAATCGACAGGATTGGCTGTGGCCGCTTTGATGGATTGGTAACTGATTGTAAGCAGGGTTAATAATACCGTCAGAACAGCGGCCGTTAGAAACTGCCCCATCCCAAGGTTGACGCGATAGGCGAAATTCTGAAGCCAGAAATGTATGGCGAAATAAGCAGCGGGCCAGGCGATAACATTTGCCATCAATACACATCGAATATACTCTTTCTGGAGGAGTATCAGAATATGACCTCCTGATGCCCCCAGAACCTTGCGAATACCGATCTCTTTTGTTCGCTGCTCGGCAGAGTAGGAAATCAAGCCGAGTATACCTAAACAAGTGATAAACATACCTAGGGTGACAAATATATTGAACATCCGAGCCATCTGTTCCTCAGACTGGTATTGACGGTCAAATTCTTCGTTGAGAAAAAAGTACTCAAAGATGTTTCCGGGGAAGAATTTTTTCCACACTGCTTCGGCAAATTTGATGGTGTTTTCAAGATTTTCTGGGCCTACGGTAAGGCTGATATATCGATAATTGGGTCTGACCGCTAAAAAAAACGGTTCAATCTTGGTCTGAAGTCCGCTGAAATGAAAATCCTTTATTACGCCAATGATTTCCTGATCTCCTTGCCAAATGATCCTCTTGCCGATCGCATCTTCAGGCGTGCTCAATCCCAGCTCTTCCAGGGCAGTCTCATTAATGATGTATCCGTCAGAGCTGCCTGCATTTTTTTCGCCGTGAAACGATCTACCGGTAACAATTTCGATGCCGTATTCTGAAATAAAATCATAATCCACACTATAAAAGTAAAACCGATGCTCATCCTTCAATTCTTCTCCCTCTAACAGAATACCGGTGATCCGGCAGAACAATCCCGGCACACTTGAAGAGACAGTTGCGCCCCTTATGTTGGCATGGCTAGTTAGTTCTCTTTTCACAATTAGGTAGTTATCCTTGATCGAGACGCCGCCCCTTACCGGTATAATAAGTTTTTGCTCCTTATCGAATCCTAGGTGCTGGTTTTTCATGAAGCGGATCTGCTTGTGGATGACCAGGGTAGAGATAATCAAGCCCACGGAGATGAACAATTGCCCGACAACCAGTATTTTCCGCAGAGGATATCGGTGGGAACCGCTGTGTCTTAATCCTTTGAAAGCAGAAATCGTTTTAAATGAAGAAAGGAAAAAAGCAGGGTAAAAGCCCACCAAAATCCCGGGGAAAATTATCAGAGAAAAAAGTTTCAAAAGCAGACCTGGCTGCAGGAGGTCCGAAGAGCTGAATGCGGTGCCGGCCAGGAAATTAAAATGCGGAACTGCCGCCGCTGCCAGAAACAGGGCTGCCGACATGGCTATTATCAGCAGGAAAATGGACTCTCCTATAAATTGAAAGATTAACTGTAATCTCTGCGCACCGATGGCTTTTCGCACTCCTACCTCTGTGGCCCGGCGGCTCGAGCGCGCTGTGGTCAGATTGATAAAATTCAGACATGCAATAATAAAAATAAGTGTGGCGACAAAAGCGAGAATATACAGTGTCGAGGGATTTCCGGGCCGCTCGAACTCACGACGGATGTTAGAATGAAGATGGATTTCTTGGATAGGCTGCAAGTAGTAGATGTGGGCCTTGTTGCTTCCCTTAAAATAGTCTTTTACATAAGGGTCCGCCATATGGCCGATTAAGGCTTCGAAGCTCTTCCAATCGATTCCAGGCCTGAGCTTGATATAAGTGTGATAGGCGATGTTTCCCCAGCTATCATTCGGTGGAGGATCTGCCGAACGCAATGAGGCGATAAATTTATATTTCAAATGAGTGTTTTCCGGGGGATCGGCAGCGATTCCGGCAATCTCGAGAGTGTCATTTCCGATTCGGATTGATTTGCCGAGGGGATTTTTATCTCCAAAATATTTTGCTGCCATCCTCTGGGTTATGATAATGCTTCCCGGACTGCTAAGTGCAACTCTTGGATTTCCTGCAACAACGGGGATGGAAAGAATTTCGAATATTTCGGGATCGGCATACAAGCAGCCGTCTTCATAAAATAGCTTTTTCTCATATGCCACAGGTTGATTCCCCTTATTTCTGATGCGCGCCACTTTCTCGACCTGGGAATATTTTTCTTTAAGTTCCCAAGCTGCCGGTGTGCTGATCGTTGCCCAGTAATTAACGGTGTCGGATGTGTGCCAGGCCAGCGCCACCCGAAAAATGCGGTCTGCATCCGGGTGAAAGTCGTCATAACTGCGTTCGAATTGAATGTAGAGGAAGATAAGGATACAGCAGGCCATCCCAATAGCGAACCCGACAATCGTAATCGAGGTATAGGCTTTCTGTTTAAGCGCATTTCTCAATACGATCTTGAGATAATTTCTAATCATGACTGCACTCCAATATATGGAATTCGAAATAAATCCCGGAAGGGACTTGAAAAACATAAACCAAAACCACGTGTTTGCTATGGCTGCACCCTTTGTTTTCACTATTTCTCTATAAACCTCCTCAAAATCACCGATGGCTTGATAATAATCATCTTCATCCAGAAAAAACCACAATGCAGCTTTACCTAGAAGAGGAAGAGTGTCTTTTTTTGAGTTCATTTATTCCTATTAATCGAAAGCAAGCTTACATTCTTCTGTCCAAACAGTTTTATAGGTTTTTTGTATCTCCCTCAGAGCATCTTTCCCGGCCAGGGTTAAAGAGTACATGTATTTACTCTGCCCTCTAATTTCCTTTTCATTTATGTGAAAAATGGATACATATATAGAGACGTGATTAATTGGAAAATGGTTGACTAGGTTTTAAATATTTTTTGTGGATCTTTTTTGACTTCTTTTTACCTTTACTTAGGACCTGCCTCTATCTTCGTCTTCCATCGGTCTTCACTCGCTAACCTAGCTTTCCCTTAGTATGTCAGGTATCTCGCTGAGCCAAAAAACAAATCAGCTAACAACGATACAAAATATCACTTGTATTTTTCTGATATTTTTTAATATTATTAGCTTTAATTATAAGAATTTCCTTTTTGAGCTTGTGACAAATCTCTCATAATTTTTCCCAATTTCCACGCACTGACATCCTGAAATAAGGATATCAAATCCAAGATGCGCAGGTCAACATCTCAAAAAGCGACCCAAATCCCCCCAAATCTCCTAACCATCGAGTTTNNCTCCTGCTGGATGACAGGGGATGGAGGAGGACGTTCGGCCAGGAAGCTGAGCTTGAGATGGTAACCGGCAGGGTTCCGTTCGAAGGAGATACTCCATTTACGATCGGAGTAAAACACAAGAGTGAAATGCCGAAAAATCCGAAAGAATTAAACGCCCAGATTCCAGAAGACCTCTCCAGTGTGATAATGAGATGTTTGGAAAAAGACAAGGAAAAGAGATACCAGGGTGCGGGAGAAGTGCGGGCTGAGCTTGAAAACATACAGAGAGGCATCCCTACAACAGAGAGGGTAGTTCCCGAGCGAAAGCCGTTCACATCAAGAGAGATCACTGTCCAGTTCAGCGTAAAAAAGCTCTTTGTCCCAGCCATAATTTTTATTGCTATGATGGTCATTGGAATAATTCTCTGGCAAGTTCTTCCAAGAGATAGAGCTGTTCCTTTTTCTCCTTCAGATAAGCCTTCCCTGGCCGTTGTCTATTTTATGAACGAAACAGGCGATGAGGCTCTGGATCATTGGAGAGTCGCTCTTCCGCGGTGGCTTATAACCGACCTCTCCCAATCAAAGTACATCAACGTCTTGCCTGCAGACAGGCTTTTCAGTATCCTCAGAAAACTGAACCTGTTGGAAGCTCAAAGTTATGCTTCAGAGGATTTGATGAATGTAGTAAGAGAAGGAAGAGTCAATCATATTTTTCAAGCAAGCCTTTCCAAGGCAGGCGATATCTTTCGAATCGATTATTCACTGCAAAGAGCAGACACATTAGAGATTATTGCTTCAGATTATGTTACAGGGAAAAGCGAGGAGAGTTTCCCCTCCTTGGTAGATGATATAACAAAGAAGATCAAGGCCAATCTTGAGCTTTCAGAAGAGCAGGTTACAAGCGATATCGACAGCGAAATAAGCACAATCACCACTAACTCTCCCGAAGCGTTTAAATACTATACTATAGGAAGAAAATTTCAACTCCAAGGAGAGAATAGGAAAGGCATAGAGCTGCTGGAGCAAGCAGTGGCTATTGATCCAGAGTTTGCCATGGCTTACAGAGCCATGGCAATTGCCTACGGCAATTTGCGCCGTAGAGCAAAGGCGATGGAGCAATTCCAAAAAGCGTTAAAGCTTACGGATAGACTATCGGCTAGAGAACGATATCGAATCGAGGCAGATTTCTACAGCAGGTCGGAGAAAACCTTTGATAAAGCATTTGAAGCCTATGAGAAATTGCTGGAAATTTATCCTGATGAGGGGGGAGCAAGACATAACTTAGAAGTTTTGTACGCAGTAATAGATGAAGACAAAAAAGCTGTTGAACATTATGAATTCTTGATTAAAAAGGATAAGACTGATGCTTCTTATTTAACTTATGGAAACTTATCTGCTAGGTATGATGCTTTGGGATTATATGATAAAGCCAAGGAGGTTTGTGAAGAATACCTGAATAATTTTCCAGATAACGCACGGATCCATCAAAGGTTAGCCGTACATTATCGTTATCAAGGGAAATATGATCTTGCCCTTGAAGAAATGGATAAAGCATTCGCTCTTGCTCCGACATACTGGGTTAATTTCAGGAGAAAAGGCGACATTTATTTCTACATGGGGGATTTGAAGAAAGCAGAAGAGGAATACCGGAAGCTTCTGGAAAAGGAAGAACCAACCGCTAATTCGGGGGGAATGCAGAGATTAGGATGGCTGTTTGTATTACAGGGAAGATTCAAAGATACAATAGAGATGGCCAAAAGAGGGCTTGAGCAGGCAGAAGAGCTAGGCGAAGAGACTTGGATAAGGGGGGCAACTCGTGCTGTGGCCTATGCCGAGCTAAGATTAGGCAATTTTGACCGAGCCTTAGAGTTGTTAGAAAGAATTTGGAAAAGCGCCGTTGAAGATGAAGACTTAATGGATCAAAGAAGAGCTCTTATTGGGAAAGCGATTGTTTACGTTGAAATGAAACGATTGGCAGAAGCACAGAAAGCAGCCCGGGAACTTAAGGAAGTGATCGAACAAGGAATGAACAAGAATCTCATGAGACTATACTACCATTTAATGGGTAGGATAGAGATTGAAAGAAATGATTATTCTAAAGCCATCGGATATTTTAAGAAAGGTTTGCCTTTGTCATTGCCAACAGCAGGCATACGTCTGATATACGCTGACTCTTTAGGACTGGCCTATTACAAGTCAGGGGATTTAGAGAAGGCTCGGGAAGAATATGAAAGGATAGCTTCCTTTACAAGAGGGAGGATAGATTATGCCGATGTCTACGCTAAATCTTTCTACATTCTGGGCATGATCTACGAGCAGCAGGAAAACAGAGACAAAGCCATGGAGAATTGCGAGAAATTCCTCGACCTCTGGAAAAACGCCGATCCTGGTATCGCCGAGGTCGAGGACTCCAGGAAGCGCCTGGCCGGACTCAAAAGCTTACCTTAATTAATTGTCATCGCGAGCGAAGCGAAGCAATCTCAAACAATAATGTCGTTATTGCGAGGAGCGTAGAAGATTCCTTCGTTTGTCATTGCGAGCCCCAAAGGGGCGAAGCAATCCCTTACGAAAAGGTTGAGATTACCACGCTTCGCTCGCAACGGCAGATTGATTCTCCTCCTCGAATCTTGCAATGAAGTGTGTGGAATCTTCCCCGCTTCTTGCAATGATTGCCGATTATTTTATTAAAAAAAATGCTGGCTGTTAAGGGGAAAAATAAGCAAAAGGGGTTATTGGTGGGTAATCCTGCCCAGCCAGCACAGCAGGAATTAAATAAATTATAACACATTTTCTATAAAATTAATAGAAATAATAAGAATTTTTTTAAAAAAAATTAAAATTGGCTCTAATTGATTCTTTTTCAATCAATTAGCAAACTGATACAATTAATAAAATAACCTGATATTTATGAACTTTTTTTCATGTACATAAATTGAACCAACTAGGACTATACATCAGATTACCAGCATCTGCAGCTGAATACCTTCGAGGAATTATATTTTCTGAAAATGAATACCTACGAGAGATTATATGGTGCCAAAGATTTCTAGTGCGACGTTATGGTTAAATTTCGCCTCCAAATTTTATTGACATATCCAGCTCATTTTATATAATGCATAAGACGAACCTCCACATGATAATGAAGAAAAAAGAAGACAAACAAAGAAGGCTGGAAGATAAGACTGGATCTATACTATCTATCATTGCACCAAGCACCGAGTTTAAGGGGACACTAAGTGGGAGCGATAGCTTGCTTATCGCCGGACGTTTTAAAGGGGAAATCAAAAGCGAATCGCTGGTCAGGATCGACAGGGAAGGAAAGATTGAAGGAACTATCAATAGTCCCTATGTCATTGTCGAAGGGGAGATAAACGGGGATATCATGTCAGCAGAACATGTCGAGCTCAGGGCCGGAGCTCGGGTACTCGGTAATATCAACACCGAAAAAATCGTGATGGCTGAAGGCTGCATCTTACAAGGAGAAGTTCAGATGCCAAAAGAAGAAGATAAACCTTTCGTCTTTGTGGAAAAAAGAAAAGTGGAAAGTAATCAAGATATATCTCCTTCATCAAAAAAAATGAACGATAAGAAAGCAAAGCCTGCCAGGGCGAGCGAGCCGAAACCGAACGAGTCGAAACCGAACGAGGCATAGCCAAGCTAGAGCAAGATCAATTCCTGGTGATATACCTCAGGTCTATCATCCCCAGCTTTTTTCTCTCCGTTCTTGTTAAAGCCTTTGTTTAGCTATGGCCTTTTTATTTAAACAACTTAAACTCATCTTTATTAAAAACTTTTTTGCAAAGCTGGAGTGACCTGGCCCCAATCAAAGTGCCACCTCCAGAGTTAGAATCATAGGTTTCGGACATGCCCACTAAGCCCATAGTTTTATAGACAAGAGTCCCATCGCTTCCATTTCCTTGGTTTCTATGATTGTAGACGGCCTATATAGCGCATTTCTCGTCAAAACTAAACCTTAACCCACACCATAGCATTGGGAAGGCAGGTTTACGGAGATAGGCTCGGTGAATAGATATTGCCACTTCTCCATATCATGGTATTCATGGCTGCCTGGGTTATCATTTGGATTAGCGCTAGTGAGGGACATTAATCGTGATCATGTAACTTTGCTTCATTGGCAGGATTTTTTAAAGAAAATTTTTAAGTATGTAGGTATGTCAGACGGAAGTAAAGGCAGCCCTTTAGTAGCGTTGGATAAAATAAGAGACCATTATTTTGAGAACAATAAGAGAATTCCAAATATGAAAATTTTATTTAATGATTCTGATAATATAAAAACTCAAAAGTTAGCAAAATTGATTGGGAATTACTTTAGGCCTCATAATTGTCATATTGAAGTGAGAACTAGGGATTATATTGCTTTAAAAAACGAAATAATAAAGGAAATTGAAAATTATCAAAACGAAAAAAGGTTAATATTTTTAGACCCTTATGGTTATAAAGAAATAAAGTTAGATGATATAAAAGACTTCTTAAAAGGCAATAAGACAGAAGTGATTTTGTTTTTACCAATTTCTTTTATGTATCGATTTGCTAAAGCTGTACAAAGAGATAATCTTGCTCGTTACGGTCCTTTAAGAAAATTTATCAATGAAGTTTTTTCCCAGAAAATTCCAGATTTCAGCTCTGCTTATGATTTCATTGATAAATTGAGAGAGACGTTCAGAAATAAATTAGAAAATTATTATGTTGATACTTTTAATATTGAACGAGATTCAAAAAATGTATACTGTATTTTTTTCTTTACAAGTCACATTAGAGGATTGGAAAAAATGATAGAAGCTAAATGGAAAATTGATAAAAATGAAGGAAGAAGATTCGAATTGAGTCTACAAAGTAGATTATTTAGACGTGAGGAACTTACTAACTTTCCACAACAAATAATAAGGTTTATAAAAACAGAAGAAATATGCACGAATAAAGATTTGTATAAATTTGGATTATTGAACGAATATTTGCCTAAACATATGAATAGATTTCTTAGGCAACTACAAAAGGAAGACATCCTTCGTGTTACAGAGCTAGATGGGGAGGAGAAAAGAAGAGGAGCTTTTTATTTAGCTTATCAAAATCATTCTCCTTTTCCCAAAAAAATTGTACAATTTAAAATTATAAATAATTAGTATTTCTAGGGCTATGTCTCAATCTAAGATAGAATGGACAGAAAAAACTTGGAATCCTACCACAGGTTGCTCAAAGATTTCACCAGGTTGTGCTAACTGTTATGCAGAAACTCTTTCCAATAGACTTAAAGCAATGGGAGTTGAAAAATATAAAAATGGATTCGAGTTGACTATACATCATGAAGAAATCGAAAAGCCTTATAGATGGACAAAGCCTTCTATGATTTTTGTTAATTCAATGAGTGACCTCTTTCATGAAGATATTCCTTTTCGGGTTATTAAGAAAGTTTTTGAAGTAATGAACAAGTGCGATTGGCATGTTTTTCAGGTATTAACAAAAAGAGAAGGAAGGCTACTTGAGCTGAATAAAAGATTAAATTGGTCTCCAAATATCTGGATGGGTGTTTCAGTTGAAGATGAAAGTCGTAAATACAGAATTGATTTTTTACGAAAAACAGATTCATATGTGAAATTTATTTCTTTTGAACCATTACTCGAACCAATTCAAAATTTAAATTTGCAAAATATAAATTGGGTCATAGTTGGTGGAGAGTCTGGAGCTAAGGCAAGACCCATAAAAAAAAGATGGGTAATGGAAATTTTAGACCAATGTAGGAAATTAGACATTAAATTCTTTTTTAAACAATGGGGCGGTATAAATAAGAAGAAAAACGGAAGAGAATTAAATGGCAAAATTTTCAATGAATTCCCCCCTTATAACAATGGTCAAATTGACCTGTTTTAGTTTAATAGTTAATGGATAATTAGAAACTAAAATAAACGTCAATAAAAGTAAATACGCTTTTAAAGCCCTGGCTTCCCTAGATTGAAAGAAGTGAAAGAGAACCTCAAAGCTTTTTTCTGGCTTTTGAAATGGGGAATTTTCTGGATTCTCATAATTCTGATTTGCGGTGTTCCGTTTTTCTAAAAGGAGGTCAACGATGGAAAAGAAAGAAGTTATTATAACTCCAGAAATACAAGAAAAATTTAAAAACGCTATACGATATTTTAATAGTAGAACTATTGGACGAAGTGGTAATATAGCTCCTGATTATTATTGTATTGTTGGATGTGGAATACTAAGAGAACCAACGACGCAGAGATTTTCAGACTCCCGCACTCATGGTTTAATGCCTTTGTTTTCAATATATTCTCCTCGTACTGTGTCCGCTTATGTGTCCAAATCTTCTAATATTTCAGCAAAATCAATAATAAATCTCCAGAATTTTCCTACAATGTTGACATTCTTTTAATTTACATGCACAACTATTGCATAACTTAAAAGCACCACTACTTGTCCCCCCTCTACAAACTTCACATGTTCCACCATTTAAAACATAATCAAAATCCTCGCATTCAGAACATAAATAGTCACTACCCCAATTACTTGATGGACAGGGGCAAGGGGGGGAACATGAATAAGAAAGAAAGATAAAAAAAATCATAATGATTAAATATCGGTAACTAGTTTCCATAATAGAATTTTTCATTTTTGCATCTCAAATATAATATAAGACCTGATATAGTATATGTAAAGGAATTGGAATTTAGGGGGCTTGATTTATCAAGCCCACCTAAAAAGGGGGATTCAAAACTAATCAATTTTTGTAAAGAAGTTTTTGATGTTTTTAATTCACATCAAATAAATACGCAAATTCCCCGTCCAAATAAACAAAAAAAGAGTTGAATATAAATCGAATTGCATGGAACGTAGAGAAACGTAAACTTTAAATATTCCTTTACCTGGGTCAAGGGATAATAATGAGTAAGACTATCAAGGAGAGTGAAAGCCAAAGACCCTAAAGCCCTGGCTTCCCAAGATTGAAAAAGGACGCTGAGCGTATTAAACTCATATTCCCCATATTAAATACAAAAATCTCTCTAGTACTATTTAATAAATAATAGTTTATTAGATATGGGTATCAAACTAAAATATAAGAACCTCTATCTGTCTTTATCAGCTGGCAGAATATTATTGACAGGAGTTCTCAAGAGTTTTAGTGTTTGCTATTTGCAAATAAAGTAACAAGGAGGTTAAGATAAAAAAAGTGATATATTTAAGCATTTTCTTTGCTCTGTTGTTGGTTTTTAATACGGCGTGTAAAGGGCCAACAGGACCAGCAGGGTCTCAAGGGGAGCAAGGGAATCCAGGAGACCCAGCGAATCCGAGCGCTGTGGTTCTGTCAACACCACGATATAACAGTGCCACAGCCTCAGCGGAAATTGTATGGACAATCAATGTGGATGGTAACTTCTCGGAATACAGGTTATATCGTTCAGACACTCCAGGAGTGACAGAGAGTTCCACATTGGTCACAACCATTACCAACAGGTATTCCTCTTTTTACGAGGATGTGTTTGGTACAAAGCCCACGAATTATTACTACTATAAGGTTTATGCCTACAATCTTTCGAATCAATCCACTCCGAGCAACGAGGTTATTCTCACGGGGCTATATCTTCTCAAATTTTCATTCGGAAGTATTGGGACTGGAGATGGACAGTTTAACCTTCCCGGAGATGTTGCTGTAGATGACAATAGAAATATTTACGTTGCTGATAGTTCTAACCACCGAATACAAAAATTTGATTCTAATGGAAATTACCTTGCTCAATGGGGTTCCTCTGGTTCTGGAGACGGCCAATTTTATTTTCCCCATTCTATTGAATATGCACCTGATGGATATCTTTATGTAGGGGACTACGGGAATAGCAGGATACAGATATTTGATACAGATGGAAATTATATTGACAAATTTGCTACAACAGGACGACCGGGGGACAGTTTTATTGCTGAGAACGGAGATATCTATGTACCTGATTATACTAGCCATGTGGTAAGATGGTTTGATTATACGTTTGCCACAGTGCTTACATGGGGTAGCTTTGGTTCTGGAGATGGTCAGTTCAACTATCCATGGGACATCGGGGCAAGCCCAGACGGCGGAAGATTGTATGTTGTAGATAGAGGCAACGCCCGTATTCAGGTATTCACAAATAACGGTGTATACCTAAGCCAGTTTGGTGGTTTTGGAACAGCCCCGGGCCAATGTGATAATTGTTTTGGACTTGCTGTGGACAACTTTGGGCTTGTGTATGTAGCAGACAGACCTGATGGGATGATTCAGATATATGATGAATATGGAGGATTCATTGAGGAGTTTGTTGTTGCCCCTGGAATCTGGGGAGTTTGTTTTGATATAGACAACAATCTATATGTTGTGAATTTATATAATAATATGGTCTATGTCTTTGGACCATAGGAATTAAAATAAGGAGCATATCAGGCTGAAATACAGTACTTCTTAATCTTGCAAGTGCTTTTCTAAGTATAGGATATCAAATCAGAGCTTGTTTCACACTTATTTGCTCATAGTGGGCATAAGAACCTCGGGACTCCTAAGGGCTTTTGCATAGAGATTACTTATGAGAAAAGTACGAAATTTATTTGACCAGAAAGAATTTTGTTAACTCACCTCTCCATGATTGACGAAAAGGGATTCCTTGCCCGAAAATCTCCCCCCTTTATATATGTCAAATCAAGAAACCTAGGACTTTTTATTTTAAAATGAAAAGTGCCTTTATTTCGCTCTAGGAGCCAATATAAGCGACTTTTTTTTGAAAAAATTAGATATGAATACTTAACCATTCGTTTTAACATTCCCCCATATAAGTTAAAGAACAAATCGTGGCTTAGAATCAATTTAAGAGCCTTTTTTTAATGCCTTCTCTTTAGCAATGATAAAGAACAATCCCTTGCCTAAATTATAACCTTACTAGTGAGAATTTGATTTATCTTGGTCCTCTTCTTTTTGAGGCACTAACTACGCTCTGCTGTCTTTTTTACCCTAGGAAGCCAGGACTTTAGGTTCTTTGACTTTTAGATGGCTCAAACTTTTATATTCTTACATACTTGGTCAATTAGATAAAATTACCAAATATCTTTTTTTGCCTTTTCTCGCACCTTCTTTTCAAATTCTTTAAGAGCATCACTTGTATATTCTACCCATAAATTAATTTTATAATTATCCCCCCTTAGTAACAGCTGAATTGCTGATTCTGGAGGATACCATTCTGCAACATATATTAAATGTCCTACACTTACAGCCATACCATATTCAGAAGGGTCATCCCTGTATAAATCATTTGACCAAATAGTATCGTCTCTTTCAGGGGAACCATATTTCTTTGTCAGCTGGCTCTTTATACTTTTAAAATCTTCTAAATACAAATTCTTATTTGAATGACTTTCTGTTATTATATACCTCGCCCTCGTCAATAAACTCTTAGCAAAATAATATATAATCATTCCATCTAAGCCTGCAACATCAGCTTTATAAACCAACATCTCCAACCCTTTTAATGCTCCACCAACTTTATCTTCCTTCATAAACTCGCTTGTCTCAGCTTTCTTTACGTGCTCTTTACTCGCTCCCCATAAAACTCCTCTAAATCCCGCCTTAGAATCAATCTTAGGTGGAACTATTTCTTCTTCAACTTCTTTGCCTTTGGGGAGTAATTCACCCGACATAGATTTAATGGTCTCAATACTAGAAAGAATTTTCTCTTTAGTTGTCAGTACAATCGAATTTGAAGAGAAAGTTCTACTAAATTCAAATCCTTCTTCTACATAGAGCATGTCATACATTCCGAATGGTTCAATCCGATGAATATAATCTGGCTCTCCAAAACATTCTTCAACAAAAGACTTTAATCTTCCTTCGGACAATACATCAAAATACTCGGCTGTCTTTCCCTTTAAACGACTGCTAAAGTTCGTGAATAATATAATAGATTGTACAGTTTTGTTATCCGCCGAGAGAATCCTCCAGGTATCTTTACCCATATCTAGGCTATAAAGATTTCCCGTGTATTTTACATGCTTTCTTTTCTTTTTAAGCTTCGCTAACACCTCTTGCATAGAATCTCCAACACTAACTCCATAAACACTTATTTCCTTCGCAGAAAATGATTTTCCTAAACTGAAAATATCAACCTCTGTAATCTCATACTTCTCTTCTGCAAACACAAATCCAAAAAACACCAAAACCAATAAACCTAAAACTAATTTTTTCATTTTTTACTCCCTTTATTAAAAATTTCACTTTCCCTAACTCGTCTTTCCTTATGAGCTATTAAGCCACCTTGCTGTCTTTTTCATTTCACTTTAGTGATAAAACTAGAAGCAAATTTATTATCATAAATTAAAATATATTTATTACTAATAAAATAAATATCGTAAGATAAAAAAGTCAATTATCCTTAGGGACGAATTGCAGGGTGATTTATTATCGCTTTTTAAGGCTAACTAAGGTCTTTATATTAAAAGGATGTAAAAGAAATTCAAGATAAATAGCTTCATAGAATAATAACAAAAATTTGATTTTTGTTATTAATTTGATTTTTCATAGCTCTAAATGATTGCACCATTATAGGTTATCCAAGACCTACTTATCTCATGCTGATTAGCTTATGAGCCAGATATAACTTGAAGTTTAGAGATAAAGTGATTTAGAATTTACTTCTCCCTTAACCGTCTATCTTCATGAGATGCCAATTCGCTCAGCGTCTATTTTTACTCATGGAAGCCAGGGCTTTAGGGTCTTTGGCTTTCTTTTAATACATCTATATCCTTAAATTAAGTCCTAAGTTTCTTAACGTCCTCATCATTAAATAATTGCCAAACTTGTTTTTTTAGTATATGAAAGCAGGTTTCTGAGTTGTTATTTCCCATTTTTTAAAAACGGAGACCAAGAAGGACCCCAATCATCATCAGGATTATTTGTTAAATTTGTTTGTTCACTTCCATCTGCGTTCATAACATAGATTTCCGCATTCCCATCTCTATATGAAACAAAAGCTATCTTAGTTTGCTTAAGTAATGATTTTTTACAGCTGAAAGTAAGGCAAAGTAGTAAGGCTAAAGGGATAGTTGCGATGAATTGATAAAGTGTTTTTCTCATTTTTCCCTCTTTGCTGGACTCATTTTGTCCCTAAGCTGTGACTCTATGACTTATAGCACTGAAGAGATTTGATGTCAATTTATGCTTTACAAGATTTTATCTTTCTGATATAAAAAGTCATGGTTCTCTTGTGCGGGCTGGAGAGAACACCTTCATTTATATCCCATCATCAACCCCCCTTTTGCTGACATCAGCCCGCTTTCACTTATGCCCAAAATTTGTGCAATTCACCATAAGTATATTTAGTTCAACTTTTTAATAAAGAGATTTTCTAAATTTCAACAAAGATTTTCACATAATTGGTGGAAAAAGAAAGGGGGATATTCTCTAAATCTGCTTAGTGTATTTTTTCAA
>WVXO01000022.1:78091-79374 GCA_011773465.1 Candidatus Aminicenantota bacterium | reverse complement strand
GGGAGAGTTCCTACCTTTTTGGTTCCCATCATTACCCCCCTTTTGCTGACAACAGCCGGCAGTTCACCCGGGAAGAGAAAATAGAATTCGTAAGAAAATTCAAGGACCAATACGGGCTTAATAGAGTTTTAAAGATGCTGAGATTATCAAAGGATACTTGGTACTACGCTCAAAAAAAAGAAAGTACGAAGATAAATATCATTTTTTAAGGAAACCGTTGTTTGAGATAGCCAGAGTCCATCCTGAGTATGGATACCGCAGGACAACCGCAGAGCTGAGAGCTCGAGGAATTCATGTGAATCATAAGGTTATAGAAAGATTGCATTCGTATTGGGATCTCTCCGTCTTCAAAAGCATTAAGCATCCCAAGGAGAATCCGGTCCGAATTCTTTTGAGGGAGGCTGGACCGAAGATTAACCTTGTACGATCGCTTGAGAGGATTGATGACTTTGAAGTTCTCTATACTGATTTTACTGAGATCCGCTATCAAAAGGGCAAAACAAAAGCTCAATGGATGCCCATAATTGATCACAGCAGCAAAGTTATCGTAGGGCATGCACTTGGAGAGAACGCTAATACAGAGTTGGCATTGGAGGCCTGGGAAAAAGCTAAGTTCATGCTGAAAAGACTCTTCCAGAAAATTGAACGTACTATCATTCATCATGATCAGGATGGATTGTACATAGGGCATAAGTGGTTGTACCAGGTGGCAGTGAAAGATAAAGTTCGAGTCTCCTACTCTGAGGATGGAGCCAAGGCCAATGTGTATCTAGAATCCTTTATTGGGAGGTTCAAATCAGAGAAACGTTTCCTATTTTGGGAGCAAGAAGATTTTGAAGCCTCGAAAGAAGTTATTAGGGCGCGGGTAAGGTATTATAATCGAGTACGAAGACATTCAGCGCTTTGTAGGTATGTCAGACCCTCCTGGACACTTTGTGTTATTTTGTAAGCTATTGTAACAGGCAAATATGAGGAGGCACTACACATTTATAAAAAGATATATCCAGCTCAGGAGAGTGACAGTCCACATCAATAATCATTCCAGATTCCAGAAATTTCAGCTCCAAAGATCAAAAAGATGATCTATGTCGGCGGATTCATTTTAGAAGACACCCAGCATGAGAACATTCTTGAGGAACAACGAAAAATCCTAAAAGGCAAAGACCTGGAAAAATTGGTCGCTTTGATTCCCGGTCGGAAACACAGCGCCAAGATCTGCGGTCAGCCCCGCTTCATGAAGCTCATGGAAAGAGTCAAACACGAATGCGAGAATTTTGAGGTTT
>WVXO01000022.1:222-78041 GCA_011773465.1 Candidatus Aminicenantota bacterium | reverse complement strand
CTTATTATTCAACTGAGATGCTAGCGAAAAGCAGTCCTCAAAGTGGTATGAAAAATGGGGGGTATATCCATATTCCAATTATATTACTTTTTATTTGCTAACCAGTTCGTATGATTTTTTAAGCCAATTTATCAGTTGGGTATTTACTTCTTGAGGACCTTTAAGGATTGCAAAATGAAGAACTCTATTTCTTGAAATTCTTATATTTTTGTAGATAGGTAATTTATTTACTTCATCGCTCAATTGGAATTCAATTTCCATGCATTCTTTTTTGGGCTTAACAGACAGAAAGGTAGCACCTGCCCTCACTTGGACTGATGTTATTACCGGATTAAGGGTAATTTCTCCAAATTTGCCCAGCTCCCGCATTAATTTATCAAAAGTCGCTATTACCTGAGGAGATTTGTTTTTTAAATGGTCCTCCAAATCTACCTTGGCACAAGAGTGCACTTGATTTTTATTTCTGAATTCTTTTTTGCAGTTAGGGCAAGTCCAGGTCATTTAAAAAACCGGCTGTAATTATTCTTGTTGAAATTTAGCTTGTTAATTTTAAAAATAAATTTCATTTCATATGATTATATCTTTCTTATTATAACTCTATTGCTTGCAGTTATTTCAATCTATTATTACTTAATCATATACGAAACTTCATTACAGTAGTTCAAAAATGGATTTGCGGCAAAAAAATGGCGCATAATATATTATGCGCTATTATGGTTAATGAGCCTATTCTTGGGCAATAATTAGGCTAAAGGTTTAATTAGCTGTTTAAAACCCGTCCTTTATCTTGGATACGAGTTCTGACTGGCGAAACCAGTTGCAGGTGATCCATCATCACTTGATTTTTTGAAAGGCTAAAATTCCAGTCTTTTATAATAAAGGGATCTACTTCGTTCTTGTCCCACTCCATGAAGCGGTGCCACTAATCGCGCCCAACGGACTTTGAGTATTTATCGTCACTGTGCCGCCGACCGCATTACTGTTGGGGAAGGCCGCATCGGCGGCTCCAGTCCCGCTTCCGATACAATTTACTTGCGGTCCACTGCCTGTAAGACCCACAAATCTCCATTCAGTAGGACTTATATTTCCTCCAACTGTCAAGCGAATAGGACTCATTCTAGGAATGTAAACATACTATCCACTACTATCACTGGTCTCAGTAAAGGTACTTCCATACGTGCCTTCCGGAACTGTTACTGTTGCGCTATCGCCAACTTCATTCACGAGCACCCATTCTTGTGAGGTCTTAAAAAGATCACAACTCTCAAACAGGCCTGCCATGATCAAGAGCAGCGCAGATAGGAAGACAAGAACCAATTTTCTCGAACGCAAAGGATGCCTGGAAACTTTGGCTCTTTTATCTTTGCTTTTGCTACTGAAAAAAGTTCGGACTCGATGTCCATCTCTGATGAGCATTTTCATTATCGTTCTTCCTTTCTAAGAAATTGTCGTGTCAAACACAACACAGGTATGATTATCGAAGTGAATTTATAAGTAAATGACCCCTAAATATGATTTTTGTGATGATATTTATAGCGGTTTTCCTGCCCCTTCAGACTCCCCCCATATAAACAATTAATTTAAAATCAAAGCTCAGTTTCAATATTCGAAGGCAAATGCAGAAACGTCTTCAATAAATGTGTCCTTGGGCATGATAATCATTATTTGAGCCCTTTATATTTTTATGCTGAGCAATTAAATTGGAACTGACATGTTGAGCGTGTCAATCTATCCAGCACGCTGAACTACCATCATTGTCAGGTCATCGATCTTTGGAGCTCCAAACAGAAAATCCTTCAGGTCTTCCAGGCAAGCACCGATAATCGCCTGCGGTGAGATCCCATTCCTGTTGCCGATCAGGGTGGATATTCGCTCTTCTCCATATTGAACATTTGATTTGTTTCGTGCTTCCGAGAGACCATCGCTAAACAGGAAAAGGCTATCTTTAGGAGCCAGCTTTAGTTTCGCCGTCGAGAATTGTTCTGAATTAAACACGCCGAGAGGAAGACCGGTGGATGGTATTCGCGTTACAGTACCTTCATTTACTAGAAAAGGGAAACAATGGCCAGCATTGCATATCTCAACTTCACCTGAAGTGTGCGCCCTTCCGCAAACAAGAGTAGCAAAGTGTGTCATCATCGTCCCTTCGCAGAAGAGCCGATTCGCTCGCGCCATCAGCTGATCAAGTCTGAGGTCGAGCCTTACCAGGCTGCGGAAGATCGCATGCAGATGTGCCATGAGTATCGATGCAGCCACTCCTTTTCCAGTAACATCCCCGAGGAGGAAAATCAGAGATTCATCTTTATCCTGGGGAATAATCAAGTCGCAGTAATCGCCGCTCACGGGGCCGGCTGCCTCGTAGTGGTAGGCAGTAGTCCATTCCCCGGCTTTAAGATTCTGTTTTGGCAAGAGCGCGCTCTGGATCTGATGTGCTAAATCAAGGTCATGTTCAAGCGTCCGCCGCTCTTCCGGCGTGAGATCTTCGATGCAATTTCTGATAAGGGGATCGGCAACCAATCTTTCATTCTCAATTGGCTCGTGACAGGTCTCACACAGCCCGTACGCACCTTTGGCCATTTTCTCCAGCGCTGCATCCACTTGGTGCAGCAAATTCACGAAACTATCCGTGGTTTCAGACTTTGATATCGCAGCCTGAAGCATCTTTCGTCTATCGAGCAATTGCTTCCTCAGATGAGTATCTCTAACATTATTTTCCATGTCTCTATCCTCCTTATGTTAAAGTTTCTTGCTATGGTCAAGTAAAGCCCGTAAATTTCGTCCAAGAACATCTATATATTCTACGATATCCAGACTCTCCAGTTTTTCGATCGTCAATTCAGACATTTCATCCTTAGCTTTTGCCTGCAAAATAAATTTCGTTTCCAAGGGAGAAAATATTGGCCCTTCCTCTATTATTTCCAAAAAATCTTTATCGGCAGGACACACTTTCTGACAAAGGAAACAACCCACTAAGCAGTTATGCCAGGAAGGTTCAAGCCAGAGCGGAAACTCGCCTTGTGTCTCAGAAAAAAAAGAAATGCAGCGCTCGGCCCTAAGTAGAAAGCGGTCGGATGGTATAGCATCGGTTGGACAAATTTTTTGACAGGCTCTACACGCATCACAGCGTTCCATTATTCTTAAATCTCCCCAGTTATCTTCCAGGCATGGAAAATCAGAGTAAAAAGCAACAAGGCGGTGAAAACTCCCCATCCCCTGCACATAGGAAATGTTGTTTCTTCCGTATTGAGCTAATCCACTATGAACGGCCAGAGGCTTTAAAGGCAATCTCGCTCTTTTTAAATGATATCCCCCTTGTTTTAATCGAGACTCAAGGATTTTTTTTGCTCTTCCATCTGTCTTATGATTATAGTTTGGCGGGATTAAGCAGGGAAAGGGCTTCCCATCCAGGTTGAATATTACGCGAATAAGAGGCTGAGGAACAGCAACAACAATCAATGATTTTGCATCTGGATTGTGTTCAGGTGTTCTAAAATTAAAACCGGTTAGCTCTTTTTGGTAAAATTCATCATCGAATAAATCACTTTGATATGCCTTCTCAAGTTCTTTTTTAAGATCTTCGACGTGGTTAATTGATACGATCTTACCCTTGCCGCCTTCACTTTCCAACCGTTCATACATTGACTTCAATATTTTTTCCTCGCTCATTATTCCTTCCCTATTTAATTTTTCAGCGTTCATGAAACTGTAGATCACAATTTGAGACGACAATCTTAATCATAGTAAATTCCTCGCGCATTTAGCTTGACAAATTATTAACCATCATATATTATTATGGTGGTTATAACATAACAGAATTTATCTAACCTGTCAAGCTTTTTTTGTTGGTTATAATATTTTTTTGGAGGAATCGAATGTGTGATAAAAATACGGATATAGGGAATTTAAAAGAGTTATTGGGAAGAAGGTTATGCCTGGACTTTATAAATACTTTAAGCTGGCGAGGAAGGCAGAAGCCTGAAGAGCTCTTACATACATACCGCGATCTTGTTGACTGGAGCCGATATGAAAATATACTAACAGATCAGGATGCAGAAATACTTGCTCGTCAGGCTGAGAGGCATCCGTCTGAAGCAAAAAAAGCTATTTCCTCAGCTCTTAAACTGCGCGAGGCCGTTTATTCTATTTTCTCCTCTATCGCTGAAGGCGCCGCTCTTCCAAAAAAAGATTTGTCCATATTCAATAGGTATCTTTCAAGAGTAATGATGCACTCAAAAATCATTGAGACACAAGATGGTTTTTCTTGGGAAACGGGTGGCGATAAAAATAAGCTCGATTGGATGCTCAATCCGATTACCCGTTCCGCTGCTGAACTATTGGTTTCTGATGAAGCAAGAAAAGTGAAAGAATGTAGGGACAATGCATGTCGTTGGCTTTTTTTAGATTCAAGTCGAAACCAAAGCAGGCGCTGGTGCGCTATGAAAGACTGTGGTAACCGGGCTAAAGCAAGGCGCTTCTACAAAAGGAAAAAAATACAAAAATGATTCGCTGTTTTGATATATTTTGAAATTCAGTGCTTAATTCTTAACAGCAATATCTTAAGCAGAAAAATCTTGACTCTCCTTGTATGACAATGTTAGAAACTATTAGAGCGAACCAATCTGGAAAATATCTCTTCTAAACCAGGAGGTGCAATATGCGTTTTTATAAAAAATTGCTGACTGGAGCGGTCATTCTTGCTATAGCCTTGCCGCTAGCTTCTGATGATATGAGCAGAAAACGCATCGAGGCATCTATCCGTTTTCTAGCTGATGATCTCCTTGAAGGACGCGGCACTCCCAGCCGAGGACTGGAGGTTTCTGCTCTCTATCTGGCAACCGAACTTCGAGGAGCCGGATGGCAACCGGCAGATGGTGAAAGCTACTTCCAGACATATTCTCTCAGAGATTTTGCTCCACAGCAGGCACGCTATCATATCTCCATCAACGGAATTAAGCTTGACTCCAAAGATTTTTATTTCCTTCCTTTTGGCATGGATCCTGGCAGAACACCTGTGCAGCATGATTTGGTCTTTGCAGGATATGGAATATACGCTCCCGAGAAGGGCGTAGACGACTTTGCTGGCGTTGACATCAAGAATAAGGCAGTTGTTTCTTTATTCGGGGCTCCGTGGGAGCTCGACCCACATGTCATCCACGCCTATGACCGCGCTGTGGGCAAATCCATTCACGTGACTGTCCGCAAGGGTGCTTTGCTTGTGTATGTTAGCGAGGAGTTCGAGTCCTCTCCAGATTCACCGGCAAGCGCCGAAGTTGCTTTCTTTAGAGAAATGGCCTACGTAGACCTGGCTTACTTGCCAGAATTCCAGGGAAAGCCCACTATAGGAATGGGCCCTGTCCTGGGAATATCTCCTGATGTATTTGATAAAACGCTGGCCGAGGCGGCAGATGGAACCTATGCCCAGTGGAAGGAGCGATTAATAAAGGGAAAGCACAAAGCTCATCCACTGAAGGCAGCTATAGATGTGCATATCCAGGTCAAACCCAAGGAAAGCAAAGCAAGCAATGTTGTGGCTTTGCTCCGCGGCAGCGATCCTTCACTACGAGATGAATGGATTGTGCTGACAGCGCACTACGACCATCTGGGTTACCATGAAGTTCCCGAAGGGCAAGACGGGATATGGAATGGAGCAGACGATAACGCCTCTGGCACTGCAGCAGTACTGGAAATTGCCAGACGCTTGGCTGAAGGCAAGCCTCCCCGCCGCAGTATATTAGTCGTTCTCACCAGCGGAGAGGAACGCGGACTTCTAGGTTCTGCACACTATTCTATCCATCCCCTTATTCCAAAGGACAAAGTTATTATTAACATCAACGTGGATATGGTAGGTCGCTCAACAGGCAAGGTGTATTGTATTTCAACTGGCTGCGAGGACATATATAAAAAAACTGCTGAGATCGGCAAAAAAATTGGAGTCACTTCTCTACCCGACCCGTTTCCCACCTGGCGGCTTGTTTACTTAATTGACAGCTACCACTTTGCAAGGTTAGACGTACCTTTCATCCAGTTCATGACTGAATTTCATAAGGATTACCATCAACCTTCTGATGAGATAAGCCACATCCAGTTCGAGGAACTCGGGAAAATCTTCGAAGTGATGTACGAGCTCGCTGACTATTATGCCCAGGGAGGCGAAAGACCGGCTCTTAAGCGCCCACAGTGGTTTCTTACTGTAAATTGATAAAAGTAATGATCTAGTTTTATATTTATTTTCGCAGTTACATTATTCATTCAAAAAAAGACAATGAAGTGCCGCTTGGTGGACCAAGGTTTTAAGCCAGGAAGCTGTTCGACTCGAATAAAAAATGGTTCTAAAAAAGCCTGCGACACCACTTTGAAGCATAAAGGCAACGAGTGGCTCCGTCTAATTAAATCAGCTCATCTTTCTCGTCCAGAGCACTATTTCTCAATCTATCAATCAGGATGCAACCACCACTGCCTTAAATGCCATTCTTGGGAATTTACACAAAGAGTTAGCGGAAGCTGGATGTCAGCAGAGGAGATCGGTCTAGCTGCTAAGGAATATGAAAAATATGTCACTGTCTGTGAGCAAAGAGAAAAAGTCACGATGTGGCATGCAACAGATTTATGTCGAAGCTGTGGCAGCTGTGCGATTTACGGTAAGTGCGGTTGGTTATGTCCAGAAGTACTGGAATCCAAAGATATAGTTCTAAGCCCCCAGGGACTCGGTCCTGCCAGAAATATAATTGCTTTTACGGGAGGAGATTTATCATGTTGTCCAGACTTTTATTGTCAAGCAGCAAGGGAGATAAAGAAAAATTGTAAAAATATGTGGGTTTTGATTGAATCTAACGGGTATGGTTTAACACCCCAGAATTTAGATAAATTAAAAGACTCAGGAGTTGATTCCTTTTGGCTTGATATCAAAGCTTATGATGAAGAAGTTTACAAAAAGCTATGTGGCACGACCAATGAATGGATACTAAAATCTCCTTCTGAGATAATGAAAAGAGATTTTGTTCTCGAAGTTCTCACGTTGTTCATTCCTGAATGGGTTGAAGATGATCAGATTGGGAAAATTTCCGAGCTTATTTTTAATTTAGACCGCGATATTCCGTTGACTATCCTTGCCTTCTTTCCAGCGTATAAATTGAAATACTCACAATCTCCCACATTATCTGAAATGGTCAGGATTTACCATCGAACAAAAGAAATAGGATTGAAAAATGTAAAACTGGGAAATTGCGGGACCTTTGCCAAAAGTAAAGAAGACTGGCATCATCTCTTACAAGAGGTAGGAAAAGAAGGAATAGGCTAGAAAAAAATTCAATCGCTAAGATAATTAAAAGGCCCGTGGATACATAAGACAAAGGCCGGGAATTTGCAGGCATAGAATAAAATATTAAAAAACCTTAAGATACCTTGCGCTGCGCTGGAAGATCTTTCCTTGTAAGACTATTCAATAAATATTATCATTTGATTCTTTAAAATAATTTTTCTGTAAATCAGGATTGGTTATGAGCACGCAAGAAATACTCGCTAGGATGGAAAAGGCTATGGTCGAAGGGAATAAAGAGGAAGCTGAAGCCCTGGCCAAAGAGGCCACCAAACAGAGATTGGATCTCAACGAAGTCATAGACAAAGTCTATGTACCAGGAATCCAAAAAGTTGGGGATTTGTGGGAAAAAGGAGAATACTTTCTGCCAGAGCTTATAACCAGTGCTGAATGTGTGAAAGGCACTATGAGCGTGCTCCAACCTGAAATCGAAAAATCCCTGATTTCGGCAAAATCCAAAGGAAAAGCTGTTATCCGCACAGTTAAGGGGGATATTCATGATATAGGTAAAAACCTTGTAGCCTCGATGCTTGCTGCCAATGGTTTTCAGGTGGTTGACCTTGGAGCAGATGTTAAACTTGAAGAATTCATCGAGATAGCGGAGGCAGAAAATACTGATTTCATCTGCCTTTCTGCTCTTTTAACAACAACCAAACTCGCCCAGAAAAAGGTTATAGAAATACTTAGGAAAAAAACCTCGGAAGCAGGTGTAAAGTTTTGGTGGGAGGTGCACAGGTAAATCAAAAATGGGCTGATGATATAGGAGCGAATGGGTACGGAGAAAACGCCATGATTGCCGCCAAAATTGCCAAAAAACTTATTGGAGAATAAAAGCTGGCCATGTCTGGACCTGTAAAAAAAATAGAAAATTTCAAAGTTGAATTCGACGAAAAAAGGATCTTAACGCTTATCGGCTACAAAAAAAGACCTAAAGAAATAAAAGAGCCGATAAAAAGTCTTATTGCAGAAGAAAAAAAGAAGCTTGATAACCTCCTTCATCCTGCGTCCATCTACACCATCATTGACTATGCTGTAACGAACAAGCATCCAATTTTCAAGGACGCTGAGAAGGTAGCAATTTGTGTCTGTACTATAGGACCCGAACTCGAACAAGAAATCAAGAAACTCATGGAAAAAAATGAAATGACGAGAGCTTTAATTCTGGATGCCTTAGGTTCTGAAGCAGCCGAAGAGGTGGCTATCCAATCTGATCGAATACTGGCAGAGAAAGCAAGAAAAATGAATTTATGGCCGAGCAAAAGATTCAGCCCGGGTTATGGAAAATGGGATATAAGAGAACAGCGATTTATCTTCCGCCTGCTACCAGCCGCCGACATCGGAGTCCGGCTTACAGAGTCATGTATGATGGTACCTCGGAAGTCTGTATCCTTTCGAATAAATTTCTACAAAGAGCAAAGACTTTCTACAAGAAAAAAAGGCACATAAACGAAAAACTCATGATTAAAACAATAAGACCTAAATTGGAATTCTTAAGTAAAGAATTTATCAAAAAAATAATTGAAGAAGCCCATGCAATCCTCGAGAAACACGGAGTATTCGTCGAAAATGAAGAGGCTTTAAAGCTTCTTAAGCAGCCCGGAATGAGAGTCGATGAGCAAGCCCAACCGGGATACATATGATTATTGGGTTTCCCTTGGGAAAAAATCAATTGCTGACAGGGCCTCAGAAGAAGTGGAAAGACGCCTCAAAGAAAATCCGCCCTCTCTTTTAGACGACGATGTCCTTCAGGAGCTACGAAAAATCATGGATTCCGATGCCAAAATTTGCGGTGTAACTTGCCTCCCTTAAATAAAATTATAAAATTCATTAGAGCTGGGTAGCTTAGGGAAATAAACCTTGATTCATATATCGTAGGGGCTTGATTTATCAAGCTCACATTTTGGATAAATAAATCGATGAGCTTGATTTATCAAACATACATTTTTAATCATACAAATAAAACAGTAGGCTTGATTTATCAAACACGCATCTTTATACAAATAAAGCGGTGGGCTTGATAAATCAAGCCCCTACAATATAAATCTCCTACAATATGCATAAGGTGGGTTTGATGAATCAAATCCATACATTCTATATCCATTCAATGTGAATAAGGTGGCTTTGATGAATCAAACCCCTACATTTTATTATAGGCTAACTTTTTTTGGAGCTTTAAGAGGTTTAAGGCCGTTCTCTTCCAGAATCTCATTGAGCATTGGAATTTCCACGCTCATAAATTCATTAAACCTGCTGATAAGTGCATTCACAGTTTCTGATAATTCCTTAAGCTGGGACAACTCTGTTTTTGTCGGAGCTGATGGATACCCTGAGATGGACGCTCCCAACCTCAAAACTAGCTGGGAGAGAGAACCTCCCCTGAGAGCCATTTCCATGGAGCCTCTGTATCCGATGCCCTTGGGCATAATTTCTTCTTCGAATTTGGCGAATTTCTCATCGAAGTTCTTAATGGAAGCCCTGACAATTTCTGGATTGTTTTCTTTATCCTTCAGCTCTTTATCCAGTTTATCAAGCTGCCGCCTTATATTTTTTGCAGCAGTGACAGACAACCCCATCTTCTTTGATTGAACCATGACTTCAACCATTCTATCACTCTGGACAATTCTGTCTTCTTCTTTCATTTGGAATCTAGGATCGTGGTATACAACTGCTTTTTTCATCAGTTTTTGGTCTCCGACTACCAATTCAACCGTGTATTCTCCAGCCGCAACAAAAGGTGATGCAATAAATCCCATACCTGAAGGTTTAATCTCTTTTCCTTCCTTTGTCTTAGGAACATACCGCAAATTCCAAATACTTCTCTGAATACCTTCTCTTTTTAAGAGCTGGAGCGTGAATATTGTATCGCCATTAGTGTCCTTTATAAGAACTTTAGGCTTCTCTTCGGGCTTTTTCCTAAAGTAAGAGGATATGGTCATACCAAAAGGAGGATTTTTAGCAGCATAGATCTGTCTGCTGTAATATTCGCGGATAGTTGACAGCAGGAATTGAGTTGCTGGCCGAATATTGAACAGGTAAGAGCTAGAATTAAATACTTCTTCTGTCATATCCTGAAGAGGAGAAATATCATCCAAGATCCAAACTCCCATCCCATGTGTTCCGATAATCAGATCATTTTCTCGAGGATGGATAGCAATGTCCCGCACAGCCGCGGTTGGCAAATTATGCTTGAGCGAAAACCAGCTTAGGCCTCCATCAAGGGAGGCATAAATCCCAAATTCCGTCCCGACAAAAAGGAGGTTCTTGTTTTTCAAATCCTCTCGAATCACATGCACCCAACCAAAAGGCAGGTTTCCCTTGATGGACTTCCAGGTGTTGCCATAATCTGTGGTTTTATAAACATATGTTCCATAATCATCATGGCGATGGCCATCAAAAGCCGCATAGGCTGTCCCTGCTTCAAAATGGGAAGCTTCAATACGGGAGCACCAAGTGTTCGGAGGAAGGCTTTTAATTTTCTTTACCACATTTTTCCATGTTTTCCCGGCCTCACGAGTTATCTGGACGTTTCCATCATCGGTTCCGCACCAGATGACTCCTTTCTCCACAGGTGATTCAGAGATAGTGATTATCGTGCAATGGATTTCAGCTCCGGTATTATCTTTGGTTATGGGACCGCCCGAGTCTTTTTGCTTCCTGGGGTCATTTGTTGAAAGATCCGGACTGATTATTTCCCAACTATGCCCGCCATTGGTCGTCTTGAATAAATAATTCCCTCCTGTATAAACGGTTTTCGGGTCATGAGGGGAAATGTAAATCGGTGAATTCCAGTTAAAACGATATGGAGGTTCTTTGATAGAAGCCTGAGGTCTGACAGTTTTGCCTCTATTAATCCTCATATCAAAGCGGGATAATCCATTCATTTGATAGTTTCTGTAAATAATATTTGGATCAGTGGGATCTACTTGGGCGTAGAATCCATCTCCCCCACCGATCGTATACCAATCAGCGTTTGTAATCCCCGCAGTGTCTATGTTGGCACTCGGTCCTCCCCAACTGCCGTTATCCTGCAAGCCGCAGTAGACATAATAGGGTTTTCTCATATCAAATCCAATCTGATAAACCTCTGCCAGCGCCATGTGCTGGATAGGGTGCCAGTTTTTACCGCCATCATAAGTTATATCTATACCGCCGTCATTTCCATCGATCAGGTGAAGGGAGTTGGATGGATCTATCCAGAGAGCATGATGGTCAGGATGAATTCCTCTAGAAATTGGTTTAAATTTCTTGCCCATGTCCTTTGAGACAAAAGATTGCACTGAAAAAACATAGATGACCTTATCATCGCTGGGATCAATGCGAATCTGGCTGTAGTAAAAAGGTCTGGAATTTACCCGTTCAAAGGTTTCGTTGTCGCAGGTTCTTTTCCAGCTTTTTCCCTTATCCTCTGAACGCCAAATTCCGCCATCCTCGTGTTCAATAAGGGCATAAACGACATTAGGATTACTCCGGGAAACATCGATTCCTATTCTTCCCATTATTCCTTCTGGTAAATCCTCTGTAAGCTTCGTCCAGGTTTCTCCACCATCCGTTGTCTTATAAAGCCCGCTCCCTGGACCTCCGCTTGAAAAATAATAGGGAAGCCGGCGGTGTTCGTAGGCTGCTGCATATAGAATCAGGCTGTCTGAAGGATCGATGGCTAAATCTGCAACACCAGTATCCTCGTTTATATACAAGATTTTCTTCCATGTTTTTCCACCGTCTATAGTCTTATAGACGCCCCGCCACTTATTCGGGCCCCAGAGATGGCCCATTGCTGCCACGTAGACGATATTCGGGTCTCCGGGATTAATGATTATTCGGCTGATATGGCGGGTATTCTTTAGGCCCATATGCTCCCACTTTTTTCCTCCATCGCTGGATTTATACACGCCATCGCCTATGGTGACACTGTTCCTGCACGTTGCCTCTCCTGTGCCTGCCCAGATAATGTCCGGATGAGATTGAGCGATAGCTATATCCCCGACAGAGACTGTGTTTTCTTTATAAAAAACAGGCTCCCATGTAGTGCCGTTATTCACTGATTTCCAGACACCACTCGGACCTATGGCTGCGTAGATAATCCACGGCTCTTTTTCTACGACATCGATATCCACTGTACGGCCTCCCATAACTGCTGGTCCGATGCATCTCCATTTGATATTCTCATACAATTTGCCGATTTTATCAGCGCTCTGTCCGTATAGGTTCAAAGAAAAACAAATAAAAGAGAGAATAATTCCCAGGATAACAAATGATCTGACGTTATTCATGGTTCCTCCTTTTTCTCTAAGGAATTTTCTTGAGTTAATAAAAATACCTTTTAGGAAAAACATTTTATTTTATATAAAGCGGCTGGAAAAGAAAATAATTTTATGATTGAGGCCTTCCTTTATTAGCATTCCTCGATATTTTCCTAAACAAAAAGGATTTTGCTGCGTAATAAATATATATGCATCTTTTTTGTAGTTTTTAACGTACTAGTAAATGAATCTGATGAATAATAATATTTTCTTAATTAATAATCTCCGACAAGGAGCTATCATATGGGGAAAAATTCTGCAATTAAAGTTACAATCATAGTTATTTTATTATTACCGTTATTTTTATTGGCTAAGCCCCCCAGTCCTCAAAAACAAAAAACCGTTCAAGCTATCCGAGCCAACGGACCAATTAGAATTGATGGCGTTTTAGAGGAAAATGCCTGGCAGGAGAAAGCGTACAATGACTTTGTCCAGTCTGACCCGACTGACGGTGCCGAGCCCACTGAAAAAACTGAAGTCTGGGTTGCGTATGACGAAAAATCTCTTTATGTTGCTGCCCGTCTTTATGATTCGCAGCCAGAATTGATCACACGCCGCTTAGGACGCCGGGATGATTTTGTCGACTCTGACTGGTTTATATTTGCAGTGGACCCCTATTATGACCGGCGCTCAGGTTATCAGTTCGCTGTCAACCCTGCTGGCTCCATCGTTGATTGGACTCTTTACAATGATGAATGGAATGATACGACCTGGGATGGCGTCTGGGAATGGAAAGCTCTGATCGATGAGGAAGGATGGACTGTTGAAATCAGAATTCCCTATAATCAACTGCGTTTTCCGAAAAAGGATGAATATGTATGGGGAGTCAATTTCCGTAGAGTTATCAAGCGGAAAAACGAGAAAATCTGTTTTGTCTGGGTCCCTAAAGAGGACAGCGGCTATGTCTCCCGTTTTGCCAAACTTTTGGGAATCCATGGTATTCGTCCTGGCCGGCACATTGAATTCCTTCCCTACTCTGTTGCCCAGGCTCAGTACAGCCCTGAAGAGTCAGGCAATCCTTTTGAGACAGGAAAAAAATACTTGGGAAACACAGGATTCGACCTGAAGATCGGATTGAAAAGCAATCTAACCCTGGATACAAGCGTTAATCCTGATTTCGGGCAGGTAGAGGTTGATCCGGCTGTGATCAACCTGAGTGATTTTGAGACGTACTTTTCGGAAAAAAGACCTTTTTTTATCGAAGGTTCAAACATCTTCGATCAGTTTGGCCGAGGAGGAGCGACGAGCAGTGTCAATATAAACTGGGGTTCGCCCTCACTTTTCTATAGCCGGCGTATTGGCAGGGCTCCTCAAGGCTATGTAGAACAGGACGGCTATGTGAATTTTCCTGACCGGTCGACAATATTAGGAGCTTTTAAACTTACCGGTAGAGTGGGAAAAGGCTGGAACATAGGATTCATCAATGCCTTGACAGCCAGGGAATATGCGGAGATTGATTCTGGAGGAGAACGCTTTAAAGAAGAAGTGGAACCTTTTTCTTATTATGGAGTACTCCGGACGCTGAAAGAGTTTAACGAGGGAAAACAAGGACTCGGCTTTATTGCCACTTCTGTTGTTCGAAATTTAAGTAATGAAAACCTTGAGGGTATTCTAAACAAAAATGCTTTCTCTCTGGCCATTGATGGCTGGTCGTTTCTGGATAAAGACAAAACCTGGGTTCTCGGCGGCTGGTTTGGGGGCACCCGGGTCGAAGGAAGCCAATCAGCAATTCTGGAGTTACAAGAATCTTCTTTACATTATTACCAGCGGCCGGATGCTACCCATGTTGAAGTGAACGAAGACGCTACTTCTCTCAGCGGCTGGGTAGGGCGATTCTATGTAAATAAACAAAAAGGTCAGTTTCTTTTTAACGCGGCTGTCGGCGCGCTGTCTCCAGGTTTTGACCCGAATGATGTCGGATTCCAATTCGGAATGTCTGACAAAATCAATGCTCATCTTCTTCTCGGTTATTATTGGCCTCACCCAGGAAAAATCTTCCGCAGTTGGAACATTTATGGCGGTCCTTTCCGAAACTATGACTTCGGAGGCAATAAGACCTGGGATGGATATCTGCTTGCTATCGAGGGTCAATTCTTAAACTACTGGGGATTTAACACCATGCTTGCCTATAATCCCCAAACCATCAGTAACACCCTTACAAGAGGAGGGCCTCTAGCCCTCATCCCCTCTGGTTATGAGATTGACTTCGGCCTCAATACCGACAGCCGGAAGCCAATAGTCATTTCAGCGCACGGAAATCACTATTCAAGGCCCACTGAAGGTTATAGTTGGCACAGTTGTATTTCTCTGCGCTGGAAACCAATAAGTAATATCAGCTTTTCTTTTCATCCAAACTACAATGTACGGCGGTCAGATGTCCAATGGGTAACCAGAGTGGATGACTCCTTGATGACTGAAACGTTTGGGACTCGATACATTTTTGCCGGATTTTTTCAGAGAATGCTCTCCAGTGAAATCAGATTGAACTGGACTTTCAATCCAAAGCTGAGCTTACAGCTCTACCTCCAGCCTCTTCTGGCCGTGGGAGAGTATGACCAATTTAAAGAGCTCGCTAGACCAAAAAAATATGAGTACAATCTCTTTGGTGAAGACGGATCCACGATCTCATACTCGGACGCCGATGAAGAGTATACAATTGATCCTGATGGGCCTGGACCAGCGCCAAGTTTTGCTTTTGCCAATCCAGATTTTAACTTCAAATCCCTCCGAGGCACCATTGTTCTGAGGTGGGAATATTTACCTGGATCTATACTCTATTTTGTCTGGACGCAGAATCGAGCTGATTATGCCCATCCCGGAGATTTTAATTTCAGACGTGATCTGGGAGACCTATTCACTGCTCCAGGAGATAATATTTTCTTAATAAAAATTTCTTATCGCTGGAACATATAAAAAGGGGACATAAAAAGGGGACAGGCTACTTTTTACTCCAGGTTACTTTTTTTTGAAAAGCGTAAAATATGCCTGCCCCCTTTTCTATTCCTGGAATGTTTGAGAAAGAAAAAGTAACCTCTCCCCTTTGTTATTTGCCTCCGATTTGCATCAACTTTATGCGGAATGTGGGAGCTGTGAAGCTTCGAGCTAGGTCAAGGTCATCTCCAACCATATCGATATTATTAAGCATTTCAAAAGCGGAACCGGCTATGGTCAAACCTCTTGCCGGAAAAGCTATCTTTCCGTTTTCCACCCAAAAACCAGATGCTCCTCCGCTGAAATTTCCACTGACCGGCGCTATGCCATAACCGGTAACACCCTTTAGCAAAAGCCCCTTTTCTGTTTTCTTGATAATTTCTTCGCGGGAACTCTTTCCCGCATCCATATAAAAATTATGAGCACCAATCCCCGGCAGACTAGTAAAACCGCGTCTTGAAGCATTTCCAGTGCTTTTAACACCTGCTCTTTTAGCGACGACGGTGTTATACATAAAAGTCTTAAGGATACCTCTGTCGACAATTATCCTTTTTTGAGTCGGAACCCCTTCTCCATCAAAGGGCTTGCTGCCCAATCCTTTTGGCCTCGTACCATCATCGATAATCGTTATCAACTCTGAGCCAATTTTCTGGTTCATCTTTTTTGCCAGAAAGCTTCTTCCTTGAAGAACACGCTCTCCGTTTATGGCAGCTAAAATACCGCCTAAAACTGCCCTTGCCACATCAGGATCAAAAATAACCGCAGCTTTTTGTGTTTCGACCATTTGAGGATCAAGCATTTCATAAGCTTCTTTTGCTGCTTTTTCTGCGATTTCTTCGGGTGGTTTCAAATCAGCGAAAAACCGCCTCGAACAGTACTCCCCTCCTGAAGATTTCTGCTCGCCTTTCTCCGCCACGACATAAACACCGTAAGAACAAGACGAAATTTTCGAATTCTTACTTAAACCGTTCGAGTTAGCCAAGAAAATTTCTTCTTCTCCTTCTGAGTAGCTGGCACCGCTGCTCTTAGTGATACGGCTATCTTTCATGGCTAGCTTCTCTACTTTCTTCGCCAACTCTATTTTCTTTTCCATAGGAGTTTGACTTATCTGAGGATCATAGAGCTTCCCTACTTTTGTTATCCCTTTATCATCAGGAAGCACATTATTCTCGTCAGGAGTTGTGTTTTTAGCAAACCTGACTGCACTTTCTATGGAAGCCTTCAGGGCCTTATCTGAAAAATCATTACAGCTTGAAAAAGCCATCCTTTTTTGGACAAAAACCCTAAAACCGACGCCGTGGGCACCTGCCTCCTGGACCGTTTCTACTTCCCCTTTACGGACTCTGATGCTCAGGTTACGCCCTGATTCAATATAGACCTCGGCTTCATCGGCGCCCAGCTTTAGACATTTCTTAACAAGTTGTTCTGACAATCCTTTATAGTCCATGATTATCTCCTTTTTTTCGATTTATTCATCTTCTTGCTCTGCTTCCGCCCACGTTTATGCCACGAATCCTCACAGTGGGCTGCCCGGCCGATACTTCAGCTGCCTGTCCCTTACCACAAATGCCTGGACCAAAAGCAAGATCGTCTCCGACCGCATCTACGTTGGCGATGACATCCTGGCAGCTTCCGATAAGAGTTGCTCCCTTGACAGGAACCGTCTTCTTTCCGTCTTCAATCAAGTAAGCTTCGCGGCAGGTAAAATTGAACATCCCTGTTATGGGATTAACGCTTCCTCCGCTAAGGCTCTGGACATATAAACCCTTCTTAGTGGAGGCGAGAATATCTTCGGGTTTATCCTTCCCTTCTTGGATGAAAGTATTGGTCATACGAGGAATCGGGATGTAACGGAAACTTTCGCGCCTTCCGTTTCCGGTGCGCTCCATTTTTAACTGCTTTGCTGAAAGTATATCGGTCATGTATTTCACAAGAACTCCATCCTTTATCAAGACATTACGCTTCATCTGGGTTCCTTCATCATCAAAATTTGTAGTTCCTCTGAAATTGGGCAAAGTTCCATCATCCACCATGGTAAAAACCTCACTGGCCACTTTCTTTCCCATTTTGCCCGTAAATACTCCAGTCTTCCTGGCGATACCATCTCCCTCCAGAGGATGCCCTACAGCCTCATGGACAAGAACACCGCCCCATCCGTTTTGCATAACAACATCCATAATTCCTGCTGGAGCATCTTTGGCCTCAAGCATGGCAATTGATTCTCGGGCACACGTGCGCGCTACTTCTTCAGGACTGACTTCATCAAACATTTCAAAACCAGAATGGCGGCTAAGCCTCTCTCGTCCCATGTGGCGAGTGTTTTTTCCAACACCCAGGGTTTGAACGATAAAAAACAGAAGTGGCAGCTCATCGTTCACCAAGAGTCCTTCACTATTAGCAATGGTTCTCCCTCTGATCTCATCATAATAGCTGATTGAAGCCATTTTTATTTTGGGATCATAATCTAAAGCGGCCTGGTTGGCTCGTTTCATAACCTCGAGCCGCCTCTCATCTGCCATTCTATCAAGAGGAAGCTTGACTGTAATAAAAGATTTTCTTTTGGCTTTCTTTAATTCCACAGGGCCTGTTGCTTTAGCCCCCCTGGCAACAAAAGAGGCAACTTCAGCAGCATTCATGAGTTTCTCTTCGGTGATATCGTCAGTGTATGCATATCCAGTCTTATCTCCGGATATGACTCTTATGCCTGCACCCTGACTTAAAGCGAATACTCCACTCTTGAATTTAGATTCTTCCATTAATATATTGCGAGAAATTCTGTTTTCCACGTATACTTCTGCATATTCACCGCCTTTTTCAAGAGCGCGCTTTATTGTATTGCTGAGAATTTGAGGATCGAGCGCCAACTTAGCCCCAGCTTTTTCTGATCCTGTAAAAGACAAAAGCTGCGCCATAAGAGAAGGCGTAGCTGCCAGCGCAACTCCTCCTTTAAGGCTCATCTGGAGAAATTTTCGACGAGGTATGTCTTCGACAAAATAGCCTCTAAATTTCATGCTTTACCTCCAAATTAATTTTTTGCAGTTCGTAATTATATCTAACTTAAATTCTTATGGCAAAAGTAAAATATAAAAACTTAAAATGATGACCCATAAAACAAAGATAGTCCCCTTCTTTCAAGGCTCCTTTTTTTGCGATAAATTCAAATTGCTCATTTATCCGTGCACTTACAACGCAAGAGAAAATTTGCTTCAAAAAAGAACTGCTGTTAATATATGGCTCTAATTATAAAGGATTCTATCAAAGTCAAGGAGATATAAATGGATGAAATGATTGCTTTCTGCGGTATTACATGTCATGAGTGTGGGGCATTTTTGGCAACACGAGATAACGATGATGCAAAGCGAGCAGAAGTCGCCCAACTCTGGTCAAAAGAATTTAAGACAGATTTTAAGCCGGAAGATATTAATTGTGAAGGCTGCTTATCAGATGGCGGGGATCTTTTCAGTTACACCAAGACTTGTGAAATAAGAAAATGCGGTAAGGAAAAAAATGTCGTTAATTGTGCTTATTGCAGCGATTATGTCTGTGAAAAGCTCGAGAAATTTTTCGAGATGGTACCAGATGCTAAGACACGCTTGGATGAGATAAAAGCAAAACTTTAAGCTATATATCAGGTAATTGTCCCAGAGCCATTTAATTAGCTAATCACCCTTGCCCAGAAAGATATTTTTTATTACAGGGGAAGAGTAGCTTGAAAAATGGTTTCACGCGAGTAAGAAGGTTTATGTTTTCTTTTAATTCTTAAGGAGAGAAGAACAAAAACCTTATTTTGTAATTCTAATCGAACCGTTTGTCGTCCTTAGTGAGATCTCAGGTCCTCCTTGACCAATCTGAGCTTCAAGACTGCGCCTTGATTTTTTCATACTTTTAAGAGTAACAGGTAAATCCAATGATATAGTTCCGTTTGTAGTTCTAGCATTTAAATCAGCATTAACTTTCTCTAAAGAACCAATCCTTAGAGTAATACTGCCATTCGTGGTTCTTGCTTTTATTTCATCCTCAAAAGAAATCAGCTCCAGCACAATTCCCCCGTTTGTGGTTTCGGCATCAAGTTCTCCTTTGAGATTCGCTGCTTCTATTTTGCCGTTTGTGGAGGAAAGAGATATAGTGCCTTTTGCCCCGTCCAAGTCAATTCTTCCGTTAGTGGTAGAGGCGTGAGTATTCCCGACCGGTCCAGTAATGTGAACACTTCCGTTAGTTGATTTTATTCTGCCGAGATTTACTCCCTGGGGAACTTTGACTTCATATTTTACGCTGACCCGAATATTTTTCCATTTGGGAAAGATTGTATCTACAGATACAGAGTTTGCGGTTTCTTCAACTTCAATTTCTACTTCCTTCAGCCGATCAGGATCGCTTTTGGTAGTTTTTATGGCCTTAATATCCACTTTGTCTTCTTTCCAGGTCGTGATGGTGATAGAACCGTTAACATTCCTTAGATTAAAAGTTCCGCTAGCTTTTAGGGGCAATACTTTGGAGAATTCTTCACTTTCTTCCTTGCCGAAAAGTGCAGAAAGAATGTCACCAGAACCAGAGGAAGCTTTGGCAGTAAAAGTGGTTGAAGAAAGGAACAGAACAAGAAGAGCGAAAAAAGGAATGATTGCAAATATTTTCTTTGATTTCATAGACTCCTCCTTAAATATCATCTTAATCATTAATACACACCATTCAATTTTATAGACGCACCATAGTCCAAAAAGGTTCATTTTGGGATGCAAAAAAATTCAGATAAATATTATTCTAGACTTTTTCTTTATGAAAACTGAAGAAATGATATTCTGTTGAGTAAAACAATATTTTCGTCCACATTCTCGAGAGCACATATATCTGCTGCCAGATAAAGCCCACAATCAGGAGAACGCCTATCTTTGGCAAGGGCTGGTATACAGCAAGATAAATAACACCAAAAACAGCGGTAATCAATCCTACGAGAAGATATAATAACCAGGCCCTAAAAAACCTTTTTCCGATAAAAGACATATTGAGGAGCGTTGCTCGTATCGCCTTCTTGCTTTTCTCAACCACAAGTCTTACTCTGACATAGTCAAAGAACATCCTGACAATCGAAAAAAGGAGAGCAAGGATAAGAAACTCAAGAATGGAGACAAGAATAAGAGGCCATTCTGTTGAGGCGCTTTTTTCCCAAAGGTTGAATAAAGCACAAATAAGACTGTGAATACCTCCAAAAACCACTAAATAGGCTACGAGCGAGATCAAAAAAACCCTTAAAAAGGGCAGAAAATACTTGCTGCAATCTGAGAGAAAGCTTGTCAGGTCTGTTTTCTTATCCTGGGCAGCAATCCTTCCGATTATGCCTCCATACAGAAAAATATACAGCAGCATAAATAAAAGTGCCGGAATAAGAAACCATCCGACAAGGGTAGGAAGCAAATCTTGATATTTATAGATGATATCACTCAGCCATAGTAATCCTGTCCCCTTGAGGATCTGATCAGACATGAGCGAGCGGGGCAAATCTTTTTTTATTAAAAAATAAAAAGGAGTGACGATCAACACTGAAAATATAAAATTTATGAGCCACAGATAAACCACCATTCTTAGTTTTTTATTGGTCGTTTGAAATCCTTTTTCGAATATTTTAAGAATTTTCATTTCCTTCTCCTTTCCTTTCAGCTCACAGAGGCGGCACATTGAATGTAATTTTGTATCAGGAAGAGAAGCTCAGTGGCAACCTTAAAAATGCCCTTTCGAGACGGCTTCCTCTTGAGACTATTATTAGTCAGGTTGGAATCAATAAGCCAGATATTGTCTGGATCTATCTGAGCATACTTGGCCTTTGCCGTCTTTTCAAAGGTGAACTTTTTCCACCTTTCCTGTCCTCTCCAGTTTATTACTTCTTCTGAGTCATCTTCAAAAACGACTTTAATTTTCATGATTGTATCGCCCCGCACTCGGGCTTCACCAAACCGCCTGACTTTTACCTCAGTAATGTAAAGCTTCTTATCGTCGGATTTTTTATCTTCTTTTTCCATTTTCTTTATTCTCTTTGAAGTGATCTCTTCTTTTTCACCATCTACATCGAAAACACCACGAGCATACTTTTTTTTCTCTTTAGATGAGATTGAAGATATCCCATAATCAAAATTTAAAGTACTAAAAAACAATTCTTCAAAAAACCAGCTCATGTCTCTTCCTGTTATTTCATTAACCACATCGATGAAATCTTGGGTCTGGGGATGCTTGTAGCGGAAACGCATCTGGAATGCCCGGAGAATCCGGAGCATCATCTCTTGCCCAACCAATCCTTCTAGAGTGTGTAGACAGATTGAAGCACGAAAGTAGACGTTTAATGCATAACTTCCTCTGTCATGAAATTTCCAGGAGATAGTTGTGATCGGATCAAGCTCAACAACATGGATTGCTACTGCCCTTTCCAATTCATAGTTGTAATATTCGGGAAGCTTACAAAACCAAGAGAGAGGAATCCTTTGAAACGACATTGGCATGGCACCCGGTCCGTAGGCTATAGTTAAAACTTTTCCTTCAGAGTAGCTGTTGATCCCTTCATCAAGCCATGCCTCCTCGAATTCATTATTCGCACATAATCCGTACCAATATCCATGTCCAAATTCATGGACAATGACACTTTCAGGGGAAAGTACCTTTTTGCTTGTTAGGATACGTGTTCCAGCGGTGAAAAAGGTCGGATATTCCATTCCTCCGCTACGAGTCCTGAAAGGGGGATCAACCATGGTCACGGTTTCATAAGGATAAGGACCATACCAGAGGCCGTAATACTTTATGGCCATCCTCAAGGCTTTAAAATGGCGGTCGATCTGCGATTTATGCTCGGGCTCGATGAGAAGAATCATCTTGACATCAGGAAGTTTGACTTCTTCCACCGGCAGCTGGAGCATGCGGGCGACTTCCTCGTATTCTTCAGGACTTACTTCTTCAGAAGCGATAAAATCGCGCTCGACTTTGATAAAATCAGGGTTAGCTGTCCAAGCAAAATCGTGAATATTTTCCTGGTAAAAAGTATAGGTTACTGTTTTTTTCTCCTCATCAGGAACAGATTTTATCTGCTTGCCTGAGGCTCCCACCACAAAAGCTTCAGGCACAGTGATATGGACTGTGAACTCCGCAAAATCCGCGTAAAACTCAGAGTCAAGATGATACTCATGACAGTTCCAGCCTTTTCCTTCTTCGTAAACTCCAGGCTTTGGGAACCACTGGGCGATAAAATAAGAATTCTGGTAATAGCTTGAACGACTAACCGACATTGGAATTTTTGACTCAAATTCAAGTTGGAGATGAACCTCCTCGCCTGGTTTTACAGGCTCAGGGAAAAAAACTCGCATGACTGTCTGGTCATCTGGGTGAACGGGCTTGTCTTGGGTGATAAATTCCATAGTCGGCTTTAAATCTGTGCCATCAACAAGATTAATACTCGTAACATCTACCCAGCCCCATTTTCCTTCTTTTATCTTAATTCTAAACGCTTCAAACCATTCCTCTTTTGATTCTTGGATCTTGGTGCTCATCTCGTTTTTAAAAGCATTATAATAAAGATGAAACCACATATCCTGGACATCATCTCGAGTGTTATTGAGCCAGGTGATATTCTCTTTTCCGTGGAGCATTTTGTTTTGATCATCCAGCTCTACCCATATTTCATACCGGACGTTGCTTATCCTCTCCTCGCCAACCAGCGCAGCAGAGCCAATAAACGACAGAGTGAGTATGAAAAACAGCAATTTAAAGTATGATTTCTTATTTTCCATTTTTTCCCTCCTTCTCCGTATGCAAGATTAATCTGTTCAAATTTAATAATTTTAGTTTTTAACGCTAGGCTTTTCTCTCTTGTATATAAGATAAAAATCCTCAAAATTAATTACGGATGATTTTTTAAAAAGTTCCTTAAAGACTAGGCCCCATGAATATTCACTTGAAGCCTGAAAAAAACAGCTGCGCTATAAAACCAGCAATAGGGGGAAAGAAAAAGGTACAAACAAGGCGAACAGCTGTAAATTTCCACCCCAATATCCCGATTTCCATGGGCAAGCGAGCAACTGCCCATAATGACCAGGCTGTTACAAAAGCAACCATGGTTCCTACTCCAGCGCCAGCACGCAGGAATCCAGCAGCAACTGGCAAACTTACATAAGGCCCCCCTGGTGTTATTCCTCCAGCAAGTGTACCGATTAATATCCCTCGTATGCCAGACTCCTCCCCTATCCACTTGGATATGAGTTCACGAGGCAAAAGAGTCTGAATCATTCCAGCCATGATAAAGGCAAAAATCAATAACGGAACAATCTGTGCTGTTATCTTGAGAGCGATTTTTAGGCCGGTGATGTGCTGTCCCTGCCCTTTTGAATATCCGATGTAAAGGAGAATGATGGCAAAAACAGCCATGACTATCGTTGGGATTAGCATATTCGAGGTCCTCCTTTTTTTATCCATTTTTTTATATTTATCTTTATGCATATTGGATTGAACTAATCTGTTTCACTGATTTTTTCTTACGTTTTGTTTTTTAAATCCACTTTTTTTATGGTCTTTTTGCTTAGGAAGCCTTTTATTTTATCGATGAATTCTTGAGGCCAGCTTTTTAGCATCTTGTTTAACATATTACTATTTACGGTTGAGACGTCAACATATTTATCACTCTCTATTAAAATATTTCGTAATCCTTCCCACTTCTCAGTGTCTTCCTTTCGAGATGGCGCCCCGAGCTCTTCTTTCACTGTCACGACCAACTGCTTATCAGGGCCATCTATAACCCAGCTGTCTTCTTTCTCCGCAAATTCTATGGCAGCCTCTGCTATTTTTGCCTGCTCCCGCTCTATTTCTTCTATTTTCGTTTTAAATTGCTTCTTTTCCTCTTCTAACTCTGAGTAGCTGGTTACTAATTTCACTCCGGGATCTTTTCTGTATTCATTCTCGTCCAGCTCTTCCATCTTCTTCGGATGCTTCCACAGCGGGCAGACCTGCTGAAAATCACACCAATCACAGAGAGCGCTTTTATGGGGAGGAAATTCCTCGCAAGCTTCGATTGCCTTTATCTTATCTACAGCGATGCTTTGTACCTCCATCAATTGTTCTTTTGTCCTCGAAGATTCGATCTGCTTATTAAAAAGAAGATAATGCCAGATAAGTTTTGCCTTCTCAGCTTCTGGCCACATGCTGAGCAGAGCAAGTTGATAAAGGGGCAGTTGAAAATCCTGGCCTGCCTCCTCTTGAGTCATCAGTGACGCAGAAGTCTTGTAATCATGGATTTCAAATATTTTTTCTTTATCGTTCCAATCCAGGCGGTCAATTACTCCGGTAAATTTGTATTCATCAGAATTATGTTTTAAATTGAAAAAGACAGACTCCTCTGTTTTCACAATCTTTGTCTGGCCGAAAGGCTTGTACTCTTCATAGTAATCCATCAAGCATTTTTTCCCTTTTTCATAATAATCCTCAGCAGAAAACTCTTTTTTCACAATTTTTATCGAGTCCTTGTAGCCTTTTTTCCATAGTTCGTCATATTTAGAAAGCAGCCATTTTTTAGGCTTAATTATTTTGTTTTTCACAAGATCATAAAACTCTTTCAACGCCTCATGGACTACAATCCCCATAAATGCTTCTATGGTCTCAACTCTAAGCTTTAATTTATCAATGTATCTGTACTTATACTGTAATTTGCACGTCTCAAAGCTTCCTATTTTACTGAACGAATATGGGTTGCTCATCTTTATTTCCTCCTCCTCTTCTCTGACATAGAATCTTGATTTGAGAGGTCTATATTTTCTCTAAATATATTAGATATATTCTGACCAAACTAAAACATGCAAAATATAACTCGGAGTTATAAATTTCTAGATTTTTTAATAATTTTATAACCCACAGTTATAAAAACGTCAAAAAGGCCTGTCGCTTATTTTGGACGCTTTTGGCTATGAACAGGGCAAATCATGGATAAAAGGATATGAGATTGCTTTCTTTCTTTAGCTTTTTAGCTCTTTTTGCTATTTTTTTCCTTATTTTTTCAAACGAAGGCGGAGGTCCAGTTCGCACCTTTTTATCGTCTATGAACAACGCATCGGCAATACCCCATTCTAAAAAGACATCTCTATCCAAAGTGTCGATTTCACGAAATTCAACTTTATCTCCAAACTCCTGGGCAGCCCTTTTTGCCCTTTCGAAAACGATGTTTTGGGCAGGACACCATCCATTACGGAATGATGTCACTGTAACTCTGTCAGGTGAAGCTTCAGGCTTTTTCTTTTCCTTTATCCATTTGGGAGGAACGGCATCATCTGTGAAAGGTTTCCACAGCAGAACTCGTCCTCTTATATTATCTACCTTTTTGTATCCATGCTTCTTGAACCACGAAGCTTTCATCCAGAACGGCAAAGAAATCCCCCAGGCGACGATTCCTTTCGCATCCCTTTCTTTTGCATCCTCTTCAGTTGCTCTAAGCAAAGCCTTGCCCATCCCCTTCTTCCGGAAATTACCTCTTCCTTTCTTATACCCGTGGACCCAGATACAATGGATGAAATAGAGGTTCTTTCCTTCGGCGAAGGCGTGTTCAATGGGCATGTATTGGATCATTCCCCCAACCATTCCATAATCGTCCGTTGCCAGTTTTACCCTGAGGTCCTTGTTCTTCATTTTATTGTACCAGTCCTCTTTATGGCTCCCTGCTTCTTTCATCTCCTCAGACCAATCTTCAAGGCAAACAAAATATAATTCTTTGTATTCATCTGCCAGATCTATTACTTTCATTTTATATCCTTCAATTTGATATTATAGACGCTCATTTTTTTATCGATTATCAATTTGGTAACATTCTATTTTAAGAGCAGCAATAATTTCAAGAGCAGAAAAAGGGTAGATAAAGGGGACGGGCTACTTTTCCATAAATTTCGTAGGGGTTTGATTTATCAAACCCACATATTTAAAAAAAGTAACCTACCCCTTTTTTCCCAAAAAATGGGGCCTGGCAAAAAATGGGGCCTGGCCCCATTTTAAAGTCTTTTGAAAATAGTTAAATCTATTTTTAATGAAACTGAGAAGGGATTATTTCAAGGCAGAGCTTAGAATGCGTCGGGACCACTGGCGCAAATCATCCAGCAAAAGATATATCTCTGGCAGTATGATCAGCGTGACCAGGGTTGAGAAAGCCAGGCCTCCGACTATGGCCCTGGCCATCGGAAAATACGGAGGGCCGTTTCCGCCGATGGCGACAGTGGTGAAGCAAAGAGGAACGAGACTGAGTATTGTTGTTCCCGCTGTCATCAAAATCGGGCGAATTCGGTTGCCGCCTGCCTGGACGATGGCTTCATACCGGCTTAATCCTTGGGCACGGAGTTGGTTGATATGATCGATCAACACGATACCGTTGTTGACCACAACACCGATTAATATCAAAACTCCCATCCAGGCCATGAGATCGAAAATAGTGCCAGTTACGAGGAAAAACCACCAGACACCGACAACAGCAAAGATGATGGAAGTCCAGATAGCACCAGGGAATACTAACGATTCAAAAAGAGAAGCCATCACAAAATAGATCAAAGCCAGTGCCAGAAGAGTGTTGATCAACATGGTTTTAACTGCTTCTCCTTCAAAATCAAAGCTTCGTCCATAGTTCCAGCTAACACCCGGAGGAAAATTATACTGGCCTAAGACCTTGCTGATTTTCTTCTTGGCTTCATTTACCGTTAAATCCTCTAAATTTATTGCAATCCCCAGTGATGTTATGCGGTTTTCTCTACGTATGCTGGGTGGTCCTTGTCTGACTGTAAAATCGGCCAGAGTAGAGAGTTTGACAGGATTGTTGTTTTCTCCAAAAAGACTGATATTCTGGAGCTGTTCCAGGTTTCTCTTATCTTCCTTCTGGAATTCTACCCTCACCTCAATTTCGCCTTCTTCATCATGCATACGTCGCAGATTAACTCCCCGCATGGCAACAGCAATATTGCTAGCGACCTCCTGAGGCGAAAAACCATATTTTTTGGCTCGTTCCCGGTTGACTACAACAAGGACTTCTTTACTGCCCACTGAAGCTCGAGACCGGACATCTTTAAATCCCGGAATTTTTCCCAGTGTCCAGGCGACTTCGTGAGATAGATTTATCAGCTGTTCTGTAGAACTTCCGACCAAGTAGATGTTCAGGTCGTCTGTGCTTCCTCCTGATCGCCTTCTTTCAAACGAGACATTGCCCACAGTGATTTCAGGCAGACCGCTGACTATTTCCTCGCTAATTGTTTTCTGGGATTTTTTTGCTTCTCTACCTTCTTTGAGAATAATAGTAGATAAGCTGTAATTTGGCGTATAATAACTGTAAACAGATTCGATTTCAAACTTGTCTTTGTTGGCAAAAAGATAATCTTCGACTTTATTCACAGCCTCTTCAACTCTTTCAACGGTGTAGGTATCATTGATGTTATACTCTAGATAAAGCCTTCGTTGTTCCTGTTCAGGGAACATGTCACTTTTTACGAACTTTATGGGTATAGCGATACTGAAAAGGGTTAAAAGAAGAATACCAACTGAGGTTTTTCTGTGTTTAAGCAACCAGCTAAGAATTTTTTTATACCGAGAAATAAGCCTATCGATCCAACGTTTTTTCTGGTTTAAAGGAGAAGTCTTAATCCGCGAGGCCAGAAGGGGGACAACGGTTTGCGCCAGTATCAGGGAAGCACCGAGAGCAACACATAAAGATAAGGCTACGTGCTTTATATAGATGGCGATTTCGTTTTTGCTACTTATGATATTGGGCAGAAAAACAATAGCAGTTGTCGAAGTTCCGGCAGTGATGGCCAGGGCAACTTCCTTCACAGCAGAGATAGTCGTATTTTTTTTGCCCGGATTTAGCTTTTGATAACGGTAGATATTCTCCGTAACCACGACAGCGTTATCCACCAGCATCCCCACAGCCAGGAGAAGGCCCAGCATGGAGAGGATGTTGAGTGAGAGGTTCATAAAATACATAAAGGCAAGCGTGACAAGCAAGGAAAACGGAACCGCAAGGACAACAATGAAAGTAGTAGACCATTGGCGAAGAAACAGAAAAAGGACTATTATGGCCAAGGCTGCTCCCAATAAACCGGCTTTGAGGAGCTCATTGAGAGAGCTTACGATTCCTTCGGACAGATCATCCATCAAGTAAAGACTGATTCCTTCCATTCTCGGGTCTTTACTGATTTCTGTTATCGTCTCTTTAACACTCCTTCCGACATCGACTATATTTGCACCACTTTCCTTAAAAACATTCAGACCGATGGCATAGGTTTGGTTGAGATGTCTTCCATAATCCAGCTCTGGCATCTCATGACTAACATGAGCGATATCCCTAAGTTTAAGACCGTTATCTCCAACGATCAGGTTGTTGATTTCATCGACTGTACTGATTTCTCCCATGGGCCTGACCGTAAAGCGTCTGTTAGAATCAGTGATACGACCGGCTGTTACCATAAAATTGCTGTTTCTTAGGACTTGGGATAAACGATTGAGGTCAATCTGGTGAGCTATTATGCGGTCAGCCAAAAGTTGAATAAGTATCTGCTTTTTTTCTACTCCATACATCTCAACCTTGGAAATCCCTCTAATGCGTTCAATCCTGCGCTTCAGCAGGCGGTTGAGCATATCATACGAGTTGGAAAGATCTCGCTTGCTTGATATTCTCATTATTAGAATTGGCATATCAGCAGTATTGAACTTCTGTATTGAAATCCTTTCTACATCCAAGGGAAGCTGGCTGCGGATGCTTTCTATCCTTTCCTTGGTTTCAATGGTTTTAACGTCTGTGTCAATTCCCCACTCGAATTCAAGGAAAATGTTGGATGAATTCTCTGAAGAAGTTGAGCCCATGCGCTTAACATCGCTAATAGTGGCCAAAATTTCCTCTACAGGTCGAGTTATCTCACGCTCGACCTCTTCAGGTGTTGAATTAGGATAAGGAATGTAGACGGAGACATAAGGAGCATCCAGCTCAGGGAAAAACTCAAGAGGAAGGAGTCTGGAAGAAATCAAGCCGATAACAACAAAAGACAAAAATATCATAAGGGTCATCACAGGACGGCGGAGTGAAAAATCTGTTATTTTCATGGTTTTCTATCTATTATGCTGTAGACAACGGGAATCACGATTAAGGTCAGCAGAGTTGAGACCGTTAGCCCGCCGATAACAGTTATGGCCATCGGTGCCCTGACCTCAGCGCCCTCACCTAGACCGATGGCAAGAGGCAAAAGCGCCAATGTCGTTGTCAACATGGTCATGATAATAGGACGAAGACGAGAACAGCTGCCTTCGACGATGGCTTTCATTTTTTCCATTCCTTTTGACCTCAGCTGATTGACAAGGTCAATAAGGACTATCGCGTTGTTGACCACAATGCCAGCAAGAAGAATCGATCCTATAAAAACCACAACGCTTATTTTTGACCCTGTGATCCACAGGGCAAAAACAGCACCGATGAAAGCTAAAGGTATGGTAAATATGATCACAAAGGGATGAAGGAAGGACTCAAACTGTGATGCCATAACCAGATAAACCAGAAAAACAGCCAAAAGCAGAGCAAACTGTAAAGAGCGGAACGAGACCTCCATTTCCTCATTCTGTCCTGAGACACTGGCGGCGATGTCCTCTGGAAGATCCATGTTATTAATTATTCCAGCTAGCTCTCTTGCAGCCGTACCAAGGTCCCCGTAGGTCAAGTTTGCTGAAACAAGGGCGACCCTTTCTTGGTCCACTCGGCGAATCTCGTCCGGGCCTGTGCCAACGAGAATATTTGCGACTGCGTCTAGAGGAACTGGCCGTTCGCTTTCTGGATTGATGATTAAGTCATGTATATCGCTGATCGAGGCTCTGTCTTCCTCGCTCACACGAACCAAGACATCAATCTTCCGGTCATGCCAGGCATACCTTGTTGCTACTTCTCCCCGTACCTTCTTAACAACTCGATCTGCAATCTCATAAACATTCAGGCCAAGGGCAGATGCTCTTTCACGATCAAAATGTATCTGGATCTCTGGGTGTCCCTTTTCCATCGATGATTTCACATCGGCAAAACGTTCTATGGATCTCATCTGCTCCACTATCTCATCACTAACCCTTTTTAGCTTTTTTAGATCATATCCTGCAATCTCAATCTCGATTGGTGTCTTAAAGGTGAATAATGTCGGTCGATAAAACTTATACTGCAGGCCTGGCAAATTTTCTAAGCCCCCTCTAATCTCAGTCATGGCCTGTTCTTCATTCATCCGAGAAGAGCCTGGAGCCATGGCCACATTCAGCTCTCCCCAATTTTCGCCACCATGCTCGGGATTCGTATCAAAACGGTTCCCGCTTCCAGCAACTGAAAAACTCATTTTAACGTTTTCAATCTCGTTGACTGATCTTTGAACGGCAGCAATGGTTTGATCGGTTCTTTCCAGAGGTGTTCCGGGTGGCAGACGAAATTCTATCCTGAATTCTCCCTGGGAAAGCTGGGGTATCAACTCTATACCCAGCTTGGGAATCAAGAGCAGGGTGATAAGGAAAAATCCTGCAGCAACGACAAGGACAATTCCTCTGTGTCCCAACGCCCAACGTAGAAAAGGAAGGTAGCGCTTTTCTACGATTGCATAACCTTTGGAAAAAGTGTTTAAGAACGGTTTCAAAAGGAAAAGGAAAACTCGTGAGATTATGCGGGATAATCTAAAAACGAGCTTAAAGAGGAAAACAGGAATAGTAGTAAAAATAAACTTTCGGATGTTTCTTAATAATTTTCTGATTCCTTTGCGAGGTTTTCCTATCTCTTGAGGTTTTATGATTTCTCTTCTTCTACCCTCAAGAGAAGCCATCATCGGAATTAAAGTAAGAGCAACTAAAAGGGAGACCATAAGGGCGAATGTTATGGTTAACGCTTGGTCACGGAAAAGCTGTCCTGCGACTCCCTTGACGAAAACCAGAGGAAAAAACACGGCTATTGTGGTAAGCGTTGAAGCAGTCACCGCAGTTCCCACCTCACCAGCACCATCGCTGACAGCCGAGAGAACATTTTTCCCTTGATCTCTGTGGCGGGAGATATTCTCCAAAACAACGATCGAATTATCAAGAAGCATACCGATGCCTAGTGCTATTCCCCCCAGAGACATAATATTTAGAGAGAGGTCAGCGCCATACATCAAGTTAAACGTGGCGATAACTGAGATCGGAATGGAGAGTGATATTATAAGCGTTGCCAAGAATTTGCGAAGAAAAAAATAGAGAATAAAAATAGCAAGAAGGCCTCCAATAATAGCTGCATTAATAACCTCATTGACAGCTTGCTGGATGAAAGTCGACTGGTCATAGACTTTAACCAATTTTAAACGTGACGGCAGTGTTCGTCTAATTCGGCTAAGTCTTTTATCAACTTCACGAGCAACTGCAACTGTGTTCGCGTCACCTTCCTTGTAAATTGCTATCTCCACCGCTTCAGTGCCTCTCATACGTGTAACAGCCTGACGTTCCTTGAATCCGTGACGAACAGCAGCGATATCCCGCAAATAGATGGGAGCACCATTTTTTTGGGCGACTATCACATCCCCTATTTCTTCGACGGATTGAAACTGGTTCAGGGTACGGACCAGAAATTGGTGAGTACCCTCTTCCAACCGACCCCCGGAGAGATTCACGTTTTCAGCACGAAGAATACTGGATATTGTCCCTATCGAAAGCTTAAGCTGCGCCACCTTCATCTGGTCGATAAAGATCTGTATCTCATCTTCCAGCCCTCCGCTTATTCTAACGGCAGCCACACCCAGCGCTACTTCAAGCTCTTTTTTTACCTGCTCGTCTGCAAAGCGCCTCAGGTATTTAAGCTCTTCTTCGTTAAATACTTCTGCTGAGACTGCGCTTTCCGCGTTCGATTCGGTTTTACTTGCTTCGGCAATAACCTGTTCTTGGCTCTCCTCGGGTTTTTCACGAAACAGGCCAAAACGCATGATTGGATCGAGAGAAGGGTCAAACCGCAGGATAGAGGGACGACGGACACCCAACGGAAGCTCAAGAGAATCCATTTTTTCTCTAACTTCCAGAATGGCGTAATCCATATCAGTACCCCAGCCAAACTCGAGGATAACATCTGACTGGCCAGACCGAGAGATAGAGCTGATCTTTTGAACATTCTTAATTACCCCTATCACTTCTTCTATTGGTTTGGTGATTAAATTCTCTATCTCTGCCGGCGCTGCTCCAGCATACTCAGTTCTGATGGTCAACGTAGGAAAGGTTAATTCGGGAAGCAGGTTGATCTTCAAGCGCGAAAAGGAAACAAGGCCAAAAAGGAGAATAGCTATGGTGAACATAGACACCGTAACTCGGCGTCGGATTGAAGTATTGATTAAATTTTTCATTTCTCGACGACCTTAACTTTCGCCCCGTCTTTTAAGGTGCTTAAGCCGGTCGTGACCACAACATCGCCAAGCTCTACACCTGAAAGAATCTCAACATGGGTAGAATTGATATACCCGATTGTTATCTCCTTCTTGGAAGCTACCAAATATTTAACAGGTTCTTTCGGTTCAGAATCAGTTTCTGATTTTGAGTCATTGCCTGGCTTTTCTTCTTCTCCTTCTTCTTCTGGAGCTGCTTCTGCTTTCTCTTTCTTTTCTGTCTTCTCCGGATCCCCTTCTTCTTCTGATTTTTCTTCAACCTTTTCTGTTACTATAAAAACAGTTGATTCCGAGTCCTCAGTGAGGATAGCGTCTTTAGGAAGGAGTAGTGCGTTTTCGTGCATGTCATAGACAATATTTACCCGGGTGAACATGCCAGGTTTCAACTTCCGGGTTTCATCTGTAACTGCAACAGTAACTTTGAACGTGCCTGTCTCTGCTGATATTACCGGGCTAATACGCAGTATTCCTGCAGAAAATATTTCTCCTGGGATAGCATCAGCCATTAGTTCTGCCGGAAATCCTGCCTTAAGCTTACTCAATTCCTTTTCTGGCACATGGAGCACTGCCAGCAAAGGATCGAAATCTGTAACACGAAAGGTGTCTTGATTAACGGTCACCATGTTCCCCACCTTGATAAAACGCTCGGATACTATACCGCTGATGGGTGCTTTTATTTCAGTGTAGTTAAGATTGAGCTTTGTCAAATCATAGGTTGCTTCTTGTGTCTGGTATTCATATTTTGTCCGATCATAGGCTTCAGCACTGATGAGCTTGTTTTTAAACAGTTCCTTGTTGCGCTGGAACTCGTTTGCTAATTCTTCTAATCTTGCTTCTACCTGAGCAAGTCTATGGATAAATTCCTCGTCCTCTAGTTTAGCAAGAACCTGTCCAGCTTCAACACTATCCCCTTCTTCCACAAAAATCTTCTCAATAACTCCACTTACTTTAGCTACCACTAATGCTTCACCTTCAGCCTCCAACGTGGCTGTGCCCGAATAATTTGCAGAAACCGAGCCTTTAATGACCTCTGTGACCTCAACCGGAATAGGCGGATCTTCTTCTTTTTCGCTTTTGCTGTTAGCAGGCGCTTGACCCCTGCAACCATAAATAATTAAAAAAGCCAGAACGATTAGGGCAATTAATCCTGTTTTATTAGTTTTTTTTGCCATCTTTCTCCTCCCGGGAGTTTGGTGATTTCATGTTTTGCTAACGTAGAATTCTCTCTCTATTATATTCCTATCATTTGTATATACGAAATATCGGCGATGAAAGTTTCAGGAATGTAACTTTTTTGAATAAATCAATATGAGAAGACAGAACAGAAGATACGCACAATCACTACATCGCAGAAGCGAGCGTTTTGAAAATTAGAATTTTCTTTTACACACCCCCTGTTTGCTCTTTTTCTGAGCCACGTGTGCAGAAAAATGTTTTTGTTAGCGACTCCTGGGTAAAAACCGGACATCCGGGGCAAATGCATTGATCTTCTTCAGTGATCTTTACATTCTTGCCGATTGTCGGAAAACAATACCCAATAGGATCAGCTCCTTGAACATAAGTCGGGCAGCTTTGGCAGATACACAATTCAATAACTTTCTGCTCCATCTCTTTCATTTCTTCTTCCATGATCCCTCCCTTTATGATTCAGTTTGAAGCTCTCGTTGCGAGAGACCTTTCAGTTATGAAATTGTTATCTTTATTTTCCGCTCATTAAGCATTTTGTTCAAGCGAGAATATAGCTAAGCAGTCTATTTATTCTTTTTTCTTTTTGTTTTCCTTATCTTTTTTCCAATAATCCATGCATTCAACGTTACAAAAATGGAGGACATATTCCTGACCTTCTGAGTGGAGGGCGGTTGCCTTGGGGATCATTTTTTTACAAACATGACACGATATTTTCTCGGTATCTTCCTTCATTTTTCGTCCTTTCCTTTAATTTTTTTAAGTCTGAAAAAAAGCCAATTTTTATCTTTTGGCTCTTTGGGTTTCAGCTTTATCAAACAATATCTTCCATGCATTTTTTTGCCCTTTATCTCTATAATTCTCTTTGATATGGTCATCTCAAGGGGAAGATAATCGCCTCTGTCCCAAATCTTGACTTTTCCTGCCCCATACTGTCCTTCAGGAATTACGCCTTCAAAATCTTCATAGCCTAAAGGATGGTCTTCTGTCTCTACAGCCAGCCTTCTTATTCCCTCTTCCTGAGGAGGCGATTTGGGAATTGCCCAGCTCTTAAGCACACCGTCCTCTTCCAAGCGTAAATCAAAATGGAGATGAGAAGCATCGTGCTCCTGGATAACATAAATCAGCCCTTCTGATTTCTTCTTTGGTTTTGTTTCTTCAGGTTCTGAGGTCTTCTTAAAATCTCTTTTCTTCTTGTATTCTTTTAAACTCATATCTTTTCCTTTAATAATTATCAGTACTCCGATATCAATTGTCAAACACCGAACATTGATTACTTGGTAACGCAGGACTTTCTCTTCTTCTCGATTGCTCTATTAAAATTGTGGGCTTGATAAATCAAGCTCCTACATAAAATAGGCAAAATGTGTGTATGATGAATCATTCATACAAGAAATGGGGCCAGGCCCCATTTATACCATTTAACATTTATAGGGATTTGCTGGAAGAAATGGGGCCTGGCCCCATTTAATTTGCCAGCCCCTACCTGAGAGGTTCGAACGTGTATTTATTGTTTACCTTTTTGACCTTGCCAAAAAAGTGCTCTGGATCGTGATTAAAAGCAAGTATCCAGTCTCCCTCAATAGCCTGCTCAAAATATCTCTTCTTGCTCTCCAACGTCTCCTGAGGAAAGAGATCATAGCTCATGATGTAAGACAATCCTACATGAGCTGAAGTCGGAACCAAATCTCCAAGGAAGAAGAAGACCTTTCCCTCGGAGCTAGCCTTCACACACTGATGGCGAGATGTGTGTCCTGGTACAACAATGACCTCGACTTCCTCTGAGATCTCCTTGTTTCCGTCTACAAGCTGAAGGAGCCCGTGTTTCTCCAGAGGCAGGAAATTTTGTTCTAAGTAGCTGGGTTTGTCTCTTTCGCTGGGATGAAGTGCATACTCCCATTCTCCTTTCTGAATTATGTAACTCGCTTTGGGAAACGTGGGGACATCTTCCCCTTTTTCGTTCTTAAGAGTGTTCCCCCCACAATGATCAAAGTGAAGATGGGTGTTAATGACAAAATCGATATCCTCAGCCTGGTACCCCAGTTTTTCTAGAGAAAGTACAAGTCCAGGTTTTCTCTCCACAGAATAATAATCGTAAAATTTCGGGTCTAAATCACCTCCGATTCCTGTCTCAACCAGGATTAATGCTTTTTCTGCTTTTATCAGGATTGAATTTAAGGCCAGCTTTATCCTGTTCTTTTCGTCGGCAGGGAATTTCTTTTCCCAGAGAGTTTTGGGCACGACCCCGAACATAGCCCCCCCATCTAGAAAAAAAAAGCCGTCTCTTAAGCCGTGTATATCAAACTGACCTAAGGAAATCCTATCGATTGTCATCCGATGAGTTTATCCAGGTCATAAATCAGATCCTGTTGGCTGTATTGAGCAAAGTGGACATTCCCTGTGTCCATACGGATGGCATCCTCCGGACAGGCCTCGACACAAAATCCACAGAAGCAGCATCGGCCTAAATCGATGATAAACTTGGCAGGATATTTCTGTATTTCAGGATCAGGATCCTCAGCCGCCTCAACATATATGCATTCAGAAGGACAAACTGTAACGCACAGCATGCAGGCTACACAGCGAGGTTTGCCATCTGGCCTGGTCATGAGACGGTGCAAACTCCGGTGTCTTGAAACGATTTCTTTTTTTTGCTCAGGGTACTGAATGGTCACAGCTCCTTTTCTTTTTGTCTTTATCCCCAGAACTTTCAGGATGTGAAAGAACAAATTCACAACAAAATGACGGGCTGTGATCAAAATTCCCCTGATAATCTCGATAAAATATCCCAGTGCTTTTATCATCTCAAATAGTCATAATAATGCCTGTTCCGATGATATTAACCAAGCTTAAAGGAACAAGCAATTTCCAGCCTAAATCCATCACCTGGTCATAACGAAACCGAGGATAGGTCCAGCGGATCAAAATCTGAAGCCAGCAGAAAAAGAAGACCTTTATGTTGAAAGCTGCGACCTGAAAGAGAACAATGACCACATGAGGGAGCAACAATTCTCCTCCCCATGGGAAGTGAAAACCGTCCGAAGCCAACCAGGGAACCTGCCAGCCTCCAAAGAAAAGAGTAGTGAGCAAAGTGGAAATAATTATGATTTCCATGAAATCTGTCATCATAAAAAGGCCCCATTTTAGCCCACTGTATTCTGTGAAAAATCCTATGATTTCAGATTCCCCTTCAGGAAGATCAAAGGGAACTCTTTTGGTTTCAGCAAGAGCAGCAAAGAGAAAGATAACAAATCCCAGGGGTTGGAGAAAAATTCCCCATTTTGGAAGGAAGCCAAAAAGGAGCTCTCCCTGATAGACGACAATGCTTGAAAGCCTCAAAGATGGATAGACCATGATCAGGCCTATGAGAGACAATCCCAGGGCAACTTCGTAAGAAATAACCTGAGCAGCTCCTCTCAGTCCACCGGTGAGAGTATACCTGTTATTAGAAGACCAACCGCTGATAATAATACCGTATATTCCCAGAGACAGCATAGCCAGAATAAATAAAAGCCCTACGTTAAAATCCAGTATTTGGAGATTTATAGTCCGGTTTCCAATGCGCAAAATATCTCCGAAAGGGATGGCTGCAATCGTGATGGCCACAAAAAAGAAAGAGATGAAAGGAGCCAGTGTGTGGAGAAATTTTCTGGAGAAGGAAGGCACAAAATCTTCCTTAAAAATCATCTTAATAGCGTCGGCAAAGGGTTGGAAAAGACCGATGATGCGTATTCCAAAGATTGGAGCTCTGTTCGCGCCAAGCCTATCCTGGATGAGCGCACTCTCTTTTCTCTCCAGCCAGGTCAGGTAGAGAGTAAGGAGAAGGAACCAGACCAGAGCACAGACTATCTTGATGAAGACAATCAATATTTCAGTTAACGTTTCAGTCATTCTTTTTCTTGAAAAAAAGTAATTTTCTTCCCCATCTCTCCTAAAATTGCGTCTGGAGAGGTGAATTTTTCAAAGAATTTAGAATCTATTCCCAATTTTTTACCCAGGTCAGCCAGCACTTTCCATTCAGGCAGGCTTTCTCCTGGCGGTTCTAAAGCAGGTTGAAAACTCTGAACTATCCCATCCACATTCGTCAAGGAACCTGCCTTTTCAGCAATCAAAGCCACCGGAATGACTATATCGAACAGAGAATTCAACTCATTCGAATAATAAGAGAAAAGCACCTTTCCTTTTATCTTATCAAGAGCTTCTTTCAGATCTCCTAAACTGAAAAGTCCGGAAAGAAATGGACCAAAGGCGAGAAGAAAATCTGTTCCATCAGCCAAGGCATCCAAATCCACGGTTTTGATATCAAAACCTATTTCTAAAGCCCCTCTTATGTTAGGACTTGGATCTGATGTAAGTAAGTATCCGTCAGCCTCTATCTGAGGGGGGTCGGCAAAGAATATCTTTTCTACTTTAAGGTCTTCTTTAAAGATTTTATGAACGAGAAAGAGCTCCTCATTCGAAAGCCAGGTATGAAGAATCAAGGCAATTCCTGTGGCTTTCTTGGCAGAATATAAGCGTTTTATTTTTTCTCCTAGGTACTCGGAGATATTTTCCCATGTAAGCACATTCTCCCCATCTATTTTATTCAAGATAATTTGATCAGCTCTGCCTTCTTCAAGGTAGGAATAGCCATATCTTCCGCGATCACAAATCCAGAAACCGTTGACCTCAGGATTTTCTCTAGCTTTAATCCTGTAGACTTTTTTTGGCACCTCGAAGCGAGCAAAACCCGGGTGATATTCGATCAGAATGTTACAGCCGCGACTGCATAGAGGGCAGATGGATTCTCGTTTCTCTAAAAACCAGCTTCGGGTCTTAAACCTGAAATCTTCGTCGGTGATGGCGCCCACTGGGCAGATCTCAGCTAAGTTGCCTGCATAGTTATTTACGACAGTAGCCCCATCATAAATATTAACACTTGAATGAACCCCTCGGTGAAATACACCAAGCTCCTGCGTTTCAGTCACCTCTCTTAGAAACCGGACGCAGCGAGTGCAGAGGATACACCTTTCTTGATCAAGAATGAGGGTTTTTCCTATCTTTAATTTTTTCTCTCTTTTTTCTTTCACCTCTTTGAACTGGCTTTCAAAAAGTCCGTATTCGTCGTAATAATCCTGGAGTTTGCAGTCTCCAGCTTTATCGCAGATGGGACAATCAAGGGGATGTTCTGCCAGTAGAAATTCTAACACTGCTTTCCTGGCTTCAACCACCCTCTCGCTCTTTGTCGAGATTTTCATATCTTTTTTCACCACGGTTGAGCAAGCCAGCTCAAGCTTGGGAAAACCCTCAATCTCGACAAGACACATACGGCAGCTTCCCTCTGGCGGAAAAGCAGGATGATAACATAGATGAGGGATGTGAATCCCTGCTCGCTCTGCGGCTTTCAACACAGTCGTGCCTTCCTCTACTTCTACTGGATCTTTATCTATGAAAATCTTTATCATCTCGTTCGCCTTCTCCGGCTTAGAGCCTAAAGATGAGATTCAAGCTCCTTCCTGAACTTCTTGGTGATGGAAAGAATAGGCATGGCTGCAGCATCTCCTAAGGGGCAAAGAGTGTTGCCCTCGATATTTGAAGCCAACCGTAAGATACTATCGATGTCTTCTTTTTTCCCTTTCCCTTCTGCTATACGTTTGACGATTTTATTTATCCACGAATTTCCGATCCGGCAGGGGGTGCACTGGCCGCATGACTCATGGGAATAAAATTTAGTGACAACCTTCAAAACATCAAGAATAGAGGTCTTGTCATCTATGACTATGATTGCAGCAGAACCGAGCATAGAATTTGCCTCGACCAGCGAGTCAAAATCCATTTTTATACCTATTTCATCTGCTGTCAAAATAGGTGCTGACATTCCACCTGGAATAACGGCCTTCAATTTTTTTCCTTCCTTCATTCCTCCTGCATGTTTGAAAATGATATCTTTCAAGCTGGTTCCAAGAGGCAGTTCGTAGATTCCTGGATTCTTGACCATGCCGCTTACACCAAAAATTCTGGTTCCTCCGTCCTTGGGAAGCCCTTTTTTGATAAACCATTCCGCACCATTAAGTATGATATGAGGGATATTAGAGATTGTTTCAACATTATTTATAACCGTAGGACATTGCCAAAGACCAACAGAAGCAGGAAAAGGAGGCTTCAGACGAGGATTTCCCCTTTTGCCTTCGAGCGATTCCAGGAGTGCGGTTTCCTCACCGCAGATATAGGCTCCAGCACCGCGGTGAACATAAACATCCAGGTCAAAGCCACTCTCCACGATGTTTTTTCCCAAAAATCCTTTCTCGTATGCTTCTGAAATGGCCTGTTCAAGCCTTAAGGCGATAGCTTCATATTCGCCCCGGATGTAGATAAAAGCAGCATTGATACCCACACAGAAAGAAGTTATGATAATCCCTTCGAGCAGCATGTGGGGATTGTGGCTCATGATGTAGCGATCTTTAAAAGTTCCCGGTTCTCCCTCATCAGCGTTGACACATAGGTATCTTGGCTTATCCGTGGGCGGAACAAAACTCCACTTGACTCCAGCCGGAAAGCCTGCGCCACCCCTTCCTCTCAAATTAGCCTTTTTCACTTCTTCCAGAATTTCTTCTGGGCTCATTTTCTTTAGCGCTTTCTCCGTAGCTCGATACCCTCCCTGCTTTTGATACACGTCTATTTTGTATAGATTCTCAAGCCCAAAATGTTCGGTTAAAACCTTTTCCTTCATTTTTCTATTTCAAATTGTCTAAGATTTCATCGACTTTTTTTGGATCCAAGTCACCGTAATAATTAAAATTTATCATCATACAGGGAGCTCGCTCACAGGCACCTAAACACTCAACCGTCGAAAGAGTGAATTTTTTGTCAGGGGTAGTCTCTCCAGGCTGAATCCCTAATTTATCTACTAAATAATCAACGAAATTATCTGCTCCTAAAAGATGGCAGCTCAGGTTGGTGCAGACTTGAATGTGATATTTTCCTAAAGATTCCCTGGTGAGCATGGTATAAAAAGTCACGAGTTCTCTCACCCTAATAGGTTTTATTCCTAAAACTTTAGCTACTATTTTTTCTTGTACTGCAGAGATAAAGCCGAATTCTTGTTGGGTGACATGTAAAACTGGAAGAATAGCCGCTTCTTTTTGAGGATAGCGGGCAACAATTTCCTCGATTTTCTTCTTTGCCTTCTCTGAGAACTCAAGACTCATCTATCTAACTCTCCTCCTATCATATTCGTCGATCCAAAAGTAGGAATGACATCGGCTATGTAGCGCCCCTTGATCATTTCTTCCAGGGCAGAAACAATGTGAAAACAAGGCGCCCTCAGGTGCAAGCGATAGGGCCTGTCAGTGCCATCTGATACGATATAAAAGCCAAGCTCGCCGTTTCCGCCTTCAACAGAAAAATAAACCTCCCCTTTGGGAGGTCTTATACCATGATCCCTCATGAAAAACTTGAAATGATTAATGATCCCTTCGATCGAAGTGTATGTATCCTCCTTGGGAGGGACGACATATTTTTTATCTGTGCCAAGAATATCCAGGTATTTCTGCCTTTCTGAACCTTCTAAATTGGGAGAGAGCTTTATTTCTTTCTCAATCCTTTTTGTTCTGGAGGCCTTGATTGCTTCGGCTGGCTCGAGAGCTTCAGCCATAAGCTTGGATGGAGACGGACTTGGCATTTTTTCCATGGCTTGCTCAATAATCCTTAGGCTCTGTTCCATCTCTTTCATCCGAACCATGTATCTGTCAAAGTTATCCCCTCGCTCGCCCAAAGGAACCTCAAAATCCAATTGGTCATAAACCGCATAAGGGGAAGCTTTGCGGACATCATAATAAACGCCTGTGGAGCGGAGACAGGGGCCAGTCCATCCATAGGAGATGGCTGTCTCTGGAGAAACAACCGCAATATCTCTTGTTCTATTAAGATAAATCTTGTTCTTATCAAGGAGACCATGAATATCCTTTAAAACTTTTCTTGTCTCCACAATCGCTTTCTTAAGAACCGCTTTATAACCAGGATGAAGATCAGCTCTAACTCCGCCTATGCGGATATAGGAAGTTGTCATGCGCGCGCCCGTGGTTTCTTCGATGACATCCCAGATAAATTCACGTGCTTTCACGTTGTAGAGGAAAACGGTGAAAGCCCCGCACTCCATGGCCATGGCTGCCAGACACGTAAGGTGGTCAGAAATGCGCGAAAGCTCACTCATTATAACTCGAATATACTGCGCCCTCTCAGGCACCTCGATGCCTAACATTTTCTCTACTGTCATCACATAACCAAGGTTATTGATTAGAGGAGAGACATAATTCATCCTGTCCGTATAGGGAAGCAGGTTGAAATAGGTCCTGTGTTCGCAGATTTTCTCGAAACCTCTGTGTAAATATCCCACTTCGACTTCCGAATTGAGAATCCGCTCCCCGTCAAGCTCGAGCATTATCCGGATTGTCCCGTGCATGGCTGGATGAGAAGGTCCCATGTTTAGAAGAAGGCTTTCTTCGGAAGCTTCTTTCTGAATTCTTGTCGGCATTTTATTTTCTCAACGGAATCCTTGGCTGGCGTTTACGCAGAGGAAAGTCCTTACGCAGAGGATGGCCCTCGAATCCGTCATACATGAAAATTCGTCTTAGATCAGGATGATCTTTGAAATTAACTCCAAACATGTCGTAGACTTCTCTCTCCAGCCAATTGGCGTTTTTCCAGACCGAAGTCAATGAGTCAATCTGGAGGTCTTTCTCTGAGAGTCGGACCTTTATTCTTAAGCGCTGTATGTTGGGAATAGAAAACAGATGATAAACCATCTCGAAGCGCGGTTCTTGACCTTTATAGTCGACACAGGTGAGGTCGAGAAGCATGCTGTAGGAATAAGGCTTATCTTTCAAGAATTGGACAATATCAAGAAGGGAATCCCTTTCGATGAGGAGAATTTCGTCTCCAAACTGAACAGTTACCTCTTTTATCTTTTCTGAAAATTTCTGTCTTAGTTCTTCTATTACTTTCTTTTTTTCCATCTCCATTCTTGTTCTTGTTTTTGAATTTTTTCCTGTAATTTTATTAAGCCATCCAAAACTGTCTCCGGGCGAGGTGGGCAGCCCGGAATGTAGATATCCACCGGGATAATGCGGTCAATTCCTTGAACAACGGCATAATTGTCGTAAATACCGCCACTCACAGTACAAGTGCCAAAAGCCATAACCCACTTGGGCTCGGTCATCTGGTCATAGACTGTCCGGAGTACCGGTGCTAATTTATGAGAGATTGTTCCGCAGACAACAAGCATGTCAGACTGACGTGGTGAAAACCTTGTCCAGCCAGTCCCAAAGCGGTCCCAATCAAAATGGGAGGCAGCGGTAGACATATATTCCATACCACAACAAGCTGTAATATAAGGATAATGAAAAAGAGAATACTTCCGAGCCCATCCCAGTATGTAATTGAATCTCGTCGTAAAAAAACTTCCTATCATGTGCTACCTTCTTCTTGATCTCTTGTTACTGGTCCTCATCACCAGCTACAAGTGATAGTTACTAGCTATATTTTTGATCTTTTCTGTTCTCCTAATCCCAGACAAAAGCGCCTTTTTTCCAGGCGTAAATAAATCCCATGATGATAACAAACATGTACGCAAACATGACAATCAACGCAGCTAATCCCATTTCTTTGAAGATAAGAGCCCAGGGGAAGAAAAATACGACTTCGATATCAAAAAGAAGAAATATAAAAGCGACAAGAGAAAACTTAATCGGAACAGGATTGATCTCCTCTTGGAGGTAAGGGCTTCCACACTCAAACGGAGTTTCCTTTGTGGGATTTGTCCTCCTGGGTCCCACAAGCTTGTTCATAAAGAGCAAGACAAATCCCAAGAGGCCAAAAACGAGGAAAACGAGGAAAAGTTCGGTCATGCTTCTATGTAAATAAAGGCATAAATTTTATAAAAATAAATTTGTATTTGCAAACGTTTTGATATTTTTTTAAATATTTAATATGTGAATAGCCTGGTTTTTGGCTTTCATGGCTGCTTCCATCACAGCTTCCGATAATGTCGGATGGATATGGATTGATGAAGAGACGTCCTGAATTTTCAGGCCTCTTTTCATAGCTAAACTTATCTCAGAAATAAATTCACTCGAGTTTGGAGCAATGATATGAGCCCCGATGATTTCATCTTTCTCATCTGCAATTATCTTGACCACACCTTCCTGCTTTCCAAGTGTAAGAGCCCGGCCGTTTGCCTGAAGAGAGAACAAGCCCACCTGAATCTTTATTCCTCTCTCCTTAGCTGCTTCTTCAGTCAGACCAACAGAGGAGAATTCTGGATATGTGTAGACTGCCTGAGGAAGAGCTTTATAGCTCATCTCCGCTTTTAATCCAGACACATTCTCGGCAGCAATGATTCCTTCGTGCGATGCTTTATGGGCAAGAAGATATCCACCGATCATATCTCCTATGGCATAGATACCTGGGATGTTTGTTTCCAGCTGAGAGTTTACTTTGACAAATCCATGCTTATCTAAGATAAGTTCAAAGTCTTTTCCTGTCAGATCTTCAGTGTTTGGCTTCCTTCCAATTGCCAAGAGAACTTTTTCTGCCTCAAAATCAAAAGCAGATTGAGTTTTAAGGCTTGTGCCTTTAAGGCTTACCCTACCTTCTTTGATGCTGCTATCTTCTATTCTCATTTGAGTATGGATTTTAAGTCCCTGCTGTTTGAGGATCCTTTCCAATCGGGCAGCCATTTCCCCATCGCTGCCAGGGAGTATAGTGGGCATAATTTCAAGGACTGAAACGTCCGAACCAAGCCTCTGGTAAATCGAGCCCAATTCAAGTCCGACTGCGCCAGCTCCGACAACCAACATTCTTTTGGGGATATCATTAAACTCGAGCGTTTCACGAGATGTAACAACTTCCTTCCCGTTTGGTTCAAGGAAAGGAAGCGCGGCCGGCCTGCTGCCAGTGGCAAGGATAATCTTATCCGACTCTAGAATCTTCTCTCCTCCTTCTGTCTTAACAGCAATCTGTTTTTCGCTCCTGATAAGACCTTCTGCCCTTATGATTTCTATTCCATTTTTCCTTAACAGAAACTCTATCCCCTTCACCAGTCTCTCTACAACCTTGTTCTTCTCCTCCTGGACTTTCTTCCAGTTGCATTTTATCTTTTCTAAAGGACCCTCAATATTCTTGTTTTCTTTTAGCTCTTTATAAATCTTTGTCTGATGCAAAAGATATTTGGCGGGAATACATCCATAATTCGTGCATGTCCCGCCTATCTTATGCTTCTCGATAAGAGCAGCTCTTTTTTTAAGCTGAGCTGCCCTGATAGCAGCAACGTATCCACCAGGACCTCCTCCTATGATTATCACATCCCATTTCTCGTCCATGTTTCCCCTCTCAAACGAAAATAATATTCCTTCCTCAATTTCTTATTTAAACAGAATCCTTTTTCCTAGAAATCGAAGGAATGTATTATACCTTTTCTCTCTTCTCATTTTAAGCCTTAAAAGCGGCCTGTCCCCTTTTCTTTTTAAAATAATCTTGACAGTAATAAGCAAAAAGCAAAAAATATGAACCTTTAAGGATGTTAATACTGGCGAACCGTGAATATTAAAAAACGCATATGCATCGTTTTTTTCTTTTTATTGTTTTCATGTTTTATCATCCCTGATTCGGTTTATTCTTACGTACTTTTTATCTACCGTCCCTATCTTGAGAAAAGGCCGGTCAGCCGAGAAAAGAAAGTCACCCTCCACGGAGAGTTTTTCGGTCATCTCCAACTTCCAAGCACATTTCCCAGTTATAATGACCTCAGTGGAAAAGAAGATAGATGGAATTATGGATTTCGAAACATCATTTTTATTACAGAAAACACAGTCTTCCTTGCCCAGCTCGTGACTCATGACGACAATCATAGCCGCACCAAATTTGATTGGCACTTCTCCCTCAGGCAATTCTTATCAAGAAATCTTGTCTTGATTATTGGTCACGACAGTAATCATGACTTAGATCACAGAAGCGCCATAAATCAAAGCCGCTACTATGTCAACCGCAATTATATAGGCCTCGGGCTACCGTCTAAAAAAGGAGATTTCTATATCGAACCTTTTCTCTGGTATCTCCTTGAGAATACAAAACAGAGAGGACATCTCGACCTCTCAGGCGATTCTCCCCGCTACGAATATGGCCTTAGGGTTGGAAGGTGGTTTGAAGATCGAGTGGGTCTCCATTTTCAGATTTTTTATCAGACAGAAAAGCTTTTTTCTCGCGGGCAAACTCATATAGCAGACCTGATCGTACGAATAAGGCTTTTAGACTGGTTGGAATTATCCGCTGGCGGAGGAATCTGGAAGGATATAAAGACAAGCCCGTCGGGAAGCAAACAAAAATTTTATAAACTGACCTGGGGCGTTGCTATTCCCTTTTAAGAATTGTATGATTAGAGCCCATAGAATTAAAATGAAGAGGATAGTTTCATCCACAAAGAGCACGCAGCATCTAATAACAATCACAGGATAACTTAACTAAGGCGCTTGAGAGGGATGCATTTAAAAAAATGTCTGTTGACCTTTTCCTTTTTCTTAATCTTCTCTTTTAGCCGTTCTTTTTCTCAAATTTCTGAATACACCGATCAAGATTGTCTTTTCTGTCACGGTAAGCCCGATATCTCCCAGATCACAAGCGATGGGAAGATCCGCTCCCTCTTCGTTGATCCAGAGAAATGGTCCCAGGATATCCACCACAAAGGCAGCTTGGTTTGCGTGGATTGCCATACAAATGCCAATCCATATATCCATTTCAGGGAAGGCTTCATCGATGTGGATTGTGCCCGCTGTCATCCTGAAGAAGCAGAAGAGTATCAGAAAAATATTCACTTAACCTTTGCAGTTCCTTCCCCTAATAAAGAGCTTCCCCTCTGCTACCACTGTCATACCAAACACCACATCCTTCCCCATGATGATCCATCATCGTCCGTGCACGAGGATAATGTGGGAGAGACCTGTAACGAATGCCATGCTGAGGTTATGGTCAAAGGGATCTTCAAAGGCTCCTCTTTGGGAAAGATATCCGGACACCGCAAGGGCGACCTCTCGGAGAGGTTTGATATGAAGATGTGTCTTAATTGCCATTATGGTGATTCTGCTCACGGAGCCAAACGTCCTTTTAAGGATTTTTGCTCCCGCTGCCATGATGTTCGTTCAAAAGCTCGCTCACTCATGGGACCGACACACCTCGAATCAATAAGATGGGTCAAGCTCAATTATATGGGCGGTGGACTAGCTATCCTCCTTGTCGTTGGAATGGGTGTCTTCTTCGGGTATAAATCGCGAAAGACGATAGCTGGGGGGATGAAGACATGGTATGAAAGCATGAAAATAAAAGAAGAAGCCCCGGAGAAGGAAAAAAAAGAAACAGAACGAGCCAAGGATGAAAAAGAGATGGGCGGCCAAGATCAGGGTGAGAAAAATAGGCGTGAAAAAGATGTTGGGGATCAGGATAAGAGCAAGATAGAAAAGGAAGATCAGGATATTAGTGATCAGGGTAAGATCGATATTGATAAGAGCGATAGGGGTATGAGTGAAAAGGATAAAGATGAGCAAGATAAGGGCAATCAAGATAATCGCGATTTGGATAAAGTGGACCAAGATAAGCCTGACCAGGAGGAGGGCGATCATATTAAGAGCGACAAAGACAATAACGACAAAGAATAGCGCAACAAAACCATGAGCAATAAGAAAAAACGATACGCCATGCTGGTCGACTTGAGGAAGTGCATCGGCTGCAACGCCTGCGTGGTGGCTTGCAAGAGTGAAAACGATGTGCCGCTGGGTGTCTGGAGGAGCTGGGTAAAAAAAGTAGAAAAAGGTCAATATCCTGATTCCAAGGAATTCTTTCTTCCTGTAGTCTGCAACAACTGCGACAAGCCTATCTGTGTCACTGTCTGTCCAGTTAATGCTGGCATCAAACGCCCTGATGGAATCGTTTACATCGACCCGCACAGATGCATCGGCTGCCGCTACTGCATGGCTTCCTGCCCTTATGGGGTAAGATACATCAATCCCAGAAAAAAAATAGCAGAGAAGTGCTATTGGTGTCATCATCGAGTAGACGCCGGTCTAAAACCAGCATGTGTGCTGGTCTGCCCCACAGGAGCAATGATATTCGGCGATCTTAATGATCCTCGAAGCGATATTGCCAAAGCCGTAGCCACGAATGCGGTTCAGGTTATAAAACCTGATATGGGAACCGATCCCCAAACTTTTTACATCGGTCTTGAGCAAGCCGCTGTAGAGGCAAAAAAGATAAAAGAGGAATAGTGTCGTGGATACTCAGGTTATTTACAACATCTTTCACCAGGATGCATTCGGCTTTAACATCGCTATGTATATTTATCTAACTGGTGTAAGCGCAGGATCATTTATCCTATCCACATTGGCCTATGGCTTTGGCCTGAGCCAGTACAAACCACTCGGTAAGGTTGGGGTTGTTGTGGCCACCATAGTCCTCATCATAGCCCCCCTATTCCTTCTCTTCCATGTGGGGACGCCCTACCGTGCTTGGCATCTTTTTATTTATCTCAACATGGCCTCCCCTATCACCTGGGGCTCATTCCTGCTAATACTCTATCCGATAAATTGTATTATATACGGCTATTTCATGTTTAAGGAAAACATGAAACTAACCAGGATCTTTGGGCTTATCGGTATCCCCCTAGCTGTATCGGTTCATGGATATACGGGATTCATTCTTGCTTTCGGCAAGGCAAGGGCCCTCTGGAATACTGCCCTGATGCCCATACTCTTCCTTGTCTCCGCTGTTATCTCGGGGATTGCCCTCATGATCCTTGTCTTCATAATCAAAGAACGTTTCTTTTCCAAAGAAAGGAAAATCGACCGCGAGCTTGTATTTGGCCTTGGCAAACTCCTTGCCTGGATGATTGTTTTCGACCTCTTTCTTGTGGCCTGCGACCTTATAGTCCTTTCTATCTCCCACTCAGATGCTCAAGCAGCAGCCCACCTGCTCCTGCAAGGAAAATTCAGCTTCCTCTTCCTTGTCGTCGAGAATCTGCTGGGCAAGATCGTGCCCTTTTTTCTCCTGATAGTACCAAGGCTAAGGACATTGGCTACGACAATAGTGGCCTCGATCCTGGTGGTCATTGGAATATTTTTCATGAGATATGTAGTCGTTTTAGCCGGGGAATTCATCCCGCTGCTATAAAGGTATTTTAACTTATGTCAAAAAAAAGAATCTCAAGACGCAGTTTCATGAAGACCGGTATCGCCTGGTTTGCAGGAACGGCTGCTGGCCTCAGCCCGATACAAAGGCCAGGTTCCATAAAAAAAGACGGCGTATCCCGAACCTCACTCAAACCCCTCCAAGTCGTCCCCACGACGTGCGAACAGTGTCCTGCAGGCTGTGGCATCAATGCCTATCTTAACGGGGAGCGGCTCGTCCAGCTCCTCGGGAACCCGGACCACCCCAATAACCAAGGCGGGATATGCGCCAAGGGTATTGCTGGGCTAAACCTGGTCAACGATCCCGAAAGATTGCTTTATCCGCTGATGAGAAAAGGACCAAGAGGCGAGGGCCAGTGGACTAGAATTACCTGGGACGAAGTGTATTCCACCCTGGCTGCGCGTTTAAAGAAGATGATAAGAGAAGGCAGGATAAACGAATTTGTGATTGATAAAGGCCATGATGATCCTTTACTAGATAGATTCATCTCTGCTATTGGAGCAACTCGTACGATCGACAGGCCGGGCTTGAAGAATCTCAACCGCACTGCAGCCTTAACCTCAATGACAGGATTTCCATCTCTTGTTGAGGATGTTGGAAGAAGTCGATTCATCCTAAACTTCGGTGCTAATCCTTATGCTAACCACGACCAGTTCGTAGGAATTGCCCGCCGGCTCATCCATGCCCGTGTGGAGAAGGGAGCGAGGCTTATCACCTTTGACGTCAGGATGTCCGAGACCGCGGCCAAGAGCGACGCCTGGTACCCAATCAAAGCAGGAACCGACGGCATCGTCGCCCTGGCTATGGCCAAGGTGATCGTAGAAAAGGGACTGGTCAACGAAGATTTTATGGACCGCAAGACCAACACCTCGCTGACAATGATAAAAAATCACCTATCCCAATACACTCCCGAGAAAGCAGCCGAAGAGAGTGGTGTAAGAGCAGCAGATATCGAACACCTTGCAGTCGAGTTTGCCACACAGAAGCCTTCAATGGTTTTAATCGGAGGCGGGATAAGCGATCACAAGAATGGAACCCAGAACGTAAGATCTGTAGCCCTCCTTAACTGGCTTGTCGGAAACCTTGAGAAGGAAGGTGGCCTTTTCTATCCTCGATATCCCGCAAGCCTCGAGCCAAACGCAGCTGTTTTAAGACCCAGATTAAATTCAGATGTTAATGTAAAAGGAATAAAAGAACTAAAAGAGACCAATACCCGAATTAACACTTATTTCGCTTACCTCTCCAATCCCGCTTACGTAGAGCCTGATTGTGAATCAACTGCAAGTTTACTAAAAGACGAAAAAACTGTGCCCTTCCTGGTAGTGATGGATACTCATCTAACAGAAACAGCTCTGCTGGCTGACATGGCTCTTCCTGCGGCAACATATCTTGAGGGATGGGGATTAAGCACCGCTCCATCACTGGATAAGGTTCCAATCCTAAATCTAAGGCAGCCAGTTGTATTCATGATAAGCACTGCTAAGGTCTTAAGGTCTCCAACCTTTGATGTGGGGAAGCTTCTGGAACCAATGTTCAGGCCCAGGGGCGAGGCCGAAGAAGTGGGGAACGTGTGTCTGGAGCTGGCGCGCAGAATAAAGGGGCGCGTAGCGAGAAATCTTCCTTATAAAAATACGCAAGATTATATAACAAGGTTAGTCTATTCAATTTCCGGTCTAAAGACGGAGGGCGGTCTTAAAAATTTGAAGACCCAGGGCTTTTGGACCGAAAAAACATCTAATTCGGGCGGATACCGGTACAGCGGCGATAAAGAGCTCCCTGCCTCGCGCCAGAAAGTGGAGATCTATTCTAAAGCGTTGAAGCAGAATGGCTATTCCCCATTGCCAGACTATGAACCTCTATTCGCGCCAGAAAAGAAAAAGGACGAGTTTATTCTCACCACCTTCAAATCCAATCTCTGGGCCAAAGGAACCGCAAACAGTAAATGGGTGAGGGAGATACTCCATGAAAACCGCTTGTGGATTAACAAAGATGTAGCCCGCAGGTTAGGCATCAAGAATGGAGAAAGAGTCCGAGTCACTTCTTCTGTGGGGTCCTTAGTCTCCCGCGTACTAACAACTCACCGGATTCATCCCTGGTCTGTGGCTATGGCTGAAGGTTTAGGCCATTCGGCAGTCGGAAAGGTGGCCAAGGGCAAGCGATTCAAGAGCAACGACCAGGATACAAATCTCATCTGGTGGGATAAAAAAGGAAACGGTGTGAATCCAAACGAGATAATCGTAAGACAAGCAGATCCCATCGGAGGAGGCCTTGGATTAAAGGATACAAGGGTTCGAATTGAAAGAATATGATGCCTGATAAAATATACCTCTCTCGGGGTCAGGCCTTGCCATTGGGAAGAGATGTTTTCCTCCCTTTGATTACATAAATTTCGGTGTGATAAGGCCTTACCCCAATCGAAAAACGGAGGCTTGAAAGAAATGATTAAGAAATATATTCAAATCGCCGCCATTATTTCTTTCTTTTGGATTGCCGCATCGCTCTTAAATGCCAAGGACGCAAACAACCCAGGTGAAATAACAAGGCTAACTCACTCAGGCAATAATGTTGCGCACTTTCCTTGCTTAAGCGATGACGGCCGATGGATGCTCTATACGATCGAGATCAAGGACGAAGAAGAGGCGATAAAGGCAGTAAGGATAATGAACATTGGAGATAAAAAAGAAAGAGAACTCTTCCGCGACGGAACAAAAAAGGCTCCAGCTCCATTCGAGGATATACCCCTTCTTGTTGGCTCAAAACCCCCTGTCTTGAGTGGAAACGGACGAGTAGCTGTATTTTCTATGAGTTTGGGCGCGCCGTCGAATATCCTTGACCATTTCTTGGCTGTGGTCAACACTGATGGCACCAATTTCCGGATCATTCCCTTCCCTATCAAAGCCCTGGAAGGAAAAAACTTAAAGTCACTCGAATTTACCGATGGCGATTGGGAACGATTATCTAATTATGCGGTCAGCAGTGATGGGAAGCGTATTGCCTGTGTGCTCAAAGGACATTTGGGACCAAGAAGGTACGGCAACCCAGGCGGAATAATCCTCTTGGATGCTTCGACCCAAAAACAGAGAACTATCCTTGCGCCTGATTTCGATGGGAATGAATGGAAATGGCCTTCATTTCCTCGTAATCCGCTCATCGGTGGAGGATGGGCGTTTGCCCTGAGTGGAAACGGCCAAAAAATAGTGTTCGGAGCACAGTCTTCTGCAGATAATACTGATTATGACCTTTACGTTGTGAACTGGGATGGAGAAGAAAAGAAGAAAATAACCGACTTCCACGACCGCTGGTTCAGTCTGACCGACATAAGTCACGATGGAGAGAAAATTGTTTTCTTCTATAACGGAATAAAAAAACAAGGTATAGGGACATATACCGTGAATGGTGAGGGAAAAGAGCTAAAGTATATAAAGTCCAGGCTTGCACCTAGAGTTGAGTTTTTCGATATGTCAGGAAATGGTCAATACATTCTTTTTAAGCATATTTATAAAGGAATGATTCTTAACCTTAACACCGGCCTGGAGATTATGGCCTTTGATGAGAGCACGCCTGGTTATGCCAAAGGTTTATCGCCTATGGACTTTCCAAGCATTCCAGCCTTCTGGAGTCCAAAGATCATAAGCCTCAAGGGGAACAGAGCTCTGCTCGTCGGCCCTCCTCAGGGCAAGGAAACTCCTGAGATATACATGTTAAGCATTGATGTGAAATAAAATGTCTTCGCAGAGATATAAGAAGCAATTCCGAATAATAGCAAGCCTTATCCTCATCGTCATCATAATCGGTGGAGGGGGCGTTGCATCCTATCTTGTTCGCTACTCAGCAACAAACGAGCTTGTCTGCAGGCAGTGCCATCCCGAGATTTCAGAGCTATGGAGAGAATCCAAGGGCCATCCAGCGGACCAAACAAGGTGTTACGAATGTCACTCTCGAGGGGTTGAGCTCACTCCAAAAGACTGGAATGCTATCAAACATGCCCGGGATCAATTCGTCCCACCCGAATATCTTGCTGACGACGAACTAACTTCGCAGAGGTGTCTGGAGTGCCATGAGGATGTTCTCAATCTAGGGTATAAGGTCAAAAAGAAGGTCATAAAATTCAATCACCGAATTCACTATGGAGAAGGGCTGGATTGTGTGGATTGTCACCGGCAAGCCGGGCACGAATATATGGAAGGCGGTACAAATCGCCCCTCGGTAACCCAATGCCTCGAGTGTCACCTTAGGGAATTTGAAGGACCGCCCAAGAGCCATAAATGCCTTAATTGCCATGATGTCATGCTCGCACCTGGTAAGTCCTGGTAAAATGATTAAAGCACTCGATATATTTTTTATCCTCTTAGTGCTGATAATCTTTTCGTGGGGCATGAATAAACGCTTCCGGTTGTGGCGCGTTGGCAGAGACGACAATCGATCGGACAGAATGTGGTTGAGGATAAAATCCCTTTTAAAGGATGGAATCGCTCATCGGAGGATTTTACAAGACATATATCCAGGCTTCATACACCTTCTTGTCTTCATCGGCTTCATGGTTCCGTTTATAGTTATTTTAATAACGCAGTTTGTGTTCACCTTACCAGTCTCGATTTCCAAGATTATATCTCTTGTCCTTGATATAATCGCCCTGGCAGCGATCGTGGCCTTAATCCTGGCCATCTATCGTCGTTACATAACTCGCCCCTCAAGACTTGACAACAGGGCTGAAGATTTTGCCGGGCTTCTCCTCATCCTGTCTATCCTTGTAACCGGAATAATCCTCGAAGGTCTGAGGTTGACTGTGATTGGAAGGGACACTCAGGCATTGGCACCCGCGGGGAAAGCATTAGCTTTCTTTTTAAACATGACAGGTCTTGATACTGCGACCAAAGGCTTTCTGGCCATGCTTTTCTTCCGGATTCACTTTTTTCTCGTCCTGGGAACAATCGTCTATATCCCCTTCTCCAAGCTTTTCCATTTAATTAGTTCTCCGTTGAATATGATTTATCGGTCTCTTGAGCCTAAGGGTATTCTCTCTCATCTGGACCTGGAGGATGAGAAGGCAGAGAGCTTTGGGGTTTCCAAAATTGAGGAATTTAGCTGGAAACATCTTATGGATCTGGATGCCTGCATGCGGTGCGGCCGGTGTCAGGATCACTGTCCAGCTTACTTAACCGAAAAACCCCTTTCCCCGAAGAAAGTCATAGATGATTTGAGAGATCATTTACACCAAAGGGCTCCACAGCTCATCAAGGCTAAGGCCAAAGGGGCTGACCCGGAAGAGCTTCCTCCTCTCATCGGGAGTGTTATCGAAGAAGATGAGCTTTGGACCTGTACAACCTGCCGTTCTTGTATGGAGCACTGTCCTGTCTTCATCGAACATGTGGACAAAATGGTGGACATGAGGCGCTATCAAGTGTTGATGGAAAGTAAGTTCCCCCAGGAACTAACACAGGTTTTCAAGGGCCTGGAGACAAACTCAAATCCCTGGGGGATGGGGCGCGATACCCGGGGAGACTGGATTAGAGAGCTGCAAGCTCCTTTAATGGCAGAGATAAGCGGAGAAGATATTGACTTCCTATTTTTTGTCGGTTGCATCCGCTCTTTCGATGACCGCAATAAGAAAGTAACCGAGGCTTTTGTAAAAATCCTTAATCATCTTGGAGTCAAATTCGCTGTCTTGGGCGTGGAAGAAGGATGCTGTGGAGACCCTGCCCGACGAGTGGGCAATGAATATCTGTACCAGATCCTTGCCCAGACCAATATAGAAACCTTTGGCCGCTATAATATAAAAAGGATTCTGACCACTTGTCCTCACTGTTACAACACTCTCAAAAATGAGTACCCCCAACTCGGCTTTAGCTGTGAAGTAGTCCACCATGCCGAGTTTCTCAAGGAAAACATCCGAAACAAACGCCTAAAGCTTGATCATGCCCTGGCTAAAAAGACTACATACCACGATCCCTGCTACCTCGGACGATACAGCGGTATTTACAACCCGCCAAGGCAAATACTTAATTCTATTCCTTCTCTTGATATCAGAGAGATGAAGCGTTCTAGAATCGACTCTCTGTGCTGCGGAGGAGGAGGAGGCTGGATGTGGATGGAAGAGAATATCGGAAAGCGTGTCAACATCCAGCGCCTGGAGGATACCCTGACCGTAGATCCAGAGTGGATTGCCACCGCCTGCCCTTTCTGTGTTACCATGTTCGATGATGCAATAAAGAATAAAGATATGGAGGATAAATTAAAGATCTGGGACATTGCTGAGTTAGTGGAGCAGGCTATTTTTGGGGAGAGAAAATAATCAAGGAAAATTATATATAGCAAAAAGTGCGGATTTGATAAATTAAATCCCTACATAAATCAAGCCCCTGCAAGTATTTTTCGGAAGGAAGAGATAGCTTTATCTATATCTCTATCACCAACATCCTTATGGGTTACAAAACGAATTCTTCCTCCTGAAGTGGCTAATGCCAAGATTCCCTCCTCTTTCAGCTTCGATAAAAATTCAGGAATGGAAATCTTGGGATGGTTAAAACCGAAGATGATAATATTCGTCTCAACATGATCCGGATTGAGGGAAACTCCAGGAAGCTCGGCGATGGCTAAAGCCAGTTTCTTCGCTCTTTCATGGTCCTCTTTTAACCTGTCCACCATTTCTGTCAAGGCAACTATTCCAGGAGCAGCCAGAACTCCTACCTGTCTCATGCCTCCCCCTAGCGCTTTTCTCACACGGCGGCCAAAATCAATAAAGTCCTTCGGCCCTGTCAGCATAGAACCTACAGGAGCAGAAAGCCCTTTGGAAAGACAGAACATAATAGAATCACCAAGGGCAGCATACTCTTTCACAGGAATTCCAGAAGCAGCACTGGCGTTAAAGACACGAGCTCCGTCAAAGTGCATTTTTAGATCATGCTTATCCGCAATTTTTCGGATCGCTTTTAGATTCTCCATGGGGACAACTGCCCCACTCCAGTTATTATGAGTATTCTCAACACAAATAAGAGAAGTTCGAGGAATATGGACACCGGGCTTTCTGATGCTTCTCTCCACTTCATCTGGGTCCATAGCCCCTCGGTTGGAAGGGAGGGGGCGAGGAAGTACTCTGGCGATAAAAGTCAGGTGAGTGGATTCCATATTGTAAAGATGAGCCCGCTCCTCCACAATGACTTCATCTAATTCTTTTGTCCAACCATTTATGGCGATAGAATTTGCCATTGTTCCTGAGGGAACATACATGGCAGCTTCTTTGCCCATTTTTTCTGCGGCTAAAGACTCCAGTTTCTGGACTGTAGGATCATCTCCCAATACATCATCCCCTACCTCTGCCTCAGCCATGGCTTTTCTCATTTTTGCCGTGGGTCTAGTGACAGTATCGCTTCTAAAATCTGAATATTCGGCCATCGCTCATTCTCCTTTTATTCGAGGCATCATTATAAGAAAAATGTGTTCTTTCAGCAAATAAAAGCGCGCATTTTATCAATTATAGCCCTACAGAGTAGAAAAGACGTTTATGAAGATAATTTAAAGGTGGGCTTGATAAATCAAGCCCCTACATAAATCAAACCCAGATATAATTCAAACACGTGCATAAGTTACGCCCCTACATAAAGCCAGCCTCTGCCTAAATCATATCCCAACATGAATTACATAAAGCAATTTCCTGCATAAAAAAGACAGCCTGCCCCTTCAGAGAACGCCCCGGGCAGGGAAATTCCGTTAGGCAACGTTTTTGCCGTTTACTTGGTTATAAATCTATGGTATAGATAACATTTGTTTCACTTTTTTTATTTTGGATTATGGACTTAAAAAAAATTTCTAATTTCATCGCTTACGTTCTCATTCTTCCTATAATTTTCTTTCTTAGCACTATACTATCTTTTCGTATAATCATAAAAGGTGAAATGGTTACACTCCCCAATCTCATCGGAAAAACATTAGAGGAAGCAAGCTCTGAGCTTACCAGAAGGAAATTATCCATTGTTCAAACAGAAGCTCAATTTGATACCCGTTGGGACCGAGGAAGGATTATTTTTCAAGAGCCTTCTGCTGGATCAAAATTAAAAATTTACAGAGTAGTAAAAGTCACCCTTAGCGCAGGAACTGAGAAGGTTCTTGTCCCCAGACTTATCGGAAGAAACTTCCAGAATTCAAGCCAAATTCTTAATGAAGCGGGATTAAGAAGAGGCAAAGTTTCTCAAGTACACACTTCCGAGTATGCAGCCGGAAAAATCATTTCTCAGTATCCCCAGGCTACGGCAGAAGTTGGAAGCAACTCACCTATCAGTCTTCTTATCAGTCAAGGAGAAAGGGAAGAAAAGTATCTTATGCCAGATTTGATCGGCAAGAAAGCAGAAACTGTTCTAGCAAAGCTAAAAGAATTAGATTTCAGAGTAGAAGATATTCGCTACACATTTTATCCTGGTCTGGAGGGAGGAATCACCATTAAACAGTTCCCTCCTCAAGGCTACCTCATACAAAAAAAATACCCGATCACACTGGAGGTAAGCAAAAAATGATCCAAATTGCCCGCTCAGTTCTTCCCACAACCTCCGCCAAAATCGAAAAAGCTGTTGGATTGTGTAGTTCTGCTATCTTCAACAGGGAAAATCCCCTGAATACAACCCTCGGAGGGAAAATCTTAGCAAGAAAATTCGGACAACCATGAATTGTTTGGTGACTGGAGCAGCAGGATTTATTGCGTCCCATCTGTGTCGTAGACTCCTCAAAGAAGGATTCAAAGTGGTGGGTATCGATTCTTTTACTGATTTCTACCCTAAACGGATAAAACAAGAAAATATAAAACCCTTTGTGAAGGATGAAAAATTTGAGTTCATTACCGGAGATTTAAATGACCTAGATCTGAAGAAAATACTAAAAAAAACAGATTATGTCTTTCATCATGCTGCCCAGGCGGGAGTTAGGACGAGTTGGGGAGATAATTTTTCCGTTTATCTTAAAAACAATATCGAAGCCACTCAAAAACTGCTGGAAGCAGCTAAGGATCTCAATCTAAAAAAATTCATTTACGCCTCCTCTTCTTCTGTGTATGGTAACTGCCCGGATCTTCCTATGTCCGAGACAAGCCCTCTCCTTCCTTACTCACCTTATGGAGTGACCAAGCTTGCTGCTGAAAATCTTTGTCTCCTTTACTGCAAGAATTATGGAGTTCCTTCGATTTCTCTGAGATTTTTTACAGTCTACGGTCCCGGTCAGCGGCCGGATATGGCGTTCCATAAATTCTTCAAGGCCATAGCAAAAGACAAACAGATCCCTGTCTACGGCGATGGAAACCAGACCAGAGACTTCACTTATATCGATGATGTTATTGATGCCAATTTTGCGTCTCTTAAAAAAGGGAGCGTGGGAGAAATATACAATATCGGGGGTGGCAATCGGAAAAAATTAATGGACATTTTTACCCTTTTAGAAAATATTTGTCAAAAAAGAGTAAGAATTGCGCGAAAAGAAAGACAAAAAGGAGACATGTTTCATACGTTTGCCAATATTGAAAAGGCTCGGAAAGACCTTGATTACTCGCCCAAAATCGAGCTCCGGGATGGGCTCAAAGAGGAATGGCTATGGACAAAAAAACTATATTCTTCTTAAAGAAGAAACAGAATAATACGATAAAAAAACTCAGCCTCGCTCTTACCGTTTCTTTCCTCTGTTTTATAATTAATTTTGGCTGTGGAAAAAAAACAACAGAAATTTCACCAGAAGTTGCTTCTTCAGATGAAGCCCTGTTTAAGCTTGGAGAGAAATATATTAAGAAAGATCCCGAAAAAGCTCGTCTATACTTAAGGCAGGTCATTGATTCCTTTCCTAAAAGCTTTTATGCTCAACAGGCAAAATTGGCTATCGCTGATTCATATTATCGAAAGAGAGATGAAGGAAGTATGATACTAGCTGCATCTGAATACAGGGAGTTTATATCCCTCTTTCCTTACAGTCCTTCTGCGCCCCTTGCTCAATATCAAATAGGCATGACTTTCTACAGAAAAGCTCTGAAGCCTGGCCGGGATCAGACAAAAACAAGACAGGCCCTAGAAGAATTTAAAAAAGTCGTTACTAATTATCCATTGAGTGAAGAAGCAAAATCTGCCCAGGAAAAAATATTAGACTGCGAAGAAAGGCTGGCTGAACACACTCTCCATATAGGAGTACATTATTTCAGAGTTAAAGCTTATAACGCAGCCATAGGCAGGCTAACAGAGATTCTAACCAACTTCCCTAATTATTCAAAAATGGACAGAGTTTATTACTATTTGGGTGATTCTTATTACAAAGCGACATTGGTCGAACAGAGTATACCCTATTTCACTAAACTGATTACTGACTTTCCTCAAAGCAAATTAGCAAAAAAAGCTAAGGCCAGGCTTGAGGAAGCAGAAAATAAAAAAAAGTAGTTTGAATAAAAGCTTGTTTATTACTGAGAGAGAGGAGTTCTAAATGAAAAAAATTTATCTTATCTTTTTAGCTATTTTATTGAGTTTGACTTTCACCCGCTTCTCCTCAGCTCAGGAGCAGGAAGAAGGGATGTTTCGGGCAGTATCTATTACACCTGGGATTGGATTTGAATTTTTTTCACGAACAATAACCTGGGACGAAGACCAGTACACTTCCAAGCTCAAATCTTCTTTTTTCACATTCAACATAGAATTCGAATTCGGGAAAGGATTCTTCTTTAATGCCATTTTAGGATATGGAGTTCCTGGCTCCAACTATAAGAACTTAACATTCAGAGAACTGCCTTTTTCTGTAAAGCTGGACGTTGGGAATATTAAAGGGTATCTGGTTGGGGCTGAAATTAAAAAAAGCTTTATTTATGCTAAAGATCTCCACATAGATCTTCTTAGTCAATTCTTTTATTACATGGGATCAAAAAAAGAATGGGAGGTTCCAGATTTAGCTTTTGAAGGAACAGTGGAAGGGGATCCCTCATGGATGAGAGCTTCAATAGGGCCCGTTTTCACTTATAGAGGCTTTGATGCTTTTTATCCTTATCTCTATTTAAATCTCAACAAACTCTGGGGAAGGTTCAAGATGGTGCAGACGATTCAAGTCTTAGAAGGAAGCGAGAATAAAAAAATATCCGGAGCGAGTTCGTTCGGTGCTTCTCTGGGATCAATCTTTAAACTCACTGATGCCTTTGGTATTAAAACAGAAGCAAGCTTTATCCCGCATAGAGACAGAGTTGATTTTGGTTTCACAGTAAGGGCCATGTATTCTTTTTGATTTTTTTGGGAGGAAATCATGAAAAGAGAGAAAATAATCTTCGCCTTTTTTGTAATACCTGTCTTTCTCTTTTCGGCGAGCCTTAGAAATTGGAAGCTTGATAGGGGAAAAAATAAAATCTTTGTACTTTCTCCTCAACAAATAATATCTCTAAAAAAAGCCCAGCCTCTTCATTCCGAGGGAAACAACGTCGGGCTGGATCAAGTCTCACCTAAAATCAAACCTGATTTTCCAGGACAAGCAAAAGAAACCTCGGATGAAGTTTACCGGTCCAGAGAAACAGATATTTTCACTCCAGGAGAGAATAGAGATTTCAGGTCCAAAAGATACGAAAGGCCAGATCGTCGCGTTATTCGTCATCAAATCAAACATCTCAACCAAAATCTGCCTTTTCGTTACGAGGGACCACCTTACAGACCGGATGAGGTTCTGGTCAAATTCAAACCTACTCTTACAGAGCAAACGATAAAAGCCACTATCGCAGCTTATCAGTGCAAAAAACTCAAAAGAATCCCAAGAATAAACGTTTATAAGATTCAAATCCAGAATAACTTATCCGTAGAGGAGACGCTTTTTGCCTTTAAGAGAAATCCTGACGTGGAATATGCCGAGCCAAACTATATCGCTTATGTTACAGAAACGCCCAATGATCCACTTTTTGATCTTCAATATGCTCTTTACAATCCAGACTCTGGGCCTCCTGGAAGCCCCCAGGGAGATGAAAGAGCTGACATTAAAGCCACCAGTGCCTGGGAAGAGACAAAAGGAGATGAGGATATAGTAATTGCCATACTTGATACAGGTGTGGACCTGAACCATCCGGATTTAGATGATAAGATTTACTCTAGTGGTTTTGATTTTATCAATGTCGACTCTGACGCCACTGATGACGAAGGTCACGGAACTCACGTAGCTGGGATCGCAGCAGCAGAGACAGACAACGGCGAAGGCATTGCTGGAGTGGCCTGGAACTGTAAAATTTTACCAGTAAAAGTATTGGATAATCTGGGGTTCGGCAGCTACTCTGAAATAATTGATGGCATAATCTGGGCAGCAGATAATGGGGCGGACGTGATAAACCTCAGCTTAGGAGGCGATTTCCCGTCGACAAGTTTAGAAAATGCCTTAAAATATGCCTATGATATGGATATAGTGAACGTCGCCGCTGTTGGGAATGATGGAGGAGCTGTCCTTTATCCAGCAGCATATGATGCGTACTGCCTGGCTGTGGCCGCGACAAATCAAAATGATGAAAGAGTGGATTTCTCAAATTCAGCAGGACTTTATGAATCAAACTTTGGCCCTGAAATTGATGTAGCTGCGCCAGGTTATGAAATCGTTAGTACTGTTCCGACCTGGTACTTCGGTCCAGGTTTTATCCCTTACGGTATTGGTTCTGGGACATCCCAAGCCTCTCCTCACGTTGCTGGATTAGCTGCCCTGATAAAAAGCATAAAACCCCACCTTACAGCCGACCAGATCATGGAAGTGATCCGCTTTTCTGCTGATGATGTGAACTTTGTCAATAATCTTGGAAAAGATAATTATATCGGATACGGCCGCATAAACATGGATAAGGCCCTTGTGCCCATAGTAATCAAACCTTCAAGATAAATACGTTAGAAAAGATTTTTTAAATGATCAAATCTCTTCGCATCAGAAACCTGGCCACTATTGAAGATGTAGAACTCATCCTGAAAGAAGGATTTTCTATACTCACCGGAGAAACAGGTGCAGGAAAGTCCATAATCATTGACGGAATAAGACTTGTTACGGGAGAAAAAGGATCTCCGGATATGATCCGAACAGGAAAAAAAGAAACTTCCGTGGAGGTTATTTTTCCTTTCCATCAGAAGACAGCTGACTTAAAGAATTTCCTTCCCGAATTCGAAAATGAATTGTTTGTCCAAAGAAAGATTTCCGAGCAAAGAGCAGGCAAAGGATACATAAACGGAATCCTTGTCCCCATCAAAAAACTCAAAGAAATGGGCGAAGATCTCGTTGATATTTATGGTCAGAATGATCATGTTTTCCTCCTCAATTTGGACTATCAATTGAACTATCTTGACGATTATGCGAATGCTTCCCTCCTTAAAAAAGATGTTTCTCGCCTTGCTCAAGAGCTCAAGAAACTCATAAGAGAAAAAAAGGAACTAGAGACAAAGGAAAGAGAAAGAGAGCAACGACTCGATTTTCTCGACTTTCAGATAATAGAAATCGAAAAGGCAAAGCTCAAGCAAGGAGAAGAAGAAGAGCTTCGCCAGAGCAGGAATATCCTCAAGAATGCTGAAAAAATAGGCTCTCTTGTGGAAAAAGCGTTAGAAATCTCTTACATTCAGGAAAATTCAATATCCTCGCAACTAGCTCAACTCCAAAACGTAGTGAGCGGCCTCACAGATTTTGATAAAACATTCAAGGAGGCAGATGAGGCCATCAACCAGTTTTCCATAACCATCGGAGAATTATCGGATTTTCTGATTAAATTTAAAGAGAAACAAACCGCAGCTCCTGAAAGATTAGAGGAGATTGAGGAGCGTTTAAGCCAGATAGAAAAATTAAAAAGAAAGTATGGAACGAGCATCAACGATATCCTCTCTTACCTAAAACGAGCTAAACAGGAATATGAAGAGCTTGGCACCAGTCAAGAAAAGTTGACTGCGTTAGAGCCAGAAATAGAAAAAAAATTCAACGAATACAAAGCCGCTGCAGAAAAACTTTCTTCTTTAAGGAAAAAGAGTGCCCGTAACCTTGAAAAAGAGGTCGAAAAGGAAATAAGCCTTCTCGGAATGAAGAAAGCGAGGTTCAAAATAAAAATCGAAACCTTTCTCCCCAGCCAGGATACAATGGAGAAAGTGAAAGAGAGCGGCACTGAAGAAGTGGAATTCCTTATCAGCCCCAATCCGGGAGAAGAGTTGAGACCTTTAAGGAAAATTGCTTCAGGAGGTGAACTCTCTAGAGCTATGCTTGCCCTGAAAACCATCGGTAAAGAGATAGAAAGGCTAAAAACTCTGATTTTTGACGAGATTGATTCAGGTATAGGGGGAAAAACTGCAGAATTTGTCGCCCAAAAACTCAAAAAACTATCAAATCAGCATCAGATAATTTGCATAACGCACCTTCCCCAGATCGCTTCCTTTGCTACCCACCACTACAGGATTGATAAAAAAGTCGCTAAGGATCGAACCTTTACTACAGTAAAAAAGCTATCCTTTGAGGAAAGAGTGACAGAAATCGCACGGCTCCTAGCCGGAACCCGCATTACAGAAACAACTCTTAGAAACGCAAGAGAAATGCTGAATCACAACCTTGGCCTGATGAGTAATAAGGCCTGAAAAGAGAGGGATAATGGACAAAGTTGACCGTGCCGTTTCCAGCTTTAAAGAAGGATTCAATTGTTCTCAATCAGTGCTCTCGACCTATTCGAAGCTGTTTGGTTTGAATCATGAGGTTGCCTTAAAAATAGCTCAAGCCTTTGGAGGAGGAATGGCTCGCATGGGGCAAACATGCGGAGCTGTAACCGGGGCCTTCATGGTTCTAGGTCTGAAACACGGAAAAGTGAAAGCTGAAGATGAAGAAGCAAAAGAAAAAACATATGAACTAGTTAGAGAGTTCGTAAAGAGATTTAAATCTGTTCATGGTTCTATAATGTGCAAGGATTTACTGGGTTATGATTTAGCTATCCCTGAGGAACGGAAGGAAGTGGAAAAAAAACAAATTTGTGAGACCCGTTGTCCAGAGTTCGTCAGGGATTCGGTAGAAATTCTCGAAAAATTATTGTAAAGAAAAACTTCTAAACCTCACTTTATCAATCCCCAAATACCCTTGGAGCGGGCTTGCCATCTGGAAAAGATATTTTCCCGCATCCCGTTCCTTATGGCATGGAGTCAGGGCTTATGGGGTTAGGCCTTATCATAGGGATGCCTAGTTAACTAGAGGCAGAAGAATTTCCATTCTTAATGGCAAGACCTGATCCCGAAAAGACAGTCTTTTCTTAACCTGAGGATTATATTATATTATTGACTTAGTAGCTGAGATTAGGTTCAAAATGGAAAAAGGTGCTCGAAATTTGAAAAGCTTGAAATTCTATGTTCATACTTTTGGATGCCAGATGAACAAGAATGATTCAGAACGTATAGCAGGGATTCTGTCCACTGCGGGTGGAAAGATATCAAATTCTCCAGAAGAGAGTGACATTATCATAGTAAACACCTGCGCTGTTAGGGAAAAAGCCGAAGAAAAGCTTTATTCCTATTTGGGCCGGTTAGCAACATTTAAAAAGAAAAAAAAATCAACTATTGGCGTTGTCGGCTGCGTAGCTCAACTCTACGGATCAGAGCTTTTAGAGAAAAAACCTTTTATTGATTTTGTCCTGGGTCCTGATAATTACAACCAGATTTCCGAGATAATCCACAGCAACCATGAAGAGAAATTCGCCTCCACAAGCTGGAGTCAAGATTATAACGAAATTCCTCATGAGAAGACTTTCCGAGAATCCAACATAAGTGCCTATGTAACCATAATGGAAGGGTGCAACAATTTTTGTTCATACTGTATCGTCCCATTTGCGCGAGGAAGAGAAAAATGCAGACCTATGCAAAATATTATTGAGGAAATACAAAGCTTAGCAGATAAGGGATACAAAGAAATCCAACTTCTAGGCCAAAATGTAAATTCTTATAAAGATCCTGACACAGGAAAAGATTTTTCCATACTGTTGAAGGAAGCCAATCAGACCGAAGGAATTGAATGGATTCGGTTCATAACTTCTCATCCAAAAAATTTCACCAAAAAAATAGCAACAACCATGAAAGAAGCGGAAAAGGTCTGCCATCAACTTCATCTGCCTGTTCAGTCTGGCTCCTCTTCCGTACTTAAAAGGATGAATAGGGGGTACACCAGAGAGGAATACCTCGAAAAAATAACCATTCTCCGAAATCTAATGCCGGACATCAGCTTCAGTACGGACATCATCGCAGGCTTTCCTGGAGAAACAGAAGAAGAGTTCCAAGAAACCCTGAGCATATTGGAAGAAGTCCGGTTCAACAATATTTTTTCCTTCCGCTATTCACCCCGGCCGTTAACTGTTGCTTGCCAGGAAAAAGATACTATCTCATTCGAGGAGAAGAGAAGAAGACTCATAGAAGTCCAAGATCTTCAAAAAAAAATACAGCTGGAGCTCAATAAATCACTTATTGGACGGGACCTGAAAGTCCTCTGCACTGGAAAAAGCAAAAAAGCTCCTCACATCTACTCTGGCAGAAATGAAGGCCATCAGGTTGTAAACTTCAAATCAAAAAATGATGTTATCGGGTGCTTTGTTGATGTCCACATCGCTTCCTATGGACCCTACAGCCTTCATGGCGAGGCTATCAAACAATAAAAAAAAGGGGGACAGGCTACTTTTTCTGGATGAAAGAATAATAGACAGAAAATTAGAAAAGGCGGCCTTTCCTCTTTTTATGAACAGTTAAAACAGAAAAAGTAGCCTGTCCCCTTTTATTTTTAAGAAAAATGGGGCCTGTCCCCATTTATTTATTATACTTATTAATTGACACCAAAGCATTTGCATTCTATACTATGCTAAACTAAGCTATATTTTCATAACTTCAAGAATACTAGAAAAGCGACAGCATTGAAAAAATCGAAATTCGATAGACGGCGATTCCCCCGGGTAAAGGCGCCAGTTTATTACCGTCCTGCAAGCGTCTTCGGGATGAGTAGCCAAACTTCCAACATCAGCCTTGCAGGCGTGCGTATTTACAGCAACAAGCCGCTTAAAAAGGGCCAAGCACTTGAAATCGAACTCCTCCTTCCTAGCGGAAACTCATTGAAAGCTCTAGTGAAGGTTGTCTGGATAAGTGCGCTTCCTCCAGGCTCTGATGCTATTTACGACGTTGGTCTTGAGTTCCTCAATATAGCCGATGATATCATTCCCAAACTACAATCCGTGCTGGAGGATAGTTCCCCTATAAAATAGCCTCTTCAACGTCATTGCGGGAAGCATTGTTACCCCCTCAGGCTATCCGCGACCCACTAATCAGAGCAAAATACACGTGTGCCCCAGGCCGCGGGCAGTTGCGGATACATTAAAACGCTTCATTTACGGCAATATAAACGCCAAAAGACTCCTTACAAAAGCCAAAGTCAAATCTCACATTGAGCTTTTCTTTACAACTGAGCATATAGCGAATTCCCAATCCTACAGAATACTTAAAATCTTTTAGGACGAAATTATCTACTTTATTTGCTACATCGCCAAATCCTAAGAAGCCTACTATTCCGAACTTCCACAACAACGGCATACGGTATTCCATTTGCAAAACAATCATATTTTTATCTCTGAATCGGCCCTTGTAATAACCCCGCATCCAGTTTTGGCCACCCATTAGAGATAGCATCTGGAATGGAGGATCTCCTGTAATGAGACTAAAATAACTCTGAAAAGCCAGCACATGAGAAGAAAAAAGTGGGAAATATTTTCGAAGATCAAGCCTATGCCTGGTGAAATCATAATTGCTTCCTAATCCGTTGCGAAAAAGAGTTGTTGATAGGAGGCAAAAATCTCCCGATGATGGGGAAAAAATATTATTTCTGGCGTCCCGGTTTACCAAGAAACCTATTCCAGAAACCTTTCCAGGTTCGCTTCCCAAAATTTCCTTTCTTATCAGCTGACCATCTTCCTCGACTTTGACAACTTCATTTTGTTCGCGTTCGTATTGAATACCGATATACAGCTTTTGAAATAGTTTTTTCTTAAGATTTAGGTTTATTCTGGTAATTCGAGATGTGAAATCTTCTCTCATATCCTTAGTTGTGCTACTGCCAATCCCATAAAATCTTTCAGAGAAGTTAATAAAATTGATTTTGCATTTCAGATGGTACTCTTCATTCTTGAAGTAAATGTCAGGACCAAACTCAAGCATGACCTGCTTTTTTTGGGTGTAAATCATACCCAGCCTGATGCTTGAAGGCCGACTTTGTGCTTTATTTGAAGTACGGAAGCTATAAATACCTCCTAATCCACCAGCCACTTTAGTTTCTGGCGAGTAAAAAATAACGGGAAGTACAATCAACCTGCTTTTTTTCTCTTCACTCTCATTTTTTTTGTTCTCCTCCCCAAAAACTAGAGGAGAGCAGACAAAGATTAATGATATGGATAGCCCAAAAAAAATGATGGTTGTAATTACCCGCAAGTAACTATCCTCTTTAATTATTGGAATCTTCCTTCCCCCTAATTTTTAAGAGGTAGATGAAAATTTATCGTTCAAAAATAAACAAAATCTGATCACGCCCATAATAAAGGAACAAAGAGCAGGATTCAAGCTCAAACCTTCTCCTCAGCATCAGCCTTCCAGGTTTTATACCTTCTGATATAATCATCGGCGACCTTTCTGGCATCGAGTAAAAGATATCGCGCATAATTACTCACGTGCCCCCTGAGATATACTTCTTGTGGAAGAGCATCAAATCTCTCATACTCGATATTCTCAAGAATTTCCATTCGTATTTTAGTATCGAGTGCAACCTCATGCAGGTGTATTCTCCTTCTTTCCCTTATCTTTCTCAAAACATCTCCACTAAACGAGATGCTTTCTGTTTCTTCTCCTTCAGTGCTATTTTCAGAAGCCACACCAGGTTTTCCGAAATAGGTTGATTTTTGACGCTCATCTTTTAACTCTTCTTTTAGTCTTGTGTATGCCTCTTCAATTTGCTGTAATACTGCCAGCCTCTTCTTCTTTGAAAACTCATCTGCAATTGGAGTTATCACCATAGAGTCGGTGGAATACAATTTTTTTAGACGGATGTATGTATTTCTTATCTCAGAAAGCGATGCATTTGAATCAATTTCAAGAATATCGAAATATTTTTTCAGGTTTTTTTTAGGCATAATCAATTTCGTGATAATTTTATCTCTTTTCCCTTTAACAGATTCTCTGTGAAAATCTCTACTTCTCTTGCGCTACGTGACAACGAATAATTCAGCATAAAAGGCCTTCTTTCCCGGATCGATCTCCAAACAGAATCCTCATATTCTACAAAGCCCACAAATTTTGTATCCACTCCTAAATATTTCATGAAAATACTCTTCATGGAGGAACCTATTAATATATCATCACTGCTTCTTATCTTATTCAATATGAGGTAAAGATTGAAGTCGGACAGCACCTTATGAATAATATCCTCTACATAGGAAAAGCTATCCCTGATACAATCCATAAGCTCTCTCAGGCTTTTTATATTATATTCTTTTCTTCTTTCCCACATTTGTTCAACAATGTCCTTAAAACCATATTCTCTGAGTGACATTCTTAATTTCCTGAATAAAGCATTTTTTATAAAATGATACACATTCTCGATGGATGGTATTTCTGGCTCCAAAATGACAATCATCTTGTCAGCCATAAGAAAAGTATCAATAGTATTGTTATGGCTCCCGCCACCCAGGTCAATAATTACGTATTGTTCATTTAATTTCATAATATGCCTGAATAACTTGAGTTTTTGGGTGAATTTTATGCTGTCGGAGGCGAGGGAATGAATATCTCCGGTTATCAAGGACATATTATCTATACCGGTCTTCACTGCAAGTTTATTGAGAGAAGCTCCAGCCTCAAAAAAATCCGTCAGAGATTTTTTAGGTCTGTTGATACCGAAAAATGAATGGAGGTTTGCCCCCCCGATATCAATGTCTATTAAAACAACCCTCTTCCCCTTTGCAGCTAGATAAGTACCCATGGCGCTGGTGACAAAAGTCTTTCCCGTGCCACCTTTGCCGCCACCGATTGCCCAAATTTTACCTTCTTTTGCTGCTCTTGATTTTTCCATATCTCAACGACAATCTTAGCCTTTACTAAACAATATAATTAAATAAGATATCTGCGTCAACTGAATTTGGAGACATTTGCCAAGTGGACATCCCTTATTAACCGGATTACATGCGAGGATTTCCCCTAAGGAAACTGGGGACGTTTTTTCAAGGGATACTCTTAATTAGGAGGGAGCACCCTCAGAATCATTGCAATTTAATTTGTTTTATGCTATACATCGTTTTAAATTTTTGGGCAGGTATCTACCATATGACATTGCTTGATTTAATTCCTTTTTCTTTTATTCTTGGATTTTTAGGAATCTTTTTTGCACTTCTCATCTATTTTCTGGTCAAAAGATATCCTAAAGGAACCGAAATTATGAATTCAATCGCAGAAGCAGTCCATTCAGGTGCTATGGTTTTTTTAAGAAGAGAATACAGTTACATTTCAATTTTTGTGGTCGTCATTTTCGCAGTACTGTGGAAACTCTTTTCCATCTACACAAGCCTTGCCTTTTTAACAGGAGCCACCTGTTCTATGCTTGCCGGTTTTATAGGACTTAAAGCATCTACGCGTTCTGCTGTCCGGTCGACCCAGGGTGCTATTCAGGGGGGAACTCCCGTAGCTTTGACCATTGCATTCCAGGGTGGAGCTGTTATGGGAATTTCGGTGGCAGCTCTCGGAGTCGCTGGAATCGGCATTTTTTACTTTTTCACAAAAGACCCCTTAATCATCAACGGCTTTGCCATGGGTGCAAGCTCGGTGGCACTTTTTGCTCGAGTGGGAGGTGGAATCTTTACCAAAAGCGCAGATGTTGGTGCAGACCTTGTGGGAAAAGTCGAAGCAGGCATACCCGAAGACGATCCACGCAATCCGGGTGTCATTGCTGATAATGTCGGCGATAACGTAGGAGATACTGCAGGGATGGGAGCAGATCTCTTTGAATCCTATGTTGGCTCTGTCATCGCCTCTTTCGCTATAGGGTCAACCCTAGCTCCTGCCCTCAACTATATGTCCCTGCCGTTGCTTCTGATTGTGGTCGGCCTTCTCAGTTCCATCATCGGAGTTTTTTCTATTAACGTTTTAAAGAATATAAGCCCTCAATCTGCCTTGAGGAATGCATATTACATCAGCGGTCTTTTATTCATAGCAGGGGCATTTTTCTCCGTAAAGATGATTCTGGGTAATTTAAACGTATTCTGGGCAGTATTGAGCGGTATGCTTGCAGGGGTTTTGATAGGACTCGAAAGCGAGTATTTTACCTCAGGTCCCCCGATTAAAACAATTGCCAGAACAGCCCAAACAGGAAGTGCTCCAGCTATTATAACCGGACTCGCTGTAGGCTTCCAGAGTGCTATCCTTCCTCTTATCACTATCGGAGCTGCTATTTTCATCTCCTTTAAATTAGCAGGGCTCTATGGAATAGCTATCTCGGCAGTGGGAATGCTGGCCACTATCGGCATTGTCATGTCCACAGATTCTTACGGGCCGATTGCGGATAATGCTGGGGGGATTGCAGAAATGTCCAAGGCAGGCCCGAACATAAGAAAGATAACAGATAAACTCGACTCTTTAGGAAACACTACTGCGGCTATCGGCAAAGGATTTGCTATAGGCTCGGCTGCCCTGACCGCTCTAGCTCTCTTCTCTGCCTTCCAGAAAACTGCGAAGCTCAAATTCATAAGCCTGACCAACGTCGAAACAGTCATCGGTCTTCTCATCGGAGCTCTTATGCCTTTTGTCATTGCTTCTTTGACGATGAAAGCTGTAGGGAAAACAGCTGATAAAATGGTCCTGGAGATAAGAAGACAGTTCAAAGAAATAAAAGGCATAATGGCAGGAAAGGCCAGGCCTGATTCCGACCGCTGCATTGATATTGTAACTCGCGGAGCTTTAGCAGAAATGATTCTTCCCGGTCTTTTAGCCATAGTTGCGCCTCTTGTTATCGGCTTTTTTATCGGGCCTGAGTCTCTTGGCGGATTTTTAGCCGGAGCCACCGCCACTGGAGTTCTCCTGGGGATATTCATGGCCAATGCTGGAGCTGCGTGGGACAATGCCAAGAAATGGATTGAAGAAGGAAACCTGGGAGGAAAGGGAACAGAAGTTCATGCTGCTTCTGTCATCGGAGATACTGTCGGTGATCCTTTAAAAGATACGGCTGGTCCTTCAATGAATATCCTGATCAAGCTTATGGCGGTGGTCAGCCTTGTCTTTGCCCCCTTGATCATGTAACGGGGACAGGCTTCTTTTTCTTGAAGAAAAATTATCTACACCATTATCAAGATTAGTTAGGTAAACAGAAGTAGTCCTGCCCATCACATAAAAGTAAACTGTAGTTTACATTTTTTTGTATGACTGGAATTGAGTATAGGTCTCTTCCAGGGGAAAAGAATCTGTTCCGGCTTTACCAACATCCTGGCGTGTTTTTTGAATCATTGTCCCTGCTATGGCCGGGATATATCGCCAGCGACATCCGGAACGCACTGTCTTCTACGGGGTGATGTTTCGTTACTTTGAGGAGTTTGTCTCAGAATATGAGAATCGCTTCGAGAGAGAGTATGGTTACTTTCGAGCGGTTATTAAGGAAGTGACCGGAGGTCATCGCGAGGCCTGAAAGGCCGTGTTTATCTCATAGTGCCTCGCTAAGGGCATGAGATTGCTTCGTCACTGAGTCCCTCGCAACAAGCCTGGACTGTGGAAATCCGAAGTGCGGCTTTGCGTGGATTCGGTGCGTAGATTGTGGGAAAATACATGATAAGGCGCATATTGTCCTTACAGCCCTTAAGTTTTGATGAGACTGAAGGGAGAGCAGCGGTCGGACCATGTATTTGCCCACCCTCACGGCTTCCTCTAATGTCTGTAGCCCTGACTTGGCTGTGGACATTAAAACCTGTATGTTGCGATGTTGTAATCGACTTTGGAGCACGCCTCAAAGAAGTCTAACAAGTCTATCCTTCGCATTGGTGAATTAATAAGCAGCCAATAGTATAAAATATCACAAATACGGGACAGAGATATTAATTGTCCTTAATGCTAAGGGCTATAAGCTAGAATACCTGCATCTGGATTGGTTAATTTTTTATAAGCTCACAACGGGGATTAAATACAGTACCTGTTACTATAATAGTAACATCCTGTTTCATATCAAGATGGTGTCTACAGATCTGTTTGATCTCAGCTTTCTTGAGGTCATCTGTTGGAAGACCAGTATACATTTCAATAATAAGATCAACAGGTTTATTGCCTTCAGCACTAAACTCCGCAGTCTGCCCAAGACGCAAATTCTTCTCTACCGATCTTGGAAAATCGCTCCGCAGTCCCTCGGTTTTAATGCTACCTCGACTAATCCTGTAATAGGCTTTGATAACAAAACCTGCATTGTTCTTAACAGTGATGACTCTTCCACATTTAAAGTTCAACAGGATGGATGAAACTCTATCACTGGCAAAGCGCAAATTAGCTGTATTGGTCGTGATGGTTTCGCATGCCCCCCTGTAACCAGGTTGATCAAATACACCAACAGAGTTGACCTTGAAAAGCTTAATTGAGGAAACTTTATTATTGAAACCCATTTGTCTGAGATTCGAAATATCTCCAGTCACAATAAACTGCTTACCACTATAGTTGATATTCTCGTATAAGACCACTGCCTTGCCCACAATGCCACAATTTCCGTTGACCTTTAGCGATTTGATATTATTGTTCCCGATACTTGTCTTTGACAGATTCTCAACATTTTTCGTAAACGTCTCACAAAAACCACTGTATCTCTCGCCAGTATATACAGCAACGGAAGAGGCTCCATCAAGCTTAAGCGAGGATGGTTTTAATTTTGAATCTATAACCCATTTATTTCCTCTGATTCGAATTTGATTGCCTTGATAATTCTTTCTTTCGTATAGAATCACAGAAGGACCCGTAGAAGCGCATCTAGCGTTTAGTTTAATGGAAGAGATTTTGTTTTTGCCGATGTCAAGGGCAGCTAGGTTGGGTATGTCACGAGTAATCGTCTCACACCAACCTCTATAGTTTCCATCCTCGTACACAGCGACCGAAGAGACACCAACCAGCTTGATCGATGCTGCCATATTATCGAATTTATAAGGTGATGAGGAGAGATTTGGAGCCGATTTGGTTATTTTCATCTGTCGACCACGATAGTTAGTGAGGTTATACAGGATCACATGTGGTTCTTCTGCAATAAGATGGACAGCAACAAACATGAAAATCCAAATGAAACAGAAGAAAACTGTACCTAAAATTAAAAGGCCTTTTTCTTTTTGATTTTTCAATTTTGATACCTCCATCTTTTTAGGAATTATTAAAAAAATTATTTTGACTATTTGTTTTTTCATAACATACAACTCAACAATATATCAATCATCTTTTACGATGAATTTAAGGGTGATTTTTCTATCACTCTTTAACGAAGGTTTATCAGACAATTTTCCTTGTTTAAATTAACGAAAGACAAAGATCATAAGATTATTAGATTGTTGGAGAAGAGATCAAAAGAAGACGACTTGTCATATTCCCGATAAAGGACAGATGATGGTGTTCTATTATAAACTTTACTACTTTGCTTATAGAGGAAAAATGCCAGGAAAGGATTTGAAACCGCCCGTCTTCCCAACATTGAGGCAGCTCACTTCTTACTATCAAAAGGTAGGGAGGAGATTATCCGAAAAGTCTGCGAGGTCGAACCTCTGTTCTGTCCTTCCTGGGGCGGCTAGATGAAGTCTATTGCCTTGATCGAAAACAACAAGATTATCGATAAGATCATCCGTTACATCAGGCTTTTCTTCACAGCCGAACGCCCTCCTCCGTTTCAGGTTATCCACTATGGGATTCTTGATGGTAACCAAGGAGAAAGAATAATATTTCTGAGAGACGCGTTGCATAGGATTTGTACACGGACTTATGGTGGAGTCCATCCTGAATTGTCAGACTCTTCTCTTATCAGCGGTTTTCTTCTCCTTTTCCTTCCATTGACCAGGCCTTTTTCAGTGTGATAGGCTTTATTCCAGCATTTCAGCGGATGAACATTGTGAAGTTTTTACCCGACAGAGAAAAGGAGAAGAACTAAATGAAAAAAAGACTTTTTTGCCCAGCTCTTGCTCTTTCCTCAATAATTCTTTTATTTCACTCATTTTTATTGGCCCAGCAAAAGGAAGAGCTGGTGGTTTCTTCTGTGGTCATCCATACCCCTCTCACCGCCTTCATTAGAGGCGATACTCTCAGAATAGAGGCATCGGTCTCTGAGGAGATTGAGTGGATGAGGCTTTTCTTTCACTGCGAAGGCTTATCGCAGTTTCAGGTCAGAAATATGGATAGAGAGAAGAATAAGACCTATGTCTATCTGTTTGATACATCCCAGCTGACCTCCGTTGAACTTGAGTATTATCTGGCGGCCAAATTTAGCGATAGAGAAATTTATTTTCCCGCTGACGCCCCTTCTGAAGTGATAAAAGTAGTTGGTGAGAGCAGGGAGCCTCTGCCGGAAATACCGCCTGACCTGCCGTCTCCAGAAGAAGAGGATGGAAAATTCAAATTGCCCATAAGCACCGATGTAAGTCTTCAAGCCAAACTGGCCGAGAAGGAAGCTTTTGAGGGAGAGAAGAAAATCACTGCGAACGGGAATATAAGAGTTTTTTATTCGCACCAGGGAAATTTCAACGTGGACCTTGATTCCAACTTTAATTATACCAACACTGCTTTTCCGGGATATAAGAATATTGACCTGTCCAATATGCTGGTATCGATCTCCAAGGATAACCATACTTTCAGAGCTGGCGACATCAGTTTGAGTGAGTCCTGGTACACAGTTTCCGGTTTGGGAAGACGAGGAATGGAGTATGTCTATGAAGATCAAAAGGCTTATGTCCATTTTTTCGATGTCAGCTCACAGCAAGTCAAAGGATTCGAGGGCTTCGGCATTCCCAAAGCCAGCGTGAGCATTCTCGGCGGAGCTATTGGCTATAAATTTCTGAACGACAAACTCGCAGTCAAGGCTGTTTATATCTACGGAAAGGATGACCCAAACCAGGGAACTAATACTGAATTTTCGTCCTTTCTCGAAAGCAGAAAAGGAAAAGCGGTGGCCCTGATGCAGGAAGCAAGATTATTTAAGGACAAATTGAATGTCAATGCCGAATTCTCTCGAAGCAGTTATGACGGAGACCTCACCGATGACCAGAAAGAAGTCTCCGATACTGCCTTTAACATCGGAGGTAATTATTCTAAAGGAGCCCTATCTCTTGTCACAAGATACACACATGTAGGAAGAGACTACAATACTGTCGGTTACCAGGCTTTCACTAAAGATAGAAATAGTTACGAATCCAGTATGGGCATTGTTCATAAAAGATTAAGCTTGACACTCTCTTACAGAACAGAGCGGGACAACGTGGAGAACGATCCTTTATTTAATACCACAAAGAGCAAAAACGGAAACATAAACCTTTCTGTCGGGCTCTCAGATAAGGTCACTTTGGATTTTGGATATAACATCGACAAACAGAAAACCTTTCAGGATGGCATGGAAACAGCTTGGCAGGATAGTATGGCTAATGAATTTAGAGGTGGGTTGAATTTGACCTTGGGTCAGGGCGGGACTCTTAGCTTTTCTTTAAACAATTCATCAGTTTCAAGTCAGAATTATCCAGAAAGCGATATGTCTGTTGTCACTTTGAATTTGAGCGGCTCATTCCGACAGGGGGAGACTCTCAGCCTCAGCCCGGCAATCGGCTACTCAAGATCGAACAAAAAATTTGCCCCAGACGATTCGGAAACTTATAATGCGTTTTTAACAGGAGAAGTCAATATTTTTCCCCAGGTTTTTTCCGTATTCTTTTCGAGTTCATTCAACAGAATGGAGTCTGACATCTCCGGCGTATCGAACATATTCGAATCCGGAGGGGGACTCAATTTTTATTTATCCCGGTGGATAAAAAAAGGAAGCTTAACATTCTCTTTAAGAGGAAATTACAGATACACAAAGACTTATGGATTATCCGAATCTGATTACAGCGTTATGCTGCAGTGCGATTTTTCTTATTGAGAGGAGGAAAGATGAGAGAAATTTTGAAAATAATTCAATTGACAGCATTCCTTCTTATATATGCTCAAACCCTTATGGCGGTTATCACCTTTTCTCCATCCCCGCCTAATATCGATCAGCAGGTAACCTTTACTGTGACGCATCCTGATGGGATTTCTCAGGGAAGTGTGCTGTGGAACTTCGGAGATGGAACTTTGCCCATATGGAATAATCCAACTATTTTCAAGGTATTTGAGAGAAAGGGAATCTATACTGTTTCGGCAAGCTACAGGACCCTCAGGAACCAGGACGTGATGGATACAGTTAGTGTGACTGTAGTGGAGAGGAGAAAAGTATCTTTTAGCCCTCTCTATCCTATTGTCAATACCCCTGTTACTTTTAGAGCAGAGAATTTCATATCTGCGGTTGTCGATTGGGATTTTGGCGATGGAACGTTTGTCACAGGTGGAACTTCTGAAACCCATACTTATACGAGTCCAGGAATATATATGGTCGCTGCTATGGATCTTATCTCTGAAACTATCTTTACTGCAGCCGTCAGAGTTTCGGTCAAAGCGACAGGCCCTGGAGCAACATTCCAGATTTACTTTGTCCAGTTGAGATTTGATGACGGAAAATCTTATAAAATCGTTCCTAAGGATTTTTCCCCCCTCCATGTCTATGCGGATATTAAATACGAGGGGACAGGAATTTTACGGGCGCAGTGGATGCTGGATGGAGCTCCTTTGGGAATCATAACTCGGGCTTTGCCCTTTGCAAGACAGATTACAATCGATACAAGCGAAATTATGAGTCTGCCCACGATTACCCCAGGAATTCATGAAGTGAGCTTAAAAGTGATCGAGCCTCCAACAGAAAATCCGATACCTGCAATCAGATTTTACGTCGCTTTGAGGAAGCCTGAAATCGAAAAGGTCGACCTCTCCTTAACCAAAGTCACCGGCCTTGATAAGACAGAGATAACTATAAACGGGGATTATATCGAAGCTCCTGCTGAAAAATATTTTCTCCTGAAGGGAGTGGTCCGAAGCGAAGTAGAAAGAAATATACCTTATGTGCTGATGAGGGTCTATTTGAACAATGAACTTGTGGACCAGAAAATGATTGAGAATTTAAAGCCCAACGAGAAAATCGAATTCGAAACTTCAATCTATAACGCCACGCCAGGACTCAAAAGAATATATCTTACCTTCTACGACATTTCTCGGAAGCCTCCCCTGTTGCTGTCCGTCAGGAGATACATTCTCCAGCCGAAGGAGAAAAGATGAACAGATTGTCTGAAAAAGCAGCTAAAAAAAGATTGGCCGTTGGAAGGTTAGCGAAGACTCCCGCCTTCTCGTCTGCTACAAGCCCGATGAACCTCCTGAAGGCTGGGAGCTTCTCGGCTAAAAC
>WVXO01000022.1:0-121 GCA_011773465.1 Candidatus Aminicenantota bacterium | reverse complement strand
TCCACCTCAAGTCGTCCAACAGGAACTCTTAATGGCGGCAGAAGATAGCGGAGAGTATTTCTGAAAATGGTTTGGAAAGGTTTTTTGACTAGATCGTGGGTGGAGTCTATCTTATTGTTGA
>WVXO01000017.1:45722-73629 GCA_011773465.1 Candidatus Aminicenantota bacterium | reverse complement strand
TTCCGATAATCATAACTCATACGGAAAAATGCCCTATCAACGAATGCCTGAATTTTTTTCCGTGCAGGATTAAAGGCAGCAGCAGCTACAAGAGCTCCGATTAAAGAAACGGCTGTTTTGCGGGCAGAAAAGAATTTGGAGAAAATATTACCGAGCAGATAAACAGAAAAGAGATATATACTAACGGTGAAAACAGTGAGCATGGAATAGACAATGCTTCGATTGATAACAAGTTCAATGTTCATCAATTTAAACTTGACAATGGAAAAAGCGAAAGCTACAGGAATGAAGATGAAAAATGCGTTGGATAATTCTTCTGACAGCAGGGGATTTATTCCTAGAGCCAATGGAAGCTGGTATAAAAGAATAAACGGTGCCAGGCCGACAAAAAGACCATAAAAAATCCATTTTATCTGCGCCTTCTCCTCCTCAAGGGCGGCTCTTTTATAGCTGATAATAAGACTTAGAATTGCCGAAAGGACAAACAAGACAAGATACCCTCGAAAAACATAAAAAGTGGCTTCATAGACCCTATGGGCCTCTATTGAAGAATTCAAACAAGAGTAGAGAAATTCTGTTTCCAGGATCCCTATAAAAATAAGAGCCGGAAAGTAAATAATGAGCTTGCTTATTTTTAGCCTTATCTTCGAGAATGAAAGAGAGAAATGAAGAAGAAGAGCAGCGGCCAGAGGATAGGAGAAATAGTATAAAATCCCGGGGATGTATGAGAGCCAGTCTTCTCTCAGACAGTAAAATCCTCCGCTTATGATGACGGCTGAGGCGAAGGCAAAAGAAGCCCAATAATAAATGCGCGCTCTTTCATCTTCTGCGCGGAGAAGGAAAACCACTATAGCGATAATGAAGCAAAAAATACCTATGAGGAGATATATTACAGGAAAAAGACTCTGAGAATAGTAGTAATCAAACTTCGCTTCTTTTTTCTCTGGCTTGCCATCAATTTCGATAAGGAAAGTTGACTGCTCGCTTATGGTCTTCTGGCTCAGGATGAATTCTAGGTCCATTTTACCTTCAATTCTTATGTCATCTATCTGAACGAGCTTTGCATCTTTTTTCTGAATGAGATCTCTTATTTCAAGGGGAAGACCGAGGCGCTGGCGAAGCAAAGAAAAACCATAGATGCTTATGAGGATGATGAAGAGTCCGCCGGCGAGTGAAAGAAAAAACGGGATTTTTTTCATATTTCGCTCATCCCTTATGCTTGGTCAAGAATATAGCACCATGCTGATGATAATGTCAAACAGAGTTTTCTGGATGTGAATACCTCTTTATCCTTAATGGAGAAAAACCAGCCTGTTGCCTTTTTTTAAAACCCTTTTTAAAACAATCGCAATTCAAGTTATTCATGTCTGACCCCATATACGAAACGCTTGACAAAATGTAGTTACAATAACTATTATTCTAATGTAGTCATTGTAATTACAAAAAAATATGAGAACAACATGCAATCCTTACGCATTGGCATTCGAGAAGCTAAGATAAATCTTAGCAAGTTGCTAAAAAATGTCCAAAAAGGCAAGCAAATTATATTAACTGACCGCGGTAAACCAGTGGGCAAGATAGTTCCTATCCCCTCAGATTCTCTTCCTTTAGCGGAACGCATTCATGAGCTTGAAAGGCAAGGCTGGATTGAGCCCCGAAAAAAGAAAACGATGAAAAAACTTTTTATTCCAATACCTATTCCTGATGACCTTGCTCAGAAATTTCTCCAGGAGGATAGAAATCTATGACAAAAAGTCTTTCTGTCGCGGTTTATTGGGACTCTTCCAGTGTCCTCTCTGTCCTCTTCAAAGATGCCCATAGTAAAGAAGCTTTGACCTGGTTCAGAAAAAATGGGGTTCATCTCATCTCAACTCTGGGCTATACCGAGGTTTGCGCAGTCATATCCCGCATCAAGAGAGAAAAGCTTATAGCTGACATTCTTATAGATGTTGCTTTTAAGGCACTGAAGACAGGGCCTTGGAGGTATCTGAATATTTGCCCAGAATGGGATAGGCTCAGAGCTTTATCTCAGAAATGGTCATTGAGAGGTACACATCTCTGGCACTTGGCTACAGCAAAGGCGCTTCAAAATCAGATCCCTGAATTGACCGTCTTGACTTTTGACAGCAGGTTGGGAATTGCTGCTAAAGGAGAAGGATTGCTGGCTTAGTGATTGTGTCCAGCGCATAACACATTTTAGGCCCAGAATTTTTATTTCCCTAATACAGACTTAATCTTGTTTTTATCCCGTTTGAGGAATCTGGACAATTTTTCTGCACTGATTTTTTTCTTCTTATAAGCCTCGATAGCTAGGCTTTTCAGCCGGCTGGAGAGAACAACTCCTCTCGTTCCCTTTCTTAACCTATCCTCTTCAGCCAGCTTTCCAAAAAACACTTCCTCATAAGGAGATGAGTCGAGCTTCTGATACTCCTCAAATTTGGAGCGCGAAAGGTATTCTAAATCTCTAAGCGTTCGAAGCATGACGAGAGCGCTTACTCCGAAATAGCGCTTAAGGTAAAGAACATCCTCAAAACTTAGCTTCTTTGAATGAAAATCTTTATCGATGATCTTTTTGACCTTAGCGGGATGTATCAGGAAGCGGACCGCAAACGTTTGAGCAAATTTTTCGCGGGGATGGTAGAGAGAAACGTACTCATCAATAAAAACGTCCGGATTATCGATTATTGGGCCAGCGTTTCTATCTTTGAGATAATGGCAGTATTCGTGGGCTGCTATCAACGCCTGCTGACCGATGGTTTGAGCGCTGTTTATTAAGGCGAAGGCCGCTCTTTCTACCTCAAAAAAGATAAATATACCTGAGATGTTTGATTTCTCTGGGATTGGCTGTCTTAAAATATGTAATCCGTTAAGCTCAAGGAGAGAGAAAATGTCCCGGACAGGTTCGTCTCCAAATCCCATCCTGCGCCTTTCTTCATCCGCCATTCTCTCCGGTGATATATAGGCATAGATAGGACCGGGCTCAAGGCGGCGTCCTGTCAATTCTTCAAGATGGATGTACTCTTCACAATATTTTTTAAACTTCTTTATCTCCGCTCTCGCTTTTTCATCCAGGCCCTCCGCCTTGAGAATGATTTTAAAAGCTTCCTCTTTTTCCTTTAAAAAATAAGAGACATCTTTTCTAAAGTAATCGGCCAGAGCGGTTAAAGTCTCCAGGCTTGGCATTCTTTTTCCCAATTCAAGGAGAGAGATGAATTCGCCGGAAAGGCCTACACCTTTAGCTAAAGCATCCTGGGTAATCCCGAGTTCTTCTCTTTCCCGTCGGAGTCTCGTTCCTAGTATTCCAGGCATTATTTGCTCTGATAAATGAATATTTTTAGCCAATATAACCCTGAGTTATAAAATTGTCAATAATTCGAAAAATTTATTACCAAAAATAATTTTTCCTTAAGTCAACTTTGAGTTAACGCCTATTTTTTAAACGTCCACATCAAGGCCAAGTCCCAATTCGCTGGCTCGGCACAACACAAGCTCCGCAACAGATACGTCTTGAACTGCCAGGCCCACAGACTTGAAGAAAGTCGTTTCCTCTTCTGATTCACGGCCAGAAATTTTGCCCGCTGCTAATTCTCCAATTTCTCCGTGAATATGCTTATCTGAAATGAGCCCTCCATCTATAGAAATGATTAAATCCCCTGCTTCGGCAAGTGCTGCCTGGCGAGAATCGACGACCACCTTGGACCGGACCACAGTGCGCGCCGGAATTTCCTGCATTTCGGGCGTATAAGAACCAACACCGTTTATATGGACACCTGCCTTAAGGTAAGAATCGTTGAAAACAGGTCGAAAGGAAGTGGTGGCTGTGCAGATAACATCAGCCTCTTTGACCGCTTGTTTGGGCGATTCAGCAACGAAAATATCTTGAGGAATTGGGCTTTCGTGTTTTTTCATTTCTTCGACATAAGCACTGGCGGCCCCGGGCACTACGTCATAAATCCAGACTTTCTTGATGGATCTGACTGTGCAGATCGCTTCTAGTTGGGTGCGGGATTGAGTCCCTGCTCCAAAAATAGCGACGATGCAGGCATCTTTCCGGGACAAGAGGTCTGTAGCAACGCCCGAGGCAGCCCCGGTGCGCAAAGCTGTAAGATAGGTGCCGTCCATAACAGCCGTCGGCCGACCTGTCTCCGCATCCACTACAATCACTACTGCATGAACCGTGGGAAGCTTTCTCTTTTGATTATTCGGGAAAACAGAGACAATTTTAGCTCCCATGGCATCGCTATCCGCCAGATATGCTGGCATAAAAAGGGTTACTCCCTTTTGCTTTTCCACTGGAACCTGAGTCCTTAAAGGCATTTCTACTTTCCCAATAGAGAACTGAATAAAGGCTTTTTTGACTGTTTCTATGGCTTCGGCCATGCTCACGGCCTTAGCCACATCTTCTCGAGTAAGTATTTTTAATTTCATCGTATCACACCACCCTTTTTTCTCCCTCTCGTTCTCTTTTCTCAAACCGGTCATAAGAAAATGGCTTCAAGTCAAAATCGGTTTGACCATCCAGGATGAGCTGGCTCAGGATACGGCCTACTGCTGGTGCTTGTTGAAAACCGTGACCTGAAAAGCCGATGGCAGAGAAAAGTCCCATAACGCCCGGCGCCTCGCCGATTATTGGGTTATCATCAGGGGTGATAGTATAAAGTCCTCCCCACCCCCGTAAGATCTCAGCTTTCTCTAGGACAGGAGCGCGGTGGACCGCGGCCTCGATAACCCTTTCCAGAAAATTCCGGTCAACATTCAAATTAAAACTCGAAGGCTCATCTGGATCGCTCATCCCCATAATAATGCCTGGCTCTTCTCCGCGGAAATAAAAGGTGACATCTTGATCAATGATCATCGGAACAGGCTTGGGAATGGCGTCAAAGGATTTGGTCATGAACACCTGACGCCGGTAAGGTTTTGCGGGCAAGTCAAGCCCTGCTATCTTGGCAACTTCTCCTCCCCAGGGTCCGGCTACGTTAACCACAACCGGCGCTGAGATTGAGCCTTTGGCTGTCTCCACTCCTTGAACTCTACCGCCTGCTATACTTATGCCAGTTACTTCGGTCTTCTCTTCGATCCGGACACCCAAGTTTCTCGCAGCATCCGCAAAGCCCATTGCTGCCAAATAAGGATCTGCATAGCCATCTTTCGGACCAAATGTTCCGCCTTTAAGGTCGTCAGCATTCAAGTAGGGCCACCGCTGCTTTATATCCTCAGGGGAAAGCACCTCTACAGGAACATTATGTTGTCGCTGAGTTTCAACACCGGCTAAAAAATCATTCCAGGTCTCTTGCTTCTGGGCTAAAAAAATGTAGCCTACCTGGCGGAATTTAATATCGGCGCCGAATTCCTCCTCGAAACGCTCATACACCCGAACAGATCCCTGCGACAGCCGAATATTCGCAGGATTGGAGAATTGCTGACGGATACCTCCGACACTCAGTCCAGTAGAAGCCTGAGCAAGAAGGTCCTTTTCCAAGATAACCACATCAGAAACACCTCGCTTGGCCAGGTAATAGGCTGTACTAACTCCCATTATGCCGCCGCCGATGATGGCAACTTCGGCTGTTTTTTTCCAGTTTTTCATGCCGAGCCTGCCCTGAATAAAACTTGTCGTTTTCCGACCACCAAGACTTTATTTTGCCATCAAATAGCTTCCGCTATTTTTTTCCCTTTTATAATTCTCCGCCATCGCCAGACGCTCCCCGACAGGAGGATGAGAATAATAAAGAAGCTTAACCCACCACTCCGGATAGGCGTTTGAAAGATTCCGGTCTGCGAGTCCCGCCATGGCAGTCATAAACGCTTTTTTATCTTGAATATTTTCCAGGGCGTATCGATCTGCTTTCTTCTCAAAATAGCGAGAGAGGGCATGGCCGAAAGAGCTGAAAATAAAGGCTGAAATTCCTCCTGCCAAGACAACAAATACAGGAAAGAGAGTAAGATTCCAGCTAGTAGAGGAGAGAAATTGGGAAAATATCGATCTCATTGCCAAGTTCAATATGAAAAAGCCAGCCACTCCCTCCAGAGTCCCGATAATAAGGTTTTTCCAGATATGCCTGTTCTTATAGTGTCCAACCTCATGAGCAATGATTGACTCAATCTCTGGTACTGACATGTTTTCCATCAAGTTATCCCCCAAAACAACCCGCCTTGTTTTGCCCAACCCGGCCAAAAAGGCATTTTCCTTCTTTGTCTGCCGGCTCATATCTTCTTTAAAAAAGCCGCTGCTTCTTAAACCTCCTTCTGAGAGGATTCTCTCCAGAGCATCGGTCAATTCCTTATTCTCAACAGGTGTATATTTGTTGAAAATCGGAAGAATCACGACAGGAAAAATTGTAGCCAGGACAATGCTCACAAAGGCAAAGGCCAATCCCGCAATCCACCACCAACTCTGAGGATATACAGCCATGATCCAGAACAGCAAACCAAGCAAGATGAGCATAAGAATAAGCCCGACTAAGAAGCCCTTAACTTGCTCCCATAGCCAACTCTTAACCGTATGATTCGAGAAATTCCATTTATGTTCATGGATATAATTGGAGTAATAACTAAGGGGAAGACCAAAGAATACTAATATCATCTGGAATAACAGCACATAAAGGAGAAAAGTCCAGATTATAGAGTTTCCGATCTGAAGGTTAGCGAGCCAGGCACTTAAACCACTGAAATAAAAGCCGAGCAAAATAACAAGGGAGAGAACCATACTGGCGAGTCCCAATAGGCGCTTTTCTTTTTCATAGCGTTTTGCTTGGAACTGTTTTTCTTTATCCAGGAGGGGATGAATCATGTCCATCACTTATTAATGGGGCCAGGCCCCATTTTTTTCCATTTTTTAGAGGCCCTTTTTTAGTTACCAAAAGGTTCAACAAAAAATATAAATATGCTTATGGAGACAGTCCCCTGTTCAGACTCTACCTTTCTACTCCGGCTTTTTTGCCTTCCATAGAGAAGATAAAAGGATTCCAACCCCCACAGCTATTAGTATTAGCGGCCACCAATTTGACCATCCGATGGCGAAAGAGCCCCCGATAAAGACGAGAACAAGGCCTCCGATCAACTTTCCTGTGATGTCCTTTCGACAAGAAGGACTTGCGCTCCTGATAATAGCTTCAAGGATTAAGATAACACCTAATCCCATCAAGAAATATTGCCACCAACCGCTCCAAGAAAGATAATCCATTGTAGCTAGGAGAAAAAGCACTCCTAAGAGAATGAGTATTAACCCTCCGGTCAGACCTGAAAGAGGATCATGTTTGTGTTTTTTCTCCTCAGAAGTTTTTTCTCTTTCTTGGTTTTCTTTATCTTCTGGCATCCTTTACCTCCTTGTTGAATTTTTCGATATCAAAGGGTGAGAAAAATGGAGACTCCAAACATCTTCCGCGTCTTCAAGCATATAGCATATAACACTGGTGAAATCTAATGTCAATTAAACGAACTGACATTTACTGCAATATCAAATGAGTTGACTTAGCCACATCTCTCAGCTATAAGTTTTTTGGGAGGGAAAAAAGTGCAAAAAAAAGGGAAATTTCCGAGCAGTGCCATAAATAAGAATATTCATATCTTTTTTATCCTGGTTTTGCCGGTCTTTTTGGCGTTCGTTCAATGCTCTGTCGAGAAAAAACAAGATGTCGAGGAGAAAAGATCGGAACTCATCCAGCCAGCAAAATGGTGGGAGAAACTTCCGCGCCCGATATATGCAAAATTAGAAAAAGTAGATACCGGCCAGGAGTGGTATGAGGTTTATAAACTCGTTGATAGAACATACGCCATATATGAGCCTTACCAGTTTGAGGAAGCTATCAGCTATCTAGTTATCGGAAAAGAGAAAGCGGTGGTTATCGATACAGGTACGGGAATCGGAGACCTCAGCAAGGTTATCTCTGAGCTGACTCATATGCCTGTCTCAGTTGTGAATACCCACGGACATTGGGACCACATCGGAAGCAATTACCAGTTTGAAGAAATCGCATGTTTCAACGATGCTGACTGTATAAACAGGCTGCGCACCAGAGTCGAAAATTCATCGCTCCAGAGCAGTATCACAGGAGATTCTATATGGAAGCCGCTGCCAGAAGGATTTGATGCGGCCACTTGGCAGATTCCCCCTGTAGAGCCTACCATGCTTCTTGAAGACGGTAATCTAATAGATCTTGGAGGCCGCACTTTAGAGGTTATCCACACTCCAGGTCACTCTCCCGGCTCCATATGCCTGCTTGACAAGAAAAATCGAATACTTTTCACGGGCGACACTTTCTTTCCTGGCCCTCTATATGCCTATCCTGAGGATGTGAATATCAACGACTACATTGCATCTGTAGAAAAGCTTAAAAGCCGCCTTGATGAGCATGACTATCTGTGCGCCGGACACAATGATCCCTGGGTTAAAAGCGATGTCATATCCCTGGTTTCGGAAGCATTCCAGGAAATAATGGCAGGAAAAGGTGAATACAAAGAGGATAAAGGCATACGTCGCTACTATTTTGATGGGTTCGATATCCTTATCCGTGTTGACATGATCAAAAATTGATACGACAAAAAATTGAAATGATAGTAACTAACTCGGATAAAAATAAATATGTTAAGAATAGGAGAACTCAAATCCCCCTTGCGATTTTGATGTTGATTGTTTTTTTCTCTTCTAATCAAACTATACCCGGCGCACGATATATTAACAAATACTTCAGCCAGGCAGACGAGGAAATTCTTTTTGGAGAATACGATAAGGCGATAGCCCACTATCTTAAGGGCATGATGTCTGCCTCCTGGAGGGAGGAAGCTGTGGTCTTCGATGATCTTGGCTATGCTTACCTGCAAAAGAAGGAGTATGAAGAGGCAAAAAAATATCTTATCCAGTCTCTTGGATTTCACCGCGAAAACTTTAATCCCCGTTTCTATCTGGCTGCGGTTTATATCCTAAACAACGAAATTGAATTAGCCGCAGAGCAGCTTAAGATAATTGAAGAGAATGTCTATTTTGACCAAAGCTGGATGGCAAAAACATCAGGTCTTACTCCGCAGAAGCCAAACGGAAAAATAATCAAAGCGATTGAGCTGGAAAGGATAAAAAAAGAAAAAGGAATTTTCCTGGAAAAAAAGTCTGGGTCTAAAATAATCATCCATTTGGATGCGTTCGATGAAAGAAACGAGGGTGCCTTTTATTTTGCACAAGGTGTTGTCTGTAAAATAAATGAAGAATTCGACGAAGCTCAAAGAAAGTTATTTGAAGCGCTGGAGGCCAACTATAACGAAAGGGAAGTAAGACTTCAGCTAGCTAATCTATACCTTAAACAGAACAAGAAAGATGAAGCCGAGGAACAATTAAAGAAAATATCGAGTCAAGTTATTCCTTTTCCTGATCTTCATCCGACAAAATTCGATGTCTATCACAGGCTGAAATATCACGAGAATTACTTAATTGCAGCTTTGCACGGAACATTTCTGAAAGAATTGCAGAAAGGGGAAATAGATGAAGCAATAAAGGCTCTTGAAAAATCATTAGTAGTAGATGAACGATCCTTTCCCATTAATCACAATCTTGCCCTGCTTTATTATGACCTGGAAAAGATAGAAGAAGCAGAAACCTATTGCGCCAAGGCTTTATGGTATAAGGACTTTCAAAAGGTAAGCAAAGATGATGCAGCCGGGTGTCATGATTTGATGGGAAATATTTTCTATGTCCAAAGGAGATTTGATAAAGCTCTGCGGGAATTCAACAACATGTTAGAAATCGATAAGAAGAATGCAACAGGCCATTACAATCTTGGAATCGTGTATTATGCCCTGGGTGACAATCAAAATGCCGAACAAAAATGGAGAAAAGCCATCGAATACGAACAAGTAACCTCAAGATCAGAAAAAGAAAGAGTCGCTTCGAAAAGTGAGTTGGATGTAAGCGTCATTGTCAGAAAAAAATCCATTTCTTTTATGTCTTATATGGCTTTGAGCCAATTGTATCTTAAACGAAACTTGATTGAAAAAGCAGCGGAGGAATGTAAAAAAGCAATAAGCTTAAAACCTAGCAATCCACAGCCATATCTCACCATGGCCAAAATCTCTATCACTAAAGAAGAGATAGAAAAAGCAGCTTCTTACATTGAAAAATATTTGTATTTGGGCGGCAAGAAAGATAAGGATGTGGATTCCTTACTGAATTTAATAAAAAAACGAAAGAAAGATAAGAATCCTCCAGCCCTCTACTAATTCCGAATCATATCTGAGCTTGTAAAAATATAAATTATCTCAAATTGAATTTGAAGGCATATTTCTTCTTCTTGAATTTTTTTTACTTATTTTATAATATTTCTCAAATTTAAATAATAAGGAAGGTTGAAATGCTAAGAGTTACTCATTTTGAGATTAATGCGGATGATCCGGAAAGAGCCATCAAGTTTTATACCGATGTCTTTGGATGGAAAGTCAAAAAGTGGGAAGGTCCAATGGACTACTGGCTTATCATGACCGGACCTGAGGATCAACCAGGCATCGATGGTGGTTTGATGAAACGCGAACAACCTGGTGCAGCAACAATTAACACTATCGATGTCCCGTCCGCAGATGAGTTTTTGTCCAAGATCACAGAAGCTGGTGGAAAAATTGTAACCCCCAAGCAGAGCATTCCAGGCGTTGGATATTTTGCTTACTGCCAGGATACAGAAGGAAACACCTTCGGCATCATGGAAGAAGATACCTCTGCGAAATAAATTATTTATTTTTTTTCACAGAAGCTCTTCACCACATTATAGTAGATACGAACAGCCGTTCGCAGGCTCTTCTCTCTTATTCGCTCGTCATTCCCGTGTATTGTCTTATACTCTTCCATAGTGACCGGACCTGGGAAAAAACCATAGCAATTCGCACCCTTCCTCCTGAAAAACCTTGAGTCTGTTCCATAAATGACTAAATGCGGTACAGTAATAGAATCAGGAAACATAGCTCTGGTTTCCTCCTCGATAATCCTGAAAAGTTCGGTATCATAAGGTGAAACGATTGATTCGATTGGCCTTTCAATATAATTAAACTTCACCCGAGGATCATCTATGATTCTTTTTAGTTTCGAAACGAACTCATTTGGATCCTGATCAGGCAGGAGCCTGCAATCCAGAACTGCCTCAGCTTTGCCGGGGATAACGTTTGACTTGGGCGGATCACCCACAAAACCGTTGGTGACAGTAAGTGAAATCGTGTTTCGCTGGAGCGCATTGTTGTAGGGCGTATCAGCCAGTTTTCCAAGCCTTTTTATCATCTCGGCAACTGGAGGAGTGATATGAATCGGAGTTACATGCGAAGCGACCCGGCTTAATGCCTGGACCATAATGAAATTTGCATTTTCTTTAAGGGGCATTGATCCATGCCCGCTCGGACCAGAGGTGGAAAGCCTTAGCCAGAGAACTTTTTTTTCGGCGACCCCGACAGAAAAAATCAGTCTTTTATCCTTGGTAAAGAAATCCTGGGTGCCAAAGCCCCCCTCATCCATGACATATTCAGCGTCGATCTCTCCCCATTTGTTTCTTACGATCCGGGCTGAACCCAGGGTCCCGGTGGTCTCTTCATCAGCTACTGCAAGAAAGATGACATCTCGGTCTAAGGCAACATTATTTTTCTTGAGCAAGAGCATTGTCATAAACTGCACAATCCCGAAATTTTTCATATCCAGAGCTCCCCGTCCGTAAATATAACCGTCCTTTCTTAAGGCTGCGAATGGATCAACACTCCATCCAGATCTATCAACAGGGACAGTATCCATGTGATTAAGTAACATAAGGGGGCGTTTTTTTCCGCTGCCTTTCAAACGAGCAAGCACATTAACTCTTCCTGTGTTTTTATTTGTCCAGATCAACTGTACTGGCACACCTTCTTTCTCGAATATCGCCCTGAAGAATTCTGCTGCAGCAGCAACATCTCCAGGGGGATTACAGGTATCAATGGCAAGATACTCTAGAAACAGCTCAACGGTCCTGTCCTCGATGGTTTGCCAATCGATCTTCTGGAAGGAAGTTAATACAGGAATGAGAAACAATGATAGTAAAACAAACACCGAAATTTCTTGAAAACGATTGAGTTTCATAGATATCCCTTCCTTGTTATTCGTGAATGAATAGACCTTAATATACAGAGTTAATAAAGGAATAACAACATCATTCTTTACGAAGCACATAGAATATAGCTCTTACTACTGCAAGAAATCTCTCTCTCTTAAAAATTACTTCCTACCTTTCTGGACTCTTAAGCTATGTTTTTATATAATCCCGCATGAATCTGAAGCGGGAAAAATATGAGGAGCCCAAGGCAAAAAAAGAGTTTCTTATCATAAATCCTCTCAAAGGAGAGCTTAAGATGAAAAGAAGAGAAGCTCTGGTCACCTTAAGCTGCATGGCCTTGATAGGCCCAAATTTGTTCTCAAAAGAACGAAGGAGTAAACCTATGAAAAAAGAAATCAAATCAGCAAATGCACCCAAGGCTATTGGCCCTTACTCCCAAGCAATCGCGGCTAATGGATTTATTTTTGCCTCTGGCCAAATTGCAATTGATCCCAAATCAGGAGAGCTAAGCACTGGAAGCATAGAAGAGCAGACACGCCTTGTTTTAAGCAATCTCAAAGCTGTTCTTGAAGACGCGGGAAGTTCTCTTGACAAAGCTGTTAAATGCACGGTATTCCTCCAGGATCTGAACGACTATGGCGAGATGAATGCAGTGTATGGAGAATTCTTTAAAGCTCCATATCCTGCCCGAGCGGCTGTTCAAGTTGCACGCTTGCCCAAAGATGTAAAAGTTGAGATCGAAGCCATCGCAGTCATATAGCTAGCCTTCCGGTCATTCGTAGAGCATTGATTATTTTGTAGGGGCTTTATTTATCAAATGCATCTTTATTAATGTAGGGGCTTGATTTATCAAGCCCACCATTTTTCACAGATAAATAACCCATAAGAGCGAAGCTGATTGTCCAAAGATACAAAATAATATAAAATAATTATCTAATGCCAATATACGAGTTTATCTGCAAAAAATGCGAAAAGCATTTTGAAAGCTTAGTTTCAATTGGGAAGGAGAAAAGCGTCTCCTGTACTTCGTGCGGGAGTAAAGATATACAAAAAATTTTCTCCTCGTTCGGAATAGGAGGAGCAGGGAATCGTCTCACCTCTTCTTCTTCAGCCTGTAGAACCTGCTCCGCCACAACATGCGACACCTGTAAATAATCTAACTAAATCTCATATATTTAATCCTTAAGTTTATCTAAAAAGATCAAAAGTGCGGGCTTGATAAATCAAGCCCTTACAAGAATAAAATTAAACCATTCTGGGCCAGTTTAGTCTGGACACGCTAAATCAAGCCCATAATGCAAGAATATATTAAATCACTGCTTTAAATAAGGTGGGCTTGATAAATCAAGCCCCTACACAAGATAAATCAAGCCCCTACACAAGATAAATCAAGCCTCTACAAGATCAAATCCACACATTAAGAATAAGGCTGGTTTGATGAACAAAGTACCTACAATATCTTATCCTTGACTTTGCTCCAGCCTTGAAGATAAATATATCCTTAATGAAGAAGGAAGTGCGAATTGGAGTTGACACGGGCGGTACATTCACAGACTTTGTTATCTACGTCGACGGCATAATTGAAATCAATAAAATTCCTTCCACACCCAAAAACCCTTCTCTTTCTATCCTTGAGGGAATAAGTGAATTCCTGGGACAAGACCTTTCTCCGATGGTTATTCACGGGACAACCGTTGCCACAAATTCTCTTCTCGAAAGGAAGGGAGGACGAATTGCTCTTATCACAACAGAAGGCTTCGAGGACATTCTTTTTATCGGACGCCAGACAAGGCGCAAGCTCTATAGCCTCAGGGGTGAGCAAAGGATTCCGCTCCTCCCTCGCCACCTTTGTTTTGGGCTTGAAGAGAGAACCTCAGCTTCAGGAAATGTCGAAAAAAGAGTTTCCTTATCTTGCATTCGAGATATACTCGAAAAAATAAAAAAATTGAAACCAGAAGCCGTGGCTGTTTCTCTTATCAATTCCTACGCGAATTCCGCCAACGAGAAAATTGTCTCCCGGGAACTGAAGAAGGAAAAATTCCTGATTTCTGTCTCGAGTGACATATTGCCCGAATATCGCGAATACGAAAGAACAGCCACTACAGCTGTAAACGCTTATCTTATGCCTGTTATCAGCCGTTATTTGACAAAACTAGAGAAAAAAATGCAGAAGGCAGAGCTTCGTATCATGCAGTCAAACGAAGGATATATTCCACCAACCAAAGCGAAACGAGAACCCATAAGAACAGCTTTCTCAGGGCCAGCAGGAGGAGTTGTCGGCGCATTCCATCTGGGAAAAGCAGCGGGCTTTAGGAATATCATCACTTTTGATATGGGAGGAACCTCATCTGATGTTTCCCTGATAGACGGCGAGATTAGAAGGACGAGTGAAACTGTGATCGGAGACTTCCCTATTCGAATCCCCATAATTGATATCCACTCGGTCGGAGCTGGGGGGGGATCTATCGCTTATTTAGACAGGGGTGGTTCTTTAAGAGTTGGTCCTCAAAGCGCCGGAGCTGATCCAGGTCCGGCTTGTTACGGACGCGGAGATTTATCCACTGTCACAGATGCCAACCTGGTTCTAGGCCGGCTTGTTCCCGAGTTCTTTCTCGGTGGCAAAATGGAAATTTTCCCAAAAAGAAGCCGCGAAACTCTGGAGAATCTGGCCAAGAAAATCAGAAAATCTCTCGTAGAAACAGCTGCGGGTATCATAGAAATTGCCAACGCAAACATGGAAAAAGCTATCCGAGTGATTTCCATCGAAAGAGGCTTTGACCCAAGAAATTTTGCCCTCTTCTCCTTTGGAGGAGCTGGAGGAATGCATGCGGTTGATATTGCCTCCCACCTTAAAATGCCCAGAGTGATTGTTCCTAAAAATGCCGGCGTTCTCTCGGCATTAGGGCTTCTTATGGCTGATTCCATCAAGGACTACTCTAAATCAATCTTGAAAACCGCAGAAAAAACAAGCAAGGAGGAGCTCGAAAATCATTTTAAGAAATTAAAGGAAAAAAGCATCAAGAGTATGAAAGAGGATGGCTTCAGAGAGGATGAAGTATCAATCTATCCTTTCCTCGACCTCAGGTACCAAGGCCAATCTTATGAAATAACCATTCCTTACGTTAGCAACAAAACTTCAAATCTCTCTTTTGTTTCCAGCTTTCACAAGGCTCACAGAAAACTCTATTCTTATCACCATGAACAGAGAGCTGTTGAAATTGTCAATATTCGCCTCAAAGCTGTGGGCAAGACCAAAAAAATTAAGATAAAAAAACTCCCCTCTAAAGATAAAGATCCCAAAATGGCTTTGATGAAAAAACAGGCCATTCACTACGAAGGCAAGACATGGCAGGCTTCTGTTTTTAAAAGAGCTCTCCTCGGAACAGGGAATAAAATAAAAGGCCCTGCCCTTATCGCAGATTCCGAATCAACCACATTCCTCCCCCCGTCTTGCACCTTAGAAGTAGATGGCTTTCTGAACCTAATAATTCAGAGGGAAGATAAATTCAATGTTTGAATTCGATCCTATTGAGCTCGAACTTTTCAAGAATATATTTGTTTCCATCTCTGAAGAAATGGGCGCTGTTCTGGGGCGCACTTCCCTCTCCCCTAACATCAAAGAAAGAAAAGATTACTCCTGTGCTCTTTTTAACCAGAAAGGAGAAACATTTGCCCAAGGGTCTCATATCCCTGTTCACTTAGGAGCCATGCCTCTCTCAGTTCAAGCCTGTCTTAAAGCAATCAGCTTTGAAGAGGACGATTTAGTAGTTCTCAACGATCCTTACCGGGGAGGAACACACCTCCCTGATATCACCTGTGTTTCGCCTGTTTTTATCCGCAAAAAGCTGGCGTTTTTTGTCGCCAACCGGGCGCACCACTCAGATGTAGGAGGAATGACTCCTGGTTCGATGCCTCTCGCTACAGAAATCTATCAAGAAGGGCTGATTATCCCGCCATTAAAACTCGTTCGGAAAGGCAAATTAAACAACTACCTGCTCAACTTTATCTTAGCCAACGTCAGGACTCCTGATGAGAGAAAAGGAGACCTCTTGGCTCAGATAGCTGCCAACAACAAGGGAAAACAAAGACTGGAAGAAATTATAAAAAAATATGGACTAAAAAAGATTCTTCACTATACACGTCTAATACAGCTTTATACAGAAAAGATTTTAAGAGAAACAATAAAGAATATTCCTGATGGCACCTATGCTTTCACTGATTATCTGGACGATGATGGAATCAGGGATAAACCAATAAAAATAGCCGTCAAGTTGACTGTTATGAATGATGAAGTCCTTATTGATTTTAGCTCCTCATCCCCGCAAGTCGAGGGCAGTGTAAACGCCAATTTTGCCGTAACTTATTCGGCGGTTCTTTACGTCTTTCGCTCCCTTATTGAAGAAGATATCCCTTTTAACACAGGCCTGATGAAGCCGCTAAAAATTAAAGTTCCTCGAGGATCGATTCTTAATGCTCAGCCTCCCGCAGCAACAGCAGGGGGAAATGTAGAAACATCCCAGAGAATCGTAGATGTTCTCCTGGGTGCCCTCTCTTACGCTATTCCAGAAAAAATACCGGCGGCAAGTTCTGGGACTATGAACAATGTTGCTTTCGGCGGCTATGATCCTATACGGGAGAGAACCTTCGCTTATTACGAAACAATCGGAGGAGGAATGGGTGGAAGCTTCGACTCCCCTGGCCTCAGTGGAGTCCACACCCATATGACAAATTCTCTCAACACGCCCCTGGAAGCTCTTGAAAATTACCTTCCCCTGAAAATAAAGCGCTACTGCCTGCGTCGAGGTTCGGGAGGAGAAGGACGTAATAAAGGAGGCGAAGGAATTATCCGCGAATATGAATTTTTTGTGCCCGCCCTAGCGACTATTATTTCTGAAAGAAGGAAATTTTCTCCTTTTGGAGCCCAGGGAGGAAAAAACGCAAAAAAGGGAAAAAATACCCTGATTTCCAAGGGGAAAAAAATAGCCCTTAATTCCAAAGTTAACATAAAAGTATTGCCTGGAGATGTGCTGCGCGTAGAGACGCCAGGAGGAGGAGGCTATGGCCACAAAAAATAAAAGGTCCTCCTTTGGCCCTGGCTTCCTGGTGGCAGCAGCTTTTATCGGCCCTGGAACCGTGACCTCCTGCTCTATGGCAGGTGCGCGGTTTGGCTATTCACTGATTTTTGCTCTGGTCTTTGCTACGCTAACTACTATTATCCTTCAGCAAATGACAGGAAGGCTCAGTTTAGGCTCAAAGCACGATCTCGGCCAAGCCCTCAGAGAATTCCCTCAAAGTCCTCTGACAAAGGGCATTTTTGCGGTCCTTACCCTTTCTTCTATCACGTTTGGCTGTGCTGCTTATGAAGCCGGGAATATTATCGGCGGTTCTCTTGGCCTTGAGATGGTCACCTCAATCTCCCAAAAATACTGGGTAGCTATTATCTCCTTGATAGCCATTTTCATCCTCAGCAGAGGAAAATATGAGTTGGTGGAGAAGTTCTTGATTTTTTTAGTTTTCCTTATGAGCGTCTCTTTCCTGACCACGCTGGTGATAATCAAGCCTGATCTCCTCTCAATCCTAAAAGGAATAATTCCCTCTTTCCCTAAGAACTCACTCTATCTCGTCCTTGCCCTGGTGGGAACCACAGTTGTCCCTTACAATCTTTTTCTTCATTCCTCAGCTGTCAAGGAAAAATGGAAATCCATCGCCCATTTTAGGGAAGTCAAAAAAGACCTGCTCCTCTCTATATCTTTAGGCGGGATTATATCAGCTTCGATTGTTGTCACCTCTGCCGTTGCTTTTTATGAGAAAGGGATTTCCCTGGAGAGCGGAATCCAACTGGGGCAGCAGCTCAAGCCTTTATTCGGTTCTTTAACCACTTTCCTCTTTGGCCTAGGCTTTTTTGCAGCTGGCATGAGCTCAGCCCTGACAGCTCCCTATGCTGCTGCCTTTGCCTCATCTGGAGTTCTGGGCTGGAAAGGAGGGCATGATTCAAAAGGCTTTAAGGGAGTCTGGCTGGGAGTCATTCTGGTGGGGCTTATCGTCTCCTACCTGAGAGCAGCTTTCAATTTCAATCCTCTCTCAGTCATCATCTTTGCCCAGGTGGCTAACGGATTTGTTCTGCCAGTGGCATCTATATTCCTACTTTTTGTGCTCAACAATCGTCAGAAAATGGGAAAACTGGTCAATAACATCAAACAGAACATACTGGGAAGCTTGATCATCTTAATCGTCTCTTTCCTCGGCCTCTGGAGTATCATCAAATTATTTTTCAAATAAAAAAAGCGCGATGGGCAGCAATCTAGGACATTATTATAAATTGCGTATGGTATGAGCAAGGGCAAAAAGCAAGACCTGATCCCAGAACCGGTTTTAGGTATTGCTTTTTTTATTTAATTTCCCTATAATTGGAGAATGCGCCTCCTTTATTTAAATTTTTCCCATGAATAAAATATCAAGATGCAGTCACGCACATGAGGTGCATTTCAAAATTGCTTTGGCTATTTCTAAACCTTTTTAAATCCTATGAGCACTGAATCCCAAAAGAAAGAACTTCTGAGCCTCTTATACACTGATGAGTTGACTCAAATATTCAACCGTCGGTATTTGAAAGAGGTAATCCCGGGCTATCTCGTCCAGGCGGATGAGGAAAATTTCACCGTAGCCTTCTACATGCTCGACATGGATAATTTCAAAGCCATCAACGATAGCTACGGACACAGGGAGGGCGACCGAGCACTGAAGCATTTGTCCAAAATCATTGCAGAAAAAATCCAAGACAAAGGAATTGCCATCCGTTATGCGGGCGATGAGTTCGTCCTGATTGTGTCGAAACTAACAAAGAAGCAAGCCAGGGAGCTTGGGATGGATATTCTGCAAAAGATAAAGGAGTCGCCTTTTAGGGTTAAAGATAAGATACTCAATATTAAATACAGTGCAGGTGTTTCCCTATTTCCCAAAGATGGAAAAACCCTGAAGACTCTCTTCAGAAAAGCCGATGAAGCCCTCTATACGGCAAAAGATCAAGGGAAAGGAAGGGTTGTTGTTTACCCCGATACTGGTAAGCTTCTAACTCCTTCTAAGCTCGATTCCATCCTTTCCTATCCCCATATCGTGGGCAGAGATGATACGATTCAATTCTTAGACAAGCATCTCTCCGGGGAAGAGAATCCTTTGGTGTTTCCTGTGCTTTTTGGGGATGATGGAACAGGAAAATCAAGACTGATGCAGCACGCCCGAGAAACCGCTCAACAAAATTTCGCCTTCACCTTATTCGCCAAGGGCTACCCCTTTTGGGAGTCGGATATGTACAGTGGTGTATTATCAGCTTTGGGGATACTTTTCGAACAGGAACCATCCATTTCTGATGAAGTGTTTTCTAAACTTGAGGACAGGTACAAACTCATCCTCAAGCCACACATATCTTTGTGGGATACAAAAGAGGTGGAGGAAAAAGAGGAAGTCGTTCAATCTGACAGAATGACTCTTTTTGAGGCATTGACTCAGGTTTTCATTATTCTCCGCGAAATGGGCAATGGCGCTGTCCTGCTTGACGATGCAGACCAAATTGATCAGCCATCATTGCAGTTTTTCGATTCCCAGTTCGAGCAAACAGAGGAGAGTAAGCTTTTCTTCGTTTCTTCGATCAACAGCCCAGATTTAGTTACAGGAGAGGACAAGCTTTTATTCCTTCTCCAGTCGATGCCAGAAGTGACAACGAAAAGCGATATCCAAAAATTTCAGCTTGAACCTTTGCGCTTGAAACACGTCCATGAGCTTGTAGCCAACCAGTTTGACGGGAAAACGTTGTCTGCTGAATCAGAAGTAGCCCTCTTGCATAACTCTGATGGAAATCCGCTGTTTATCCTGGAGGCCTTATCGTTCCTTCTTATAAAGGGCAAGATAGAAGTTGTGGGAAATGAATGGGATCTGTCCTTAGTCAATCCCGAGGATATACCATCAAGCCTCAGCGAAATGATCAAAGAAAGACTGATGCGCATGAGTGAGGAAGCAATAAATGTTCTTAAAATGGCCTCTCTTCTTGGAGATAAGATCAATGCTCATCAGCTTGCAGAGATATCAGAACTTAAGCTCCAACAGGTTATGGACATTCTTCACAATGCCCAAAGACAGCTTTTTATCGAAGAAACACCCAATCCTGAGGAGTTCGTCTTTGCTCACAGGATGGACCGTTCTATTTTTTATTCTCTCATGACTGAAGATGAGCGCCGCCAGCTTCACGCTCGTGCAGCAGAGATAGAACAGAAATTTTCTGCTGGTTCCCTCGAACGCGTCGTCGGAAAACTAGCCTACCATTTCCAGAATACTGGTCGTTTAGATAAAGCAGCAAAGATGATTTCAATTCTGAAAGACAAAATGGATGCGGTATTTATCTCAAAAGGCGCCCAAAAAATCCTGAAAAAGAGGATGCTCACAGCATCTTTAGCCAAAGAATCGCCTCTTGAACCTGAGGACCTCTCCAAAGCTCTCGAGATAGGGAGGGCTTTAAGAACCGCCCTGAATAATTTACGTCTCTATCCAAAAGAGCATGAGAATGTAAAGAACTCGGTGGAGAGGATGCTACAACTTCTGGAACCATTTCTTGCTGAGAAGACGGAAATCCTTTCTATCTCGGTAACGCCAGAGACGGTACTTTTTAACGGTTTGGCTCCGCCGGTAAAAGCGGTTGATCCTCACTTGACGGAAGACCTGTATGAAATTCTGAACAGTTATGGACTGCAAGGGCTGTTATTCGTACGAGGGATAACCCAGGATGAACTAGAGAGATTTTTGGATCTACTCACCAAACCTCTTGAAGAAGTAGCAGGCCAGTGGGATACGCTTGTGGAAGAACTCGAATTATCACACGTATTGCCTGATCGAAAGATGTTTGTGGCGGTAGGCGAGCGTAAAATAGAGCTCGACAAACAAGATCTTCTTGTCCAAGCTGCCTGGCAAGAAGGTAAGGATGCTCCATCACCAGCTCCGAAAGGTGCGTCACCAATTCCTGACGAGCAGTTAGATCAACTAAAAGATATGTTGGACCAGTTTTCAAAGGATAAACAAGAGTTGCTCTCCGCAGTTCAATCTGGAAGCGCTGGCAAACAAGAATTCAAACACCTTATAAATCTTCTTCAGCAGACAGACATTTCAGAGGTAACGAAAAGGTTGTTGCAGTCTGAAGGTATCTCCCCTCCCAGTGAAGGGGCTACGCCCGGAGAAGCACCTTCTGAAGAAGCACCTGGGGCAGAAGATCCTTCTAGAAAATATAAATACGCCGATGTTCTTCCAGATGTAAAGTTTGTGGAGCAGATAGAAAAGGATCTATCCCTGGCTTTTGAGGATCTTAGTTCTGAGGATACACGAAAACAAGGGAGAGCCGCTGCTTGGCTAACTCAACAGGAACCTGAAAGATTAGCTAGCGCCGCATTGAAAAGAATTACATCCGACGTATCGCTCAAAGCGCAAAGACTGGCGGCAGGAGCTATCCATAAAGCTGGAGTAAATGCCGTGGAAGCATTTTTGGGGGAAATAAACCCTGATATGCCTGCCATAAAGCTTCTTAAATTGATCAACGTAGCCGATATGTTTATCAACTACACGAACGTAATCCCTGTGATGCGCGAGATAGCTCTTTCAGGACCAACTGAAGCAGTGGAACCTGCAATAGAGGTCTTGGAACAAATCCCAGGGAAAGAAGTCGACTTGACTTTTCTCGACTTATTTGAATTAGCTGCGGGAAAAACTAAACTCCATATACTCTATCAATTTGCCAAACGCAAAATTATTGAGGCTGTACCTATGCTTTTGGATATAATAAAACCTAAGTGGATTTGGGAGAAAGAGACAAGAATTTCGTTTCAAGCGAAGGCTTGCAGGGCATTGGGACTAATCGGTTCGCCACTAACGACAGAAAAACTCATTGCTGTTGCCACCAAGCCCAAGCTATGGGCCTTTCAAAAAACCAAGCCTGAACCTATAAGGGCGGCTGCAACTTGGGCTCTAAGGAAATTACCTAGTAACGAGAGAATTAATACTGTTCTTGAAGCTCTGAAAAAAGACAAATCTCTTCTAGTAAGAAAAGCCGCCAGATCATAAAAAGTTCCTCAGGGGGTCTTATTTTTCAAATTTATGTATAAGTCTACAATTAACTATTTTTTGGTTAAAGGGAATAAATTTTGATTTGAATTGTATAAAAAACATGAGACTAAAAAATAAAAACTGCAACATTAATATCTTTTGGGAGGCTATTATGAGAGGAAAAAAATTTTCTTTAGCTCTTTCTTTGCTTCTCCTTTTTTCCTGCTATCTCTTCTCCGAAGAGATCGTTGTTAAAAGTCCAATTAGTTCTGTGACCATTTATCCTGATCGGGCAACTATTAACAGAGAAATAAACCTTTCTCTTAGTCAAGGAACACATTCAGTCGTCTTTAATGGCCTTCCTGCTACATTGATCCCCAATTCCCTCAGAGCATCAGGAAAAGGAGATGCAATTGTCAAAATTTTAGGCATTGATCTCTCAAGTCAATACCTGGAATCCCCGCTTCTTCCTGAGATAAAGAAACTCCAGAGTGAAATCGATGCTTTGCTTCTAGAAACGGACAAGGCTAGGGATAGGATTGAAGTTCTAAATACCCAGGAAATATTTCTGAAATCAATTGAATCGTCCAATGCTGCCCAGGCTTCACGGGAGGTTAGACTGGGCAAACCAGATATTCAGAGTTGGGAAAGAGTCATCAACTTTTTAGGAGACAAACTTCAAGAGATCAAAAATGCAAAGATTAAGCAAAAGACACTTCTCAAAGGACAGCAAACAATACTCGATATTCTCCAAAAGGAACTTAAATCGATAAAAGCTCGAAAACCTCTGGAAGGAAGGAAAGTTAAAGTTCTTCTTGAATCCCCTCGAGAAGGGAACTTTAAACTCAACCTTTCCTACACAGTAATGAACGCCAAATGGAATCCTCTCTATACTATGAGAGCATCACCTGATTCTTCTGAAATAGAGTTCGCCATCTCTTCAATGATCCAACAGAAGAGCGGAGAAAATTGGGAGAATGTTAGCGCATTTCTTTCCACGTCTTCTCCTTCCCATGAAACAAATCCGCCTGCATTGAATCCCTGGATACTTGAAATCTATGCACCCAGGCCTGTGTACAAAAAAAGAGATGGTGTCCTCGGAGGATTAGTTGGTGGGGTATTAGGAGGAGTTGTGGGGGAAGTCGCATCTCCTGTCGAAGCTAGTGTGGAAGCGGAATTGCTCACCGCAGGGATTTTAGAAACCGGGATTAACCTGAACTTTGAGATCAAAAGGAATATCCAGATTCCTAGCGACGGAGCGCCTCACAAGGTCCCTATAGATTATGAAAAGTTAAAAGTTAAATATGACTATATAGCTGTACCAAAGCTTAAAGAGGTCGCGTACCTCAGGGGCAAATTTCAAAACACCCTCCCTTATCCTCTCCTTTCCGGTAATGCTGATCTTTTTGTTGCTCAGGATTTTGTAGGATCCACACGTCTTCCATTTATTGCCAAAGAGGAAGAAACTAAGATGTTTTTCGGCGAAGACAGACAGATCAGGATCAAACATGAACAGATAAAGAGAGAAAAAAGTGGCCCAGGATTTTTGGGGAAAAAGGAGAGGATTAAGCTTGCTTACAAAATAACAATCCAGAATCTCAGAAAAAACCAGGTGGAGATTGAAGTCTTTGATCAGCTCCCATTAAGCCAGAACACCAAAATCGATATAAAGGATCAAAATATCACCCCTGCCCCATCCGAAAAGAGCGAAAAAGGCATGCTAAGCTGGATATTCACGCTGGCGCCGATGGAGAAGCGTGAAATCCTTGTTGCCTTCACAATCGAGTATCCAAAAGGTACAAAAATTAGAGGACTATGAACCTGCATCCTGTTGATGAGGCCTGAGTTCGCACAACAACTTGAATTTATCAGAGGAGTGCTTTTTTAAGCTTTTGAAAGTTTTGCTAGATATGCTGAGAACGCAAATAAAAAATCATAATAAAATGAATCCGTTAATGGCTTTCCAGTCGAATAATGATCAACGCCAGCTCGTTGAGGCCTAGCGCCTCCAGGAAGGTTTCTTTGAGTGTTGAATCTAAGTCGTCCGAGCCAGAAATATACACATTTTTCACACCACAGGCCCGGGCAATCTGTTCAATGTCTAAGGCTGGCGCCTCCCTGCCCATGGCATCTCTCCCTACCCCAAGATTAACCTGGAATCCCGATGTGGCAGTGGTTTTATTATCAATGACAACCATCAGGATTTTGCTTTGGTTATGGACTGCGTTACAGATGGCAGGAATAGTCGTGTGGAAAAACGAAGAGTCGCCGAATAGAGCCACAACACGCTCATCAATTCCAGCTTTGCTCAAACCATCGGCAGTGCTGACCGCAGAACCGAGGGCGTACTTGGCTTCAAGCCGGTCCGCTACCGTAACCAGGCAGCCAGGATCCCCGATAAGCACTGGCTTTTGTCCTAAGCTCTCAGCAGCTTCCTCAAGTTTGTCGATGACTTTATCGTAATTACAGTCTGCACAATAATCCTTCTTTATGGGTCTTTCTTCGGCCTCTTTTTCTTTCAAGTATTTTCGTCTGGGAACTAACTTCGGTATAAACTCAATCAGAGCACGCTGAACCTGCCAGCGAAATAATTCACCTTCCCTGCTCAAATGGTTACTCTGTTTTCCGTATATCTTCGTACGACAACTATTATCATGGGCAATAGCCTTGATATGGGTTTCCACATATGGCTCAATCTCTTCGACAATCAGCACTTCATCACAATCCTGCAGAAACTCTGTAATGGTTTTCCTGGGTAAAGGATAAAGGACGCCCAACTTAAAAAGGCGAAATTCCCCAGAATGTTTGTTGCCCACAACATCGAGAATTTTGGCGTGAGCAAACCCGGCGCCGATAATGCCCTTCATACCTTTTCCAGTCGCTCTGTTAAACGGAGATCTTTCAGCCCATTCGCTCACCGCTTCAATTCGTTGATGTAGATCCCTGTGTTTTTCCACCGCATTTAGGGGAACAGGGACAAATCTAAAAGGCTCTCTAACATGACCGAGGTTGGCTTCCTGATAGGGCTCATCAGAAACTGGGACAGATTCCTTCTGCTGGGTGAAGCTTCGAGTCTCCCGAATAATCACTGCGGTATTAAACTCTTCTGAAATATTAAAGGCTTCCTGCATCATAGCATAACCTTCAGCCGGACTCGCTGGCTCCATAATCGGCATTTCCAGCAAAGTCGCCAGGGATCGTGAGTCCTGGTCGTTTTGAGATCCGTATGCACCAGGATCATCACCCAGAAGGATGACCAGCCCTCCATGGACTGGAGTCAAATTAAGAGCCATGAGTGGGTCTATCATCGCATTCATACCTACACTTTTTGCACAAACTAACGCTCGACGCCCTCCTATTGAGGCACCAATTCCCATTTCCAAGGAAACTTTCTCGTTACTTGACCATTCCACATAGATTTCATGCTTCTTTGCCAAGCTAATCAGTGTCTCAACAGTCCCTGAACTCGGTGACCCTGGATAGCTTGTCACGAGTTTGACACCGCTGGACAGCGCCCCAAGAGCCATGGCTTGGTCTCCGTTAAGCGTTTTTAAACTCATAGGCATCCTCTTAAATAAAAATTTATAGCTTTATATCATTATCCATCCTAATAGCTCAATAACTTAGAATGAGTTGAACGTGTCAACTATTGCCCAGATTTAGTGAATCATCCATTTTTCCAAAGTTTCTGTGAATAGATGTACTGAAAAAAAGAAAATCACCATATTAAAATTAATCAACTCTAAATTTTGATTTCAGAATTCTTTTCTTCCATCGTGGCGGCTTTTTCTCTTCTCCGAATCCAGTAAAAGGCAAACGGGATTCCAGTGACAACGAAGACCAGGTCCACTGCAGAATTCTGCCATTGGAAAATTGCTCTGAGGACAATCAGGCCTATGATCAATATGAGAGATAGAAGGGGAAGGAAAGGATAGAGCGGCAAGCTGAAGATGTTTGTGCCTCCGATGCGGTCTTTCCTCATTTTGAAAAGCGCCAGGGTGGAAAGCCCGTAAAAAATAAGGATGGTAAAGACGAGTCCTGTTGCGATCGTCTCGAATGTCCCGCGGATAATGAGAATGGCTCCCCCCCAGACACAATGAGCCACAATCGCCCGGGACGGCGTCCGGAATCGAGGATGGACGTGATCCAGCCATTTAAAGAAGAGACCATCTCTGGACATGGCATAATAGGCCCGGGTCGCGGTCATCATGGTTCCATTGATGCTTCCGGTTGCGGAAATTATCACGAGGATGGCGATGAACGCAGCCCCGATAGGACCGATTAGCACGGTTAGAACATCCGAGGCGACGACTGTGCTTTCCCTCATTCCCTCCATTCCAAGGATCCTGTGGTAGGTTAAATTTGTTAAGGCATAAAGCAGGACAACTAAACCAATCCCGACCACCAGGCTTAGGGGAATGATACGCCTTGGATTTTTCATTTCTCCTGCTGGATACCCGATCCGTTCCCAGCCCGTATGGGAGAAAATAATAAGCATCAGGGCGGCAACGACACTCCCCAAAGGGCTCAACGGCCCTTCTGGCGCCGCTCTGGTAGCAAGCAAGTTCTCATGGCTCCCGCTGAAGAGGATGCCGATGATGACAATGGAGAACAGCGCTCCTGCTTTTAGGACAGTGGACAGCTTCTGGAATATGCTGGCTCTTTGAATTCCGATATAGTTTAGGACGCCTAACAGAAAAATGATGCCGAGCGCGGTGATTATCCGGCTGCCTCTATCCAAAGGAACAAAATAGCCAAAGTAATCCGCTGCTATCAGGGACAGGCCTGCGGCTGCACTCGTCCTGATGATGAACAGCTGTGCCCACCCGAACATGAATCCGGCAAAGGGTCCGAAGCATCGGCTTATGTAAACGTATTCTCCTCCAGTATTAGGCATTCTTGTTCCGAGTTCGGCGTAGATCAACCCGCTGGTGAAGACAAAGACACCGGCCAGCAGCCAGAGAAGAATGATTGAGTCGAAGGAACTGAGGTAGCCGGCAATTATCTGAGGTGTGGAATAGATGCCCGCGCCTATTGTGATCCCGATCAGGATGGCGATCCCGTCAAAGACGCCAAGAGCTTTCCGGAGAGAGGGCCTTGAAGAGTTGGCCTCATTTGCCATCGTGCGTAACATATAGCACAGCAAAATTTAACGGTCAAACGCTTTCCTTCCAGTGAAAAGAAAAATAGTAAAGGAATAGTAAGTAAAGGGGGACAGGCTGCTTTTTCTCTCGTCCATTTTTTCATGCTAAAAATAATCATTAAAAACTTGATAAGAATAGCAATTCCTGTAATACTTTTCCCTTGCTGCAAAGACAGATAAAATCTCTATCTGTTCTCGATTGATAAGGGTAAAACCTGATGAGTAATCCTGACCACATAACGCGTATTGATATAGAAAAAGAGGCGTTGGAAGCAGAAAAGAGAATAAGAGAACATATCAGAGAGACTCCTGCCGAATATTCCCCCTTTCTCAGTCAATCAGGAGATAGTAATGTCTATCTCAAGCTTGAAAACCTTCAGATAAGCGGCTCATTCAAGCTACGTGGGGTCATGAATAAGCTCCTTTCTTTGACAGAAAAAGAGAGGAAAACTGAACTGGTTACAGCTTCATCCGGTAATCATGGCGCAGCATTTGCCTATGCACTTAAAAAACTGGGATTGAGCGGGACAATCTATATGCCTTCGATCGCAAATCAGGCAAAAATTGAAGGTCTTCGGTATTATGATGCAGAGCTAAAGTTTCATGGAACAGACTGTGTCGAAACAGAAATTTTTGCCAG
>WVXO01000017.1:0-45708 GCA_011773465.1 Candidatus Aminicenantota bacterium | reverse complement strand
CAGAAACAGATAGAGAACATAAATACCGTGCTTATTCCAGTCGGCGGAGGAGGCTTGATATCAGGAATCGCAGGGTATCTAAAATCCACGGATAAAAACATAGAAATTATCGGCTGCCAGCCCGAAAACTCAGCAGTTATGTATGAATCCATTAAAGCTGGGAAAATTGTGGAGATGGAATCAAAGCCCACGCTTTCTGATGCATCTGCTGGCGGGATCGAGAAAGGCACCATTACTTTGGACATCTGCAAAAAATACGTTGATAATTTCATTCTTGTCACCGAAGAGGAGATCAAAGAAGGCATTAAGCTTTTCATAGAAAAACATAACTTGCTCATAGAAGGTACAGCAGCCCTCCCAGCTGCTTCTTACCTTAAGACAATAGAAAAATTCAAAAATAAAAACGTCGTTTTAATCCTGAGTGGAGCGAGAATAAGCCTGGACCAACTGAAAGAAATACTCACTTAAGGAGATTAAAAATGACACAAATTGTTAACCTTAGCCAAATAAAGGAGGCTTTAAGAAATATCGATCCAATTCAAGCGATTGAACAGGGAGTTGTGGCAGGTAGCATCAGACAGTGTCAAGCACGGGGGGAAATTTTCCAAGCCTTGAGAGCCGAGTTGACAAAAAAAGAAAACCTTGTTGAATTAGGAAATGTTATCAGAAACAGAGAGCTACAGAGGTCCTCTGATGAGCAGATTACTGTTGCGGATTTAACCGGTGTTGCAGTTCAAGATATTCAAATTTCAAAAGCTGTTTATGAGGTTCTAAGCCGCGATGAATCATAAATGGATTATAAGGCGTATTCAAAAAAATTTCGTCAAGTGAGGTCATCATGAAAATTGAAATTTTTGAAATGGAGAGAGCCCAATCTTTATGGGAAAACAGAGTGAAGTATAACCTGACGGAGAGCGGTATTCATCCTTACACTCTAGATGAATTCCTTGAAAGCGACGAGATCGAAAAATTATTGTCTATACGGCTTGGTTATGGCCAAACAAACGGCTCTGAAGAACTTAGACAAGCTATCAGCCGCCTCTACGCAGGAGCAGACCTTGATAATATCCTGGTTACAAATGGTTCTGCAGAAGCAAACTTTATTACCATCTGGCAAAATTTTGAACCTGAGGATGAACTTATCCTTATGCTACCCAATTATATGCAGATTTGGGGGCTTGCCCGTTCTTTTGGCGTTAAAGTCAGGCCCTTTCATTTGAAAGAAGAGCTTAAGTGGGGGCCAGACCTTGATGAGTTGAAACGTCTGATATCACCCCGAACAAGAATGATAGCTGTCTGTAATCCGAACAACCCTACAGGTGCTGTACTTAGCGACAGTGAGATGAAAGAGATTGCTCGCTTCGCCCAAGAAGCAGATGCATGGATCTATTCTGATGAAGTCTACCGGGGGGCAGAATTGGACGGAGAAGAAACGCCGACTTTCTGGGGTCTCTACGATAAAGTTATAGTCTGCTGCGGACTATCCAAAGCTTATGCTCTTCCAGGATTGAGAATAGGCTGGCTGGTCGGGCCCAAAAAAAAGATTGAAGAGGCCTGGGCGTACCACGATTATACATCCATCTCTTCGGGAATTCTTAGTAACTGGATAGCATCGTTGGTTTTAGAGCCTGATCGAAGAAAAAAAGCTTTAGACCGTAACCGGAAAATTCTGAATGAAAATTTGGCTGTGCTTGAAGAGTGGATTAAAAAACACGAACCTCGTTTTGAGCTAATCCCTCCTCGAGCCGGTGGCGTGGCTTTTCCCAGGTATAATATGAATATCAACTCAACGGAACTTGCCGATAAACTCCTTAATGAGAAGAGTGTTTTTATCGTTGCTGGAGATTTTTTCGGAATGGATCATTATATCCGAATAGGGATTGGCACAGAACAGGACTACTTTAAGGCAGGATTAAGTCTAATTGATGAAACATTAGAGGAAATCGGTGGGAATTCTTCTTTTTGAAGGATAATTTATATATTTTCTATCTATCTTTCCCGCAGACTTGATTTGTAAATTTAGGTTATTAATTTAAAGAGAAAAAGTGCCGGCTTGATGAATCAAGCCCCTACAAATCAATCCTTGCAAAATAAACGGGTGGGTTTGATGAATCAAACCCCTACAACAAGAAAATGCGCAATTATATCCTTTATTTCTTTTCCTTCTTTTTTACTTTTCTACTATCTTTTTTTCTTCCTTTTTCTCTGTGGGGCGCTCGGACTTCCATTCTATGCCACGGACATACTTCTGCATCCAGGCTATCTCCTCTACCATCCTTATCCGCTGGTGATGGGGCTCTCTGAATCCGTGAGGTTCCCTGGGGAATCTGAGAAAACGAACTGTCTTTCCCATCTCATGGAGGTATGTAAAATAGTTCAGGCTCTGACCGATGGTACATGTTGTATCTCTTTCGCCATGGAAAAGGATAACTGGAGTTTTAATATTTTCGATATGAGTCAGCGAGGACATTTCCCTATACCCTTGAGGATTATCCCAGGGCGTTCCTCCGATATACCAGAGCCTTACGTCAAAGCTGAATCCCATTCCATATTCTGAGATCCAATCTGAGACCATTGCCCCCAGCGAAGCAGCCTTAAAGCGGTCTGTTTGGGTAAGAGTCCATCCGCCAAGAATTCCTCCGTAGCTCCATCCTCGAACGCCCATCTTATCAGAATCAGCTATGCCCTGCTTTATAACTTCATCCACTCCGGTCATCAGGTCCCAGTAATCGCCGCCACCTATATCTTTCGTATTGCCGCTGAGGAATTCATCGCCATAGGCTGAGCTTCCACGCACATTGGGAGAAAGAGACGCATAGCCCAGCCCGGCCCAGATATGATAACTCGAGCTAAACCTGTTCGTAAAAACTCCGGCTGGCCCACCGTGAATGTTCAGGATAAGCGGCAATTTCTTGCCTGATTTGTAATCTGGAGGCAGATGCAGCAAACCTTCTACCGGAAGCCCGTCCTTGCTTTTCCATTGAATGACTTTCATAGATGCCAGAATCCTGTCTTTTATCCAGGGATTCGCAGAAGTTAACTTTTTCTCTTTAAAAGGACTTAGGTCCACTGTCCAAATATCGGGAGGTGTTTGATTATCTGAATAAACGCAGGCCGCCTTTTTTCTATCTGCAGAGAGAGAAGAAAATCTTATAATACCTGGCTTCTTGGTTAATTGCTCAACTTTTCCAGAGTTCACATCAAGACGAAAAATATTTGATTTTGTGCGAACACTACCATTAAAAATAATAGACTTCCCATCCGGGCTCCATCTGTAGCCGCGAATGTCTCCTTTATATTTTCCAGATGCTAATGTATACTTCTTGGTCTTAACGTCCATTATCCAGATTTTTGAGCTGGCCAACTTCCAGGCCTTGTCATCAGGAGCCGAGTAGGCAATGCTTTTCCCGTCAGGTGCCCAAACAGGATTCCCTTCTGGCGCATTGTTACTGGTGAGCTTTGTGATCTTTCCGTCTTCAAGAGCAACCATCGCTATCTCACTCAAATTCCCAGTATTCCTGCCGTTTTCGGTTCGATAGACATAGACAACTCGTTTGCCATCAGGAGAAATATCATATCCACGCACTATCATTTTTTCTTTAGTGATCTGTCTCTCCTTTTTTGATTCCAAACAGAAGTGCCAAAGGTTCGACCAGCTGCCTCGACGGTATTGCCCATCAGGTCCTTCATAGACATAGACAACATCATCTCCCTGTTTTATTTTTTCCTTTTCCTCTTTGCTCTTTATATCATTGGCTAGAAAGATAATGTTCTGGCTATCAGCAGACCAGTGGAAAGAAGATACCGCTTCTTTATGTTCTGTGAGCTGAATCGCTTCGCCGCCAGAAGTTCTCATCATCCATACCTGACGCTTCTCCCCTTTGCCCCTGAGAAATGCTAGATACTTTCCATCGGGCGACCATCGAGGCGAGGAATCGCCCTCTGTGTTTGTGTATTTGAAGGCTTCTCCTCCATCCGCTGAGACCAACCATAAATACCTTTCTCGTTTGTTATCCTTCCACTTAAGCTCATCCTTAGAAAAAAGAATCCATTTCCCATCAGGCGATATCTGGGGATTGGACACATTAACCATGTTTACTGCATCATCCACAGTAAACGGCTTCTTTCCTTCCTCTGCAGAAACAAAACAGAAAAAAACCACGATTAAAACAACGTGAGTAATAAATCTGTGTTTCATAATTGCCTCCGTTTTTAGATTATGATTCGTAAGACATGAAGATATGAGGAGCATTATTGTGAATTCTTGGCTGAGAATGCCGTTATCTGCTCGTCAGGAATTTATATCTTCTATATTGGGCTTAGATTCAGTCAATCTATAACTAGCACACCATACTTTGTTTTAATCCCGGGGCTTAATTTTCTTTCCACGATCAGCTTTTCAACTTATTTCTAAATCTCGTTTACAATCAATCCACGGTAAGGGTTTTGCTGATGTTGCGGGGCTGGTCAGGATTGATCCCTTTTTCCTGGCTCATATAGTAGGCAAGGAGTTGGGCAACTATAACAGCGAGTATAGGGACAATAAAATAATTTTGAGAGGGCAGAGGAATGAGTTCATCTGAGTTGAGAGAAAGAGAATCATCGGGAGGGGCTATGGTACAAATCTTTCCCGAGCGGCAACTCACTTCATTGATATGGGAGAGAGTCATGTGGACATCCTCAAGGGTGGAGAGAAACAAAACCCAATCTCCCTCCTTGATTATTGCCAGCGGTCCATGTTTGAACTCAGAAGAATACATCCCTTCACATGGAATATAAGTGATCTCTTTCATTTTCAAGGCTGCTTCCAGACACGCACCGTAGCATATCCCAAAACCAAGATAATAGAGGTATTCGTTTTTAGCTAAAAAACGGGCAATCTGCTGGCACTTTTCTGAAGTAAGGGATAAAGTTTTTTCAATAAGGCTCGGGAGTCTTTTGAATTCTTCTTCTAAACTAGCTTTTTTCTCATCTCTAGTTTTTCCCAATCTCAAAGCTAAATAGAGAAAAGTAATCACCTGATTCGTGAACGTTTTTGTGGCTGGCACACTGATTTCTATGTTAGAAAAAAGAGGTAAATAGTTTTTTACTCTGAGCTGGAGGGAAGAACCTAAGACATTTACTAAGGCAAAAATCTTCTTTGCCTTTTTTTCCTCCAAAAAATTCAAAACACTCACGACATCCTTTGTCTCTCCGCTCTGAGAGACAAGGATATATGTTCCTTGAGAAAAGTCTCCATGACTTAAAAACTCTTTGAACGCGCCCGCAACTACAGGGACTGCTTCGATTCCTGAAATTTTATTCAGATAATATGCCCCAAGAACGCAGGCATTATAAGAGGAACCTGAACCAATAAGATAAACCCTGCTTTCATCCTTTAATTCACGGCAGAATTCATCCACCTGGCCAGGCTCTTTCAAGAAATTGATCAAAGCTTGAGCTTTCTCTGGCTGTTCGTGAATCTCCTTGAGCATAAAATGGGGAAACTCTCCTTTTCGAGCCTCTTCAATATCGAGAGAACATTTGTAAGGTTTTCTCTCGACCACCATCCCTGAAGAGAGTTCTCTGATACGATAAGTATTCCAGGTGTATTCAATGTACTCGCCATCGTAAATGGGAACGATTGAATCTGTGAATTGAATGATCGATGGCAAATCAGAAGAACAACAGACGAAATCGTTGCCTATTCCAAGGAAAAGAGAAGAGTATTTCTTGACACAGAACATTTTATCAGAGTTTTTCTGGGCTATCACGTAGGCGTAATCGCCTTTGAGAACGGTGTCTGCCTCCTGGATGGCAGCGGTCATGCTCTTTTTTTGTTTATAACCTTCCTCAACAACATGCACCACAACTTCACCGTCGTTTTCGCCCTGGAACGTATGTCCTTTTTTCTCGTATTGCCTGATTAGTTCCTTGGTATTAATTATGTTTCCGTTGTGAGCGCCCACTAAGTTCCTCAGGCAATCAAAATGGGGCTGGGAATTTTCCTTGGAGGGAGGGCCAAAAGTCGCCCACCGAAGTTGAACTATCCCTTTGTTCCCTTTGAGTTGTTTAAAGTTATATTTTTTGTTGACTTCTTCAATTTCGCCCACATCCTTTTTTAATTCTAAAGAATCATGGCTGAAAGCTGCCATCCCGACAGAATCATAACCCCTGTATGTAAGCTTTCTGCCTGCCTGAAGAAGAATCTTTCCTAAATCTTCTCTAAAATCCTTGAAAACGATACCAAATATTCCGCACATTTTTTATTAAATAAGATTCGTTCATCCTTTATAAAAACTCTGGATGGATGAGACGATGAATTCTTGTTGGTCTGATGTTAATTCTGGGTAGATGGGCAAGGCCAGAACCTCTCGTGCTGCTTCCTCAGCTACGGGAAAATCTCCCTCCTTATAGCCGAGATAAGAAAAGCATTTCTGAAGGTGGAGAGGCAACGGATAATAAATGGCAGTAGCCACACCCTTTTCCTTCAAGAATTCCTTTAATCTATCCCTTTTTTCCGCTCTTATGACATATTGATGATAGACGTGGTAATTCTTAATACCTTTATCTTTATGCAGGGATACAGGGATTTGTATCTTGCCTTCTTCCCCTAAGCCTGATTCCTTGAATATCCCATCATAGTAAGAAGCTTTTTCTATTCTTTTTTGCTGCCAGCTCTCTAGATGTTTAAGTTTGACTCTGAGTATAGCAGCCTGAAGTGCATCGAGACGGAAATTACCGCCCAGTATTTCATAGAAATATTTATCTCTGGATCCGTGTACCCTCAGTAACTTAATCTTCTGGGCCAGGCTATCATCGTTCGTCAGGACCATCCCTCCATCACCGAACGCTCCTAAATTTTTCGAAGGAAAAAAGGATAGAACACCAAAATCTCCCATAGCACAGGCTTTTTTTGTCCCAGAAAAAGAGGGATATTCCGCGCCGATTGCCTGAGCTGCATCTTCAATCACGAATAAATCATGCTTTCTGGCAAGATTCATGATCGGAGTCATATCAGCACATTGCCCGTAAAGATGGACGGGAATAATTGCTCTAATTTTTAGACTCTGATGTTCCTTTGATTGATCTTCGAGCAACTCTTCAAGCTTCTCAGGGCTTAAATTGCAGCCCGTCTTATCAATATCACAGAAAACTGGTCTTGCTTTAAGCCTGGCTACTGCACCAGCAGTGGCAAAAAAAGTGAAAGGAGTTGTGATGACAGCATCTCCCTCCCCTACATCAAAAGCCATTAAAGAGACAATAAGCGCATCAGACCCGGAAGAGACTCCTGTAGCGAATCTCGTTTCACTGTAAGCAGCTATCTCTTTCTCCAGGCTTTCAACCTCAGAACCTAAAATGAACTTTTGGGAGGAGGCAACTTCTAAAATCTTCTGATTGATTTCCTGTTGAATGCTCTGGTATTGAGCCTTCAAATCTAACAACGGAATGTTCATCTTATTTAAGAACCTTCTTCAATTTTTCCTTTTCAATTATCAATTGGCCTTGATAGGTTACATAATTGAGGAGGATGATTACTCTTTCTTTTGCAGTGAGTTCTTTTTTAAATATTCCTCTTAAGCCTTTCAGAGGACCTTCCATAACTTCAATCTCATCGCCGACTTCGGGTTCCTCTCCGTATTTATAGAGTTCGATCAGACCGTCTATTTCCCTGGATTTGATCTCAAGGATTACTTCATCAGGAATAGGCGTCGGAGAGCCCCTGTTCCCGACCACTCTTTTTACTCCCCTTGTATATCTTACCAGCTGGTATTGGGAGGGAAAATCAAAATAGACAAATTCATAGCCAGGGAAAAAAGCCTTTATTTTATCCTCGTGCATGTATTTTGGATTGTAAATCTTGATTCCTCCCTCATTAAACAATTTCTCAACTTGAAATTCTTTTTTAGGCTTCGTATTAATGACAAACCAGTTTTTCATCTCTTCTCTCTCTATATCCATTTACAACTGAATTTAAAAAATCTTAATCGTCGAGACATTCAAAATATCCTTATGAAAACATATTCTACATTCCTCGCTGAATTAATCAAGCAGACAAAAAACACGGTAGAAATCAGAACGCCTATCCTGGAGGAAGTGTTTTTTAGCGTAAGACTGGGGTACCTGCTGAAAATCGCAGTCTGCATACAGGATATGATCCTTTTCCTCCGGGGCCTGGGCAATAACGCGCCCGTGAGGATCAACAACAAAAGATTCGCCTGCAAAATGAATAACGTCTTCTTTCCCGACACGATTGACAAGGGCAGCATAATATCCATTCTGAAAAGCTGCAACCTGAAGTTCTGCTTCAAAGATTCCTTCAGTCCATTCTCCCCGAGCTCCTGCCTGAGGGATAACAACAATTTCAGCCCCTTTGAGGCCCAAACACCGCATATATTCGGGAAAATGACGGTCATAACAAATAGCTATTCCGACGCGTCCTACTTTTGTTTCGTAGACAAAATTTATATTCTCTCCGGGAGTATAATAACCCTTCTCATGAAACCCGGGCCCTTCCATGATATGGACCATGCGCGTTACCCCAAGCAGCTTTCCGTCTGCATCAATCACAGGAGAAGCATCATAAGTTCTGTCTCCATCTCTCTCAAATAGATTCAAGACAACAACAGCGCCGTATTCCTTGGCAAGGATGGAAAATTGCTCTGTTGTTGGACCAGGAATAGGCTCTGCCTTGGCTAAAGATTCCGGAGTTGAAGGGATTTGGGGTAAAAACCATGTAAAAGCTAATTCTGCAAAAGCAATTAATTCTGCTCCAGAGCTTGCCGCTTGGTGAAAAGAGTCGATTCCCCGCTTGATATTTTCCTCATAATCTTTTGTCGCGTGCTGTTGTATTAAAGCAATTTTCATTGAATTCTCCTTTTTTCTGCTGTTTTCCGTCTAATACCTGAGCTCCGATTTTATTAAAACAACCATATATTTTTCTAATGTGGGCTTGATAAATCAAGCCCCTACAAAAAATATTTCCTATTTTTCCTTTTTGTGGGTTTGATGAATCAAATCCCTACAAAGAATATTTTCTGCCTTTTTTCCTCAAAAAAAGTAGCCTGTCCCCTTTTTATAGCCTGTCCCCTTTTTAAGGAACGACATCCGTGTATTTGGCCAGGAAAGCTGACTGGTCGTAGAGCTCCTGGAGTGTTAGTCCGTTTTTCTCAAGGCCCCTTAAAATATCCGAGATTCGTTCCTGGATTATGCCCACATGCAGCCTCATGAGCTGACAGTATTGATAGGTTCTTTCCTTAGAGCCGGCAACGACCTGGACCGGGCATCGGCCACCACAATAGAAATGGACTCCGCATTGATAGCACCCCAACCAGCTCTTGTACTCCACCAGCGAATCCAGGTCATACTCGCTAAGTTTGAGTTTCCTATCTTTGTCTAATCCTCCTATAGAAAGGCAAGAAGGAAGATCAGCACAGGGATAGACTTTTCCTGAAACAATATCATAGTTTCTAGCCAGCTCAACTCCGCAGGCCGTATGGCCTCTCTCTTTAGCGGTTAAAAGGAACAAAATGAGTTCGTTGACATGGGCGATCGGAAGGATTATTCCCTTTGAAATCTTTTGGACATAGATATCCATGATTTTCTCAAGGTCTTGACCATAATTCACAACATAGGAAGCTAAATCCTCAAAAGGTTCTCGGTTCTCAGCCCAGTGCCAGAAAAAATGGTCGACCAGTCCTTCTTTGTATAATCTCATAAATTCTTCAAAGCAGTTTAATAAACTCTGTTCCTCCCGAAGAGTGGACCAGTGCAAAACATTTCCTTTGTAAAATGTTGATAATTTCCTAAGGTTTTCTCTGATTCTACTCAGGCGAGTTCCTTGTCTTACTCGATTATGCTGCTCTTCATCTCCATCTATAGAAACCGAGAAGAGCCACATCTCCTTCATAAATTCGGGATAGAGATTCAAGGCATCACTCAACAGCTCTCCGTTAGTATAAACCAAAAATCTGAATCTACCTGCTACCTCAGATTCCTTTAAAATTCTCCATGTTTTCTCCATCTTATCTGCGGCCAGAAAGGGCTCTCCCCCATAAAAACATATCGTTATCGATCGGTCGCGATGCCGGCCAGCCAACTCGCTGATTATGGCTGTGTCACGTTCGGGTTCTACTTCTTGAGAACTTATGATTGCATTACGGGGCTTGTCGCTGCCTATGGTAATAGCACTGTTAACACAGCCTTTACACTGTGCATAGCAGCGACCCGTTATGGTAAGGTGAATCATGATGCTTTCATCTGGATCATAGACTTGAGTTGTCAGCGGATTGCTGCTTCGAATTCTAACCGCATCCAATCGAGATAAGTCATCAAAACCAGGGTAAATCACACCGGAAACCAGCTGAGGATTTTTTACTTTCTTGGCCATTATTTCAATCGGCTAACCTAATTTATATTATTTATTACGATATTTTACACAGATACTAATCTTGAATTCTGTAACGTATGCCATTGAAAAATCTGAAATCAACAGCGGGTAATCAGTGAAAAAGGATTTAAAGTCCAGATTTTTCTATCGAGCAACTTCGGAGCAATGCCAATTATTCAATTTATGTTTATGGATATAAATTAAGTTCCTTTCAAAGGGGATTTGCCCTGAATGGGGCTGCTAGCATTTTGGGAGCCATGGAACCCAACCCATTCTACTCATTCGGAAGAGTTTTTCCCGATGTTTTATCGAAATGTTCTTTAAGTGCTTGGATTATATTGATAGATGTATCCACAAATTCTATGCCCAATTCGAACAACTCGTCCGCATAGATGCTCTTAACCCACCGAATTTTTGCGTAGGCACTGATCATTCGCGGCGGCTCCGTTAACGAAAGATCAATTTTTAAAAAGGATCCGACTGGCAAAAATGAGTTAGTATGGATTTTTGCGCCTGTTAACGAAATATCCTCAGTCTTATGATGAATAATTTTTGGGTGGGTTCCTGCTGTATCCTTAGAAATAAGAGTAATCGTAAATAGAGCCTGCTCTCTTACTCGTCTCTCTTTTCTTTTTTCTGACATGATCCTGGAATCTTTCTTTCGTTATTCTATTTTACAAAGATTCACCTTCTTCTGGTAATAATCATTGCCTTTCGTTTTCATAGGAATCTGTTTTTTTCTAATCTGCATTTTTTTGCGGCACTTTCTTAAGCCTCCGTTGGCAAACAAACGGAGAGGACTTACCTCTTCCCAGTCCAAAAGATATAACATAGGAAAGACTTGATGTCAAAATTAATAAAATATTTGCGGCCTCTAAGAAGTCATCGGGTGAGCTTGCAGACTGCCTTGTGGATTCTGATAACGAGAATTTCAGGCTTTAAACTCTCGACTCGTTGCTTTCAATCAACTATTTATATAGAGAAATTAGTCAAAATTCTCATTTCTCCATTAAAGAAGCCGCCAGTGAAAAAAATCAAAGAATATTTTTTAAGCATTTCGAAAAGATTATCGTGGCATCCGTCTTACTTTGCATTATGCTCATTAATTATTTTACTCCTTATAAAATAGGCTTCTTGAATTTTTTTTATCTCCCTATAATCGCTGCTGGCTATTTCTTAGGTCAGAGAATGGCTGTTCTTACCGCTGTTTTCTGCATTCTGATAGTAGCCTTTTTTTTACTGCTTTTTCCTTCTTCCTTTTTCACTGAAGGAACAAACAAAATCTATATAATTGTGAGCCTCGCTGCCTGGAGTTCCTTCTTAATCTTAACAAGTGCTGCTATAGGATACTTGTACGAAGAGAAAGAAAGGAAAATAAATGATCTAAGAGCCGCTCATATGGGAATTTTAGAGATTTTGTCTAAATACCTTGAATCCGCAGACAGATATACTCAGGGACATTCGGTCCGGGTCGCTCATTCAGCAGAAGACATAGCTCGCACCATGGGATTATCGGCATTAGAGGTAGAAAATGTGAGAGCAGCCGCGCTACTCCACGACATAGGAAAAATTGAAATAAGCCTCGACGTCCTTCATAAAACAGCCACCCTTACAGATGAGGTAAAAGAACTCATGGATTCGCATACAGAAAAGGGAGCAAGAATTATTTCTCTTATGGGAGGAGTCCTAAAAGAGGCAGTTCTGATTGTTTCGGCTCATCATAAATACTTTTTTGAAACCGAGAAAACTCCTCCCGAGAAGGAGGAACATGCAGGGAAAGATGTTCCTCTGGGAGCTGCCTTAATAGCTGTTGCTGATGCCTATGATGCCATGATAACAGACAGGCCTTATAGGGCAGGAATGCAGCCCTGGCAGGCTTTCGAGGAATTAGAAAAAGCAGCGGGGAAACAATTCCATTTAGGAGCAGTAAAAGCTTTTAAAAAAGTCCTTACGTCTAAGCATAAATACAGAAAATAAGTATCCATTAATCTGGGCTTTCAGGGCAAAAAACCAAAATAGCGCACATCCCAGGGGGTGTCAAAAAACTTACACAATGAATCTATGACGAGCAAAAAGACGTTAAAAGCTAGAAGCAAAAAGCAAGACCTGACCCCTATTTAGAACAATATTTCGTCCAGTCTTTTTTAGGCTTTCCAAAAGTTTCTTCACGTCTTTAACTTGAGGAGCATTCGGCGCAAGCTGGAGAAAAGCCTCGAAGTGCTTAATAGCTTCTTCTTTCATTCCTTTTTCATGATAAAGGTAGCCCAAAAGAAAATTGACATAAGCATGATCTGCGCGAAAGTTGTATGACTGCTTTAATCTTTCTAATGCTTCGTCCAGCTTATTCTCTTGAATTAATATCTTGGCTTTCTCGAAGTTGATATCAGCCAGAATTTCTTTGGGCTTTGACTCCTCTGGTCTTAACTCAAGAGCTTTAAGGAGGGCCTTCTCTGCCTCATCGTCTTTTTGTTGCTGGAAGAGGAAAGCTCCCAAGTTCACATAGGCTTCAAAAAAGTCTTCTTTTAACTCCACCGCCTTTTGAAATGCTTGGATAGCTTCCTCAAGCTTTTTCTCTCTGGATAATTTTGTCCCTTTTTTAAAATAGGCGATGGCCTCTTCTTCCCTCTTTTGTTCTTCTGGTTTCTCTTTAACCAATGTGACCTTAATTTTTTGAGTAATATTAGGACTAAGTTTCAACTCTCCTGTAAAACTTTCATATCCTTCTTTTTCAACAGTTAAATTGTAGTTTCCTGAAGGTAAGAAAGAGGATGAAAACCTCCCTTTTTTATTGCTCTTGAAATAAAACATTTGACCACTGTCTTCATGCTTAAGTTGAACTTCTGCTTGTGGAATCGCTTCCTTATTGATGTTTAGAACTGTGCCATCTAATTTTGCCTTTGCCTGTCCAGCCAGTGGAGAAGAAATAGCTCCAAGCATTACTATAATTAACGCAACCAAGCCAATAACCGCTAGGTTTCTAATTTTACTGGCAAGATACATTTTCTCCTCCCTATTAGACTCAGATTTTTGGAATATTCTTATCAAGTCCCCTGCCCTATTCATCCTTTGTTAATGTTAAATGCGAATAAAAATCCTAACACAAGATTCGGAAAAATAAAACCAATTAACTTTAGTGTCTATTTCTTCAGAATTTCAGCAGGAAAAATTTCTATTTCTTTTGTTTATGATATAATGGAGACGTGAAAAATAAGAAAAAATTACTGCTTGCATTAATAATATCTGTTTTTTTTGCTTCATTTTTGAGCTTTTCAGACGCTTCAGCAAAAAAATCAGACCCCTGGAAAAAATGGCTGGATGAAGTTCATCTCATCATGACCAAAGCAGAAGAATCTGTATTCTATAGTTTGAAAACAGAGGAAGATAGGAAAAGATTTCAAGAACAATTCTGGAAAGCTAGAGATCCCAAGCCTGAAACTCCTTATAACGAATATAAGATTGAGTTTTATAGACGCCTAAAGTATGCAGATACTCAATTAGAAGGCCCTAACTCAGATAGGGGACGGATTTATATTCTTCTTGGTGAACCTTTTGAGAAAAGAAATTTTTCAGGCTATGAAGACGTAGTCGACTGCGAGTTGTGGATTTATCGTGCTGAAGGGAGGCCCGGACTTCCACCTTTTATGCATATATTATTTTATAGGCCTAGAAATTTTGGGAGTTACAGACAGTTTCACCCAGGTCTTCATAATGCTTTAGATATAATCTCTCCCGGTTATTCATTGAGGAGAGCCTCAAGACTAGAGGCATATCAGATCATAAAAAAGAGTTTACCTCAACTTGCTGAAGCCACTCTCTCTATTATCCCAGGAGAAGGCGATCCTGTAAGGGGTCGATCCCTGACTTCTTCGGGCTCTACAATTGCCCAGATATATACTTTACCCGAAAGAGAAGTGGAAAGAAATTATCTTAAAAATTTCGCGACCTTCGCGGGTATGGTGGATGTTGCATATTCAGCAAAAGAAATTGAAGGAAAAGGATTTATCTCTATAAGCGAGAATAAAGGATTTACATTCCTTAATTATTCTATTATGCCCGATGATATTGACTTGAGGAGAATCGCTGACAATTTATATGCACTAGATATTACCATTAATCTGAGAATAGAGGACTTGGAGGGAAGAACAATACATCAACAGGAAAGAAACATACATTTGGAATTCGATGATCTTAAGAAAAAAACTGAGGTTGAAGAAAGAAAGCTCGCCTTCAAAGATTTCGCTCCTATTGTTGAAGGGGAGTACAATGTCATTATAACTTTTTCTAATAAGACCAAGGAAGGCTATTTTATCCATAAAGAGAGGATAAGTATAAACGAGGATGCCGTGCCGGTTTTGGTGGGATTTAAAATAAAAGAGCTAGGATCTGATAATTTTATACCGTTTAGCACCGAAGGCTATAAAGTACTCGCGGATCCGCGGTTAGTTTTCAACAAAACTGAATCTCTTGAAGGTCTAGTCTTTTCAGAACAAAAACCTACTATTCATCTTAGGAGTTTAGTAGACAAAAATAACTCTTTTGAAATAAAGGATGTTGTGAAACAGGGAAATCTTTTTATATTCAGACAGCCATTGACGGATATTAAAAGTGACAATTATTTCTTAAGCATAAAAAACGAAAAAGGGGAGATTTATAAAAAAATAATATCTGTCATATCATTTCATGTCGAAAAGCCTTTAGACTATGAAAGATCTGAGGCGGCTTCATCAGAGTTTAACTATATATTTGTGATTGGTCAGGAATATATAAATAAGGGCGAGTTCGATAAAGCAATAGAATACTTTAACAAACTTCCTGAAAACCTTTGGAATTCATCCACGCTTCCAGTCATAGCACGGGCTTATTACGCCAACAAAGAATATGAAAAAGTTGTCGAACTCCTGGAAAAAGAGAACGTTGTAAAAAATTATTCTGTACTTTTATTTCTTGCCAATTCATCTCTGGAGATCAAAAGAAAGCAGAAGGCAGCCGAATATTTTGAAATGCTGCGTAAATACGGAGATACGGTTGAGCTTAACAGAGTCCTCGGGGCCATATATCATTCATTGGGAGAAAGAGAAAAGGCAAAGGTTTACTGGGAAAGGGCGGAAAATTTAGAAAAATCTAAGAAGAAAAATCTGAATAATAACAAGGAGAAATAGGATGAGAACCATCAGCAAATTGATTTTTATGAGCTTATCTATTGTCTTGACCTTCTATATGGCGGCTCTTGCTGCTACTACTGGTGCTGTTGAAGGATTCATAAAAGACGAACAAACAGGCGAGCCGATTCTCAAGGCCAAAATTACATTCGTGTCTGCCAAATCCGCCACTCTAAGACTCGTATCCCATACAAATAAAAAAGGACATTTCTACAGGGGAGGGCTTACAGTTGGTGTTTACCAAATTATAGTTGAAAAGGAAAATTATATGCCAATGCAAAGCACAGTAAGGGTGTCGCTAGGAGATACAGCTAAAATAGAAATAAAACTTAAGCCGTTTAAAGGCCCTCCGCCTTTAACAAAAAAAATCTCAAGCAAGGCTATATCTTTATTGAATGAAGGTAAATATGAAGAGTCAATAGAAAAGTTTACAGAGGCGATTACAGACGATCCAGAAAATCCGATTTTCTATTATTACCGAGGTGTGGCCTTCGAAAAAACTGGTGACTTGGACAAAGCAATGAAAGATTATCAAAAATCTGTCGAATTGAAGCCCAATTTCATTTTACCAACTGCAAACATAGGAAAAATCTACGCAAGAAAAAGAGAGCATGAAAAGGCAATTGAGTTCTACAAAAAAACAGTCGAATTGGGCGATCAAGATGCCACCAATTACTACAACTACGGAATATGTTTAATGAATCTTGGAAAAAACGAGCAAGCGAAAGAGGTTTTAGAAAAATTGATTTCTCTTGATGAAAATTACTCTGATGCCTACTATCAGCTTGGTATCATTTATATCGGTTCAGGCAACTCGGCAAAAGCCAAAGAATTTCTCCAAAAATTCATAGGCATGGATCCAGAAAATCAGAATGCTTCGATTGCAAAAGAGATATTAAAAAGTTTGAATTTACCTTAATTATTATTCTATCGATTATTCTTCTCTAATTTTTGCTCCAGCTCTCGGCCCTTTCGAAGCTCTTCAAGATACTTATCCGTTTGACCACGGCGATTGTAGATATCGGCCAGAATAAAATGGGCTAAGGGTGCATATTCTGATTCTGGAGCCAATTTAAGACCCTTCTTGCTCAGTAGAATGGCTTCTTCAAAGTTTTCGCCCAAATCTAAGTATGCTTTTGCCAAGAAAAGGTAGCCGTTGGCAAAGTCTTTTTTATGTTTAATGGCCTCCTTGAAATGTACAATCGCCTTCTGCGTATTACCCATCTTCACATAAAGCTTTGCCAGATTGAAATGGGCAGGATAGGCTGCTGGATGCAATTCGATTTCCTTTTTATACTCTTCTACCGCTTTTCGCAGATCATTCCTTTCTTCATAAACCAGAGCCAGGTTGAAATGGCCATCCGGAATATGGAGCCTCATTTCCAAGGCTTTGTTGAATTCTGCCTCTGCCTGTTCCAGCATTTTTTTTTCTAAATAAGCTGTCCCCAACAGATTGTGAGCCATAGAGCTCCGTTCAGGCTCTAACTCGATTGCCTTTTGCAAATAAAATATGGCCTTATCTATATCATCCATTTTCATGTATATTTCTCCAAGGTTATAGGCAGGTTTATGGTCTCGAGGATCCAACTGCATTAACCTTTCGTACCCAGCGATGGCTTCCTCGTATTTTTTTAGCCGCTTGTAAGCGTGGGCCAGACTGAATATGGCCGCCTCGTATTCCGGGTCAATCTCCAACGCTTCTTTACATTCTTCGATTGCCTCTTCGATCCTGTTCAGTTTTAAAAAGATCCGAGCCCGGACTCGACGAGCTTCCTTGATCAGAGGATCTTCTTCTATAACGTCTGTTATTCTCTCTAAGGCTCCATCCAGTTTATCTTCGGCAAAGTTTCCTTCAGCCATTTTTATTTTATTAAAGAGATGGATTTTATCCTTCGGGTCTGGTAGTTCTCCTGTCTCGCTTAGTTTCGATTGTGAAGTAAAGCCTCCAACATAGCCCAAAGCCATAAGCTTTTCCATCGCCTCTTCATCCATCTTTTGGGGCCCCTTCTCCTCAATTCCTTCTGCAGACATCTTTTCCAGCAGACTTTTTAGCTTTTCTTCAAATTGTTTTCCTGTTCTAACCTCTTGTCTATAGATATTAGTAAGCTCGTTTGGATCGTTAACAATATCGTAGAACTCAGGCTTTGGCGCCTGAATATATTTGTACCGGGAGTTTTGGAGGCTTTTCAACTCGCTCCAACCATAATGATATCGTGGATAATAACTCTCACTGTAAGCAAAACGTTCTTGTTTCGAGTTCTTATCCAAAATCAGTGGGACGAGGCTCTTCCCCTGGACTTCACTGGGAAGAGGTAGACCGATTATCTCCAGTAGGGTTGGCATGATATCAACGGTTTCCACACGCGCATTGACCTTCTTAGCGCTTAAATTTTGAGAAGGGAAGTGGATGATTAAAGGAACAGAGGTGGCCGCGTCATAAATAAAGAAGCCATGAGCGTTTTCTTTATGTTGTCCAAGGCTTTCTCCGTGATCACCTACTATCACTATCAAGGTTTTCTCTAAAACGCCTTTTTCAGCGAGTTTCTCCAGAACTTTTCCAATCAACTCATCAACATAAGCTATTTCGCCATCATAAAGCCCCCATTTCCATTTCGAAAATCTGGTTTTGTATGGTTCGGGCGGTTCATAAGGGGTATGGGGATCGTAGAGATGAATCCAGCTGAAAAATTTCTTCTGGTAATTTTTTTCAAACCACTCAAAAAATGCCTCTATTACCTCTCCTCCTTCTCGCTGAACAGAATCGAGGGATATCCTTTTATATTTTGCAAAATCGAAGTTATCGTAATAATAGTCGATTCCCTGGTCCAATCCCCACCGAGAATCAACAACAAAGGCTCCAACAAAAGCGCTTGTAGCCATACCTTGCGTTTTGAGCACTTCTGCCAGTGTAGTCCTTTCGGGTTCAAGGTAAAAGCCTCCGTTATCCCTAACACCATGATAGAAGGGGTAGGTACCGGTGAACATGGAGGAATGTGAGGGAAGAGTTAGGGGTACCTGACAAGTGGCGTTTTTAAACAATATACCGGTCTCTGCAAGCTTGTCCATGTTGGGAGTTTCAGCTCTATCGTAACCGTAACACCCCAAATGGTCGGCTCTGGTAGTATCCAAGGTGATAAAGAGGATATTCAGCTCCGAGACATCAAGAGGTCTCATCAATTCTTCTAATTCAGAGATGTACCTATCCTCTTTTGTAGGAAGGAATCTGGTCAAGATTAAAAAAAGTATCAAAACAGCAGCTAAAACTCCTATCACTACAAAAAAGAGGGACTTCGGGAGGAATAGTATTCTTTCTTCTCCAATCTTGTCCTTTATGGCTTTCTTTTTATTCTCAGAATCCTGCAAAACTTTCAGCTCGGCTTCTGTCCTTTTCAGATGAAGCTGTTTAAGCGCCTGACGAATCAAGTCTACGGATATTCCAAGCTGTTTTGCTAGAGCATCATCAGACTCGTGGCGAAAATTCTCTCTTAAGTATCGCTTTTGTTTTTTTGTTAGTTTCATTTTCCTGTAAAAGCAAGACTAAAATTATAGTAATTATCCATGCATGACTTTCCCTGTTTACTATAGCAGAGGCAAAAGAAAACTGTCAATTCAGGATTGCAAACATCACTTTACCCTGCAAAAGGCTCTATAGGAAGCGATATATCCAGAAATGTGTGTAGTCATAGCAGGTTTAACGCTTGGTTCGGTAGAAAGGCTTTTGAGTTTCTTCGTTTAAAATGTTATTAGAGTACTAATCTTCCAAACCTGCATATTTGCAGACAATTTCAACAGTTCGGACAAGGGATTTCACGCCCAATCTTGAATATTCTTCGTTCAGCTCTGCATTTTCATCCAGGGTTCCCAACCCCGGACCCAGGAATATGTTTCCACTGTAGATAAGAGCCGGATAAATTCCCATCTCTTCCTGAGCGGATGCTATAGGATGGGCCTTGATGAATAAATCTTCACTGGTAAAAATTGGTATCCCGAATTCACCATCTTCCCAAGTCTGTTCATAATTAATTTCAGTCCCACCCATTGTATAGGATTTGGTAATGATGAGCTTGTCCCTGAACCTGCTCGGCTTGAGAGCGCTGAATTCTTCTGTAATGATATCGTGGTATTTATCGATAGGTCTCTTAATTTTATCTGGATCGTCACGTAAAGTCTTCAAGACTGCAGTCAAGCCGACGACAGAATCCCTGCCTGGATCGCAAAGAGAGAAAAGAGCCTTGCTATGGGAGGAAACTTCACCATATCTCTGACCGCCCAACCCTAAGCTTTTTCGAACAGGGACCATAATTTCTTCTTTTCCCACAATAAGTCCGCTTATAGGGGCGCGGGCCACTTTATCCATGCTCCAAACCATGACATCCGCACCAATATCTTTAGGCGAGAGCCCTATAACAGGAAGACAGCTGGCGCTATCTACCAGATACGGAACATCATATTTGTCAGCAAGTTGGCCGATAAGTTTTTTAAGCTTTGGAACTCCACTCTCATCTTTCTCTCCATACCCATACCCAGGAGTATCATAACCAATGCTCTCGAAGCCTGCCAGAGTGTCTGCGTGCCGTTCAGCAACCTCCGCAATCCTCTCTATAGATTTCTTAGCATCTGTTCCTGTCATCAAAGGGACAGGATTGAATTTTATCCCGTGAACCTCATATTTGGTTCCAACAAGCCGGACAAATATCGAATCCAGGTTCAACAGGCACTTCGCCTCCACACCCAATTCTCCGGCTGAACAGCTTCTGTCAACAAAAAGATTTTTATACTTTGGCGGAAAAGGCCTTCCATACGCGGCCATAAAATCATAATCTTCTCCATAAGGTGCGATATACCTCGCTCTATAAGCATCTCCTTTCCTCAGGGTCGGTGGGGCAAATAGAGTCTCGAAACAGACCCGCAATGCTGCTTCGCATGTGTTTGTTACGGCGGCGTCATATTCATCACCGTAAATATCTTTAATGACCTCTCTGAGTTCATCCTCCACTTCTCTCATGGGCAGTACCGGGACCTGATTTGCTTTAATGATTGCATCCAGGACAAATTTTGGCAACGATCCAGGACAGGATGAACTGCCCGGATACAATCCTATTTTATTCTTCAACTTATCCAGACCAAGTTCCTGTACTGCTTTCCCTGCTTCTTCAAGAATCTTAGGTAGATTGTTGTATATTTCTTGATACCATTGGAACCTGTATTTTGGTTTCATTTAAACGCCCTCCTTTTCATTCATATTAATTTCTCTAAAGGATATGTGAATTAGTTTAAAATGTCATCCTTTTGTTATCCCAAATATAATGGCTTGTTTCTCATCCCAAGAAGCTGGGGGCGGAGTAAGAAATTTCCTAAAATTGCACAAATATGAAGGATATATTATACTTTTTTTCATTTTTATGTACATTGTTTAGGGGAAAGGAGAAAAATAAAGTTAAAAATAAATAATCTTAGAGGAGGTTTCTGTGAAAAAAATTATCTTAAGTTGGGTGCTCTTTTTTTTCTGTCTTAGCATAGTCTATTCTAACGATGCGAATCTCCGTCCTATGACTATCGATGATGCATTGAATATGGTCCGGCTCAGAAACGTACGAATGTCTCCAGACGGAAAGTGGGTTTTCTTTTCAAAATCGGAGCTGGATTGGGAGAAAAACAAGAGAAAGACGAAACACTTCATGATTCCAGCTAGCGGCGGTGAGGCCATCCAATTTATTGGCGATGCAGGTGGCAGTTCATTCCAGTTTTCGCCCGATGGGAAATATCTCTCGTTTAAGCGCACTGTCGATAAGAAAAGCCAGATATTCGCCATGCGCTTAAAAGGCGGCGAAGCTGTTCAGCTCACCTCTCACCAGAACAGTGTGGATTCTTATAAGTGGTCCCCAGATTCAAGTAAAATATTCTTTACAGCTGAAGAACCGAGGAGCAAAGAAGAACAGAAAGAATATGATTTGGGAGACGATGCGATCTTTGTCTTTGAAGGGCCAAACGGAAGAGAAGAAGCCCGGTGGCGAAACCTCTGGGCATTCAATCTTTCATCCAAGAAGGAAGTGAGAATAACCGACGAGGAACTTATTATCAATTCCTTTGATGTTTCTCCTGATGGAACACGAGTCGTGTTCGCAGCAACAAAACAAGAGACCGATAATTTTTTCTATAGGTCTGAGCTTTATCTGGTTGATGTAAGTAATTCTAAACCAGTTCGACTCACCAATAATAATGCTCCGGAGGATAATCTCCTGTGGGCTCCGGACGGGAAAGCATTTGTCTACCATTCCCCTTCTGACAAGGATTACGACCTGACTCATGGGTTTCTCTGTATTATGAATCCAGATACTGGTAAGAAGAGAAAACTCGAAAAACCAAACCAGGGCAATATTTCTGGCCTCGCCTGGACACCAGACAACAAGAGTCTGTTATTCAACGAAGGGCGCCGTACCAATCTTAATCTCTATCGAGCCGACATCTCCACAGGAAAAATCTATGACGTCACTAACGTTGAAGGAACTCTACGGGTGCTAGCTTTTTCGAAAGATAGGACAAAGATGGTTTATTCTTATAGCGATTTTGACTCTCCACCTGATCTGTATGTCTCTTCAGTGGGTAAATTAAATCCTATTCGCTTGACTAACGCAAACCCATGGATCGAAAAGGAACTATTGTTGGCCAAGGGCGAAGTGATACGCTGGAAGAGCAAAGACGGGATGGAGATAGAGGGGGTCCTTTACGTGCCAGGAGACCGTAAAAAAGTAAAAAAGCTCCCCCTAATAGTAACCATTCATGGTGGTCCGCCGGGGCATTTTTCAAATAGCTTCAGGGCCGTGTTTCATATTTTCGCTGGGCTGGGGTATGCCTCGCTCGGTCCAAATATTCGAGGCAGCGATAGCTACGGCGATGATCTTTTACGTGCGCTGCAAGGTGATGTCGGCGGCGGTGAGTTCGATGACATTATGTCAGGAGTAGATTATTTAATAGAGAAACGTATTGCAGATCCCGACCGGTTGGGAGTGCGGGGTTGGAGTTGGGGAGGAATCCTCGGTAGCTGGGTCATAACCCAGACCGATCGCTTTAAGGCGGCCTCTTTGGGAGCCATGGTCGGCAGCTGGACTGCGGAATCAGGACCAGGCCTCAGCTTTGACCTCAAGCTTCATTACATCGGGGGGGCTCACTGGATAAATCCCGAGGATTGGCGTAAGGTCTCATCGCTATGGTATGTAAAGAATGTGACAACTCCTACGCTTTTGCTCCATGGTGCGCGAGATGTGGTCAGCACTCCTAATCAAGCCATGATGTTTTTCCATGCGCTTAAAGAAATCGGCAAGGCTCCGGTAAGGTACATTAATTTTCCTCGAGAACCACATGGATTTCGAGAGCCCCGCCATCAGCGTCGACGTGACATAGAAGAGATTAGATGGATGCAGAAATACATACGTGGAATAGATTGGAAACCATGGAAACGAAAAGAGAAGTGATGAAACTCTCCTTTTAATTCCCCTGTGGATGACTCTTGTCTAAGTTTTGTCTGCTTTTTCTCCTCCAGTAGTAATAGACTGGAATCCCTAAAGCTGTTAATCCTAAACCTGCTAAAGATTCAACCGGCTTTTCGATCAAGGTATTGATTAGAATTCCCAAGGAAGCAATGATAAAAGCAATCGGAACAACTGGGTATCCCCATGTCTTGTAGGGCCTTGGAAGGTCAGGATATTTTTTCCTCAGTGTAAAAACTGAAGTAGCTGCAGTAATCCAAAAAATAATAGCGACAAACATCACGAACGTAAAAAGCTGTTCAAACGTACCACTTAAGGTAAGAAAAAAAGCCCAGATCGCTTGAATGATAATGGCAAATCCGGGAGTGCGGAATCTCGGATGGACCTCTCCAACTTTTCGGAAAAAAAGTTTGTCTCTGGCCATAGCGTAGTAAACACGGGGACCGGCTAATATCGTTCCGTTTAATGAACCAAATACAGAAATCATCACTACTGCAGATATCAAGGCTGCGGTAGCACCACCGAAAAGAGCTGTGGTTGCTTTTTCTGCAATCCTGACCTCACCCATCATTTCGCCAATAGAAAGGCCATAGAGATAGATATAATTAGTGAGTGCATAGAGTATGATCAAAACGAGTGTGCCCAAAACCAAAGAGAAAGGGAGATTTCGTTTGGGATTTTTTATCTCACCCGCTACGAAATTGAGATTGTTCCAGCCATCAAAGGCCCAGGATACGGCAACAAGAGCTACTCCGAAGCCGATGATAAGCTTACCCAAACTCAAGCCTGTCGGATTCAGAGAAAAATCAACGGCTGTCCCTTTTCCGATCGTAAATCCTAAGGTAATAATAGCCATGATAATACCTATCTTGAGCACGGTAAAAATATTTTGGACTATTTTCCCAAAGCCTACACCGATATAATTAACTGCAGATAAAAATATGATTAGAGTAATGCCGACAAATTGTCCTAAGGATAGGGAATATTCCAAAGAATTATTAAAAACCTCTATCGCTGTGGAGAAAATGACCCTCTGGTTAGATAATGAAGGAAAGAAATAGCCAAAATACTCAGCAAAAGCCACGGCCAAGGCAGCGATAGATCCCGGTATATAAACTAAAAATAAGATCCAGCCAAAAAGAAACCCAGAAAGAGGACCGTATGCTTCTCTCAAATAGACATACTGACCTCCTGCCTCAGGCATAGCAGCGCCAAGCTCTGCATAGGTTAGAGCACCTGCCATGGTAAGCAGACCTCCAATAACCCAAGCCAGCAGAATAAGTCCAGCCGAGGGAATAGACTTGGCCATGATACCGGTTGTGAGAAAGATGCCCGAGCCAATGACTATTCCCACCAAAATCATAGTGGAATCGAATAGTCCGAGCTGACGAACAAGTCCTAACTTATTTCTTCCTTGTTCCCCTGGTTTATCCATGAACCTTACTCCTTTCACTTTTCAATCATGGAATTGTTAATGGAAGCATCTCCAAACCCGTGATTGGAGAAGGTTTTGGGAAATAGCCTGACTCCCTTCAGATTTTTAACGCCATTCTCCATTCACTCTTCTCGGCGTGTGCGTAACTCGCTCCGCTCAGACATACTCGACGCCCGACTCCGTCGGGTTCCCTCAAAGAGCGAATTCCGAAGGCTAAATCTTCAATGGTCGCTGCAGCTATTTCCCAATACCTTTGTCCTGAACATAGCAACCAGTTATCACGGAAATGGACATGCTTACATTGTTAATTGCTATTTTTTTCCTTGAAATAGAATAATAGAATATAAGTTAAAACCTCATAAAAGAGCCAACGTTACTCGCTCCCCTATTTGACCTCCGGATACAACAGTGCGTTGAGCAGAAATTTGTATGTTCCATGAGATTGAGCTCTGTGCTGACAGGGGAAGCCGATCAGAATGATGTGACCCTTTTCGTACGTAGTATCAACCACCGCGGCTTTGCGCGCAATCACATCTTCTCCAAAGAGCCAGCCGCTCAAAAGCATATCATCTTCAGGAAACCTGGCCACAACTTTCCTATCCCACCCTACAGAGGGGGGCCGCGTGCTTAGAGCCATGCCTCGATAAAACATGATAGCAGCCTCTATTGGCATTCCGTATCCGATTGGAGATTTGTTATCGACTTTGACTCTTAAGATAGAACCAGGACATGAAAACTTGCTCCGGTCAACTCTTTCTAAGGCATTTCCAGCAGGCACATTGAAATCATCGAAAGCCAATCCGCAGGCACCTTGGAGAGTAACAAGAATGCCCCCCTGTTCGATAAAGGACTTCAACGCTTCGACTCCTTCCTTTCCGATGCCACCTTCATACTCAGGGGGGATGCTCCTCGAGAAATATCTTGCATAGCGTGAGGTTCGGCTGGGCCTTCCTGTTTTTATTATATTCGCGTTTTCATCCGCAAAGACTATCACATCATACTTTTCTCTCAGGTTGACTTTCTTCTTCTTAGTTCCTTTAAAATCCTTATTATGAAGTGTCGTGAAGGGGATGCTCAAATCATCAAAAACATATCTCGTCCAACCCTCATCCATGTTGGATCTCCAGGACTGATAGAGGCCGATCCGGAATCTCTTCAAAGAAGCTTTTGGCATATCTGCGGTGTTTTCAAGCCCAAAGGCCATGACATGCCATTTATCTAAAAGGGCAGGAAGGGCTTTCCTCACCTGAGGGGTGTTTTTAACGATAAAACTTCCTGCAGCCGCTTCGAATCCTTCACCTTTGACGATATCCTTGGAGCGGTAGATTTCTGCTTTCGTCTTGATAAGGGAAAATATGACCGAATAAGAAGCATTGAGTCGGGAATCAAGGACAATATATGACGCAGCTTCTGGGAAACGTGTTGGGGACGGGTATGGAACTTTAGACAACTTTGTGAGCTTTACCTTGAAGGGATTATTGATTTGATCACATGTGATCCCCATCTGTAAGGGAAGAGTCCAACCCGCATTGTCGTAAGCCAGTGGAAGGAAGGGACCGTTAGGATATTGGCGTTTGAGGTCTGGATGTTTTTGTATTTCAAGCAAGGCCTGCGCATAAGGTCTGTAAGGTTGAGACATCAGGATCACAAAAGAGCCGGCAGGGTAGAGTTTGTCGCTAATGACGAAGTCTTCTTTAGCTTGACTGATTTCGACACCAGCGGACATCAGGATGTCGAGCATTCTGAGTGCGGTAGGGTAATCGCACTGCTTTTTGGGAATAACAAAAGCATACGGCTGGCCTTCTTCTCTTTTTTCGATAGAGTCTTTACACATTCTGTAAAAGTCGTACAAAAACTCTTCCTTGTGGAGATAAGCTGTTTTAACCAGACTAAGGGAAAGGGTCAACTCGTAATCCACGATGTCTCTCAGCCTCCACCAGCCACCAGTCCATGGATCCGGAAACTGCATGCTTTTTTCAATATATGATTTTGATATCTCTGCAGCGTCTATATTAATCGGGCTGGCCACTCTCACCTCCGCCGCTTCGCTGAGGAGGCATATGGTGTTATGAAACCAGGGAGTGTTATCACAGGCTCCATCCCACCATCCCGCATATTCCTGGCCGTATTGGACACCTTTAAAGCCGTTCTTCTGGAGGTCATAGGCCATGTTCATCCCGCAGAGGGCAACTCCACGCCAGAGAAGAGGATGGACATTGGGATTGGGAGGATTCGCAAAAGGCGGGATCCAAAGACGTGCGCCTGAAGGTCCCATCTCGTGTTGGTCGATATGAATTTGAGGAATCCAGTCATGGTACATGACTTTTGTGACGGCTTTTGTCTCAGCTAGGTTCAGCATGAACCAATCACGATTATTGTCATGACCGGCATAATGTTGATACAGCCAGGGCATACGGCCTCCTTCATACTCGGTGCCCACATATTTTCGGTACCAATCAGTTACCATTTGCTGGCCGTCCGGACTAATGGTTGGAGCAATCAGAACGATGACATCTTCCAGGACTTTGTCAGCATCAAAGGGTGTTTTTCCCGTAACTAAGTTGTAGGCAAATTCCATGGCCATCTGAGAGGAGCCGATTTCTGTTGCGTGAAGATTACACGTTATGAAAACGATAACCTTACCTTCTTTGGCTAGCTTTCTGGCTTCATCTGGAGTCAGGCCTCTTGCATCTCTCAGTTTTTTGGCTATGCTTCGATAGGTGTCGAGCTTAGCCATGTTATCTTCGGAAGTTATGACGGCTATTATGATCGGCTTGTTTAAGGTAGATTGGCCTATGGTCAAAACCTTGATTTTTCCCGATTCCTTATCGAGCTTTTGGAAGTAAGCCTGAATTTGGTTGTAATCAGCAAGCTTACGATCTGCACCAACTCTATGCCCTAAAAATTTATCTGGTGCGGTCTGGGCAATAAGATTAATCGGAAAGAGCAAAAACAGAAGGCAAAAAAAAGAAAATATTTTTCCCCTCATCAAATCCTCCTTGTGCATATTTAACTAAAAAGATTTCTTTTATGATTATTTCCTTATCTTTTGAAACTTCAAATTCTTAACGCGTCCAGCCTGCAGTATAAAACCAATAATTCTTTTTTCTTTATCTCTCTTGAATTCCAATCTCCTTCTGCCCCAACCAAAATTATCTGTTGAATACGCAGTAAGAATGCTCGAAGTCTCTCGAAGTTTTAAAACCAAATTATTACTCTCCACATCAAGAGTATATGTAATGTTGAGTTCATCACTGTAGTAGTTACCGACATATGTCTCCAATTGAGACGACGTAAGTTTAAGGGGCTTGGGCCTTTCTCCTCGAGGACGCTGCCTCCGCCTGGGAGTTGGAGGTTCTGTGAATTGATCTGCAAGATACAGATCCGCAATTTTTCTTGCGATTTGCCCCGGATTAAAATTACTCAGGTTTGACAGGATCACTACAGAAAACCGCTGGTCAGGAAACCGCATATATTGAGCCACGTACCCGACAGCAGATCCTCCATGGCTCACAAGTCTTAGACCCCCGTAGTGACTTATATTCAGCCCAAAAGCGTAAGGGATTTCTTCGCCGTTGTTTAGCTTCCCACGGGTCTGCATTATATTGATCAGATTTTGGGTGCCATCACCCAATTTATTTTCATAGAAATTTTGATCCCATTTTAGGAAGTCTTCTACAGTAGTAAAAACACCCAAATCACCTATCACTTTAAGCCTGAGTATGTCCAGTCTGTATCCGCCTTCTTTCTTTGGAGAATATCCATACGCTCTGTTTTTAACAATCATATTCGGGTCATCATGAAAATGAGTGCTATTCATTCCGAGCGGATCAAATATATATTTTTTTGCAAAGGCGCTTGTCTTCATTCCGCTCACTCGACTAACAATTTCAGAGAGCAAAAAATACCCCGAATTTGAATAAGAATGCTCATCTCCAGGCTTAAAATTTAGTTCTTTCTGCCGCGAGAGCGTTCTAACAAGTTCTTTAGGCGTATAAACATAACCGCTTCCTTCTGGTTTTCCCATTAATTCCACAAGAGTCAAATATTCCCGCACGCCGCTTGTATGATGGATCAGGTGGCTGAGCTTTATCGCTCCATTATATTCTGGCCAATCAGGGATGTATTTTCGGATGTTGTCATCCAGGGATATCTTTCCCTGTTCAGCAAGAATGGCTATGCACATGCCAATAAACTGCTTTGAAATAGAACCGATGCGTGAAGGAGTTTGTGGCATCCAAGGAAGGGCATACTCAAGATTAGCTATGCCATAGCCTCGGGCATATATGATTCTTCCGTCTTTAAAAATCCCGACCGCTGCTCCTGGAGAATCAGCCTTATCCCATTGTTTGAACAATTCATCCACTTTATCTGTAAGAGCATTATGGGTATAGGCTTGAGAAGCGACAGCTGTCTGTGTTGTAACTCCAAAAACCAGAGTCAGGGACAAACAAAATAATAGACCTTTAAATAATTTTTGTTTGCTGTCCATAACTCCTCCTTAAGAAAATTTATTGATATTCAATATTTGCAGGCACTACGAGTCAACGATTGCAGCGATACTTAATTTATGTATATTTCTCAAGCAGCCCTGTTTTTTCGTTAAATTCCCTGATGAGTTTGTCCCATTCCGTATAAGAACGATATTTATCTCTCCAGTAGTTCTCATCGTACCATTGGCGGTCTAACTCTTCTGCGTCTTTCCCGATTTGTTCAACCCAAGTGAAATATTTAAGATTATGCATTCTCTTCTTGTCCCAGTAGCTTAGCTCGAGCATATGATCTGTGGTAAGATTCAGCAGGCATGTATCAAAATCCACTGCAGCCTGGTTATCTGTATATTCGCCTCTTTCCACCTGCAATTCCTCAATCCGAGATTGGTAAAGCTCGCTAGAATCTGTGGCAATAGAGAAAATGATGTCGTTCTCATTCATCTCATAATATTTAGCCATCTTGATTGAGCCGATTAGGTTGGCGATAGAAGAAATTCCAAGCAGGTGCAATTTATCGATGATGTCCTCTGAGACGCCTTTTGATTTAAGACAGTTTTTTCCTGAAGGTTCGTTGAACAGTCGCAGCAGGCGTATGCAAAACTCATCATTTATATCGGCGACCATATCCATGTTTTTCAGATTGTGTATCCAAGGAACATGTTTATCCCCGATGCCTTCAATCCTATGGGCTCCATACCCAGCGTATAGAAGAGTGGGGCACTGCCAGGCCTCACCGGCACAGACTTTTATTCTCGGGAATTTTTCTCGTAGATAATCCGCACTTCCTAAAGTCCCTGCAGAGCCTTGAGTCAAGAATATGGCAGTAAGCCTCTGTTTATCTTTTCTCTCTTTCTTGTAGGCTTCTTCAATCGCCTGTCCTGTGCAAACATAATGCCAGATAGCGTTTCCGATCTCATCAAACTGATTTAAAATAACGACCTCATCGGGTCGGGCTCTTTTTAATTCGAAACTCTTATCATAAACTTCTTTGACGTTGCTTTCTGAGCCAGGGGTTGCATGGATTTCAGCCCCAATTTTTTCTAACCATTCGAACCTTTCACGGGACATCCCTTCAGGTAACACTGCAATGCTTGGACAGGCAAGAAGATAAGAATCATATGCTCCGCCTCGACAGTAGTTTCCTGTAGAAGGCCACAAAGCTTTCTGAGTCGTCGGATCAAAAGCACCTCTTACCAGTTTTTCCACAAGAGGTCCGAATGTGGCTCCGACTTTATGAGACCCTGTAGGGAAATATTTTCCGATCAGCATTATAATTCTAGCTTTAATGCCTGTTAATTCCTTCGGAATTTCCATGTAATTAACGTCGCCAAATCCACCTCCGGATTTTACCGGTTCATTCTTCCATGTGATTCTAAAAAGGTTTCTTGAATGGAGATCCCATAGTCCTATGTTTCGAAGTTCCTCTTTTATGCCCTGAGGAATCTTTTCGGGATGAGCCATTTCCTCATAGGTGGGGATAATGATATCTTTTTCTTTGCATCTATTAATAGTATTTTCCAATACTTTTTTTGGTTCTCTCATCTTATAAGTCCTGTTTTTTTACAACAACAAAATTCAATATGCATGTTGTTTTGCCATAGAAAAAAATGAAGAGCCTATAATCTTAGAAGCCCTCAATCTGTTTCGGGAAGTAATCTTCACAGGTTCCTTCCCGGTAAACATCTGCCGTACAGCAGTGAAGCCCGCCCCCGAATGGGGATACTTTATAGAACGGGACTGGAACAATTTCAAAACCATGTTTATCGAACAACTCCATGGTAGGGATCTCACTGGCTTCAACGCAGATGGTCTTCGGGTCGAGTACAAGAGTATTCATGCTTAACCACCAGCTGCAGAAATCCAATGGATATTTCTTCTTGAGGAGCGCTTTCGGAGCTTCCAGTATTTCCCAATCATTCTTCTCGAATAAATCTAATTCTACCTTATCCAGAGGGGGTCGAGTTGGATTGATGAGCGCAAGGCCGGGTCGAAGCGGTATAAGCGTTGTGTCCATATGCCAGGGCAGGAGTTCTCTGCGCCCCACCTTATGGATTCTATGGTTAGGAAAGTGGCGCCGCAGCCAATCAATACCTGCATCATTGGTAACCATTGACTTCTGGGCAAAAAGATCCTTTCCGTAGCGAACAACATCAGCAGCATCAAACAGCGGCTCCTCTTCTGTAAGTATCCAATCGCCTTTTTCCGCACGCTCATACTGTTTTTCTTCGCTTAATGAGTTCCATTCCTTCCACCAGTCTTTCTTGTAACTGCGTTCTGATAAACGCGGTTTTGGCGCCGCTTCAAAGCGAAAGTTTGGATCTTCTTTGAAGTATCGTTCGAACAAAGGTCGGTAGCAAATAAACTCAAACCAGCGGCTATGGTAGGACATCGTCGCTTCCAGAATTTCGTTGCCAACTGTGAGTAGTATGTCCCGAACAGGTGTGCAGCCAAACATCGTTTCCTGTTTCCAATCGGGAGTTTGAACCGTCTGGCTGAAATCGATCGGAGTAGGCCGATCAACGCGAATGCCACGGTTCTCAAGAATTTTGGCAAAATTATCTAACTGTTCGTTGGCATTATCTACCATTTCCTGGGGGTAATGTCCGTATTTGCCCAAGGGGAATCCGTCTTCGGGCCAATCGCGCTGAACAGCGGTCTCAGGAGCCTGGACCATAGTTCCGTCGGCACGACCGAGAATGATATGCTTCAGCGGATCCCATTCATTCCAGGAATTGACAACTGTTTTTTTTGCCTCTTGAGTCATTACTATCTCCTTAAATTTAATATTGTCAGGTTAGATGTTAGCTGCGTAACTATGCATGTCTTCTACTTTTTAGTATAAAAAAAATTATGCAAAAAACTTTAGGATGTCAAGCAATAATATCCTTAAATAAAAATTTATCCAAATTATTAAGTAAAATATGTTAAATCGTAACGATAGTAGACCTTATTATCATCTAAATGTTCAATTGCTGATTTTAAGAATTTGTTCTTTTTATCGTAATATAACGCCGAGTTAGCCTACTCTCTCTCGCACTCTATTTACACTTTGAATTATTAGACTGGAATTCGTTTCTCTTCTTTAACGACATTCAGCACAAAATGCGTAATAGCTCGTTCGATATTCGATAAAGGGAGTTCTTTCTTTAAAAAATTTGTAAGATCATCACGCCCCTTAAAATAACAAACAAGAATCAAGTCCCAATCCCCTGTGACTTCATAAACAGCGCCAACTTGAGGAAATTTAGCTATCGCTTTCTGGACCTCAGTGTCCCTTTCCTGCTTGACACGAAGACTAATAATAGCCATAAGATCATAACCAACAGATTCCGTATCGATCAGAGGAATATATCCCCTCACAACTCCTGATTTTTCAAGTTTTTTTACTTTACTATAAAGTGTGGTGGGTGAGATTCTGAGTTCTTTAGCTATCCGACGAAAACTCTTCCGTGCATTCTTATTTAGTGCGCTCAAAATTTTCCTGTCTAATTCTTCTATCTTCAAAGACTTCATATTAACAATAAATTATCAAACATTAATAAGAATGTAAACGTCAGGGGAGTTCTTTTCTACAATTTGCCCCAACAAGTGACATGTAAAATAAGTTATTTCCAGGCATCAAACCTTGCAAATCCCTTCGAAAGAAGCAACAATTATCACATTAAACCTCGAAAACTATCGATTGAACATTTAGATTATAGTAACGTCTATTATCTTTACGATTTAACATATTTTGCTTAATAATTTGGATAATTTTCCATTAACGGATATTATTGCTTGACATCCTGTTGTTTTTTTCTTAATTTTTTTAGGTAAGTAATATATTATGTTATATATATTATAATTGGAGGATTATTAATCCAGCTACCGCAAAAACCACAAATTTAGCTCGTAAATTTGTTAATTTAACATGAGAGGAGGTGGATATAGCGGAAATGATATGTATCTATGAAGGCAAGGGGGAAAGCAAGTCTTTCCAAGGGTATAAAAATACAAAGAAGAGGAGGCTTAAATGAAAAAATTTAAGCAAGCAATTGTATTGGTCCTGGCATTTGGTCTTCTTTGGAGTATGTCTTACTCGCAATCTAAAGTAACGAGCGCTTTAGTGGGTACGGTTACAGACGACGAACTAACTGCACTTCCAGGAGTTAGGGTTGATCTCTCTTCTCCCGACATGATTGGAGGCACTCGAAGTAGAGTTACAGATGCAGAGGGTAAATACAGATTTGTCGGACTCCAGCCAGGAACTTATAGCGTTGAGGCATCACTTCAAGGATTTACCCCTCAAAGGAGAGAAGGCGTCAGGTTGTTTGTCGGACAAACTTTGATTGTTGATTTTGTTCTCAAGATAGGAGCGATAGATGAACAGGTTACGGTAATAGCTGTTGCCCCTCTTATTGATGTCAAAGATTCTGCAGTTGCTAGTACTCACATTCCAGAAGCGACAATAAAAGATGTTGTTTTTGCTCGCGATTCTTATCAATATTTTGCGATGGATCTTGCGCCTGGTACCTATGTAGCAGGTTGGCATGGGATTAAGGCTTATGGAGGTACAACGAGGCAGGGGAATGCTTATGCAATGGACGGTGTGGAGTTTTCTCACGGTGGCTTTGGGGATAGCTGGATGGAATCAGACTCTAATATCTTTTCGGAGGCAGAAGTAGAAGGCCTGGGTGCCGCGGCTGAATACGATGGTTTTGATGGCCTTCATCTGAGTCTTGTTACAAAGAGCGGAGGAAATACTGTTGACGGGATGATACAACTTAATTACGGGGGTATTACTTGGAACCAAGTAAGCGTCGATCTCAAAGATCCCTTCTATGAACCAGTAGAAGATCCCGAGAAGCAGGGCTTAATATACGGATCTTTCCTAATCGGAGGTCCCCTTATTAAGGATAAGCTCTGGTACTTTGGTTCATTAACGTACAGAAGATTTACATTTGAAGATACTATAGTAGAAATTCCGTCGTTAGACACCTATACGGGAAGATACTATAAGTATCTCCCAACAGGCATTCTTAAACTTACCTTCCAACCCACTACGTCCACCAGACTCTCGGCTTTCTATGTAATGGACTATTTTAAGATGGAACATCAATACCAGGATATTTATTGGCCTTATGAAGCAGCGCCTTGGGAACGTGAGCCATCTTGGGTTGCCAACATCAGAATGTTCCACTCTTTTTCAGACAAGACATTTATAGAATCTACACTTGGATACACAAAATCGGGATTTGGAGTGGGAGGCTATTCGGATGAACCCGGACATCTTGATGATTCCACAGGAATTCACACTGTAAATTATGGATTTAGGATACAAGACGATGCCCCTCGTTATTCTGCAAATGTAGCATTATCCCATCACGCTGATGATTTTATTTCGGGTTCTCATGATTTTAAGTTTGGCCTTGAAGTTGAACATATTTCAGATCATTATTATATTCGCTACAACGGCGGTTATTATTATGTAGACAACGTTGAATATGAATATTATGGTTATTATTATGAGTATGATTATGCTTACAGCTGGTCTAAGGATGTAAAACCTAAGGGTACTAGAGTAGCTGCTTTTGTTCAGGACAGTTGGAAAATCGGCAATCTTACAATCAATCCTGGGATACGTTTCAATTATTACAGAGGGACTCTTAAAACTTCTACTGAAGTATTTAAAACCAGTGGTTTTGCACCGAGATTAGGTATTACTTGGGATGTTTTTGGGGACCACAAGACAGCTCTCAAAGCTCATTACGGAAGATTCTATGACAAATTCATTACAGATATATTTAATAGTGCAAGTGCTGGGGAGTCGGATTGGGTCATGTATGAGGTTTTGCCGGACGGCAGTAAAGTTGAAATATACAGAGAGCCTTATTCCAATCCAACTACTATAGATCCAGATATAAAAATGCCTTCTTTAGATCAGTTCTCTTTTGGAATAGAAAGAGAACTGATGAGAGACACATCTATTGCCTTATCCTTTGTATATAAGAGATGGTATAATTCCATTTCCCGCGTAAAAATAGGTGAAGAATTTGCTTTAACTACCTTTGAATTTGTCGATGCCCAGGGACAAAGTCAGACATGGGATATATATGACCGGACTACTCCAGCGAGTTCATTCATATTGACCAATCCCCGGCCAGGTCTTACTCCTTATATAGAAAGGGAGAGTAAAAAAACGTATACTGGGTTCGTCGCTGAGTTTGAAAAAAGATTTTCAGACAATTGGATGCTTAGTGCTTCTTATTCATATGGAAAGCAAAAATCATGGCCCACTGGAACAAATCCAAACTCCCTGCTGGATTTTGAGCGTTGGGGTGGAAAGCCTGTTGCTTATCCATTTCATATTTTTAAGACCTACGGAACGTTTCTCTTGCCATGGGATATCAAATTCAGCCCCAGCTTCTTCTGGAGATCTGCATGGTCGGGAGATGGCAGATGGGAAGCAGAATACAAAGTCACTGAGGTTGGAGGCAATCCTATAATTGATATCGAAAAACCAAACTCTCGTAAACTTCCTTCTTACATAGCTCTTGATTTAAGAGTGGAAAAGAGTTTCACGATTAAAGGCGATCTACGATTAGCAGGCTACTTAGATGTTTATAATGTTTTTCTTCGACAAAGAGCAACAGAGGTACAAGATCGAATAGAATATCCAGATTTTGGAAAAGCCTATGATGTTAATTACGGGAGAGAGTACAGGCTTGGAATTCGATTTTACTTCTAAGAATCCGAAAATCAGAGTTATATAGGCAGAGTTCGACGGCTTGCCGTTGGGTGTCCGTTGGGTATGAGGTGTAGGCGACGATATGCTTTGCTGACAAAGTATAGGTTAGATTAACTTAGCACACTGTATATCGCTAAGAGTACCATACCGTAGGGATAACTAATATAAACGCAACTATTCTAGTGTCATCGCGAGGAGCAAAGCGACGTGGCGATCTCGTTAATTCATCTGAAGAGATTGCCGCGCTTCGCTCGCAATGACATTGTAAAAATACATATTGCATTTATATTAAATATCGTCGCCCCATCCTAAATTCTGGCGAATAACTGTATTTACGAAAACTTTTCCCTTAAATTATGCAGAGCTTGTCAGGATGCGAAACAGTAGAATATAGCTTAAAGGTTCATCCTATTCATATGATGATTATCTCTTCCAGAATTTAGGGCAAGCGAACACTGAATTTAATCAAGTGCCAAGGTCTTAGGAGTGGGCTTCTGCTCAAACCAAGAAGAGAAGATAAATGTAATTTTAAAAAGAGGAGGTAGCAATGTTTAAACGGTGGCTAATAATCATCAGTACCTTGGCAATGATGATGTTTTCATTAGCCGGATGCAAGAGTGGAAAATTTGACATCCTTGTAAAGAATGGAAAGATCATTGATGGAACAGGGAATCCCTGGTTTTATGGCGATATTGGCATAATTGGGAATAAGATTGCCGAGATCGGTGACCTCTCTAGAAGGACGGCTGCTAAAACCATCGATGCCAAGGGACTGGTTGTTTCCCCCGGATTTATCGATATGCACACTCACTGTGAAGAAGAATTAGGAAGACCAGATGCCAACGCGAACTTGAACTATCTGATCCAGGGGACAACAACAGTAGTTACAGGAAACTGTGGTGATGGGACATTTAAGATTGCTGAGACCAAAGACAAATGGGAAAAACAAGGAATCGGAACAAATGCTGTCCATCTAGTAGGATTCGGCACAGTCCGGAAATCAGTCATGGGAGAGGAGCCGCGTGGCGCTACACCAGAAGAGCTGGATAAGATAAAGGAGATTGTTCGACAAGCAATGATGGAAGGTGCCTGGGGAATGAGCACAGGTTTAGAATATATTCCTGGCCGCTATGCAACTACCGAAGAGATCATCGATGTCACAAGAGTTGTTGGCCAGTTTGGAGGGGTTTATGCCAGCCACCAGCGCAATGAGTTTGACCGTGTACCTGAATCCACTCAAGAAACTATCAGAATCGCCGAAGAAGCCGGGGTGCGAGCCAATGTTTCCCACTTCAAAGTATGTAGAAAGGATTACTGGGGGAAGATGAAAGAGGCTGTAAAATTGATTAACGATGCCCGGACAAGGGGAGTTTACGTCGTTGCAGATATGTATCCCTATCACTATGCATCAGGGGGACGAATTCTGCCGATAGCCAGAAACGCTGGCTGGGCCCCTTTTCATCTTCCGAATGATATGGAACCATTTGCAGAACTCAGAAAGAAAATAAGGGACCGGAATCTACCAGATTCGGAGAGGAATAAGCTTAGAGAGCAGTATGTGGATGAGCTGGCAAAGGCCCTTGCTGATAAATCAAAACGGGAGCAGATCAGGAAATCAGTACTCGAGGGAGAGCCTCATAGACCAAGTGCTGTAGCCTTAGCGGGTTGGGATAGTTATTTGGTTACAATTGCTGAGAAAAACAAGCATCTGGTTGGAAAAATCCTATCGGACATTGCCAAGGAACAAAAAAGAGATCCCTTTGACCTCGCCGCAGATTTGGCTATTGATGAACCTGACCTGTACGTCGCTTGCGGAGTAATGTCGGAGGACGACATGAAGTATGCGATGAAAGAAGATTGGTTGATGTTTTCAAGTGATGGGGACGCATCCCCTATCTTAAAGGAGACCGACGAACCCAGAATTGGGCATCCCCGCGCTTTTAGCAGTCAAGCCAGAGTGCTCCGTAAGTTCGTAAGAGAAGAGAACGTACTGACACTGGAGAATGCCATCAAGAAGATGACCTCCCTTCCTGCCTCTTTCCTTCAGTTGAAGGATAGAGGACTGCTCATAAAAGGATACAAGGCTGATATAGCTATTTTCGCTCCTGAAACCGTCAGGGATAACGCCACCCACTCTGATTCGCGCCAGTACAGCACTGGAACGAAATACGTGATTGTGAACGGAAAGATTAGTATAGAAAACGGGGAATATGATGGTGCCTTAAACGGGAAATTGCTGCTGTTAGCAGAAAATAAATAAGTGCTAATCTTTTTTTAATTAAATAAATTTATTTAGAGTACCGCGGTCCCCGAATAACCTTTCCCGGCAGTGCACCGGTGTGCTCTCCGTTCTCAACGACAAGCTCACCATTAACAATCACGTATGGAATTCCTTTTGGGTACCCGTGAGGATTTTTATAAGTTGCTTGATCTCCAATTTTCTGCGGATTAAAAATAACGATATCGGCGCACATATTTTCCCGGAGCAGGCCTCTGTGTCTCAGTCTGAGTCTCTGTGCCGGGCATGAAGTGATTTTTCTAACGGCTTCTGGCAGGGAAAGGATCTTTCTTCCAACTTCCCGAGGTTCTTCTTTTCTTGTTTCTCCGCGGACATATTTTCTAAATATGAGAGGGAAACAATGATAGCATCGTGGATTTGGCATTCTTTGTCCGAAGCTTACTATCTCTCCGTCGGAACAAATTGAAGAAAGAGGATGTTGAATGAGTTTACACAAATCATCTTCAAAATGAAACTCCTGAATAATCCCGATGTTTTTTTTTCTCTTGAGGACAAGATCAATTGCAGCGTCGAGGGGAGTTAGTCCTCTTTCCTGAGCTATTTCTGCAAGATTTTTCCCCTCTACCCATATCTTATCAGCATGACCATCAGCAATAAGTGTTGAAGCCGGGCTTGTATGCTTATCTTTCTCATGAAGAACGTATTTTCTGATTTTTGCAAGTTCCTCAGGATTTTTTAATCTTTCGACGAGTTTTTTTACTCCTCCTGCCAATGCCCAGTTAGGAAAGATGTTTGTGATACCCTGGGAACCGCACAGCGTCGGAATGACATCACAGCTCACACGAAGCCCCCTAGCTCTGGCATCTTCGATGTGTTTCATGATCTTGTCAATTTTTCCCCAGTTAGGATAGTGGCTCTCATTATGAGAAATTTGAAGACGAATACCAGACTTTTCCGCAGTTTCTATTGACTCCAGTATTGAATCCTCCCATCCAGCTGCATCATCCCTGACATGAGTCGCATATATCCCATCGTGTTTCGCCACGACTTTGCAGAGCTCAATTATCTCTTCTTTATCAGCAAACATACCGGGGAGATAGACCAGCCCCGTTGACAAACCATAGGCACCATCTTCCATTGCCTCGGCTATAATGTTTTTCATCTTCTCGAGCTCTTCAGGTGTCGGTTTTCGATCGTCATTGCCGATAACATGTTCTCTTATTTGACCGTGTCCAATAAGGGAGACAACATTTGTTGCTATACCTTTTTCTTCTAGTCGGCTAAAATATTTTTTAAACGAAGACCAATCCTTGCTCGGCACCATTGATCCACCGCACTGCCCGATAAACATAGTGGTCACACCCTGTCTCACGTAATTTTCTGCTTTAGGTTTAGTGAGCAGCCCGTCGTCCGAGTGGTTGTGTATATCTATAAAACCGGGACTCACAATTAATCCCTGAGCGTCAATAATCTTTTCCCCCTCGCCAAGGCTCAAGTTCCCGATTCTGACTATTATTCCGCCTCGTACTCCGATGTCAGCTTTGAACCAGGGATTGCCGGTCCCATCAACAATATATCCATTCTTAATGATAAGAGAATATTTCTGGTTTTCTGCATTAGCTTCTAAGCTCATCATGAAGACTAAACAAAAACAAACAGAAATAAATAAAATAGTGGTTCTCATTCTGTCGCCCTCCATACGAATTTTCAAATAATAGTATAAAGAAGACCCTGATTTTTCAAGAGAAAATTTGATCAAGGGGAAATTACTGCAATATACTATCAAAACAGATTCTTAATAGTGTAAAAAAGATGAATATGATAATTATTGCCAACCCAATGAAAGAGTATAAGGGGATATACACTTCTGGTTTTCTTGTAGACTGCACATGCCCAGAGGCCTCCGCTTATCTGCATAGCTAATTGCCCAAAAGAATAGAGGTAGCTGCCTTTATGAAGAAATTGGTAGCCCCAAAAGTCAGTGGGAACATGCCAAAGGCCAAATAGGATTCCTGCAATAATCCACATATATCTGATTCCGAATGTACGTTCCAATTCATTTTGGATAAATCCCCGGAAAAGGATTTCCTCTGTTATGACTAACAACATGCCTCCGATAAATACACTTATCTTTATTTCTCTAGCCCAGCTAATATTGAGAAGCGATGAGCCAAAGAAAAAAATTAAAGGCAGAACGAGAACCCACCAATTTTTTGGCGTGCAAAATCCAAAAGAACGAGCTTCCACCTTCTCTACAAATAACTGTATTAAGAAGATAATAGCTATGAGGCCTAACTGAGGCAGAATATCAGGCCAGCTCCCAGCAAGCTTTTCGGACGGCACTCCTTTAATGGCAAGCCAACTCCAATAGAGCACCACAGCAAAAGCAAGAATGTAAACTAGAACTACCCATGACATCCTTCGCCTGTTGTAAACAGGTTTTTCCACAACAGGATCCTTGAAAAATCTGTCAGTTATGATCGCCAAGATTAAAGCAATCCCTGCGGTGCTGAATTGAATGATGTTTTCCATATTATTGTTAAAGTACTATAAGAATGATCTTTTAAATAGATTGAATATACGAGTTCTGCCATCAATTAGTTCCTTTTAGCAATTCCGCCCTAATGAAAAAAAATCCGAAATCTTCTTATGCTTTATTCAATCTGGGTATCATGTACTACAGAATCGAGGATTTGGAATCAGCTTTAAGTTATTTCCAGAAAGCTATTCAAACAGAATAAGCAAACTCCGATCCAAAACAAAATATGATAGAGATGTATAAAAAAGTGCTCTATGATGTGGAGAAAGAAGTAAAGAAGAAAGGAAAGGAATAACATTTTCTTGACCTCGGATTAAGTGACTCAGCTCCGGATGTCAGCGGACGATAAGAGTGGAAACTTAGGAGGATTTGTTACTAGCATAAAAAGGGAAAGGGCCCGAAAAAGAGAGCAGTTAAGTCTTTACTGATTTTTTGCTTCCAGCTCAATTTTATACTATCATAGAGCCAATAGCAGATAGTCTCACCTGCTTATAAAGAGGTATAGGAGTTATTCCAGGCTGAAGCGTGGCTTTAGACGTGAAAATTAGAGAATACCATCCGGAGGACCTGGAACAGGTTCTTGAGCTAGTCAAGGAGCTGGAGTCTGAGCTGGAGAAGAAATTCACGGATGTGAAAATCAAATCAGGAATTAACGATTACCGGAACCGTTATCTCAACCCAGAGAATAAATACAAGACATTCGTTGCCCTAGTCGACAATAAAGCAGTGGGCTATCTCATGGGGTATCCCTCGCTCGGAGCCCCTGAAGTGGACAATATGTATGATATCCTGCCCATCTCCTCCAAATGGACTCCTCCTGAGTTTTTTTTGCAGATCGCGTTTGTCTCCAAGCCCTACAGAAACCAGGGGATCTCCAAGAAGCTACACAAAGAGATTATCAAGTATGTCAAAAAACAGGGCCACAAAGAAGTCTATGCCTGTATCGCCAAATGGAATATTCCTGAGATCAAAGTTATCCGGTCCCTGAAATTCAAATTGAAGGACCTGGGCTATAGATACAGATTAACCTTAAAGCTGTAGCGGACGATAAGCATGGAAAATTGGGAGGATTTGTCGCTATCATAAAAAAGGAAATACTTATAAATATGAGCAGAAAAAAGAACGAAAAAAAGCTAACAATTTTTACTATAACTATTTTGATACAAGTATTGATTTTCTTTTTCGTATCAGCTTGCTATGTGTATCCATTGCCTGGAAGAGATAAAGAAAGATTGAACGTCCTTCTTATTACGATAGATACTCTCAGAGCGGATTGGCTGAGTTGTTACGGCAGCAAACATCTCAATACGCCAAACATCGATAGCTTGTCCGAGAGGGGCGTCCTTTTCTCCAGGGCCTTTGCCAATACTTCTACCACACTACCATCCCATGCCAATATTCTCCTAGGAACAACACCTCCTTATCATGGAGTGCATGATAATATAAATTTTGTGGTACGAGAAGAATTTCTTACGCTAGCCGAGTACTTGAAGAATCATGACTACTCAAACGGAGCTTTTATCGGGGCTTATCCTCTCCATGCGAAATTTGGTCTTAGCCAGGGATTTGATACTTATGATGATGAGATGGACCGTCTGCCATTCCAGGACTTCATGTCAGAAGAGAGGAAAGGTGAAGTCGTTGTGGAGAGAGCCTTAGGCTGGCTGAAGAAGCGGAATGCTCCCTGGTTTCTCTGGATTCATTGCTGGGATCCTCATGATCCTTATGAACCTCCAGAACCGTTCCTGACTCAATACAAAGAGCATCCTTACACAGGAGAGGTGGCCTATGTTGATTTTGTCCTTGGAAGATTCTTTGCCTACTTGGAAGAAAACAATCTATTCGAAGATACGCTCGTTATTTTTACCGGGGATCACGGTGAATCATTAGGACAACATGGTGAAAAAACGCACGGCTTTTTTGCCTACAACACGACGATCTGGGTTCCCCTGATCATAATCTCCCCAGGATTTGAGAAGCGCCGGGTTGAGCACTATGTCAGTCATCTCGATATATTCCCCACGGTGTGCGATATTCTCGACCTTGAAAAACCATCTTTCGTTCAGGGCATCTCGCTTGTCTCGGCTCTCAAGGGAAAAAAGGTGCCCCAAAGAGCTATCTATTTTGAGTCTCTCCATCCCTACTACAGTAAAGGCTGGGCACCTCTCAGGGGCTTTGTTTTTAATAAGGAGAAGTATACAAGCTCCCCTATTCCAGAGCTTTATGATCTGAGTGCGGATTTTGAGGAGAAGAACAACCTTGCTGCAAAAAGGAAATTAGATAAATTTGAAAAACGGTTAGAGAAAATCATGAATGACTATATATCTCCCGAAAGCGAGAGAGCAGTAGAGCGGCTTGACAATGAATCACTAGAAAAACTGAAAAGCCTGGGATATATCTCAAGCTCTCCGGATACGAGAAAGGAAAATTTTACACGGGATGACGATGTCAAAATGCGTCTTCCGTATTATAACCAAGCCATGGATGCCCTTGAACGGTATGAAGAGGGGAATAAAAAAAAAGGATACGAGATGTTGAAAGCACTCATCACAGAAAGAAAGGATGTTGCTGTCGCCTATATTAACCTTGCCGATTTATACAAAAGAGAGAAAAGGCTGAGAGATGCTGTTGAGGTTCTAAAGATCGGGCATGAAAATGTGCCCTCCGACTATTTCGTCTTTTTTTCCTTGCTGCAATTTCTCCAGGAAGCTGGACAGTACAAAAATATTATTCAGGCTTTTCACGGAAAGAGCTACCTTCAGATGGAATACGATCCAGCGATATGGAATTTGTTAGGAAATGCATATTATAAAACAAGGAATTTTGAGAAAGCCATAGTTCAGTACGAAACGGCCCTTTCAATCGATTCTGAATCGCAGTTACTTTTTGCCAATCTTGGCGAAGCCCAGCTTTCCTTTGCGCTGAAGAAAAAAGATAAAACGATGCTCCAGAAAGCTCTCCAGAATTTTCAAACAGCCGTTAAACTTGACCCTGATTATGCATTGTCTTATGCAGGTTTAGGCAAAGCACTCAAGCTATTAGGCCGCTTTGATTATGCCATCGTTTCCTTTAGAAAAGCCCTCGATTTAGACGATAGCCTTGGTGAAGCGCTTTATGTTCTAGGATTAACCTATCTCGAAAAGGGTGATAAAGATAAAGCACTGAGCACGTTGACTCTTTACAAGCAAAAATACTACGATTCTCTTCCCGATGATCAGAAGCAGAGATTGGATGATTTTATAAGAAAGTGCAAACAAGAGATGCCATAAAAATCCTAAATATCCAGAGAAAACGGGGAAAAAGATGGTAATGGGATTAGATTTGTACCCACAAGCTCAAGATAATCAGGTATTGTGTCCTTAATTTTATGCGAAAAATTCCGATGGAAAGTCTCTTAACCTTATGATATCCACGGCCCTTTCTTTGATGTCAAAGCCCATCGAGCATTTGACAACACAAGAGGAACAATCAGCGCAGGCGATAGGATTGTCCTTAACGGATTCAATATTTCTCGCGGCAGCTGCAAGGTCACGATAGCCATAAGCATACATGTAGCAGCGCATCAGTGTCGGGATATCAGGCGCTATTTTGCATTGTTTCAAACAGGTACCACAACCCTGGCAAAACAAGCTGTCCTTATGGTTAACTCGCGCAAGCTCCAGATATTTTTTCTCTTCGGGAGTCAGGGTGAGGTCTTCCATGATAGACAGGTCCGTTTCCAGCTGGTCGAATGTGGTGAAACCCGGGACTGCGGTGTGGATGTTTTCGTTTTGTAGAACCCACTTGAGGGCTGCTTTGGGATTGCTAACCGCTTCTTGTTTACCGGCCATCCACGACTCTCCGCTAATAGTCTTCATGGCAACTATCCCCATCCCTTTATTTGCCGCATAGGCAACCGCTTCTTTTCTTTCTTCGATGTCTTTGATCTGGAAGTTGTAAGCGAGCATGGCCACATCATAAAAACCGCTGTCCGCAGCCGCACGGACAGCTTCCGGAACGAAACTATGCGAGCCGATACCTAAGAACCTGGCTTTCCCGGCTTTTTTAATCTTTTCCATCGATTTCATTAATGGTTCAAACATGACCGATTCTTTTTTTGCTGTAAACGGAAGGTAGAAGAAATCCACATAATCAGTATCCATTCTCTTCAAGCTACCCTCGAATTCTTTCTCAAATCTTGCGATATCTGTATTTTCCGAGAAAACTCCTGCTCTATAATCTATCGGCTGTGGTATTACACCGGTGGCCAAGATGATATCCTCTCTTTTATAGTTTTTAATGATTTTTCCCACAAATTCTTCTGCGCGGCCGTTCGCATAGTATTGAGCTGTTGCAATGTGACGGATTCCTGCATCCAGTGCAGTTCTAACCAGAGCTCCTGAGATGGCATCCATGGTCCCCATGCTTACAATTGGCAGTTTTATCCCTGTTCTTCCAAGGGTGCGGTACACAAGTTTGATCTTATTCCCTTCTTCCGCTCTTTTGCAAGCAGTCCCCATCAGCCCAATATGCGGAAAGGCAACAGCACCAGCGATACCCGCTAATCCTTTGGATATAAAGCTCCTTCGATTCATACAGGTTTTTATCTTGGTCATGACTTACTCCCGTTATGTTTTTTTGATGATATAGACACCTTATTATCCAAATAAACTTTATAATGAAAAAACATAACAAGAGTCAAATACATTATAGGATGAAAATTAAAAAACACGGAGAAGTCTATCTTAAAACTGTGTGTTAGACTATTGTTGCGAATGGTTGCGATTTTACGGCTATTGACCTGTTTATTTTCACTGTGATACTCTCATTTCCGCATGACAGCGAACGCTAAGCGTGGAAATTTGGGAGCATAGTCGCTAGCATAAAAAAGGAAAAACATATTTACGCCTGCTTCTGAAAATGTATGGGAGTTATTAAGGGCTGAAACATGGCTTTAGACGTGAAAATTAGACAGTACCATCCGGAGGACCTGGAACAGGTTCTCGAGCTGGTCAGGGAGCTGGAGTCTGAGCTGGCGAAGAAATTCACGGATGTGAAAATCAAATCAGGAATTAACGATTACCGGAACCGTTATCTCAACCCAGAAAATAAATACAAGACATTCGTTGCCCTAGTCGGCAATAAAGTAGTGGGCTATCTCATGGGGTATCCCTCGCTCGGAGCTCCTGAAGTGGACAATATGTATGACATCCTCCCCGTCTCCTCCAAATGGACTCCTCCTGAGTTTTTCCTGCAGATCGCGTTTGTCTCCAAGCCCTAC
>WVXO01000036.1 GCA_011773465.1 Candidatus Aminicenantota bacterium | reverse complement strand
GACTAAAACCTACAATTTTCAGAATGCGGAGATACAGTCAGTTGTCAGAGAAGCAGCAAAACTTTTCCTGTTCAGATTGGAATCTGATGGATTTGTTCTCCAGACAAATTTGCCTGAAAACCCTCTATTTTTAGAGATAGATAAGGATGCTGTAAAACAGGCATTGACCAATCTCATAGATAATGCTATTAAATATTCGTCAGATAAAAAGGATATAGTGATTCGAGTCGTCGAAAAGGAAAAGCAGGTAGAAATTCAGGTTAAAGATAAGGGACTCGGAATTCCATCCAAAGATAGAGAAAAGATTTTTGAGGGATTTTATCGGCATGTTGAAGCTAGCCGACATAATCCAAAAGGTGTAGGATTGGGACTAAAAATTGTCAAACATATCATGGAAGCTCATAAGGGAGAAGTTAAAGTCGAGAGTCAACCGAATAAAGGAAGCACCTTTAGTCTGATTTTTCCAAAGCCATGAAAAAAATATTAATCGTTGAAGATGATAAAGCTCTGCTTGAAACCTTTAAATCTTTTCTAGAAACAGAAAACTTTAACGTCCTACCGTCCTGCGACGGAGAAGTAGGGTTCCGGTTAGCTTGCCAAGAAAAAGTTGATTTGATTCTTCTCGATTTTACGCTCCCTTCTTTAAGCGGGTTGGAAATATGTAAGAAGCTTCGAGAAAAAGGGATAATGACGCCCATTATCATGCTTACAGGGGAAAAAAAGAAAGAGATTGATAAAGTCTTGGGTCTAGAACTCGGAGCGGACGATTATCTCATTAAGCCTCTAGGAACAAAGGAACTTTTGGCTAGGATCAAAGCTGTACTCCGCCGCACTAAGGCTGAAGCAGCAGAAGTTGAAGAAAGTTATTATAAGACACAAACTCTCCAAACACCCATTTCCAGGTTAACTAGGGGAACTACCATTGGTGGAAGATACGAAGTCATCGAACAACTAGGAAAAGGCGGAATGGGCAAAGTCTACAGGGTATTAGACAATAAGGTAGGAGAAGAGGTGGCTTTAAAACTATTAAATCCTGAAATCGCTGCTGATGAGAAGATAATTGAGCGTTTTCGAAACGAACTGAAATTCGCGCGAAAGATATCTCAAAGGAATGTGTGCCGCATGTACGACCTTAACGAGGATGAGGGAACCCAGTTCATTACCATGGAATATGTGCCAGGGGAAGATTTAAAGAGCACGATAAGAAGGATGGGACAACTATCCGTAGGGAAAGCTATTTCTATAGCCAAGCAAGTATGCGAGGGGCTATCCGAAGCCCACGAATTTGGAGTTGTGCACCGGGACTTAAAACCTCAGAATATCATGATAGATAAAAAAGGGAATGTGCGTATTATGGATTTCGGAATAGCCCGTTCTCTTGAGGTGAAAGGGATAACGGGAACCGGAATGATGATCGGGACGCCGGAGTATATGTCGCCAGAGCAAGCTCAAGGAAAGGATATAGACCTTCGTTCTGATATCTATTCGCTCGGTATCATCCTTTATGAGATGGTGACTGGGAAAGTACCTTTTGAGGGAGATACCCCCCTAAGTATTGTCTTGAAACACCAAGCTGAGAAGCCTCGAAATCCAAAAGAGGTCAATGATCAAATTCCCGAAGATCTAAGCCGGGTAATACTCAATTGTATGGAGAAGGATAAGGAAAAGAGGTACCAGTTGGCAGAGGAAGTCCTTTCTGAATTAAAAAAGATTGAGAAAGGCATTCCGACCACAGAGATGATTCTGCCCAAGAGAAAAACTGAGGTAGATAAAATCGCTGAAATTAAATGGGAAAACTCTATTGCCGTGCTCCCCTTAGCAGATTTGAGCCAGAAGAAAGATCAGGAATATTTCTGTGATGGGATGGCTGAGGATATCATTACAAAACTTACGAGGATTGAAGAATTGAAAGTAATTTCCCGCACTTCGGTGATGCGCTATAAAAAAGTAGATAAGGACATAAAAGAGATTGGCAAAGAGTTGGGCGTGAGAAGTATTCTTGAGGGGAGTATCAGAAAAGAAAAAGATCATATTCGCGTTAGCGCAGAGCTGATCAATGTAGAAGACGGTTTTCATCTCTGGGCCGATGCATATGATCGTAAGCTCGAAAGCGTATTTGAAGTTCAAGATGATGTATCTAAAGCCATTGCTGATGCTTTGAAGTTGAAACTTTCGCCAGAAACAATCGAGTCACTTAAAACAGGACGACCCAAAAATATTGATGCTTATGAATATAACCTGAAGGGCATGCATTATATAAATAGTAAATATATCATTTCCCATCGGGAAGAAGATTTTAAGGCTGCCATAAAGATGTTTAAGAAAGCTATAGAGATAGATCCGAATTATGCTCTAGCCTATGGTGGCTTGGGCTGGGCTTATCAACATCATTATCAAATAACTGGGAAAAAGAAAGATATTAAGCTGGTATTGAAGAATTGCGAAATATGTTATGAATTAAACCCGACCCTGGTAGAGACGAATACAGCAGTAGCCTGGAGTTACTTTCTCAGAGGCGAATACGACAAAGCTTTCCAAAGTTTAAAGAGAGCCTTGGAAATAAATCCTAATATTTCTACTTTAAATCATGTGACAGGACTTTTTTTTCGCCAACTTGGTCTTCTTTACCAGGCCGTTGAATACTTTTCTAGAGCCTTAGAGTTTGACCCATTTTTTCTCCCCTCTCATTCTCTTCGCGCCAGGTGTCTTATCTACACAGGAGAATTAGAAAAAGCCGCATTTTATATAGAGAAGGCGTCAGAGATTGAACCTGATAATTTCTGGTCGCTTCTGGATAATAGTTTACTTTTGGTTATTAAGAAAGAGTATAATAAAGCCGAAAAATTACTAGCCAGAGCGGAGAAAATAAATCCAGATTATTCTACTATTCAATTTTATCGAGCGTTACTATTTGCAGCGAGGGGAGAGAAAAATAAAGCTCTTACCCTTAGAAAAAATGGGCCAGTTTACGCTCTTTTAGGAATGAAAGACGATGCCATTAAGTATATCGATAATAAGATTAAGAAAGGAACTGAACATTTTCAATACTCATATCTTCCTTTAGCAAACAATGCTTTTTATGAAAGCCTCCGTGACAATGCTCGATTTGAAGGTATCGTAAAAAAACAAAAGAAGAAATATGAAGAGAGATTGAAAAAGTATGGAGAGCTATAATTCATTTTCTCCTGTAAACACTTTCCAAAAATTTCAGCCTGAATTAGCCATTAAGAACATTTTTTATATGATTTCATAAGGCCATGAAAAAAATATTAATCGTTGAAGATGATAAAGCTCTGCTTGAAACCTTTAAATCTTTTCTAGAAACAGAAAACTTTAACGTTGTATCCTCCTGCGACGGAGAAGAAGGATTCCGGTTAGCCTGCCAGGAAAAAGTTGATCTGATTCTTCTCGATTTTACGCTCCCTTCATTAAGCGGGTTGGAAATATGTAAGAAGCTTCGAGAAAAAGGGATAATGACGCCCATTATCATGCTTACAGGTGAGAGAAAAGAGGAGATTGATAAGGTCTTGGGTCTAGAGCTTGGAGCGGACGATTATCTTATTAAGCCTCTTGGGACAAAAGAGCTTCTGGCCAGGATAAATGCCGTGCTTCGCCGCACTAAACCTGAAGCGGCAGAGGTTGAAGAATACTCTTTTGGTGATGTTTACGTAAATTTTAAAAAGCAAATAGCATCTAGAGGAAAGAAAGAGCTCTACCTTACCGCTAAAGAATTTGGCCTTCTTAAGCTCCTTATTTCTTATGAGGGAGAGGTTGTTAGCCGGGAGACTATTCTAAACGAAGTATGGGGGTATGACAAATTTCCGACAACAAGGACGATCGATACTTTTATCCATCACCTGAGACAGAAAATCGAGAGTAATCCGGCCGAGCCTGTTCATCTAATTACCATCCCCTGGTCTGGCTACAAATTTCAAAAATAAAAATATTTTCCGGCTTTTTACCTTTTTGTCTTCATGTAGGGATTTGATGTATCAAACCCGCACTTTTTTCCTATATGTGTTGATTTATCTGTAGGGGCTAGATTCATCGAGCCCGTCTATTATTGTATGCAAAGAGGAAAGTCCCCGTTTTTTCCTTATTTTATAAAATGGGGATGCTCTTTATTTTTCCTTACAGCTACAGTTTTTCCCCATTTTTTCTATATTCCTGCTTTTTTTAACAAACTTTTAACAAATTCTTTACAACCTTTTGACAACTTTAGATTTGGAGAGACTTAAATTAAAAGCAGAAGGTGAAAAAAGTAAGGTAGAAAATATGAAAACCGAAATGAAAATGATTTTTGATGGTAGGGTATTAGCCCTACCATTCAGGCATTTATAAGGAGGTTCAAAATGGCAACAGCAAGAGAAATTTTAGCTGGTAAAAAAAATGCTGCTTCTCCGAAAAGTCATTATAAAGAGACATTTTTAGACAAGTGTTCTAAGTTTCACAGTTTTCATATGTCTTACATGTCAACGTTGAATATTCAGAATCCTTATATGCGAGTTGTTGATCCTCCTGCGTCGCCTGTGGTTTTGAAAAATGGCAAGACATTGATCATGCTTGGCTCTAATAATTATTTGGGCTTTTCAACACATCCAGCAGTTAAAAAAGAAGTGAAACGGACTGTCGAGATGTATGGCACTGGAAGCTGTAGTTCTCGTCCTCTTGCCGGAACAACGAGTCTTCACATAAAGCTGGAGAGAGAACTGTCTAATTTTAAAAGGACTGAAGCTACGCTTTTATTCAGCACGGGTTATATGACTATGATGGGAACCATCTCCGCTCTTGCTGGAGAAAATGACTTCGTCCTCAGCGATCAACTAAATCATGCCAGCATTATTGATGGGATCCGCCTTTCCAGAGCTCAAGCCAAAATCTATAAACACAATGATATGGAAAGCTTAGAGCAGAACTTGGCTTCTATCGATCCTGAAGCGAATAAATTAATCGTTACTGATGGTGTCTTCAGCATAAAGGGAGATATAGCCAGTCTCCCTGAAATTAAGAAATTAGCTGATAAATACAATGCCCTTGTTATGGTGGATGATGCCCATGGAACAGGTATTTTAGGAGAGAAGGGGCATGGAATAGTAGAACATTATCACATGGAAGGTCAGATAGACATAGTTGGATCCACTTTCAGTAAAGTTTTTAGCACAGTAGGTGGAGCGGTGGGCGCCAAGAAGGAAATTATTGATTTTCTAAGGTTCAATTCTAGACCTTTTGTCTTTACCGCCAGCCTTCCTCCTTCTGTAATAGCAACAGTCTTGGCTTCTCTTCGTATACTAAAAAGATCAACTCATTTGATCAAAAAACTACGAAAAAATGTAAAATTCCTCAGAGAAGGTCTCCTAGATTTAAACTTTAGAATCGGAATTAATCCGACGCCAATAATTCCTCTCTTCATAGGAGATGATGTAAAGACCTTAAAAATGGCAGCAGAATTAGAAGGGGAGGGAATATTTATTAACCCAGTCGTTCCTCCTGGAGTTTCGGTTGAATCTTCTCTCTTAAGGATAAGTGTTATGGCTTCTCTCTCCCAGGAAGAATTAGAGTTCGCTTTGGATAAATTTAAACTCGTCGGCAAGAAATTAGGATTGATTTAGTATATTGCCTATGAGCGGGAGGAGGACTCTTAAATGGAAAAACAATATGCTGGTTTGCTAAGCCTCGCATTCTGGAAAGCGTATGGCATTACCATGCGGCCTTATCTGCTTTATGTTTCTGGGGTCGCGGGAATGGCCGGTTTCGCTGACGGGCCTCAAACTGGAATTGGTGTGACTATAGGCATTTTTTTTGTTTTTTTTCTCTCCTATGGATTCGGTCAAGCCCTAACAGATTGTTTCCAAATGGACACAGATTCTATCTCATCGCCTTATCGTCCCCTGGTCCAGGGTATTATTGGCCGAGGACAGGTTTTGCTTGTAAGCCTGCTTGGACTTTTGGCTGGTTGCGTGATCCTCTTTCTTCTTAATCCCTGGACACTCGTTCTCGGGCTCTTATGTGTTATAGGTCTAGCAACATACACATTTTTTAAACGGCGGTGGTGGGGAGGTCCCTTCTATAATGCCTGGATTGTGGCGTTGCTTCCCATTATGGGCAAGATGGCAGCAGTTGGACCCAGCAAGCCTATCTCAATTATTCTCGAGAATAGTATTCTTGTGCCGATCACAATTAGCGTCTTTTTCAGCTATGCCAACTTTGTGCTTATGGGCTATTTTAAAGATATCTCAGCAGATAGAGAAAGCCAGTATAATACTTTCGTTGTTATTTATGGTTGGAATAAAGCTGCAAAAGGAAGTGATATTTTTGCTTTACTCTCAGTAGTCGCAACAGGTTGGGGAATATCAAGAGTGCTTTTTAGAGAGACGTTTTTTTCTTTGAGTTGGTTCTCTATTCCTGTATTCTTTGCCGCAGTTGCTGTGTTGATTGTTGCTCAGGTTGGAATCCATCGTATCAGAGACGAGAAGGAGGCATACGGACCTATTGCCAACGTAGTAAGGGGCTTTGTCCTTCTCCATCTAGCCGAAATTTGTTTGCTGAAGCCAGGCTGGATACCCCTTGTGGTTCTTTTTTACATTGCTTTTGAATTGGCCCTTAAGATGAGACCAGAGAAAGGACAGGTTTAAAATGCGTGTCTATCTAAATCCTTATTGTGACTTCGGCAAAGGCAGGATTAAATGGAGAAAAATTGAACCAGCCCTCCGAGTTCGGTTTGGAGCATTCGAACTCGATGAGATTCAGTCTCCTCTTCAACTGAGCAGTCAGATTGAGGAAGCAATAGAAGGCGGGGAACGTCTTTTTATAGCTGCAGGTGGCGATGGCACGGTTAATCTCATGGTGAATGCTTTGATGGCCTCATCTGCACCCGGGCAAGAGTTTGTTTTAGGAGCTGTTGGCCTTGGTTCGAGCAACGATTTTCACAAACCTTTTCGCTCCGAAACCTTTATCCGGGGAGTGCCTACGAGGATGAACCAGAAGGAGGCATTTCCTTATGACATTATACGCATCCGATACAGAAACGGTCAAGATCATACTCTGATCCGCTACAGTATCATCAATGCCAGCATCGGGATAACGGCTCAAGCTAATGCACTCTACAATTCCAGGCTTCCTTTTATTGTCTGGATAAAGAGATTTTCCCACGATGGTGCTGTTGTCGCTTCCGCCTTAAAAGCCATATTCTCTTATAAGAATATTCCCTGCACCCTGACTTTAGGGAAATCAGAAGCGAGAAATTTTCATCTTACCAATTTGGGAATAATAAAGAATCCACATTTTGCAGGTGGGCTCTGTTATGACACCTGTATCAAGCCAGATGATGGGAAACTCGGAGTAAATCTATGTGCAGGCATGACAAAGTTTGAAACAATAAAAACTTTAGCGAAGCTATATAAGCGCCAATTTTGGGGTCAACCGAAGACTCATTCTTGGTATGTAAACAAGCTTTGTGTTGAAAGTGCCTTACCCTTTGCTTTGGAAATGGATGGCGAAGTGGTAAGCGCCCAGTATGCGGAATTTGAACTCTTACCTAGAGCTATGAGGTGCTGCCGATGAAAGGAATGGAAGAGATTTTAGAAAATATAAAAATAAACTCTTGGGTTCAGAATTTTAAAAGATCTCCCCGGCAAATCAACAAATCCCATGAATCTGACGCGGAGCTTATTGAAGTCAAAGACAAAAATTCTCGCCTGTTAGCCGTTACTATAGATTCTGTAGCTGAGGAAATAACCGAGGGATTGTATCAGGATCCCTTTACCATGGGGTGGGTGACAGTTATGTCGAATCTCAGTGATTTGGCTGCTGTTGGAGCAGAGCCTTTGGGAATAGTAATCGCTGTTTCTGTTGAAAAAGAAAGGGATGAAAAATTCTGCAGAGAGATTGCCAGAGGAATGGCTGCTGCTTGTCAGAAATTGGATGTCTTTATTTTAGGGGGTGATATAAATACAACCCCAACTATCTCCTTGAGCGGCTGTGCCTTTGGATTTGTCCCTCGCGGAGAAAAGATTACCCGTATCGGCTGCCGGACTGGAGATGTTGTTTTCATGAGTGGATGGGCAGGCTCTGGAAATGCTATGGGCTTAGTTCGCTTGGCGAAACTACCAGAGGAACTTTTTCCTGAAAATTTTTACCGCCCGATCGCCCGAATTAAGGAAGGGCAGCTCGTCCGAAAACACGCAACCTGTTGCATGGACACCAGTGACGGATTGATGATAACGCTTGACCAGCTTCTTCGCATCAATAAATTAGGTTTTGTTGTTGAATCCGGCTGGGATAAGATTTTAACTCCTGAAGTTCTTGAGTTGTGTGAAAGAGCAAAAATTCCTCATTGGTTCATGGCTGCTGGTATCCATGGTGAGTTTGAGTTGGTTTTCACAATTCCCGCTGAAAGAGTTAATTTGTTTCTGCAAGCTGCACTGGAAATCGGCTTTCAGCCGATTCAGTTGGGAATTGTGCAGCAAAAACCTTCTCTTGAATTTGTTTTGCCTTCAGGGAAAAAAGTTGAAATTGATATGACCCCCTTGAGGAACCTTTGGCCTACTGCGGGAAGTGATTTAAAACGCATTATTCAAGAGCATCACGCCTGGGGCAAGAAGTGGGGATTAGAATAGCTTATTTCAAAATATAGCATTGTAGCGTATAGCAGTAATTAATGGACCGAGATTAATGACAACAAGAGCATCATCTGGAACAGGCAGGACTCCCGCATCTGAATTTGCTTAAAGGGGAGCTAAGTCGGCGGTGACAGCCCGCAGATTAAATACTCTGTGAAAAGTGTCTTATGTGCTTTTCTTGAGGTTTAAGCTCCCCTTTCAACACACTATTATATTTTGGACAGGAAATAAGCATTAAAGCTAAGATGAGAGAGAAAATGAGAAAGAGCTTGCTTCAACTGTTTTTGGGTGCATTTTTTTTCTTATTTTATGTTCCCAACAACGGTCATGCCTTCCCTAAAAACGATATAGTCTTTCCTGGGAAGGTTAGTGTCTCCCAAGAAAATGAATATTTAGATACAAAAAAATCTCTTAGCGCCTTTCCGATTCTGATGTATGACTCAGACATTGGGATAGGGTATGGCGGCAAAGCAAAATTTGTGAACTATCTCAAAAGAAAAGAATCTTTCGACTTAATTGTCTTTAATTCAAGCAAGGGAGAAAGGTGGTATGTCTTTACTTTTTCTATTCCTGATATTGAAATTCGCCAGGGTAAAAGATACTCGTTCTCTTTTGACCTCAGAGCTGAGTACGATAAATATTTAAAGTACTATTTTTACGGTATAGGACCGGATTCTGAGAAAGATAATGAGACTGAGTTTACTTATGAGAAAAAGGAGCTTCAGTTGAGGTTTGGAAGAGGTTTTACTCCCTGTTTTGTATTGGAAGCTTGCTATATCCTCAGGAATATCAAGTATTTTAAGGTCGATGAAGATAGACCTTTTTCTGAGACGCTGGGAGAAATAGGGGAGCAGTTTTCACCCTTCATTTCTTTTGTAGTCCGTTACGATACCTCAGACAGCCAGATCCATCCGAAAAAGGGTCATCGCCTTATTTTCCAGAATGATGTGGCATCGAGCTTTTTGGGAAATAAAAATGCTCGCTTCTACCGCTTCACCCTAGATTTTAGAAAATTCATCCTTCTCCTCGGAAAAAAGGATGTTTTGGCTTTTCGCACGCTTATTCAAAAAATTTCAGGTAAAAGCGAAAAAATTCCACTTTTTGAATACTCCGTTCTGGGGGGCGGCTCAGAGATAACCGCGATGAGAGGTTTCAGCTTAAATCGTTTCCAAGATAAAGGAAAATTTTTAGTTAACGCCGAGTATCGTTTTCCTCTCTGGAGGAAATTGGGAGGAAACGTTTTTATGGATGGAGGACTCGTATGGACGTCTTTGTCAGAAATAAGACTCAATAAAGCTGTGGTTGATATTGGATTGGGATTGAGGTATTATCTTCAAAACTTTGTTGTTAGATTTGATATGGGTTTTAGTAACGAAGGCATAGGAATCTACTTTAATTTCGGCCATATCTTTTGAAGAAGATCTGAGTGGAAGAAGATAGCGATATTATTTGTTTCTGGTTGCTTGCTTATGGTTTTTTCTATGCTTACTTTCATATCGTGCCACCTTTTTTGAAGGCCGTTCTTAAGAGTCCTCTAACGTGGGGAGATACGCTTGATTTTTTGACTCCATTTGCTGTCATTCCTTTAGCTTATATTCTTTATTCACGTACATATAAAATTTTATCCTCCCTGGAGCCTCAACTGCCCTTAAACAGAGTTATAAGGATTTTGACTAAAGTTATATTAGCCATCGGCTTTCTTCTTTTTGTGGATGGTCATGGCCTCCATCTTTCTGCTAATTCAATTGCCAGGCTCCTTCATCACATGAAGGAATCAGAATTATATAAGGCCACGTATCTTTTTGATGAAATAATCAGCCATTTTATGTGGGACGGAGGTGTTTTCCTGATTTCTGTTGCCTTAATTATTGCATCTTATAAGATTGCATTCAAATCTCTCTCCTGGAAAAATTTTGCTTTTCTCTCATTAGGAGCTGCTTTTTATGGCTTTGCTTTTACAGCGAATGGAATTGAAGGGCAAACAGTAATCTTCACTTTTCCTGCTGCTGGCGTAGGTTTTCTTATCGCTCTGCTGTTTTATTTTCACAGAAAAAAAGAAGGCAACCAGAATCCGTTTCTCTTTTTCTTCATGAGCGGCTTTTTCTTGAGTTTAATTCTATTTGCTTACTGGGGTATATCCCGCTCTGGATTTCCTCAATTTAGCGAGTTAGGATGGATTTGAGAATGGTAGAAAAAAAGGATTTTGACATCTCGATCATTCGCCCCGAGATGCGCTTAGCAGGTTTAAAGCTAAGAGGTCAGGGCATGCCTTCGGAAAGATTAAAAAGGATAAAAGAAGGATTGCATACCCTGCATACACTAGAGACCATGGCAGTTAATATCTATAAGCTCCAGATCACAAGAAGAGAAAATGATCTCAATCTCCAGCTTATAGGTGCTATGGGTAACGAGATGACGCATCTGCAGGATTTTCAGATCAAGCTTTTTGAATACGGTTTTAAGCCCAGTATGCTCAGGTGGTTGTACTGGATCGTGGGTTTCAAATTTGGATTCTTTTCGCGATTGCTAGGCACAAAAGCCAAGCTTAAAACTGGCATTTGGGTTGAGAAGAAAGCTGTTCATCATTACGATGAGCTTCTGCGAAAAATAGAATGGGATGAGGACACTCGAAAGATAATTAAAAAGGACCAGGCTGATGAGTACGGCCACATCAAGCGCTGGGAAGCCTTCCTCAGAAAGTTAAGAAAAGAGACCTGAAGCCTTATTGCGCTAGCTCAACGAGCAAGCCAGTTAAGAATTTCCAGAATTTTTCTACAGAGCCTGTATGAACCCTTTCTTCAGGAGAATGAGGATGCTCAATAGTCGGGCCGAAAGAAATCATATCCATCCCTGGAAACTTTTCTCCTATAATCCCGCATTCAAGGCCTGCGTGGACAGCGCCAACCTCTGGCTCTTTTTGAAACATTTTCTGGTAAACCTCTTTTAGAGTCTTGAGAAGAGGGGACTCCAGGTTGGGCGTCCAGCCAGGATAGCCTTCAGGCTGAGCAACCTTTGCTCCTACAAGTTCGGTCGAGGCTGCGATTGAATTTCGCACGGCCTCCAGGGCTGAGGCCACAGAACTTCGGCTGCTGCAGATTATTTGAGCTTTATCTTTGTGAGTGTTAACAATAGCCAGGTTAGAGGAAGTTTCCACAAGGTCTTCCATTTCAGGATGCATGGCTATAACTCCATGAGGAAGGGTGAAAATGAGGTTGATGAGAGTCTTCTGAGATTCTGGAGTTAAAGGATCTTCTTTTTCTTTATCTGCTTTTTCGAAAGAAAAATTCGCCTCTTTCTCAACAGCTTTGTATTCGAATTTGATTTTATCAAAAGCCTTCTGGAAAAATGAGGATAAATCCTGACTTTGAGCCGGATCAACAATAACATCCGCCCTTGCTTCACGGGCTATTGCGTTTCGTTTGTTGCCGCCTTCCATGCTAACAAGACTAAACTGAAATTCCTTCATGGCCTGCCAAAGCATGCGGGCAAGTAATTTTATGGCATTTCCACGCCCCTGGTTGATATCAATTCCCGAATGTCCTCCTCTTAGGCCGAAAATTTTCAGTCTGTAAGGCTCACCGCCCTTACTTTTTTCCCTTTTGAGAGATAACGTGATTTCCGAATCAGCTCCGCCCGCACAACCGATAGTGAAAGCTCCTTCATCTTCACTGTCGAGGTTAAGGAATATCTTACCTTTAAGAAAACCAGGTTCTATCTTGGTTGCTCCAGTCAGGCCTGTCTCTTCATCCACCGTGAAGAGAAACTCAAGAGGACCATGCTCTAGATTGTCATCCTCCATAGCGGCAAGGGAAGCGGCTAAACCGATTCCATTATCCGAACCGAGCGTGGTTCCTTTCGCCTGAATCCACTCTCCTTTGATTTCAGCCTTTATAGCGTCTTTATTAAAATCGTGTTCAACATCAGAGTTTTTTTCGCCGACCATGTCTATGTGCCCCTGAAGAATAACTATGTCAGCATTTTCATGGCCCGCCGATGCTTTTTTTCCAACAACAACATTTCCGACTTTATCCCTTTTCCAGGCTAAATTCCTATCCTTAGCCGCCGATATAATATAATCACCTAAAGCTTTTTCGTTACCTGAACAGTGAGGGATCTTCAGGATTTGTTCAAAATGCTTCCAAAGAAGAGATGGTTTGAGTCCTTCAAAGAGTGACGACATTTCAAGCCTCCTATAAATATAAGTCAAGATATTCTTTAAAGAAGAGGAAAGATAATGACATAAAAATCTTAGCGATTCAAGAAAAAATTGGGCAAAAAAATGGGGCCAGGCCCCATTTTTTTCCCATTTTTTTGTCGCCATTTTCTCTACTTTGATAAGGCTTGGCCCCATGATATTTGACTTTTCTTTTTTGTTTTCTTTAAAATTCATATACTTCCGGATGGAAAAATCATTAGGTCCTGTTTTTGAAGAAATCCATAATTCGCCTCCAGATGTAGCTTCTTCTGCACCTGGCCGGATAAACATCATAGGTGAACATACTGATTACAATCAAGGTTATGTCTTGCCAGCAGCGATAAACATGAGGAATTATTTTTTCCTCTCTAAAAGAGCTGATGAGAAAGTCTGCATCTGGACAGAAAATTTAAAAAAAAGAGAGTTATTTTCTTTGAAAAAAATATATTTCTCCAAGCAGAATAAATGGATCAATTATGTCAAAGGCATTTTCTGGACACTCCAGGAAGCGGGATTTGAGCTTCGCGGGATAAACGGCCTTATCTGGGGGAATATTCCTCTTGAGGCAGGTCTGAGCTCCTCTGCGGCACTTGAGGTGAGCATAATTCTGGGATTAAACACACTTTTTAAGCTTGGCCTTGCGCCCCAAAGAATGGCAGAAATAGCCAGAAAGGCAGAAAATGATTTTGTCGGTGTCGAGTGCGGGATCATGGATCAGTTTGTTTCATTTTTTGGCAAGGAAAAAAAGGCTGTGTTTTTAGATTGTGAAACTCTTGAATACGAGCTTGTCCCTGTTCATTTGGAAAGAGAAGATCTCCAAATCCTTGTTTTTGAGAGCGGAGTCCACCGTGAATTGGCCTCTTCAGAATACAACAAGAGGCGGAATGAATCCTTTCAAGCGCTCGAGCTTTTAAAAAAATACGGAACTAAAAGCTACAAGCAGGTAACCTTGGGCCTGCTCGAAGAAAGAAAAAATGAAATGGATGAAGCACTTTATAAAAGAGCCAGGCATGTAGTGAGTGAGAACGAAAGAGTAAAGCAAGCTGTTGAAGCAATGAGGAAGGATGATTTTCTCCTTCTAGGAGAGCTAATTTTCCGATCTCATAAAAGCTTAAGGGATGATTACGAGGTCTCCTGTCCTGAGCTTGATTTACTTTATGAGTCTGGACGGGAATTTCCTGACTGTTTTGGAGCACGACTCACGGGTGCCGGCTTTGGCGGATCTGGGATTGCTCTGGTCAAACAAGAGAGATTAGCTGCTTTCAGGAATAAGCTTCTTGAAGAAGCCAGCAAAAGAAAATTTCCCCGCCCTGAATTCTACGAGGTCGAAATCGGAGAAGGCGCTAAAGCTTATTTCCTTGATAAGGAGGAAAAAAGATGAAAAGGGCAGCGTTTCTTTTTTTGATTTTCTGTTTTCTCTTCAATTCCGCTCAAGGGAAAGAAATGATATTTATCGAGAAATCTATCATAAAAAGCCAAGGGCTTCACTTGAGCCGCACAGTTCAGCCCCAACGGTATTTTGATAGTGTTGGTCAGAAAAGTGCCATTCTAGGCAAGGAGGACGGAAAACTAGAAATCTGGATTTACCCCTATAAAGTTCTGCATAATTTTGAGCTTCGCTTCTTGATTGAAAATGAGAATGAAATTGTAGAAGGAAGAGATGCAGTCCACAGAATAGATGTTTATCCCCATCAGACAATCCTTCGCTATGTCCATTCTTCCTTCAAAGTAGAAGAAATCTTCTTTTCTCCTTTAAGAGAGTCTGGAGTTGTTGTCCTTCTTTCAGTGGAAGCGATCAAACCACTCTCTGTTGTTGCTAGCTTTGCTCCTGATTTGAAACCTATGTGGCCGGCAGCCCTTGGAGGTCAGTATAGCTACTGGGACAGAGAAAAAAAATATTTTGTCGTCTCCGAAGGGACCAGGAAAAACGTTGCTTTGATTGGAAGTCCTGCAGGCGAGCAGTTTTCTTCAGGTCCGGCTCACGCCCTTCCCGAAGGAGATATGAAAATAAAAATTGATGTGAAACCCGAAGATGCGAAACGGACTTTTTTTCCTATCCTTATTTCAGCAAGCCATGATGGAAGGGAAAAGGCGGATAAAACCTATTCTAGCCTTAAGGAGAACTTTAATGAGCTTTATCTTGAGAAGTTTCATTATTATGAAAAATTGGCAAAAGATAATATTTATGTGCAGACTCCAGATGAGAGGTTGAATCAGGCATTCCAGTGGGCAAAAGTGGCTGTGGACAAGGCCCTTGTCTGCAATCCTCAACTGGGCTGCGGTCTGGTGGCTGGCTTCGGCCTTTCAGGAAGCAGCGAGAGGCCTGGCTTCGCCTGGTTTTTCGGAGGTGATGCTTTTTTCAATTCCTGGGCTATCACCAGCTATGGCTCCTTTGACATAACGCGTCAAGGTTTAGCCTTCATAAGGAAGAATCAACGCCAGGATGGGAAAATAATGCATGAACTCTCCCAGGGAGCTGCCTTTATCCCTTGGTTTGAGAAATATCCTTACGGTTTCTACCATGCTGAAACGACTCCTTATTATATTGTTTCTTTGCACGATTACCTGAATTGGTCCGGTGATATAAAATTCATAGAAGAGAGCTGGCCTTCCCTTAAGAAATCTTATCAGTATGTTCTTTCTGCAGATACAGACGGAGATGGACTCATGGAAAACACTGTGGCCGGATTAGCTGCTCTGGAGCTCGGGGCTTTTCTGAAAAATACGAAGGCAGATATTTATTTGGCTGCCTTATCAGTGGAGGCCCACCGGGTCTTTTCAGAACTTGCTGGCCTGATGGGAGAAAAAGAGCTCTCCCGAAAAGCAAATAAGACCTTTGAGAGAGCCTTAGAAACACTTCGTGATAAATTCTGGGTGGAGGAAGAAAAAAAATATGCCCACGCTCTAACAGTCAAGGATAAGCAGCTTGCAGAGACTACAGTCTGGCCTTCTATGCCTCTCTTTTTTAAACAGCTTCCGCCACGAAAAGCAGATTATATCCTGGATATCTTTGCTTCCTCAGAGATGAGCACAGACTGGGGAGTAAGGTCTCTTTCTCCAAAAAGCTCTTACTACGATCCTTTAAACTATAATTATGGGACAGTCTGGCCTTTTCTTACTGGTTATGCCTGTCTTTCAGAATACAATTACGGCCGCTCTCTCGCCGGTTTTTCCCATCTTATGAGCTTGGCCTATAACACTTTTATCGATGGCTTAGGATTTTGCCCTGAACTATTATCAGGAGAATTTTTCAGCCCGGTTGAAGAATCTGTTCCTCATCAGATTTTTTCTTCTTCTCCTATTATCACCTGCCTGGTGAGAGGACTTTTAGGATTGAAAGGAAATGCCTTACTTAGAGAGATTGAATTCAGGCCTAGCTTGCCGGGAGCCTGGGACAAAGTTAAGGTCAGAAATTTTTGTATAGGAAAGGATATTTTCCATTTCAATGTGCAGTTCACCAGGAATAAGCTTGTTTTTCAAATAGAACCCAAAGCTCATGCCCCTTATCGCCTTCATTTCTCACCTTCCTTGGGTTATGGGACACAGGTAAGGTCTGTGAAAGTCAACGGAGAAGATAAAGATTTCAGGATAGAGAAGGAAAGCGGAGAAGTGCGTTGTTTGTTCAATCTGGAAACAAAAGATAATACTCTTATAGAAATTATGACAGAAAAGAGTATTTTTCTATATCTTCCCCCCTATATTCCGCAAATCGGTGATAGAACTTCCGGGCTGAAGATTGTAAGAGCTCAATACAGGGATAATCAACTGAATATTCTTGTCGAAGGATTAAAAGGCAAGGAATATAATCTGAGTCTTATAACTTCAAGGTCTTTAGTCTCGGTGATGGATGCGAAGGCCGAAGAAGCAGAAAACCTCCAGAAAAAGATAATGATACATTTTAATAAGGAAGGAGAGAGATATTCAAGAAAAGAAGTCAAAATCTTGTTTGAATAGCAAGCTTCAATATTGACATCTAGCCTTTTATGTAATAAAGAAAAGAGAAGGAGGAGGAGATAATTACTGAAATAGTTCTCGGTTGTGTTATCTCTTACTTAATTGGATCTATACCTTTTTCCTATATTATTGCCAAGAAAGTAAAAGGAGTTGACCTCCGTGTCGTCGGAGAAGGGAATGTAGGTGCCCGCAATGTCTGGCATGTTGTCGGAAAAAAATACGGGATTATTTCCGGTTTCCTGGATGTTTTAAAAGGATTTTTAGTCTATTGGATCGGTTATTTTTTAGGGCTATTTCCTGTATGGGTCTGGCTTTGCGGGTTTTTTGTAGTTTTCGGCCATGATTTTCCGATTTTCCTCAAGGGAAGGGGAGGGAAAGGAGCAGCTTCGGCCATGGGCTTTCTCTTAGGGATGCAGCCACTCATAATACTTGCCTCCGGCCTCTTAATCGGAGCTGTTTATCTTCCTTTTCGAAGGTTCCACCTTGCTCTTACCATAGGCATGGCCAGTATTCCCGTCCTCTGGTGGGTGGTGTTGGAAGAACCCTGGCCAGAAATTATGCTTTTGTGTTCATTCCTCCTTTTTCTTGGTTTAAAAAGACTTATCGATGAACCTTATATGAGAAAGATAAAACAGGAGTCTGGCTGGTAGAAGACTATGGAATTTATTCAGGAAGCGATTCTCTTTTTTCTGTTTCTTATTTTTTTAAACTTGCTTCAAAATCTTAAGAGGCTTAAGGAACAGGAAAAGATAAAGCCAGAAAAGCCCTTGCCTCTTGTTTCTGTCCTTGTTCCTGCCAGAAACGAGGAAAAAAATATTAAAAATTGTGTGACATCTCTCCTTCGATCTGACTACCCTCGGCTTGAAATCAGTGTACTTGATGATAACTCAACCGATGGAACTTATGCTATTCTGAGAGAGCTTTCCAAGCATAATGAAAACTTGAGGGTCATAAAAGGCAAAAAACTTCCCCCTGGATGGAACGGGAAAAACTGGGCCTGCCACCAGCTTTCTCTGGCAGCCCGAGGCGAATGGTTTCTTTTTACTGATGCGGATACAATTCATAAGCCTCATTCTGTCTCTACGGCCCTGGGAGTTGCTCTAAAAAGAAAATCAGTGTTTATAACATGTATTCCAAGATTCATCACAAAAACGTGGTCTGAAAAGCTGTATTTTCCTGTTATTCATTTTGTATTTGTTGCTCTTTTTCCTTTCAAGCTAATAAACTACTCAAAAGATTCACGCATTTCTTTTGCCATCGGACCTTTTCTCTTTATCAACAGAGATTTTTATTTTTCATGGGGAGGCTATGAGGCGATAAAGCTAGAAGTTGTAGATGATATTGCTATGGCCAAAAAAGTTAAAGAAAACAAAGGAAAAATTTCTATACTTGATGGAACTGGGATTTTAGATGTAAGGTTCTACACCTGCTTTAAAGAAGTGTGGAACGGATTTTCAAAAAATTCCTATGAAGCAATTGGAGGAGCACCTCATGTTCTTGGTGCCTTACTTTTTGCTTGCTATTTTCTTTTCATATACCCTTATATTTCACTTTGGGGAGCTTATGAATCCCACCATAGCCTAACAATCCCCCTATTGCAGGTAGTAGTAATCTCTCTTATTAAATTAATTCTATCCTTGAGGTTTAAGATCAGTATTTTCTACGGCCAACTTCATCCTTTCACTGTGATTTTTGCCGTGCTAATCCTTCTAAATTCTTTCCGTCTTGCTGTTTTTAAGAAAAAATTCGAGTGGAAGGAGAGGCTATATCCTGTGGAATGATAAGCGGGGATTTTCATTTAACAAAACAGATCATACCTGGAATAAAGGTTTTTCCGTTTTTTCTGATTTTTTTCTTGATCCTGCTTCCTGGCTTCCAAACGCATAATTTAGATGCCTCAAGAAAAATTAGGGTAGTAACCAGCGTTTTCCCTCTTTTTGAGTTTGCTGAGGCTGTTTCAGGAGAAAGGGGAGAGGTTAGTCTGCTTCTTCCTCCAGGCGCTGAAATTCATACCTGGCAGCCTAGGCCGAGCGATATAATTAGACTTTCATCTGCTGACCTCTTTGTCTATATTGGTGCGGACCTGGAGCCTTGGCTTCACGATCTTCTGAAAAGCGTCAAAAATCCCGACATTAGAATCCTTGAAGCAAGCCAGGGGATTTCCCTGATTGATGCGGAAGGTATCGTCCACTCCGAAAACGAGCGCGAACATGGAGCGCACGATCCCCATATCTGGCTGGACTTTAAGAACGACCAGATGATTGTCGATAGAATCGCAGCAGTTCTTTCAGAAATGGACCCCGACGGCTCCTCGTTCTTTAATGAAAATGCATCCGCTTATAAAGAAAAGCTCCAAGGATTAGACCAGAAATTCAAGGATGAACTCAAGGATTGTATCCACCAAACTATAATTCTTGGCGGTCATGCTGCTTTTGGTTATCTTGCCCGAAGCTACAATTTACGCCAGATTTCTGTTTATGGGTTAAGTCCTGATTCTAGACCCACTCCAAAGAAACTCATCGAGGTTGTGGAATTAGCTAAGAAGTATGGAATAAAGGTCATATTTTTTGAGATTCATGTGAGCGATGAATTGGCAAGAGTTCTGGCCGAAGAAGCTAGGGCTAGAACCCTTGTCTTAAATCCAGGAGCAAACTTGACGAAAGAACAATTGAAGTCGGAAAAGACTTTTTTTGATATAATGGAAGAGAATTTGGAGAATCTAAAAGATGGACTTATCTGCAAATGAGTCGAAGACATTAATTGATGTCAAAGATATATCCTTCAGCTATGGTCCTATAAAAGTCTTACAGGATGTAACCTTCCCCATCCAGAGAGGTGATTTTTTAGCCATCATAGGTCCTAACGGCTCTGGCAAAACCACGCTGATTAAAATCATTCTGGGACTACTGAAACCCTCGAAGGGCAAGGTTTGGATTCTGGGAAAGCCTGCGGAGGAGTTTGATGATTGGCGCAAGATAGGCTATGTCCCACAGAAAGCCACCCATATTGATCCCTTTTTTCCAGCATCTGCCAGAGAAGTAGTGGCCATGGAATTCCTCGCCCGTAATAAATTTCCGAGGTTGACAAAACGGGAAGAAGACCTTTGCATAGAAAAAGCATTGAAACAGGTTGGCATGGAACATTTTAAAAATTGGCGTATCGGGGGTCTTTCAGGAGGCCAGCAGCAGCGAGTTTTTATTGCCAGGGCAATTGTCAATGAGCCTCACATCCTTTTCCTGGATGAGCCGACAACTGGCGTGGATTCTGAAACCCAAGAGCATTTTTATGACATGCTCGATACTTTGAATAAAAAAGAAGGGATTACTATTGTACTGATCACGCATGATACCGGAATAGTCAACAAGCACGTCACCCAAGTCGCGTGCCTCAACCAGAGATTGGTCTACCACGGCACTCACGCAGAGTTCTGCCGCGCAGGCGCTTTTAAAGATATGCTAGCTGGACACCACTTGATCTCCCATCGCCATTAAATCGAGAAAGCAGCTGCGCGGCAGAATATCTTAAATCTTGGTATAAAGAAGATAGATATAAAGAGAATAAGGTTTTAATTTCGCACTAATATCTGAAATCAGGGCTTAATTATCTGAGCAATATGGAAGCTTTCCTTACCTACGGATTCCTTCAGCGAGCACTCCTTGCCGGAATCTTTGTCGCCATGGCCTGCGCACTTTTAGGGGTATTCCTAATCCTGAGGCGAGATGCTATGATCGGCCATGGTTTAGCCCACGTAACGTTTGCCGGAGTTGCTTTAGGGCTTTTTTTAAAGATAATTCCCTTATCCATGGCTCTTGTTATCGCAGTGCTGGCGGCATTGGGAATCATGAAGCTGAAAGAAAAGGCTGGCATCTACGGAGATACCGCAATTGCAATTTTCAGCAGTGTGGGGCTTGCTCTCGGGATATTGCTGGCTACTCTAGCCCACAGTTTTAACGTGGACCTTTTCAGTTACCTCTTTGGAGATATTTTAGCCATAGAAGCATCAGAAGTCTGGCTTTCCATCGGATTGGCAGTCATAGTCGTTTTTATCGTGATTCTAAACTACCATAAATTTATGTACATGACATTTGACCAGGAAGCAGCAAAGGCATCGGGGATTAAAGTTGGCCGTCTGGATATTCTTTTGACTATTCTTACAGCAGTAACAATCGTTCTTGGTATGAAGGTGGTAGGAATCCTTTTGGTTTCAGCCCTGGTTGTTATCCCGGCGGCAGCAGGTCTTCAGCTGGCATCCAATTTTAAACAGGCAATAATCCTCTCTTCGATTATCGCTTTTGTTTCTGTTCTATTAGGTCTTATCCTGGCTTTCTATTTAGACTTTCCCGCTTCAGGGACAATTGTTATCCTTTCTTTTCTTCTGTTTGGCTTATTTTTTATCTTCAAGAGAAGATAAAGAATTCTCTAAGAAAAGAAAATCCTTATAAGAGTTTTATCCAGCCAATTTTTCCAGGGTCTTCTCAAAAACAGAATAAGCTTCCTGTCCGTAGAGACAAAAGATAATTTCTTGGGGATAGTCATGTTTTTCCAGGAACTCCATTGCTGCCTGGAGCATGATTTCACTGCAGCGTTCGATGGGAAAGCCAAATATGCCGGTGCTGATAGCAGGGAAAGCCATATCTTTTATTTTCTTCTCTTCTGCAATTTTGAGGCTGTTCAGGGTAGCGTTTCGAAGTTTCTCTTCTTCTTCCCCTTCTCCTGAGACGGGGCCGGCAGCATGGATAACGTATTTAGCCTTGAGGTCGCCTGCATTTGTTAGCGCTGCCTCACCGACTTGGATGGGTCCGATTTTATTGCATTCTTCCTGGATAGAAGGGCCGCCATAGCTCCTGATGGCTCCTGCTACGCCGCCTCCAAGTATCAAAGATGAGTTGGCGGCATTAACTATGGCTTCAACGTCGAGGAGAACAATATTCCCCTCCACGAGCTTTAATTTCCTGTTATTTATAGTCAATTCTTTCATGACGCCCCCTTTATAATTTTTTGCTTTTCACCAAAGATGCCTGATTATATGTCATTGCGATCCCCATAGGGGCGAAGCAATCGTCTGTTGCGAGAGAATCGTGTTGATCTCAACATCTTACTAATCATGAGATTACCGCGTCTCTTCGCTCCTCGCAATGACACTTTATTAGATGAACACCAATGAAGGCGATTAAACTACCTTGGCTGCGTAGATTTTCTCCATCCTTTCTAAAGAAAATTGATAAGACCTTTCATCGAAATCTGCTACCCCATCTTTATAGACAACAACCTTATAGTCTCTGTCCCGGAGGTTTCCCACAGTATCCATAACGCAAATAGAGGTGCAGACACCAACAACGTGCGCTTCACTTATTGCCTTATTTTTCAGGACATCGTCCAGGTTTGTTTTATAGAAAGCACTGTAGCGAGTTTTTCTTATGATCACGTCATCTTTGCCCACAGGAAGTTCGTCGATGATCTCAGCTCCGGGGGTGCCAGCAACACAATGCTTGGGAAACACTTTAAATTCTAGATCGTCTTCTTTATGTGCATCACAGATGAAAACGACTAAATTGCCATCTTTATGGAATTTTTCAATTTTTTCTTTAACAAAAGGTATGATCTTTCGGCATGGATCACCGCAGTAAAGCGCACCGTCTTTGTTAATGAAATCTTTTAACATATCAATAACAAAAAGAGCTTTCATTTCTCCTCCTTCTCGTTTGTTGTTTAATTTTATGAG
>WVXO01000059.1 GCA_011773465.1 Candidatus Aminicenantota bacterium | reverse complement strand
TTTGATAATTTCTTTAAATATTTTGTTTTGATCCCCAATCAAGTACTTGCCTCTCCACTCCTTACTCTTCACCTTTTACTATTATCATTTTTGATTTAATCCCATATTAACCATATTAAACACAAAAATCACTTAAAAAAGTCGCCCTAAGTTGTTATTATATAAAAAGATAGATAACAATTATGGCTATTAACAGGAGGGTTCTGCCTATAACGATCATTTCAGATTCAATTGCAGTCATCCTCTGTTTTGCTTCAACCAGCATGGCGACTGTGAAGAGTCGATACTTCGTCCAGGTAACATCCACAGTGCGGATCGCTGGAAAGAACTACTGGAACCTATTGTCCGGCGATATGAGAACAAGAAAGTCAGGAAGTACTTTCGAGGTGATGCAGCATTCCCAAATTAGGAATCAATGGACAGATATCTCTAATTCTCGGATTTGTGGAAGAAAATTGTAAAGATCGAAGAAAATAGTGATATTTTGATTCCAATATACTGATAAAATGTTGTATTATGAAAAAAACATGAAGAAGAATGGATTTTAAATCAATATGATGCCCAATATTCTCTTTTGTGAAGTTGATATGGGGAATATTGGTTAGATTAAATAAATTAAATATGAGAGGTGATTTGGATGATGTTAAGATATTTAATCTGCATTTTTGCCCTAATCTTCTTAGTTTGCTGTGCTTCTGACACTTATGTAGAGAAAGAAAATCATATAGTAATTGAAGTAATCGAGTTGCCAACTCCTAACCTTGTAGGAAATATGTTTCTTGAAGAAACATTAAGCCAAAGAAGAAGCAGAAGAACATTTTCAAATGTAAGTTTAGCATTAGCCGATCTTTCTCAGTTGCTTTGGGCTGCTCAGGGCATTACTCATGTTAGCGGAAAAAGGACTGCTCCATCTGCTGGTGCTTTGTACCCTTTGGAAATTTATGTTGTGGTAGGAAGTGTTGAGAGCCTTTCTCAAGGTGTTTATCATTATGATCCTGAAGCTAACTCTGTTAATAAGATTTTGGATGGTGATATGAGGCAGGAGTTGTTACTAGCTGCTGGAAACCAATCTGCTGTTGGCAACGCAGCGATAGATATTGTTATTACTGCTGTTTATGAAAGAACTACCCAGAAATATGGTGATAGAGGTATAAGATATGTTGTTTTGGAAGCTGGTCATGTTGCTCAGAATATTTATCTGCAATGCGAAAGTCTTGGCTTTAATACTGTATCTATAGGCAGTTTTAATGATCAGGAGGTTAAGAATCTGCTTAATATCGAAGAAGATCCTCTCTATATCATGCCTGTTGGTCACCCTGAATAGTTTTAATTACATCTTCAGAATCTTTGTTGGGGATTTTTTCGCAACCAGCAATGAATGTGCTTGGTTTTGAATGCGGAAGTTACTTGTATAAGAAATTCCTCTTAAATATAGCATATCTAAATTAATTCTTCTTATTTTACCATTCTCTGTTTCAAGCTGTAAGTCAAGTTGTTTTCCATCTTAGACTAATTAGATCGACCGCGCGATTGATAGCAACTACCTGAATTACATTCTCTCCGACCTTCGATTCCAGAGGTATGGAGATGATTTCTTCTTTTAAATAATTTTCCCAGACGACCCTTCCGTTAAAAAAGATAGTTATCAAAGGACTTATTTCCTCTCGGCTGTTCTTGAAATGCAAATCCAAGATAATTTTTCGCCCATCAAGGATCAATGTGCGCGAAAAGCTTCGGCCCTTATTTATTGTCAAATTTTTAAGGACTATTTCTGCAGGAGACATGAGCTTATCGATTCTCTTTTTAATTTCTCGAACCTTTCCGTCTTCGTTCAGCCGCTCATAATTCTGGCAGATCCTCAACAGAGTATCAATGTTTTCAGGTTCTATCTCAAGCGCCTTCTGATAGAATTCGCCAGCATCATATATATAATCAATTTTTTGATAAGAATCGCCCACAAGCTGTAAAATCTTTACATAATCTTCTCTCTTCTCTTCAGGAACAACAACAAAGCCCTGCTGTAAAAGACGGCCCATTCTTACGATGTCTCTGTATCGATTTTGCTTGAAATAAAGGAGAAGCTGGAAGGAAAGACGGTCCAAATTATCAAAGCTTGCATTCAATTTTTCACTAACAAGGCCTCGATCCCTGAGGTAAGACTCAAGCTCACCTACAGCTGATACTTTATCCTCCAAGGCCAGATACTTAAGCAAAAAGCTTTGAAATTCCTTCAACTCTCGTCCTTCTTCGAGGTAGCATTTCCCCAGATTCATAAAAACTGATTTCTGAAGCCTATTAAATTCCGAATGATTAATAAGATTCTGCTGCGTGAGATTTTGATAAAATTTTATTTTTTCAAGTATATTCAGACAGGACTTAAAATGCTCTAAAGCTTCCTTCACCCGGAAATAAAGAAACTCATTCTCTCCTGAGTTGTATTCGCCATTAGCCTTCTCAAACTCCAAAAATTCCGCCCTAACCAGAATCCTTTGCCTTTCATCCACAGAAAGAGATTTCTCACCAAGAAATTCTGCATACATCCGGTAAATCCGGGCATCCTCTGGCAAGATTTTTTCCATAACTCCGTATTCTTTGACATTCAATTCCCAGATGTCCATGATAGTTCGAATTTTATCTCGATCTTTCCTTCTCCCTATTTTTCTCAAAATCTCTAAAGTAAAATCCCTGTCTTCTTCTGAAAGCTCGCTCCATCGGGAAAGAAGTATTTTTCCCACCTCATAAAAAATCTGATGGTTGTGGCCAAGAAGGGTTGCTACTTTTTTATATTCTTCATAAGGGTTGACATCTAATGATGGAGAGAGATAACTCATAAAAAGAAGAGATTGAGCTAAACGATAATGGCTGAAGTAAGAGGCTGGATTGATTCTTATAGATCGATTGAAATTTTGTATGGACTCTCGAAGATAATTATCGCTCATTGCCTTATCATTTAAGTTCTGATTCCCTAAATCAAAATAAGCTTTTCCCAGCTCATAAAAGACAATGTCATTTAAAGGATAAAATTGATTTGCTCTTTCAAGGATCTCTATCTTTTTTTCATTGTCTTCTATGTCCTTCGCTTGATAATACAGATGACTATTCCAATAAATAAGAATATCGACACCTGCCACCACCACCAGTGAAAATATTAAAACAACCCTCTTAACGATATTCATTTTCCTTCTCATTTTTCATTGTTCATTTCTCACTCTTTATTCCTTCTTTTTTATTGTCCCTCTCGCTTCGCTTATAAAACGCTGTTACAATTGTCAGAGATAGCACAACAGAAAAGAGCATCATATTTGCCGGTATTTGCAGATTAAAATCAGTAATGCTGTGAATCAGAATACAGACAATGGCAACGATTCCTCCAAGAGCAAGTCCTTTCACAACAGGATGTCTCCTTACCCGCCAGATTAGAAAAGAATTTATTAGCAAAAAAAGAACCCCACCAAGAAGAAAAACAAACCCTAAAACTCCCAATTCTGATAAATATTCAAGGTAGTCGTTATGAGCATGAGAGTAACGCGAAAATTCTTCTCTATCCTCATAGGAAGGATAAAGAGAAGCAAAAGTCCCCAGCCCTGACCCGAAAAAAGGAAAATCTGAAGAAATTCCGATTGTATCTGCCCAAACGGCTGGTCTTTCTTCACGGAGAACCTTATCCAGGGCAAATCTTTCAATAGTGGCATCTATCCCTATGTAAAGAGAAATAAATATTATCATAAAAAATACAATTTTAAGAAAATTTTTAATCCACTTCTTCTGATACCCAGCCCTTCTAAAATAAAGCGCACTCAATGCGAAAAAGAGTATAAAAGTAAAAACCAGGAGAAAAACTCCTGAGCGAGATTTAGAAAAGATGACAGCCAGAGACATGATAATGATACCCAAAGATATAAGCAGATTTGTCGAGAGACCTTTCTCTGAGAAGCGAAGGAGTTTTTCCTTCAATCTCAAGCCAGCCAAAGAAAAAAGGTCTATCCGGGCTATGATTAATCCCATGGCTAAAGGAATGATCATTTCCAGGTATCCTGAGAGGTGGTTTCTATTGACAAAAGTTCCGGTTAGGGAATCTAGGTAATAATTTTTTTTGTAAAATAAAATTCTTGGATTCTTGTTGTAAAGCTCAAACAACCCATAAAATGCCTCAAAAACTCCCATGGCAATTAATACAGAAAAGATTCGCATTATCTGACGCCGCTTTGTTACCGTTTTAACAATGAGAAAACCAAGGAGGAAATAAGAGAGAAGTTCGAGCCCTTCCCGCAGAGTGTGAGAAGGAACCAGAGAAAGGCTCATGAACTTAATCCTTTGAAAATCAATTGAGAAAAGCTTATGGAAGGAATAGATATTAGGAGAGAAAACTTTAATTATAAATTTAGGAAGAGGGATGATTTGAATAAAAATGAATATAAAGAGGCCTAAAAATAAATATTTCGGCCACTTCAGCGAACGAGAAAGAAGTTCGTTATTCTGCGGCTTTTCTTTCATCAAGAAATAGGCAGCCATCATAACCAGCACCGTAAGCTGAATCACCAATATCGACCATTCCTCCACCGATGCTGCTGGAAGCGGACTAAAAATTATCAATCCCAATATTCCGTATTCAATGATCTTTCCGTATACACTATGCCTTCGAGTTAGACTTAAACGGTCTTTTATGACTTTCTTCTTTATCCTTAATCTCATCTTTCTTTCTCTACCCATTCCTCAATCCTTATTCTTTACTCTTCACCTATTTCTCCTCCTCCCTATAATAGCCGTGCCGATAATAACGATAATAATCCATAAAATGGTAATCTCCCCTTCTCAGCTTTAACTCATTAAACAAAACGCCTATAATTTTAGCCTTAGCTCCCCTCAGTTCCCCGACCGCATTCAAAAAAGGTTTACGCGCAACGTCCCCTGCTTTAATAAGAAACACCACGCTATCCGCAAGCGAGGAGACAATAACTGCGTCAATCACCGCAAGCACCGGAGCTGTATCAAGCAGAATAACATCGAATGCCCCCTTAACTTCTTCCATCATCTTCTTCATCTTTTTTGAATTTAAAAGCTCGGCAGGATTGGGAGGGATGACACCGCTGGGCAAAAGCCAGATATTCTCAACAGATGTCTTCTGAATGGCATCTTTAAGAGATACTTTTCCAGTCAAATACCCGCTTAATCCTCCAAGGTTTCTTACTTTAAATATCCTATGAAGCCGAGGTTTTCTTAAATCTGCATCTATAATCAGAACTTTCTCCTCAAGCTGGGAAAAGGCCACAGCCATATTGACCACAGTTGCAGTTTTTCCTTCCTTTGGTAAAGTACTGGAAAATACGATGGTTTTCGGTGGGCTTTCAGCATGAGAAAGCAAAATAGATGTCCTCACCGTCCTGTAATCCTCAGATATAAAAAACTTCGGATAGAGATGGTTGACAAGTTCAATCTCCTTTATCTCCGGTAACGTGTCTTCACTTCCAGGATTTTCTTTTCCATAAGAGTATTTATACAGAGAATAATGGCCGTACCTCTTTTTCTTCTTTACTCCCTTTGGAGAAAGATAAGGGATCACGCCGAGAGACGGAAGCCCAGCGAGCTTCTCAACATCCTCAGGCCCTTTAACCGTATTGTCTAAATATTCAAAGAAAAAACAGAGACCTACTCCTCCAAAAAGACCCACTAAAAGCGCCAGGAAGAGATTCAGTTTCTTCTTGGGAGAGACAGGATTTTTAGGGACCTTCGCCTTATCGATAATACTTATATTGCTTGTTTTAAGTCCTCCTAATCTTGCCGATACCAGAGTCTCGTTCTGTCTTTCCACCAAAGAATTGAGGAGTCTGCGCTTATTCTCCACCTCTATCTTTATACTGTTGTAGAGAATGGCATTGGATTCCATCCGGACTACATCTGCTCTCTGTCTCCTAAGCAAATTCTTAAGAGAAACTTCCTTTTTCAAAGCTGAGCGGTATTCAGACTCTGCCGCATCCACTGCTTTTTTAAGCTCATTCCACATGCTGTCCAGCTTTGCTTTGAGAGTAATCATCTCCGGATAACTGGGCTTGAATTTTTTGCTCTTCTCCTCATACTCGTTTTTAATCCTCGTGTATTCTGTTTTAAGCTGCTGAATCACAGGATTGTTCACAAATTGAGGCAGGGAATCCGCCTTTAAACTTTTAAGCTCCAGATAAGCAGCCTCGGTTCTAATCCGGTCTATCTGGGCCTGGGTATAGGCCTTGTTTAAATCTGCAAATTTGCTGACCGCTGTGCTCTCTGTATCGCTTAAAAAGAAAAGTTCTTTCTCCTGGCCGTATTTCTGAAGTTCTCTTTCTTTTGCTGCTAAATCATCCCGGAGATTTGCGATCTGTTCGCTCAGGAAATCTGAAGCCTGCTGGGTTGTCTCATAGCGTTTTTCAATTGAAAAATTTATAAATTCTACCGCCAGAGTATTGACGACTTCAGTTGCTAAAATTGGGGAGGAAGAGGTGAAGCTCACCTCTACCAGTTTTGTATCGCGAACGGGCCTTACTTTTATGTTCCCTTGAACTTTCTTAGCAACTTCTGAATACGGATCTGATGGAATCAAGAATTCGGAGTTCTTATCTTTCGATTTTTTCTGTGCTGTAATCCATTTAAAGCTTAAGAGATCTTTTGCTGAAGCGATCAAGCCCTTCTCGGAGTTCTCACCGGCACCAAATTCCGGCCGGGACAAAAGATTCATCTTTCTTGCCACTCTTTCCGCCAGAGATTCGCTCTCAAGAAGCTTAAGTTGGGTATTATAGAATCTCATATCTCGAAAGACCCCGGGCTGATATCCAAAAGTATCATCTATACTTAAAACCCTGGAACTCTCCTCTTCTATGAGCAAAGTTGTTGTTGATTTATACTTGGGGGTAGCAAGAAAAGAAAATACTCCTACAAAAAAGATAAGAGTACAAGCAAAAGTCATAATCACCCATTTCCTCCTGACAATCACCCTCCAGTATTCTATCAAATCCACCTCTCTCCTTTTCTCTGCATAATTCATCGTAATTCTCCCTTCTTAATTTATATTATATTATCATTGCGAGCAAATTATATTATCATTGCGAGCGAAGCTTGGCAATCACACTTTTATTTACTCTTCACTAAAACTCATACGTGACATACCCACCGATGAACCCTCTATTCCTGCTCGCCCAAAAAATATTTGACTCCCTCTCCCAGAAATTGACCATCAATCCTATTCCGGTGTTTCTAATTATCCTGAAAACAAAACCTGCTGTATTGATTCGATATATATCTTTCCTCTTTATCTCTTCATACCGACCATCTGGCATTTGAAGGAGCATCAGTTCTGGATAGTTAGCTTCGCCATAGCTAAAATTGTAATCCAACCTCAAAAACTTAGTTAAATAAAAAGAAATACCCCCTCCATACCTGTCTTCTATGAAATAGATGCTGTTTGACCAATAAGAAAAACGACAATCTCTGTTATACTGAAAGCGAAGACGAAAACGTCTAATCCTGAAATCAAGGCTCGTATTACCGACAAGCCCGGAAAAACCTCTTTTCTCTTCTCTTCTCGGCAAGAGCTTCTTATAACCAAGGGAAAGAGTTCCTCTTGTTTTCCCCAAGAATGGGAATCTGATCCCTGAATAAGCCTGGTAGGAATATGAATCACGCCAACGAGACTGGATATGCTCAAATTTGTACTCAGTATATCCTCCGCTTATAAAAAAGAAGCTTTCCGAGAAAATCCTGTAATAAAACTCAAAGTTCCCGCTTCTCTCTTCACGGTTCAGTAAGCGGGAAAGATAAATCTCCTCTCCTGGTAATGTAATATCCTCGTATGAAATTTTCTCTGATGAAGCAGAAATCCCAAAAGATGTTCTCCTGGCTGTTTCATAGAATAAACTTCCCTTATAGCTTTCTCGAAGTTCATTTGCCCGCACATCAAACTCACTCGTAGCCCGCCGCCTTCTGTTTCTGTATGAATAACGCCCTGAAATAACGAATCTATTCAGAAAAAGAAATTTAAGCTCGGGCGATATAGTGTTATTCCACCGTCTTTCCCTTTTTTGCTTAAAATAATAAACATATTCTGGGTTTTCAGTGAGAGAAAGAATTAAGAAATTGCGGAAAATAAGGTAGATTTCGGCTTGAGGCGAAATAGTAGCAGTATAATCAGAGACAGGTTTATCCTCTTCCCGCTGGTAGTAGACATTATCATCATAACCAATATCTCTTAATCGAATCGTCGGATAAAGCCTGAATGGCCCAATCCGCCATCTAGTTTGTTTAACAATTTGTTCCAGCTCCTCCCTAAACGTCCGATATCCTTGCCCGTAGATCGGCATTGCAACTGAAAAGGAGAATAAAAGTAATAAAAACAAAAACATGAAGACAAGAAAAACCTTTTTCATTCTATTTCTGGCCCTTTCACTCTTTACTAAAATAGCAATTTAATAATGTAAAAACTTATCTGCCTGACTCCGCATATTTCAGTACGCTCCGATCCCAAATAAAACTGCAGGAATCGTTTTAATCAGTATTTTAAAATCAAGCCTTAATGACCAGTTATCCAAGTACTCGAGATCCAGCTTCATCCATTCTTCAAATCCCAGCTTATTTCTACCCCTTATTTGCCACAAGCAAGTAATACCCGGCTTCATAGAAAACCTCCGTCTTTGCCAAGATCTATATAGCGAAACCTCATCTGGAACTGTAGGCCTGGGTCCTATCAAACTCATATGTCCAACAAAAACGTTAAAAAGCTGTGGAAACTCATCAATACTGAATTTTCTTATAAACCTTCCGACTGGAGTAATCCAATGAATTTTCTTTTTTTTAAAATCGGGTCCATCCATCTCATTGAGATTTTCGACCTTGGATAGTATTTCTTGCGCTCCTTTATACATCGTGCGGAATTTATACAATACAAATTTCCTCCCATTCAAACCAAATCTTTGTTGTTTATACAACACTGGACCTGAGGAGGTTAATTTTATTAAAACTGCTACAATTAAAAGAAGCGGACTTAATATAATTATGCCCAATCCTGATAAAACAACGTCCATGGCCCTCTTAACAAAAAGCTGCCATTCCTTAGCAACTGTGGTTTCAAATGTTAGGAGAGGAATACCTTCAATATCTGTCGGGTGTGCTCTCGCAATCTTTAAATCAAATAAATCCACGGCTAATGTTGCCTTGATGCCCTCAGTTTCGCAGGCATTTACGGCATTTTCGATATGATTCAATCTCAACCTTGGAACCACAAAAATAACCTCATCTACCGCGTGCTTATGTAGTATTTTGGATATGTCTTTAAGAGCTCCTATAATCTTGATATCTTTAACTTTTTTAATTCCTCGACCTGGCTCATCATCAACTGCTCCGATTATCTTTAACCCCCATTCAGAATGGTTCTGTATTTTGCTGATAAAATTTGCTGCGCGCCTGCCTGTCCCAACAATAAGAATACTTTTGTAGTTGAGCCCTTTCTTGTGTACGTAGTGCATAAAGGAAAAAACCGCTATTTTTTCCAATAGTAAAAAACCTGAACTCACGATTACAAAAATAGCAAGAAATATTCTGCTGACAAATTGTAGTTTAAATAAAAAGACAACGCTGCCAAAGACAAGAATTGAAAAAAATGTTGATTTGATGATTATCCCTACAATTTCATAAAGCTTTCTGGTGCGCATAGAGCGGTACATTCCATTAAGATAAAGCATGCAGCACCAAAGTAGAGTGACAACAAAGAGGACGACTAAATAATCGCTTA
>WVXO01000030.1:30245-30517 GCA_011773465.1 Candidatus Aminicenantota bacterium | reverse complement strand
CTCATCCCGTCCTTATTCCCAGAAAGAGGTGCTTAATACTTTATTTATTTGGGGAAGATTTGTCAAGGCCTGGCAAAAATTTTAAATAAAAATTAATAGTGCAGTATTTATAAATCCCCAATAATGGAGTTTTACTCTGTTATGGTTTAATCCTCGCTTTTAAAAAGGAGGATTTAATCATGGCTAAGCAATTACATAAAAAGTTCTCTGACAATCCCCTTTGACAAAGAAAGTTATTATTATCCTTTACTTTTAGTTTTTTGTTTTTCGAG
>WVXO01000030.1:23436-30226 GCA_011773465.1 Candidatus Aminicenantota bacterium | reverse complement strand
ATCCTAATATGCCAGCAATCAGGACGTTAAGTTTCTTTTTTGGAGAGACTGGATAGAGGGAAGAAGTTGGTTCTTTAATGAGTTGAGTGTAATCTATTCTTGCTTTTCTTTCTTGGAAATAAGTAATTTCATTCCTGACATTTTCAATCTCATTCTTTTTTATTATTATTCCGTTTTTTATTGTATCGATTTCGTAATTTATTTTGCCAATTTCATTATTTATATTATCGATTTGGGTGTGAATATCATCAATCTGAGTTTTTATATCGTCAATCTGAGTTCTTATATCATCAATAGCAGTTTTTATATCGTCAATCTGAGTTCTTATTTGCTCAATCTGGTTGTCTATCTGTTTAATTGCCGCTTTCTTTTCCTCAATAGTTAAATTTATGTTCTCCTGAGTGATTTTTTCACTACTTAACTTTTCATCTAAGGTGTTATAGTATCTCAAATTATTTTGAATTTCATTTGAATAAAGCAAAATGCTCAAGGCATTTTTGTCGCTTCCTTCTTTAAGTACTTTTCTTTGTTCTTCTTCAATTTTATCAACCCTGTTTTTAACTTCTTTCATTTCTTCTATGATAGCATTTTCTCTTTCTAGAGAAATCTTAAGTTTGTTTTGTAAAGTATTAATTTCTTCTTCTATATTTTTTTTATCTATCTCTTTTGAATCTATGTTCAGATTTTTTAATTTTATTGCATTTTCTTTTAATTTTATTGCATTTTCTTTCGTTTTTATGACGTTCTCTTTATCCTTAATTCTATTTTGCTTTGTCTTTATCTCGTTTTTTCTATCTTCAATTAATAATTTTCTTAGTTTTATCGCATTTTCTTTATCTTTTATCTCTATTTCTTTTGAGTTTATTACATTTTTTTTGGATTCTACTTGAGTATCAAGACCTTTGATTTCGACATCGATCTTTTTATCTAAATCTCTTTTTAGATGATTGAAAAGGGAATATAAAATGAGCTTAGCCTTTTCCACGTCTTTTTCTTTTATTGAAACTCGTACCAACTTCGTATCTCTTAGATTATCTGCCTTTAATTTCGGAAATTCTTTTATATCCAGGTTTAATTCGGCGGCAATTAAATGATCATAAGACTTTTCATTAATTTGACCTGCTATTTGGTTGGGATCAACAACCACAACTTCCTCAAATTCGCCCTGTTCAGTCTGGATTAGAAATTTGCTGGGGACAATTATGGAGTCTATTTCCCACTTTGGAGGCAAAAGAAAGCTAATTACTCCGGCTAAAACGACTAAGAAAAAGGTAGGAATTATGATAAGCCATTTTCTTTTCCATAAAACATTCAGGTAATCTATTAATTCAATTTCGTTTTCGTCATAATCCGGTCTTTCCACGATATCCTCTATTTTCAGCCTTTTAAGCTATAATACTTCATCTTAAATATCAAGAGAAAATATCTCTATTCAAGAAGAATATAGGTCAATTCATAATCTTCATAGTCGTCAATAGGTACTCTTCCCACTTTTGTCCAATCTCCTTCGGGAAGAAAATTCGTTCGAGCAAAAGATTTTGATTTTTCGACACTGTCAGCAAGTTCATCTTCACAGAAGAAATGAACAGTAAAACTGTGGTAAGTTTTTGGTCTTTTAGCGATTGTTTCTTTTATGATAGCGTCGGCTAGCTCCTTAACCTTCTGACTATCTACTTTATTTTTCAGGCAAACCCAGTAGAATCTGTGAAGAGGCATATAGCCAATTGTTTGAGTTTTTAGAATTTTGAATTGAACACCTGTCAAGCTTGCAATTTTTTGGGTGTCGACTTCAATCCCTGCCAATTGAGCCGTTTCTAACATGGTTTTTTCCGAAGGTGCTTTTTTACAGGATAAGCCAATGATTATGAAGGTAAAACTGATAATAAGGAAAATAACACTCCCTTTTTTCATGTCTTCCCCCCGAGTTATGAATTCCCTCCTTAACCAAGGGTGAGTTTTATTTATCATAGACCAAAGCTGACTGTCAAGATGAGATTGCTCAGAGATTGCCACGGAGGAGATTGCCGCGCTCCCTTCGGTCGCTCGGAATGACATCATAAGTTTGGCGTGTTGATTCTAGGGGGGGGTTGTGTTAAATTTTCGTTAATGTTGAGAAATAAAGCATTTATTTTCCTTATAATCTATATTTTTACCGTACCAAATTTCTTGCTTAGCCAAGAGGCGGGTTCCGCTTCTGAGCCAATAACCATAATAGCTCACTATAGAGAGAAGATAAAAGAACTCGTTTTTGCAAGGGGGAGTGTCGAGATTCACTACAAGGACATCAAGTTGTTTGCAGATAGAGCGGAGCTTAATACCGAGACTAAAGATGTCTATGCAGAGGGAAATGTGTTGGTTCAAATGCCAGAAGAGGTAGTGAGCGCTGAGGAAATTCGTATGAATTTAGATTCTCTGCAAGGTAACCTTCAAAATGGCTTTGGCATGATCCAGCCAACCATTTTTTATGAAGCTGAGAATATCGAGAGAAAAGACGCAAATGTTTATAGATTCCGCAAGCCTAGAATAACTTCCTGTACCCAGCCTGTCCCCCGCTGGAAGCTTTCCTCCTCAAGGGCTAAATTCAAAAGAAATGATTACATCGAAATGTGGAATGCCGTTTTTTCCATAAAGAAAATTCCCATCTTCTATCTTCCTTACATGCGTTATCCTCTCGATGAGGAGAGGTCGACCGGTTTTTTGATGCCCAAACTTGGCTATTCTGGTTCAAAGGGCTTTTCATATTCGCAGGCCTTTTATTGGGCGATGAAAAGAAATATGGATGCTACTTTAAATTTTGATTATTATTCTGCCAGAGGATTGGGAGGAGGTCTGGAATACCGGTATCTTTTTTCTGGAAAGACTGGTGGCAACTTAAATTTATATTATTTTAGTTTCAAAAATGATCCAGATGAAGAGAGTTCCGCTGATGCGTATCTTTTTCGTCTTAAACATAACCAACCTCTCCCTCTAAACTTCAGCTTGGTGGCTGATATCGACTATTCAAGCTCTTTTGATTTCTTAAGAGAATTTGACAATGACTTCAAGCGGGCTGTTGTTTCAAACCGCCGCTCGCAGGTATATCTTACAAGAGCGTGGTCTTATTTTAATTTAAATGCAAGGATCTCGAGGTTCGAGACTTATAATAAAGAATCAGATAGGTCAATTATAAGGCACGAACTTCCAGAGATCAGTTTCAGTTCCTATAAGATAAAAGTTTTTTCTCCTCTGTATCTTTCCTTTACGTCCTCTTTTAGCCGGTGGGAATATGGATGGGAGTCTGAATATGAGGAGGGCAATCAGAAGCGCTCACAGAGCCTAGCTTTTAATCCGCAGCTTACTTTTCCTTTTACAGCAATACCCTGGCTGACCCTTAATTCTTCATTTTTGTCCAGTATCAATTATTATTTCAAGAGCTATACTCCAAATACGCAGGAAATTGTAGATGAACCTTTCTTTAGACATAATTATGCGCTCGAAGCAGAATTTACTGGACCTGTTTTTTATAAGATATATTATGGAGAAGAAGGCAAGGCAAAACTGAAACATATTATAGAACCTACCTTCACTTTCCGCTATGAGAGTCCTGTAGCTGATTCTGATAGAATTATTAGACCAAGGATATCTTATCGAGACCATTATATCCGCTATGGCTTAACCAATCGCTTCCTGATAAAAAAGGGTAAGATGCCAAAGGAGGTTTTTACCCTTGGCCTGGCCCAGACATTTTATTTTTCACCTGAAGAGAGCCCTCTGCAATTTTATCAAGTTGACGGCAAAATTCCTGAATTTTCCAATATAAGCGGTTACCTCCGGTTTTACCCTGTAGGAAAATACAGCCTTGATGTCACGGCAGCCTTCAATCCTTATCATAATACTTTTTCAACCTTGCGCTTGGGAGCCAATTTGGGTTCGCCTGAGGATTCTGTTTTTCTCAGGGTGAATTGGTTCAAGAGCGTTAATCCATATTATGAGGGCACCTTAGCGGACCGCCATCAGATCAGCTTTTTTGGAGGATTGAAAATTCCCAAACTTTCCTTGGAGGCGCAGGCCCAGACTGATTTCAACATTAAGGAAAGAGAGATGCTTCATTCAGCCTTGGCCATTGTCTACAATTATCAATGTCTTGATTTTAGGCTCGAACTCAAGGTATTCTATTTTCGCGACAAACCTGAAACTCAGTTTATGTTTTCCTTTGGACTCGGAAACATAGGCAAGTCAATAGATTTCTTAGGAGGGATGGGATTTTAATAAAATGGGGCCATAAAATGGGGCCAGGCCCCATTTTCTACCCATTTTCTATGGGAGGAGCGTAATTTTAGGATGAAAGGATTGATATTAAGTGGTGGCAAAGGGACAAGGCTTCGACCTCTTACTTTCACCCAGGCGAAACAACTGGTTCCCGTGGCTAACAAACCAGTCCTCTTTTATGGGATTGAGGCTCTCAAAGAGGCAGGAATCGAGGATATTGGCATCGTGGTCGGCGATACTAAGGACGAAATTAAGGAAGCGGCTGGAGATGGGAGCCGCTGGGGGATTCGCATCACTTACATCGAGCAAGAGGCACCCCTTGGATTAGCCCATGCTGTTAAGATTTCTGAGGATTTTCTTGGAAACGAGCCTTTTGTTATGTATCTGGGTGACAATATCCTTAAGACCGGTATCAAATCTTTGGTTGAGGAGTTTAGGAAGAAGAAACCAAATTCACTGATCCTTCTGACAGAAGTTCCAGATCCCAGGTTATTCGGAGTCGCTGAGCTTAAAGATGGAAAAGTGGTGAGGCTTGTTGAGAAGCCTAAGAAACCCATGAGTAATTTGGCGCTGGTAGGAGTCTACATGTTTGATTTTCATGTCTTTGAAGCTGTAAATGCCATTAAACCCTCATGGAGAAATGAGCTTGAAATTACAGATTCTATTCAGTATCTTGTTGATCATGGCTATGAAGTGCATCCCCATCTTGTCAGCGGCTGGTGGAAAGATACAGGCAAGATCGAGGATATCCTTGAAGCCAATCGCCTGATTCTGGAATCTATTGTTGGTAAGAATCAGGGTAGAGTTGATGAGGCATCGAAGATAAATGGGCAGGTTATCATTGAGGAAGGCGTTGTTGTCCAGAACAGCATTATCAGAGGTCCTGCCATAATCGGTGCCGAGACAGAGATTATCGATTCTTATATTGGTCCCTTTACCGCTATCCAGGAGAGATGCAGGATTATTCAAACCGAGATTGAACACAGCATTGTCCTTGAGGGAAGCGAGATACGGGATGTCGGGAGCAGGATCGACGAGAGCTTAATCGGAAGGGATGTGAAAATATACAAGTGCCCCCCAAAACCCTCAGTCTACCGTCTCATGGTTGGCGATAAAAGTGAAATCGGCATAAAGTGAATATTGAAGCAAAACGGGGACAGAGCTCATTTTTTCTTGCTATCGATACTCCTAGAATGGGCAGTCCCTTTTAAGCTGTAAAAAATACTAGGAAAGTAAGGAAAGAGAAATGATTGAAGGTGTTAAAACAAAAAATTTAAAAGTCATTCCTGACGAGAGGGGAAGGCTCATGGAGATTCTCCGCCAGGACGACAGTCTATTTTTGAAGTTTGGTCAGGTTTACATGACAACAACCTATCCTGAGGTGGTTAAAGCCTGGCACATGCATAAAAAGCAGGCAGATAATGTTGTTTGTATTCAGGGTATGATTAAGCTGGTTTTATATGATCCTCGAAAGAAATCTTCAACATATAAGGAAGTAAACCAATTCTTGATCGGTATCCATAATCCTATGCTTGTCCAGATTCCCGCAAGAGTCTATCATGGCTGGATGTGTGTAAGCGTGGAGGAAGCGTTTATCATCAATATCCCTACCGAGGTCTATGATTACGAACATCCTGATGAACAGCGTTTGGATCCTCATAAGAACGATATCCCCTATGATTGGAGGAGAAAAGATGGCTGAAGAGCGCCGATTAGAGGACCTGACTCTACTGGTTACAGGAGGAGCGGGTTTTATCGGCAGCAATTTCATTCATTATATGCTGGATCATTATCCACGCTGCAAGATCATAAACCTGGATAAGCTCACTTATGCCGGGAACCTGGATAACCTGAAGAGCGTGGAGAAAGACCCTCGGTATGAATTTATTCATGGAGATATTCGGGATCGAGAACTTATCCGGAAGATTTTCAAAAGAGTTAAGGGAGTTGTACACTTTGCTGCAGAAACCCATGTTGACCGTTCCATCCTGGATGCAGGGGAGTTTGTGCTGACAGATGTTTACGGAACATTTGTTCTTTTAGAGGCTTTAAAGAATTCAGATATCGAATTTTTCATCCATGTCTCCACTGATGAAGTTTACGGAAGCAGGGAGGAAGGATATTTCAAGGAAGATGATCCGTTGTGTCCTTCTTCGCCTTATTCTGCAAGCAAGGCAGGCGCAGATCGCCTCGCTTATGCCTATTGGGTGACTTACGGCCTTCCGATAATCATACTCAGGCCGAGCAACAACTTCGGGCCTTATCAGTATCCGGAAAAATTCATTCCTCTGTTTGTAACCAACGCTCTAGAAGGAAAGAATTTGCCTCTTTACGGAAAAGGAACAAATGTACGTGATTGGCTCTATGTGAAGGACAACTGCCATGCCATAGATCTTGTGATGCGCAGAGGAAAAATCGGAGAAGCCTATAATGTCGGTGCTAATAACGAAGTTAAGAATATCTCTATAGCTGAAAGAATCGTTGGTTTGTTGGGGAAGTCCAAGAGCTTGATAAAATTTGTCCCTGACCGCTTAGGCCATGA
>WVXO01000030.1:18534-23382 GCA_011773465.1 Candidatus Aminicenantota bacterium | reverse complement strand
TGGTGGCAAAAAATTAAAGAAAAAAGCAAAGACTTTAAATCCTTCTATAAGGAGTACTACCGCGACCGGAAGTAGAGATTGGGAATTATCCCCAATTTGGTAAATTCAAAGCAAAAGCAAAACAGGAATATTATAAAATGGGTATAAAATGGGGCCAGGCCCCAATTTCACCAATTTCATGGGGATTAATCTTTAGCGGAAGAAAAAGTAGGAACAATCCCCCATTTTGCATATTAGTCTTTTAGTAAGCGAAATCATCAATCTTCAAGGAGAAAACAAATGACTGAGAAAACAATACGTTTAAGTGGAGAGGCACACACAAGAACGATTGTCAAAGCAATTAGCTGGCGAGCAATAGCAACCCTGACTACGATGACAATTGTCTTTTTATTTACTAGGAGGCTTATCCTGACGTTAGGTGTCGGTTTAGCAGAGATCATAGCTAAGATAACATTTTATTATCTTCATGAAAGAGTCTGGGACAAAATATCCTGGGGAAAGAGTAAACACCCATTGTCAACGCTGGCTGTAAAGCGCGAATTAGANNTTGGATTAGAGATTTATTATAGCTCGAGCTTTAGAATTCTAGCTCGAGCTGGTTTTCCTGGGCAATTTTCCTCTCTTTCTCGATTTCTTTTAGGATTTCGGGAGTCACATCGCCTGTGGGATATATTCCGTCAAAACAGGCTCCGCAAAAGTTCTTGAGGTTCTTATTTCCAAGCCCTACCGCTTTTTTTAGCGATTCCAGAGTCTGATAGATGACCTTATCCGCCCCGATTCTTTTAGCTATCTGGTCAAGGTTTGCGTCTCGGGCGACAAACTCTGTTTTGGTCTGCATGTCAATACCGTAGACGCAGGGGAATCTCAGGGGAGGGGAATAGACAGCAAAATAAACCTTCTTCGCTCCGCATTCACGGACTAAATCAATAATCGCCCGAGATGTATTCCCTCTGACTATGCTGTCATCCACAAGAAGGACATTCTTTTCCTTAAATTCAGAGGGGATAGGGTTTAACTTCTGTCGGACAGATGTTTTCCTCTTCTGGTCAGCAGGCATGATAAAAGTCCGTCCGATGTAGCGATTTTTAACCAACGCTTCTCTGTATTTCAAGTTGAGTTTTCTGGCGATCTCGATGGCTGCATCCCGCGCTGAATCTGGCACAGGCACTACAATATCTATGTTGAGGTCGTGCTTTTTAATCTCATCTGCCAGGAGACTACCCAGGTTAACCCGGCAGTCATAGACATTGACATTGTCGATAAAAGAATCGGGCCGGGCAAAATAAACCCATTCAAAAAGGCAAGGTGTATGGGCGCAGCTAGAAAGTTTTCTGGCGTGGAGTCGGCGCTTTTTATCAATAAAAATGGCCTGGCCAGCCTCCACGTCTTCAATTTCAGAGAAGTTCATGATGTTCAGGCTGACGCTTTCAGAGGCAATGGCGTAGGAAGGTTGAAGCTCGCCATAGCGTCTTCCGTAAAGCAGGGGTTTGATTCCATAAGGGTCTCTGAAAGCGACCATGCCCTGTTCGGCGATATAGGCCACTACAGAGTAACCGCCCTTGACTCTCTTGAACACCCCTTCCACAGCCTTAAAGACATGTTGAGGTTTTAGCGTTTTTGTTTTCTGCTCGGCCAGTTCCTGAGCAAAGATATTAAGAATAATTTCCACATCATTATCAGAATTTAAAAGGCGGTGGTATTTTTCAAACAGGATTTTTTTGAGCTCAGCATAGTTGATGACATTTCCGTTGTGGGCCATGATTATTCCAAAGGGAGAATTAACAAGAAAGGGTTGGGCGTCTTCTCCTTTTCCACCGCCTATTGTTGGGTAGCGCGTGTGACCGATGCCGATGTTGCCTTTAAGGCGCTGGACATTTTCTGGATTAAAGATGTCCCTGACCAGACCGTTTCCTTTTTTGATGTGGAAGCGGTTGCTGTAAGTGATGATTCCGGCTGAATCCTGACCTCGGTGCTGGAGAGCCAATAAACCCTGATAGATGTCTCTTACGACATCATCATTTCCGCAGATTCCGACTACACCACACATTCTTATTTAACTTATAATTATAATAATTTTTTTTCTTACAAGCAAAAAATAAACGAATAGAAAGGTGGGCTTGACGAATCAAGCCCCTACAAGAAATACTATTTGGTGAGGGAGGAAAGGAGTTCCTCTGAAGTCACAGCCGCGGTTCCTATTTTACCCACCACGATTCCTGCAGCTGCGTTGGCAAGGATAGCAGCCTCCTGGATCGAGCCTCCTGAGAGAAGGGCCAGGGCGGCCGCAGCAATCACGGTATCCCCTGCTCCTGTAACATCGTAGACCTCTTTGGCACCTGTGGGGATATGCAGCGGCTTTTTCCCTTTTTCAAATACGGTCATACCCTGCTCTCCTCTTTTGAGAATAAGGTAGAGTGCTGAAATTTGAGAAAGGATTTTTTGACCTGCCCTTTCCGCCTCTGAGTCAGTCCAGCACTCGTGCTGGACAATTCTTTCTGCCTCAAAGTGGTTGGGAGTTATGAGTGTCACAGGAGAAAAAAGAAAAAAATTCTCAAACTTGGGGTCCACAAAGACAGGAATTCTTCTTTCCTGGGCAAAGGAAAGCACTTTGTTCGTAAGCGATTTGGTGAGGGTTCCTTTGTTGTAATCGGAGATGAGGATACCGTCGTACGTTTCTTCCCGAATAAAATTGAATAGCTGTTCTTCAATCATCGACGGTATAGGGGTCCTTTTTTCCAGATCTACTCTAACTACCTGCTGCTGGTGGGCAATGATTCTCGTTTTTACAATCGTGGGGCGGTTATCATCGGCAATAATACCACGGTTATCAGGAACATTTTCTTTGATCCACTGTCCTTCTGCATCGTTGCCGACAACACCTACCAGGATTGGGAAAGCCCCCAGGCTTTTCAGGTTATGGCTGGTATTTCCCGCTCCGCCCAGGCAGGAGGTATCCTTCTTGACCTCAACGACAGGAACAGGCGCCTCTGGAGAAATACGGATGACATCGCCCCAGATGTATTTATCAAGCATGAGGTCCCCTAAAACAAGGACTTTTTTATCCTTGAAATTCTTAACGATTTGACGCACCTTTTTAGATTCTAAGTTTGTCATTTTCTATCCTCTCTTAAAAATATAGGATTAGAAACAATCCAGGGTATATTCTTACCCAATGGAGACCTTTCGATGAGATGGACTTCGACCCTGTAAGTTCCCGGGTATGCGGCTTCATAAGAAACGCTCTCCTCATTAGACCTAAATACCCTTTTTCCATTATGAACCAGCTGAATTTCTTTGGCAAAAGGAAAGGGAGCTTTGATGTGGAGGGTCACCGGAGAGTCAAACAAAACTGTGCTGCCCATGGGTGTCGTTTTGCCTCCTTCTTCTCCGCTGAACCTGAATCCATAGGCGTGAGCAGCCGCATGGATAGAGTTATAAAACTTCCCTTTTCTTAGTGCCTCATACACTTGATGCTTGGCTTTATCAAAGTCCTCTGAAAGGGGGGTTTGGAGCAAAAGATGGAGGTGGAAGAGGTTAAAGCCAGGCAGGTAGAGCAGATGGGCATCAAGGCTAAAATAGCCGTATATCGGGTGGAGATTGTTGAGCTCGTCCCATTTTCTTAGATTCCGATGAGGGCTGTCGAGCATTTTTAAAAAGGTATACTCAGGCTTTATCAGAAGTGCAGGGAGTGAAGGGATTGAGGCAAGGAAATTTTTTTTCAGCGCGGTATCGCCATTTACGATTTCAATCCCTGAATACTCCATAAATTTGCCCCATGACCATTGGGTCTTCGAGTAAGGATGGGAGATAATCGTGAATCCTTCTCCTGCTTTTATCTCGTAAGAAGCATCTTCGGCGTTTTGAGAAAAGTTACGGGAGGGAAGTTCGAAGTCTAAGGCAACGAGATGGCCTCGGCTTACTGAGAGTTCAGATCCTGCCAGAACAAGAACTCCTTCTTTCCAACCCTGGCTGGAGTAAGATTCATAATTAGGATTGCCGTGGTCAGTAAGAATAATGAAATCGAGGTCGGCCTGAGAAGCAAGCTTTGCGATTTCATCCAGGCTTTTTCTTCCGTCTGAGTAGGTGGTGTGGATGTGATAAACCCCTTCAATTTCAAGAGGAGAGGGTTTCGGCACTGGGGCTTTATATGTTTTAAACCTCAAAATATTAAAGCTCAGCCAAATTATGTATAGCAGGAGAAGAGCCAGGATGGAAAGAAGAATTTTTTTCTTTCTTAACTTCAATTTATACTTTTTATCCTTAGGTTTTATACCAGAATTTTATAATTATCTGTCATCGTGAGGGACCGAAGGGAGCATGGCATTCTCATCATTATAAGGTGGGTTTGATGAATCAAACCCCTACAATTTATTATTTGAGATTGCTTCATCCTTTACGTGTTCGTAATGACGAGCTTAATTGGTTCCTCAAGACGGAAAGTGAGGCACCTTCTTTATTTCGTGCAATTACCAATTAAACATTGACTCCTTTTCTTTGGATTCGAGCTAGGGAGAAGGGGATGGTTATCACGTAGAGAAAAAGGGCTGTGATTTCAGAGTCGGCGAAATTGTACTCAAAGAGGCCTGCGATCGAAAATGCCAAAAGCCCTGCCAGAGCAGCTACGGTGAATGGATAAAGGGTGGGATCTTTGTTCTTGAGAAGCTTCAGAAGAGAGATAAAAACCCAGGCCATGAATGCGAGCCAGGCGAGAAGGGTTGGAATTCCTCTTTCGGCTCCGATCTGGATGATGTTGTTGTGGAGATGGACATTCTTTTTGGCTTCCTCGGAGAGTCCGTATTTAGGGTTTTGGAAAACCATATCCACAGTGTCCGGGCCGGTTCCGAAGAG
>WVXO01000030.1:0-18513 GCA_011773465.1 Candidatus Aminicenantota bacterium | reverse complement strand
TACTTCAAGCTGAAGCTGCTGAGAGCTCTCTTTTTTATGTGTTTAGGGCTAGCAATATAAAAGAGACCGACTGCAAGCGGTAAAATAATCAAGGTTTTGGGTTTATACAGGAACAAGATGAGTGCTGCAGCGATGGCCAGTCCTACCCAGGCACTCCGGGTTTGAGTGAGGACGAGCGCAACAAGCGACAGAAGAAATCCCAGTCCCCACAGATATCTTATTTTCTCTCTGTATAAGATAAACAAGCTTAAGGCCATGCAGCTAAATAGCAGGAGGAGTCCAGCCTGGGTCATAGGATTCCCCATGAATCCTGATATTCTACCCCTCTGTGGGGATTTGAAGAAAAAGATAAAGAGAGAATAAAGGCAGCTCAGATAGGCTGAAGCCAGGAGAGCCAGGTTGGCCTTTTTAAGTACGTTTTCGTCGGAGAAGCCTGTGTAGACTATGGGGATAATCAGAAAAAGAAGGAGCTCTCTGCTGTCTTTTAAACTCATCTCCGGATTAACCGACAGGAAAGATGAGACAAGCGATAAGGCCGCGTAGACCAATAGCGGCCAGAAGAAAGATGGGAAAATGAACTTTTGTTTTTCTCGAATGAGCATGATGATCCAGAAGATAAGAGAAAGGGAGAGGAATATCTGGCTCAGGCTTATTGACACCATAGAGAATAAGAGGTAGAGAGCGATGAATAAGGGAAGGAGTGAGAGCCAGAGGCTCTTTCCCTTACCAAAATCAAAAAATTTCATTTTTTAAAATTAATAGAAATTAATGGGGCCAGGCCCCATTTTCCAAAAAATATATTATGCCGTAAGGCAAGATAATTACAACTATTAAATTAGCGTTTATAGTGGATTTTGTATTATATCATAGGCAAAAATAGGGCCAAAAAATGGAGCCAACAAAAAATGGGGCCTGGCCCCATTTTTTGGCCCCATTTTTCATATATTTTCCATACAACCTTGGGGCAAGTTCTTTTTAAATAAAACGAAGGCAGGCTTGGTAGACTTCTTCAGGCTCGATGCCCCTCAGACACCTGAAGTCTTCGTATATGCAGCGTCTCTGCTTACAGGGCCGGCAGTCAAGCTCTTTTTCCACCAAAACCGCCTTGGCCTGCCACGGAGCGTTAAAGGCTGGAAGGTTGGGTCCAAAGAGGGCGACAATGGGTGTTGAGGTTGAAGCGGCGATGTGCATCGGGCCGCTATCAGGGCCCACAAAAAGAGAAGAATGAGAGATAAGTTCTTTGACTTCCCTTAAGTTCAGCTTTCCGACCAGAGAGAGAAGAGAAGCTGTGCTTTTCTTCAGGATTTCTTCCTCCGCTTTTTGGTCTTCACTGGTTCCTAAGAGGACAATTTTAGCATCGGGTCGCTGAGCAAGAAGGTTTGTAAGCTGCATTAAATTATCCACCCCCCAGTTGCGAAATTCGTTTCCGGCACTGATGTGGATGGTTATAATTTTGCACCCTTCAAGCTTGTTTTCTTCAATGAATTTCCTTACTTTTTCAGCTTCGGTTTTTCTAGCCTGAGGAAGATAAAGTGGAGGAAGAGATTTGATATCCACTCCCAGAACTCTTACAAGATTTATGTGGTTTTCGACGCTGTGGAAATATCCTTTTTTAGGGCTGCGAGGGAGCTTGATGTTGTAGATAAAATTTTTGTATTTGATCTTGTAACCTACTTTTAATTTCGCCCTGGAAAACAGGGTAATGAAAGATGCTCTCGGACCTCCATGAAAATCAAGGACAACATCGTACTTTTCCTTCCGAATGAGCCGGATAAGTTTGAGAAAATCTCTCAGGCTTTGTTTTTTCTCTAGGACAATAACTTTGTCCAGGTTTGGATTTCCTTCGACGAGCTCCCTATAAGGTTTCTCAACGATGTAAGATATAGAAGCTTTTGGAAAGCCCTGTCTCAGGGTAGAAATGGCAGGGGTAGTTAGGACGATATCGCCTATACGTCTCAGTCTGATCAGGAGGATTTTTCTTATTTGGGAAGGATCAATCTTTTGTCGGCGTTTCTGAGTCAATGGTTGCCTCGTCGATGAGCATAACCGGAATATCGTCTTTTATGGGATAGACGCGGTGGCATTTCACGCACTTAAGGCCTTTCTCATCTGCTGTAAGCTTCACATCTTCTTTGCATAAAGGACAAGCCAGAATTTCAAGAAGCTGAGGATCTAAAGTCATCATATCTCTCCTTCGGGCTATCTTATACTATAATCCTTTTTCCCGTCAAATAAGAAAAAGCGGAAAAATGTGGAGATCGTTGCCATAACTCAATAACTGTGCGGCACTTTTAGAAAACGAATTTCTCTTTTTTCTAAGTGTAGGTGTTTGATTCATCTCGTGAAGGGTCTTGATTTATCTAATGTAGGCGTCTGATTCGTCTTTTGTAAGGCCTTGATTTATATAGCGTAGGTATTTGATTTGTCTATTGTAGGATCTTAATTTATATAGCGTAGGTAGTTGACTCAGCTTTTGTAGGGGCTTGATTTATCTAGTGTAGGTGTTTGATTCATCAAACACACATTTTAAATCTATAGATAAACTGAAGAAGATCCAAAGGATGCAAATGCTCCAGGAAACGAACTCTCTGAGGAGGAGTGCTTTTATCTTCGCGATTCAGCTGTGCTCAGGGATTTTTTTATTGATGTATTCCGCCAGCGCTTTTTGGGCGTCATTGTCTCTCCAGCCTGTCCACCAGAATTCAATGCCAATGTCATATTTGTCTTCCTGCCTTACCATCTTACACCAAATAGTTTTCCCTATTCCGATGATTGTGGAGGGAAAGATCGCTGATCTCATTTCGAGAGCGAGCATGGTTCCCTTGGGAATTTCCTCATCAACTTCAAAACGGATTCCTCCGCCGCTGATGTTCACAGTGAAAGTGTTGAGAGGATCTTTTTTAAACTCTTCTAAGCCTATCTTCCTGTAATCTAGTTCCCATATTTCCCCCAGCCTTGGAAATTTTCTTTTTTCAAACATTTCTCACCTCACTTGCCGTAGAAAATACTTTTTTATTTATCGCGTTTTCACTTAGCTAGTGAGTATAGTCAATATAAAACGCAGATTTTCATAGAAGTGTTGTATTAGTTCTGCCGACAACTAGAGTTGAATTTGTTCCCTGCCAACTTAATTTACCCCTGCTTTCGCAATTTTACTAATTTTTTGTTCTAATATCAATAAGACTCCTTTTTTTCTTTTATAATTAAAAGCGTTGGGCTTGATAAATCAAGCCCCTACAGTTTACCGGTGGGCTTGATAAATCAAGCCCCTACAGTTTAGCCGGATAAAAAAAGGGAAAGTCCCCTATTTTGCCAGATTTAGGAAAAGCATGCAGGATATGGGAAAAAAGAGGAGACAGTTCCCTTTTTCGCCTTTTTTTGTTATTGATGCTATAAACATGACAAATAGAATCTGACCCAAAACTCTAGAGGCTTTGGCCATTGCTGCTATCCTTGTCTGTTGACAGAGTAGGATAAGGGGTGGTATTTATAAGCAAAAAATGAGGTTATGCTTTTTTGGCGCTTATGATCCTGAGTACCCCAGGAATACAGTCATAAAAAAGGGATTGAGGTTGAATGGTGTTGAGGTTTCAGAATGCTGGCTGCCGCCAAAATATAAGTTCTGGTTGAGATATCCCCTCCTGGTTTCTCGATACCTAAGCTCTTGTACTGGACATAACGTCTTTTTTGTTCCTGAGTTCTGTCAGAAGGATGTTCCTTTGGCCAAAATTCTTACTCTTTTTTCTTCAAAAAAGGTCGTGTTTGATCCTTTGGCTGGTCGTTTTGAGACGAAGATAATAGACTGGCGAAGAAAACCCCCCAATTCCTGGCAGGCCAGGTTAAATTTCAAGATCGATTACTGGGCTTTTAGGTTATCAAGCCTTATCCTGGCCGACACCCAAGCGCACAAGGATTACTTCTGTCAGAATTACGGCCTAGCCTCAAATAAAGTAGAAGTGCTTCCTGTGGGCTTTGATGATGGTCTTTTTATACCTTCTGCGGCTGCGAAAAAAGAAAACCTATTCACAGTGCTTTTTTTTGGTTCATTTCTTCCCCTACATGGTGTGGATTGCATACTGGAGGCTGCAAATAATATCTCCAGCAAAGAGCCGTCGATCCAGTTCAGGTTAATAGGCTCAGGGCAGACGCTCCTTCTGGCAAAGAATATAGCCTCCAAACTCGGTTTGCGCAACGTTATATTTGAAGACTGGTTACCTTTGAGCGAGCTGCCTCAGAGGATTGCCACTTCGGATATTTGTCTGGGAATTTTTGGCAGGACAGAAAAGGCCAAGAGAGTAGTTCCTCATAAAATATTCCAGGCCATGGGGATGAGGAAACCCGTCATCACAGGTCTTACTCCTGCTATAGAGGAATTTTTTTCGCATCGAGAAAACATATTTCTCATTCAAGAATTGAGATCGGATCTTCTGGCGCAGGCTATTCTTGAGCTTAAAAGAGATGAGGATTTGAGGGAAAGAATTGCTGAGAGAGGCTACGAACTGGTCAGCCAGAAATTTTCTCCAGAGGCCATCGGCCGAACTCTTATCAAAATACTGGAGAAAAATTTTCTCAATCAGGGAGACTGAAAAATCTGATGGGAAAAGAGTTTGAACAATCCCTTTCCTTACCCCGTTTCAAAGGGCGAATCCAGGCATCCTACAATCATCCTCTTTTTGTCCATGCGATTTCTGATTGCAGCCGTCTTTTGCGCGACCAGGGTACAGAAATTCTTCTTAACAGGCGGAATCGAGTGGGTGTTGTCGCTCTTCCCCAGGAAGATGGAAAAAATGTAGACATTGTTATTAAAGAGTTTCATTCCAGAGGATTGAACAAGCTGAAAAGCCTCTTCCTGCGCGGAAAGGCCTTTAAATCCTGGCGTGGGGCTGTAGCTCTAATTAAGAGGGGGACAGAGACGCCTCCTCCTGTGGCTTACTTGGAGAAAAGAAAGGGCCTTTTCTTGGATCAGAGCTTTTTTCTTGCAGAGAGAGTAAGCGGAATCGAGGAGATTCGCTTCCTCTTCCCTAACCTTTCTCCTTCTGAGCTTCGGCGACTCCTGGTCTCCTTGAGCCTGCATCTTTCTTCCTGCCATAAAAAAGGAATTCTCCATCGCGATCTTTCCGATGGAAACATCCTGGTCAAGAAAGATAAGGCAGGGAAATTCAGGTTTTATCTTATTGACACCAACCGCATTAGAATAAAGAAGCGAATAGGCCTTTTGAGCAGGTTAAAGAATCTTATTCGCCTTGGAGTCCCCCTTGATTTTCAGCGCTTTTTTTTGCAGCATTATTTGGAGACAACTCGCGTGAAGAGATTCCATTGGTTTTGGTATAAAATAAATAAATCTTTATACACGCACTTTGTTGAGCTTAAGAAAAAATTAAGGCTAAGGCAGTTGGCCCAGAAATTAAAGATACAGTAAGATGAGTTTTAAATTCCGTTGGAACGTTTATGCTGACCAGCCCCATAATGTTGCCTTAAAGAAAGATAGGCTTCCCTATCATTTGAAACATACAGCGAGCTATTTCGGCCTTCTGGCTTCAAACTTCCGCAAGACAGTTCCTGTCTTATCCCGTTATCGAGAAAACCGGAAAAAGATGCATGTAGAGCCGGTAAGGATAGAAAGTCCTATCGCGCTTTCAGTATCTCCTTCAGAGAAGAGAACAGAGGAAGTCCTTGAGCTCTTAAGAGAGACCGGGATTCACAAGACCCTTGTCAGGATTCCCTCATGGGAGAGCGGAAAGCTCGATGTCTTCGAGAAATTCTTTAACCTTCTTTTAAAGCACGATATTGAACTTACAGTTGCTCTCCTTCAGCAAAGGGATGATGTTTTCAACCCCTCCCGCTGGCAGCACTTCTTGGATGAGGTTTTTTCGCGCTTCGCGAGAACTGCATCGTTTTTTGAAGTAGGTCATGCCTGGAACAGAACTAAGTGGGGAGTCTGGAGCTACAAAGAATATCTGAAGCTTGCTCTTCCAGCCGTATCTCTGGCAAAAAAATACAGCGTTAAACTTGTGGGGCCGGCTGTGATAGATTTTGAGTTTCATCTCTATCCTCCTGTCTTGAAGGCCATCCCTTTTAATAAAGTGAGTTCTCTTCTTTATGTTGATAGGATGGGGGCTCCGGAGAATTTGCAGTATGGCTGGGATACGTCCAGGAAAGTTGCACTGCTGAAGGCGGTGGTGGATGGTTCGTGCGGGGGAGAGCGTGATTTGTGGATAACTGAGGTCAATTGGCCTTTGAAAGGAACAGGTAAATACTCGCCTGCCTCGGGCAAGCCAAATGTTTCTGAGGAAGAGCAGGCCAACTATCTTGTTCGCTATTTTATCCTATGCCTGACAAGCGGCTTTGTGGAGAGGATTTACTGGTGGCAATTGGTTGCCCCAGGCTATGGGCTTATCGACAGCCGCAAGAAAAAATGGAGGAGGCGGCCCAGTTTTTATGCGCTGAAAACCATGGTCTCACTCCTTGAAGGAAGCACTTTTACAGGGAAAATTCCGCATTCAGAGGCACTGATATTTTCGTTCTGCAAGGGAAAGAATAATTTTGTCGTCTGTTGGACTAACGGTGCCCCGTGTGAGCATGTTTTCACGAGACGAATTATGGGAATATTGAGCCGCGACGGGGAAGAGATTCCCTTCAAAGACGAGCGAATTGGAATTGACGGCAGCCCCAAATATGTCTTTATAGAATGAAAAAAGATAAAAATGGATAAAAATGGGGCCAGCAAAAATGGGGCCTGGCCCCATTTTCACACGCTTTGCTCGAATAGGCTTGGCAATTTCTAAAAAAGAAGAAAATGTATGAACATCGGAAAGCCATCAAATATTCCCTTTGAAAAACATGAGGTTGAAGAATATGAACGGAAGAGGTATCGAGGAATTGACCAGAAGCTCGTCCATGGAAGAGAAGGGAGGCTTCTGCGGAAAATCCTCCACAAAATAGGGCACGTTCCTCTTCTTGTTCTGGATGTTCCCTGCGGTTACGGACGGTTCTCTGACGTACTGCTCGATAAGGGCTTCTCTTTGGTGAGCAGCGATATATCTTTTCATATGGTAGAACGAGCAAGCGAGAAAGGCGGACAGCCTCACTCTCGTTTTCTTTCAGGGATAGTGGCTGATGCGAAGCAAGGCTTGCCTTTTGAAAAAGACGCTTTCCCTCTCCTTCTCTCCATGCGCTATTTCCATCATATCCATAAAAAAGAAGAGCGGGAGTTTGTTCTTAAAGAATTTTCCCGGGCTACTTCAGGTTGGGTGATTCTCTCTTATTATCAGAAGAATTTACTCCATATTCTCCAGAGAAAATTAAGGAGAAATATTAAGAGAAGCAAGACACGGATAAAGATGATACCTCGTAAAGAGTTTTGTGAGGAAGTTGAAGGGGCTTGGTTAAGAGTCGTTAAGATTTTCCCTTTGTTCACGGGAGTACACGCCCACCATATCGCGCTTTTGAAGAAAATGGGATCAAGTTGAATACTAGAACTTTATTTTGAAGCCGGTTTTCAAACTAAGTCCAGAAAGATTTAGAACCGCTTCTCTGGGATTAAAGACGTTGGCTTCGGTGGGTGGACTCTCCCGGATGAAAAGGAGTGGATAGGAATCTTCGCCGCCTGTTGCTACCCTGTAAAAATAGAGTGTTCCCTCTTCTATGTGGTACGTACCTGTTGAATTTTTGGACCTGTCTCTTCCTTTAAATCCTGATATTCTAGCGTAGCGAATTGTGGCCTCTATGATGAAATTGAAAGAAGAAGTGAGCTCAAAATCAAATCCAAGTCCAGCCAAAACTCCGAAATCTTGAGCTTTGGCTTCCCCCCGCCATTCCTCCCATGAACCCACTCTTTGGAAGCGGTAGTAATAGGCGCATTTGGCAAAGTAATACTCAATTCCAATTTTTGCATAAAGATTGCGAACCGGATAGTAAGAGATAGCAAGCCTTAAAGGAACTGCCTGCATCTTAGGATGGATGGTAAGGGTTTCAGAGGATGGATCATCTGGGAATTCGACCAAGCTTTCCCTCTCTCCAAGAAAATAGTCCGCACCTATTCCAAGTGAAAAATGAGAAGATAGAGCCAGAGTAAATTCTCCTCCTAAGATATAGCTCAGGTGGGCTGGTTTGGCCTCTCCTTGTGGCTGGACTGCCAGGATTTCGCTGTGGTAGTCAGCTATGCCCTGTGATCCATCGTTCAAATCTCCTCCAGAAATAAAACTTCCTCCTCCAGAAAAAACAAGGTTAAACAGGAATTCAGGAGGCTCGGAGGGCGGCGGCGGTGTGACAAAGGGCTGAGAGGGGGGTGTAATAGCAGGCTCTTGAGGGGGTGTTTCCTCTATTTTTTTTTCCTTCTCTGGCTTTTCTGGCTCTTCTTGTTCTTCTATTATCTCAGGTTCTTCTAACTCTTTTGGAGGGCCTTCAATAATGATAACCATGCTTTCATGAACATAGCCTGAGGCTTGCTCTAGTTCGTCAGGTGTTAATTTAATCAAGTACCATTCGTCCTCTTGTCCGGTTGATTCCAGGATTGTGCCCTGAGGGACTTGTTTGATGATTATGCTTCCTATACTGGGTTTTAATCTGATGTTTGCCTGTTCGGTGACAACCTTAAGCTTTCTCAGGACTTCTTCCCCTCTTGCAACAGATAAAAAAAGGAGAGATGCAGCGAGCAAAAATGCGCAGGTTTTAGTTATTTTATTCTTCATGAGTTATGAAAAATATAAAACGGGATCAGAGAATCAGGAGAAAAACGCAAAGAATGGCAACACAAAGAATAAGAAAAATGGGGACAGTCCCCATTTTTTAGAGTTATGCAAATAGGGATTGTCTCCACAATTAAAATTATAGAGAAGGGAAAGCTGGCTGTCAAGGAATCGACGGCTCTAGAGAAAAGGAGGGGCAGGAGGATTCAAGAGGTCAGGCTTGCTTCTCACTACGGAAAAATGTTAATATTGAAAAAATCTAGAGGAGCATGCAATGAATAAGCTATTGAATGGAAAAAGTCGCCTTCCCTTCGTTCTCATTTTAACCTGTTTTCTTTTTTCAGGAGGATCTATCTTCGCAGGCAAAGGGCCAAAAATTAAATTCAGAGAAGAGTCAAAAGATTTTGGCAAGATGAAACAGGGGAAGGTTTTAACTCATATCTTTGTATTCAAAAACGAGGGTGACGAAACTCTTGTGATCAAAAGAGTCAAGACTTCATGCGGATGCACTGCGGCCCTTCTCTCTAAAAAAGAAATTGCCCCTGGGGCTGAAGGAGAGATAAAGCTAACTTATAACACTAAAGGATATGAAGGGAAGAACACGAAATATATTGACGTGGAATCAAACGATCCCGCTCAACCTCGCAAGCGTCTTACTGTCTCAGCCGAGATTGAGATTCCCCCCAGGCCCAGAATTTTCCTGGACCGTTACGCTATTGACCTTGGCCTGGTCCTGGAAAATGAAGAGATTCAAGCCAAAACAAAGGTTAAAAACAGGGGCGAGTTGGAATTAAGAGTCAATTGCACGCATAAGCGTGCCTCTTTTTATTCAGGAGGTGAAAAGATTACTTTTCCTCTCAAGATTGCTGCAGGGAAAGAAGCAGAAGTAGAGATAAGAATACCTCCCAGCAAAAGAAAAGGCGTTATAAGGGAATATGTTGTGATAAAATCCAATGACCCGCTGAAGCCGAACCTCTCTCTGTACTTTAGTGGTTATATCGCCACTAAGAGCCAGCTCAAAGAACTATTTGCTAAGTATAAAGATATTTTGGAGTAGGACTCCGAGAAGGTTAAGTTGATAAGCTGAGAATGAAAAAGTGATTCTTTTTGCTAATCTTCTAGGTGCTTTCGCCGATATAATCCACGTTGTGTTGAGGATCTATATGTGGCTCGTTATATTCAGGGCTATTCTTTCATGGGTCAGGATTCCGGCTCTTTATCTGGTTGCGGTCATTCTCTATCATTTAACAGAGCCAGTAATGAGACCTTTAAGGAGGTTCGTTCCGCCAAGTAAAATGGGAGGGATTGATATTACTCCCATTCTTGTTATTATTTTGATCTGGTTTGTGGATCGACTCATTGTTGTAACTCTCGCAGATTATGCTCATCAGCTGAGAGAGCACGCGCTGTCTTTATAGCCAGCATTTAGCTGAAAATCTGCGGGCAAGGCCTTATCTTGAACGGGAAAGATAAAATCTATTTAAACATCAAAGTTCAACCCCGTGCCCGCAAGCCTGGCCTTGAGAAAGTGAGTTCCCGAGAGTATAAAATTCGAGTGTCCGCCCCTCCTTCCAAAGGTGAAGCCAACAGAGAAGTCGTTAAGGCATTAGCCTCCCATTTCGGCCTTCCTCCTTCCAGAGTGAAAATTGTCCGAGGGCAAAAGTCTAAAAGCAAATTAGTGCTGCTTGATGTGGAAAATTCAATATAATTTTTAAGGTTAGTTAAAAGATGGATATATACAACCTCGTCAGCTTTTTTGGGATTTTTATCCTGGCTGGGGTCGCCTGGCTCTGTTCCTCTAACAGGAAAGTTATCAACTGGCGTGTTGTTCTTTGGGGAATTGGTTTGCAGCTTTTTTTTGCGATTTTCATTTTTTGGGTGCCGGTTGGAGTAAAATTTTTCCTGTTTGTAAACAAGATCGTCTTGATAGTTCTCGACAGCGCGACAGCAGGAACCAAGTTTCTTTTTGGCCGTCTGGCCCTACCCCCGGGGGCGACTAACGAAGCCGGGGAGACATCGCTGGGATTTTTCCTTGCTTTCCAGGCCCTGCCCACCATAATGTTCTTTGCTGCCCTGATCGGAGCTCTTTATTATTTAAGAATCATGCCTCTCTTAGTCAGGGGTTTTGCCTATGTTTTCACCAGGTTGATGCGGATCAGCGGAGCCGAGTCTCTCTGTACTTCGAGCAACATTTTCGTGGGTATCGAGTCTGCCCTGGTAGTCCGGCCGCATCTGAGAGAGATGACAAAATCAGAGCTTACCACAATTCTTGCGGCAGGGATGGGAACAATCGCCTCGACAGTGCTGGCCTTCTATGTTCTTTATCTTCACGATGTGCTTCCTACGATTGCCGGTCATCTGGTTTCCGCTTCTTTCCTTTCCGCGCCCGCTGCGCTTATGATGTCAAAGCTCATAATGCCTGAAACGGAAAAACCTAAGACTCTAGGGATCCATGTTAAGCCCTATTATGAACGCGAAGACAACCTTATCATGGCCATCATTAACGGAGCCAACAGCGGCCTTCGTTATCTTGGAGGAATTGTAGCTCTTCTGGTTGCTTTTTTAGGGATTGTGGCCCTCCTTAACATTATCTTTGGATGGCTCGGAGGATATGTCAACGATTTGTTTGGCTTGAATCTTGAGTGGTCGTTCGAAGCCTTCCTCGGCTATATCTTTTATCCGTTCACTCTTGTCTTGGGGATCCCTCCTTCTGATGTCTTCGAAGTTGCCAAGATTATCGGAGAGAGGACTATCGTCACAGAGGTTGTCTCTTATCAGCACCTCTCTCAACTCATATCTGAGGGTACTCTTCTGCATGCGCGGTCGGGCATCATTGCTTCCTATGCTCTCTGCGGATTTGCCCACATCGCATCGCTTGCTATTTTTGTCGGAGGAGTAGGAGGTTTGGTGCCGGAGCGGTTGAAAGACCTATCACAGTTGGGTTTCAAAGCTCTCCTGGCGGCAACACTGGCCTGTCTTATGACCGGAGCTGTGGCCGGTGCTTTCTTCACGCAAGCCTCGATTCTATTGGGACAATAAAAATGGGGCCAGGCCCCATTTTTTCGTATTTTTTCCTTTTCTTATCAAAATTGCTTTTTTGGACGACCTCTAGGTTTAAGAGTCTGCTCTAAGCCTAGTTGTTGGGTCGTCTTTTTTTGCCATTCGATGTCGCCAAATGGAGCCTGGCGATTTACGCTTTGCCTTAGATTTTCTAATTCTACGTATGTTAAACGCTCATCAACATACTCAGTCCAATTAGCTGGTAGTTGAATAGGGAGACTATCTAAAATTTTTTTAGATTCTTTGCCAATTCTTTCTTTATGACTCGACCAGAGCCAATCTTTTGATGAGAGGGCTAGTTTTGCCCTTGCTGGATTTCCTTCAACGTAGCTTAATACAGTTATTAAGTGCTCATCATTTTGGATTATAAAACTTTTAAATCGACTCTGCCATATGTGGCCACTTGTTTTATGAAAATAGTGATAGCGGCGAGCATGAGTTGTCAGTAACCAGTGCATCCACTTGCTTAGATGATTGGATTGATCAGCCATTAAGACAAAATGAAAATGGTTGGGCATCAAACAATAAGCATAAATGTTTAGAGGATAACGCTTCTTTGCCTCTTTCATTAATCTAATAAAGGCAATAAAATCTTGATGTTGATGGAAGACTTTTTGCTTGCCGTTGCCTCTATTTAGCACATGATAAGTTAATCCCTCAGTTAAACACCTTTTTACTCTTGCCATCGTTATTAGTTTTTCCCTTTCAATAAAAAATGACGTAGATTGATTGATTAATTTGTCATTAAAGGATTAATTACAATATAAGATTAATTTTTTAGATAATGGGGCCTGGCCCCAATTCTTGCAACTTTTTAATAAATTGTTTTTTGCTGCAAGAAAATGTGAGGAGGCTGTTCGTCTATATAGCATAAGGTGGGAGGTATTATCTATTATCTCTTATCAAACGGGATGGAGATATTTGGAAAAAATGATGAAAAATTAAAAATGGGGCCTGGCCCCATTTTTGCTTGTGTTTTTATTTTTTCTTGTTAAAATAATCGTGAAATTTGAGTCAGGTTTTTAACAGGAGAGAATGATGTCTGTTTTCTTGAAAAAAATTCTCTGGGCAACGGATTTTTCGGATGAAGCTCAGGAGGCTCTTCTTTATGCCGAGGCTTTTGCCAAGGCCTTCAAGGCCAGGATCGTCGCTCTGCATGTTGTTCCTGATTTTTCTCCGGCCCTTTACGACGCGGTCTATGCTATAAGAGAAGACCTTGTCAGGAGATTAAATTTTATAAAGGAAGAAGCAAAAAAGAAACTTACTGCGCTGAAGAAAGCTAAAGGGATTCCTTTTAAAGGTATTGTCAGGGAAGGATCTGCTTCAAAAACTATCATAGAGACCGCAGAGGAAGAAAAAGTAGATTTGATCGTGATAGGAAGAAAAGGGATATCTGCTATAGAGAAACTCTTCATCGGGAGTGTTGCCAACCAGGTCTTAAGGAATTCCCCTGTTCCCATTCTTGTCACCAAGAAAAAGACTGGAAAGCCTCGATTTAAAAAAATTGTTGTACCTACGGATTTTTCAGATAGGGAAGAAGTGGAAAGGGATTTTGCTTGGAAGCTGGCCAAAGGATTTGGCTCAGATCTTACGCTGCTGCATGTGCTCGAGCTTCATGACTATGAATTTTCGCCCAAGGTACTGGATGAGCTTTTTAACTCGCTGCTTAAAAGACTCAAACAAAGAAAAAAGAGAGAAAAAGCTGATATAAAAGTCTCGGAGGAAGTCTACCGAGCAATAAATGCCTCTGTCGGAATCGTTGATTATGCTGAAACTCACCACTTTGATCTGATCGTTATCTCTACTTGTGTCCAGACCAAGCTGGAACGATTCTTTTTGGGAAGCACAACCGAGAAGGTGATCTCTTACACTCACGTGCCTATTTTTGCCATTCCTCCCACATATTGCATTGCCTAAAGGTGGAAAATAGCCTAAAGTATTGGGTTGCTCTAAATCTTGTTCTGGCTGAACGTCTAAAGGTAGCCAAGAAAATTGTTGACCATTTTCCAACTATTGAAGATGCCTTTAAGGCCAGCAGCCGGGAGTTCGCTGCCTTAGGCGTTGATAAAGAGAAAGCACGGGCTCTGACTTCCTCTAAGGTGCTGGATAAAGCCTGTAGAGAAATAGAAAAACTGCAGAGGAAAAAGTATTCTATTCTAACTCTGGAGAATGAGAATTACCCTGAATATTTAAGAGAAATATTTGATCCCCCTTTCGTCCTTTATTGTGCAGGAAACATCGAAGTGCTAAAAGGACCGGCTGTTTCAATAGTCGGAGCAAGGAGGCCTTCAGCTTACGGGAGGGCTGTCGCCGAGAAGCTGGCTCGAGACCTGGCTTCTCAAGGAATCGTGATTGTCAGCGGTTTAGCCCGTGGGGTGGATTCCATTGCTCATTGGGGAGCTCTTGAACGAGGAAAAACTGTAGCCGTGTTAGGTTCAGGATTAGAAAACATTTATCCGAGGGAAAACCACGCTCTATTTCATAAAGTCATCGAGCAGGGGGCCGTTGTATCTGAGTTTCCTTTGAAATCTGCTCCGTTGGGCTTTCATTTTCCTATAAGAAACAGGATAATCAGCGGTCTTTCTATGGCTGTTGTTGTGGTTGAAGCAACAAAGAGAAGCGGGTCTCTTATTTCAGCCCGTTTAGCCTTGGAGCAGAACAGAGAGGTCATGGCTGTCCCTGGGAATATAACTTCTAATCTCAGTCAAGGCACGAATTGGCTTATTAAAACGGGGGCAAAATTAGTTGAAAGCTGGGAAGATGTGGCAGAAGAACTTGCCTCTCCTCTGAAAGACAAACTTCTTTCTCAGAAAAAAGAGGAGAAAGAGAAGCCTCCTTCGATGAGCCCTCCAGAGCGAAAGGTCTTCGAGCTTCTGGGCTCAGACTCCCTCACCCATATCGACGACCTGGTCGAAGGAACAGAGTTTTCTGTATCTGAGATTCTCTCCATTCTACTCAAACTGGAACTTAAGGGTTTCGTTTTCCAAAGGCCGGGGAAATATTTTCAGAGGAGACTGTAATGGGGAAGCGTTTGGTTATCGTTGAATCTCCAGCCAAGGCAAAAACAGTTCACAGATATCTGGGCTCTGATTTTATGGTAAAAGCATCCATGGGGCATATCCGGGATCTGCCAAAAAAAAGCTTGGGTGTGGACATCGAGCGCGATTTTAAGCCTGAGTATGAAATCATTCCGGCAAGAAAAAAAACAGTCGCAGAATTGCAAAAAACTGCCAAACAATCAGAAGCAGTGCTGCTTGCCGCAGATCCTGATAGAGAAGGAGAAGCGATATGCTGGCATCTGAGCACTGTACTCGGCGGCTTTAATAAAAATATACATAGAGTTCTTTTTCATGAGATTACTAAGGATGCCGTGGAGGAGGCCTTCGAGAATTTAGGGGAGCTTGACCGGAGCAAAATCAATGCCCAGCAGGCAAGAAGACTTCTTGATAGATTAGTAGGGTATCTCATCAGTCCCTTACTGTGGAAAAAAATTGGAAGAGGATTAAGTGCAGGTCGGGTTCAGTCTATAGCTCTGCGGCTGATCTGTGAACGGGAGCGAGAGATAAAAGACTTTATTCCTGAAGAATACTGGATTATTACAGCCGAGCTTCGAGCATCTAATCCTCCTCCTTTTAAGGCAGCTCTTACGGAGATAGATGACAAAAAAGCCAAAATAAAGGATGAGAAGAGTGCAACAGCCGTAGTCTCTGAGCTTCGCAACCTGCCTTTTGACCTTGAAAGAGTCGAGGTGAAAGAGAAGAGGAGAAATCCCTCGCCACCTTATATCACCAGCACCCTCCAGCAGGATGGTTTTCGCCTTTTTCGTTTTCCGGTGAAAAAGACAATGTCTGTAGCTCAGAGGCTTTATGAAGGTCTTGAGATCGGACCCAAGGGTTCAGTGGGCTTGATCACCTATATGAGAACAGATTCTGTTCGTGTTTCTAATCAGGCTCTTTCCTGGGCTCGTAAGTATATTAAAGAGAATTATTCCCAGGAGTATCTTCCCCTAAAAGCGCGCATTTATAAGAACAAAAGAAAAGCACAGGACGCCCACGAAGCTATCCGTCCCACTACATTTTCGCTTCCTCCTGACGCCGTCAAGCCCTATCTCAAAAAGGAAGAATACAACCTCTATCGCATCATCTGGAATCGATTTATCGCTTCTCAGATGAGTGCGGCTCTGGTTGAGGAGACAGTGTTTGATATCAAAGCCTCGAAATACAAATTCAAAGCCAAGGGAGAAGTTATCAAATTTGACGGATTTTTTATCCTCTACTCCAATCTGAAAAAGGAGGATAAGATTTTACCCAGAGCAAAAGCGGGAGAAAGACTGACGCTCATTGACCTTGAGTCAGAGCAGAATTTCACCCAGGCTCCCCCGCGCTATACAGAAGGGAGCTTAGTCAGGGAGCTGGAAGCAAGAGGTGTCGGTCGACCAAGCACCTACGCGCCTATTATTGCCACCTTGCAGGGTCGTGTTTATGTCATTAAAGAAAAAGGGAAGTTTATCCCCACAGACCTTGGAATTTTTGTGACTGATTTTTTGATCGAAAACTTTGCTGATTTAATGGAGTTTAAATTTACGGTTCGTTTGGAGGAAGAGCTTGACCGAATCAGTGAGGGAGAGCAGGACTGGGTGGATTATTTAAAATCCTATTATTCTTTCCTTGATAAAGATTTGAAACAAGCAGAAAAGCACGAAGGTGTGAAAGGGAAAGGGATTCCTTTGGAGGATGTCTGTCCCCAATGCGGCCGCCAACTTGTCATAAAGGATGGGCGTTACGGACGGTTTAAAGCTTGTTCGGGCTATCCTGAGTGCAGACACAGGGAGAGCATGGTTAAGAAAGAAGCAACGCCTTTGGAAGAGAAATGTCCCGAGTGCGGGTCTGGTCTGGTTTTAAGGCGGGGGAGATACGGGACTTTTATCGCTTGCTCGAATTATCCTCAATGCACTTACACAAAGACAGAGAAAAAGGATACAGGCATCGCCTGTCCGAAGAACTGCGGAGGGACACTCATCAGGAAAAAAACGAGGAAGGGAAAGATCTTTTTTGGCTGCAGCCAGTACCCGAAGTGTGATTATGCAACCTGGGATGAGCCCATCTCTCAGCCCTGTCCTGAATGCGGCCGGAAATTTGTGCTTCGAAAAAATGTCATAAAGGGAGAGCCCTTTCTCTACTGCAGCAATGAGGAATGCAGCTACAAGGAGACGGTGGAAAGGGAGAAGATTTGGGAAAAGAAAGACGCCAGTTCTGAAGAAGGAGAAGAGCTTTAGGTGTTATAATAGAGAAGGGAAAGCCTATAGAGTAAAGGCATGAGCTTGCATTTTTTTCTCATTTTCAAATTAGGTGCTTGGTTTTGTCTAAAAGCTGCGTGATATAATGAAATGTATTTTTGGTTACACTTGTCATTGCGGGCGACCAAAGGGAGCGACGCAATCTCATAGAAGTAAAAATTGGCTTCCTTTTTGAGGGGATTGCTTAGCCTGTTCCGAGCAAAGCGAAGGAATCTTCTTCGCTCCACGTAATGACAGATGAGATATCATTCTGGCAGATAAAGTGAGAAAAGAAATCAATCAGTTTCTCACCTCCCTCAAGCACGAAAAAAACGCCTCCCCCCATACAATCTCAAGCTACAAGAGGGATTTACTCCAGCTTGCCAGGTATCTGGAAGAAAGAAAAGTTGTGTTGAAAGAGATTGATAATGTTGTTCTTCGTGGGTTTCTGGCAAAGCTCCAGGAGAATCAAAACAAAAAATCAACCGTGGCTCGCAAGCTGGCTGCGATCCGCTCTTTTTTCCAGTTCTGCATCAAGAAAAAGTGGTTGGAGGATAACCCTGCCAAGGCTGTGGCCACTCCAAAGCAGGAAAAACATGTGCCCTCTTTTTTGTCCGAAGAGGAGATGGCGCAATTCCTGGATTTGCCTCAGACGACTCAGCCCTTGGATTTAAGGGATAAAGCCGCACTCGAGCTACTCTATGCAACGGGAATGCGGGTGAGCGAGTTGGCAGGACTCGATCTTGATGATCTGAATTTCTCAGAGAGGTTGATTCGAGTCAGAGGAAAGGGCAAAAAGGAGAGGCTTATACCTTTCGGAAAGAAGGCCGAGGATAGCCTGACCTTTTATATTCGAAGCAGACCTCAAATCCATAAAGGCAAGATTGAGGCTGAGGCTTTATTTTTAAATTACCGGGGAGAAAGACTCTCCTCTCGTTCTGTGGAGAGGATTGTTGATAAATACATCCACCTCACGGCACTGCGGAGGAAAATTAGCCCTCATTCTCTCCGCCATTCTTTTGCTTCCCACCTTTTGAGCAGGGGTGCTGACCTGAGGGTTATCCAGGAACTTCTGGGGCATGAGAGTTTAGCCACAACTCAAAAATATACCCATCTTGATTTAAGACAGCTCTTGGACGTCTACAAAAAAAGCCACCCCCGCTCCTAGTGGGGTCAGACTTGCAAAACTTGCATTATCTAACTGGTGGGATCAGACCTTTAAAGCTTTTAAAATGTCATTGCGAGCGTAGCGCGGCGATCCTCCTTTGCGAGTGAAATGAAGCAATCTCCTACAATAAATTGTCATTGCTAGCAGCGGAGCGACGTGGCAATCTCGCATATTCCAAATTTGGCTCATTTTTCTAGCAAGAAAAACAACTCAATTTTCTCTTTTCATGCAACTCTTTTGTCTAACTCACGTCCTAATGTTAAAGAGGTTTATGCGAAAAAGAACATCGGAGCGTAAAGCTGCAGAAAATCGCCTGAGCAGCG
>WVXO01000054.1 GCA_011773465.1 Candidatus Aminicenantota bacterium | reverse complement strand
AATCACCAGGATACGCCGCCTTTCTTTTCTAGGCTATACACAACTTTCGATCATAACTCAGCAAGATATTTGGAGAAACGATGATGCTCATAGAGGATGACAAGCGTGGGCCTGAATTTGGTGTGGCACTTACGTATTCAGAAAATCTCGATGAGAGATTTTTCATCCCAGCGAATATTTATCTAATAGGCACCATGAACACTGCTGATCGCTCGCTTGCGATGGTTGATTATGCTTTGCGTAGGCGGTTTTGCTTTGTTGATTTGGAGCCAGAATTTCATAGTGATGAATTTAAATCATCTCTGAAAGAAGCTGGTGCTTCGGAGGAGTTGCTGTCGAAAATAATTGAAAAAATATCACTATTAAATGAAAGCATATCGAGCGATAAAAATTTAGGTGATGGATTTAAGATAGGGCATAGTTACTTCTGCCCGAGAGATAATTGTACCCTTAATGATGAGTGGTTTAAGTCCGTTATAAGAACAGAAATAGCGGCTCTTATAAGAGAATATTGGTTCGATAATAAAGAAAAGGCAGAAAAAGAAATTAGAATGCTATTAACATGATTCACATGCAGATTCCTATAAGAAATATTTATTACTTATTATGCTATGCATACAATAAGCTAGAGGAAAGTCAATTAATTGACATTCGAGCTAAAGATACTACCGAGCTAGTAGATTTATTTACGAGAATATTATCTAGTGGAACTGCTCAGCTAATTAAAAGAGGTCTTGAACGCGGATATGTTTTAAAAAGTCAGGAATCTAAATCTATTAGGGGAAAGATTAATTTTAACACGAGCATAAAAAAAGATCTTTTTAGAAAGGTAATGGTCCATTGTGAATATGATGAGCTAAGCCACGACATTCTTCATAATAGAATACTCAAATCGACCATGAGACTTTTGATTGATATTCGAGACGTAAACGAGAGGCTTCGCGGAGAGTTGTCTTCGCTGATGCGGCAAATGAGCGACGTTAATGAGATAGCACTAGAAAAGAATATCTTTAGTAGAGTTCAGCTTAATAGTAATAATAGTTTCTACGATTTTGTTTTGAAGATATGCGAGCTTATATTCAGCAACATTATGGTATCAGAAAAATTAGGTCAAAATAAATTTCGAGATTTTCTGAGAGACGAAAAGCAAATG
>WVXO01000009.1:3058-31709 GCA_011773465.1 Candidatus Aminicenantota bacterium | reverse complement strand
TCTTCAAGAAGAAGAGGAGGAAACAGTACAGGAGAACGAGAGGTCATCGCCAGGAGCTGACTCGGATAAAAATTGAAGAGATCACCCACGGGATAAAAGCTGTTCCCAAGAAAAAACCGGCTGAAGCCGAAAAAAAGGAAAAAGAGAAGGTAGCTATCGAGAAAAAAGTTCCGGAAGTTGCTAAAAAGGAAAAGGTGAAAGCAGCTCCCAAGAAGGCAGTTGCAGTAAGTGAAGCGAAACCGAAGAAGCCCAAAGAAAAAAAGCCAAAAAAAGAGAAAAAGAAAAGGGAATTAAAAAAAGAGCTAAAAGCTCCAGCAAAGCCCAAAGCGCTCAAGGCGAAGAAGCCTAAAGGCAAGGCACCTTCAAAAAAGACGATTAAAGCTAAAACTGCCGCCAAAAAGAAGAGGACAGCCTTAAAAAAGGAGAAATAGAATGGCTCATAAAAGATCTGCTGGAAGTGCAAAGAATGGAAGAGAAAGCCGTTCGAAAAGACTAGGTGTGAAGCGGTCAGGTGGACAATTTGTTCCTGCTGGTTCCATCCTCGTGCGTCAAAGAGGCACACCGTTTAAACCTGGATTAAATGTCGGAAGAGGAAAAGACGATACTCTCTTTGCTAAGATCACCGGAATTGTTCATTTTGAGACAAAAGGTAAAAATGGAAAATTTGTCTCTGTCGTTCCTTCCTAGGAGGTCCCGGCTCCGCTAAATATGTTTGTTGATCAGGTCAAAGTAACCCTCCGTGCAGGAAAAGGAGGCAACGGTTGTGTAAGTTTCCGGAGGGAATGGGGAGTCCCTCGAGGGGGACCGGATGGCGGCCGGGGAGGAGACGGAGGAAGCATTTATTTAGTTTCTGATGAAAACCTCAATTCCCTTGCCTCTTTTCGGTTTCGTCCCATAAATAAAGCAAAAAAGGGTGCGCATGGCCAGGGAGGAGATCGGCAGGGAAAAAAAGGAGAAGACCTCCGTCTCAGAGTTCCTGTGGGGACTGTAGTCAGAGAAAAAAATAAGGAAGAGGTTCTTTTTGATTTTACTTCTTCCGGACAGGGGTATTTGGCTGCAAAAGGAGGAAAGGGCGGCAGAGGCAATGCTTCTTTTGCATCTCCAACTCACCAAGCGCCCAAAGAGCGGGAGGAAGGCCGACCAGGGGAAGAAAAAGATTTTATCCTTGAGCTTAAGCTTATTGCCGATGTAGGCTTGATTGGTTTTCCTAATGTTGGCAAGTCCACTCTGATATCTAAAATTTCAGCAGCAAAACCTGTTATCGCCGATTATCCTTTTACAACACTTATTCCGAATTTAGGTGTGGTGGATGTTGATGAATTCCGGAGTTTTGTCATCGCGGATATACCAGGTTTGATAGAGGGCGCTCACCTTGGCCACGGCTTGGGTATAAAATTCCTGCGGCATGTAGAAAGGACAAAAATCTTGCTCCATCTTATTGATGTCTCGCCTTATACGGAAAGGGACCCTGTTCAAGATTTCAAGGCTGTTATGAAAGAACTCGAGGCTTTCAGCCCTCGATTGGCTAAAAGGCATCAAATTTTAGCAGCGAACAAGATAGATCTTCTCGAAGAGCAGGAGCGTGGATTGAGTGAGGTGAGGAAATTGGCGCGCAGAGAAAAGCTTCCATTTTTTGCCGTTTCTGCGTTAAAAGAAGAAGGGCTAAAGGAATTGGTGAATTCGACATCTAAGGCTTTAGACCTTTTAAGAGAAAAAAAAGAATAGATTCATGAAGAAGGAGAGAATAGGACTTTTTGGAGGCACATTCAATCCCGTTCACTCAGGCCATTTAAAAGCTGCAGAGATTGTTCAAAAAAGGTTTCTACTGGATAAAATTCTGTTTATTCCTTCTTATATCCCCCCTCATAAAGACACAGCCGAAATTGCCTCTCCATCCCATCGCTTGAAAATGGTCGAAATCGCGCTCCGCGGCTTTTCTCATTTCATTCCTTGCTCTATAGAAATCGATGCTGAAGAAAAATCCTATTCAATCATAACGATAAACAGAATAAAAAAGCTCTATCCAAAATCCTGGATTTTCTTCATTCTCGGGATCGATGCTTTCTTAGAAGTTGACACCTGGAAGGATTATGAACAATTGCTAGAGCAGTGCTTTTTTGCTGTTATCAGCCGGCCAGGTTATCGCTTAGACGAAGCAAAGAAAATTTTAGAGGGAAAATACAGAGAAAAAATGTATGAGCTCTCAAAATCAGAAAATGTAAAAGATGAGATGCTTCTCTCCTTTAGGATATTCCTCCTCCCGATTGATGCTTTAGATATGGCTTCTACTGAAATCAGGGGAAGAATCAAGAGTGGGGATTCCATAAAGGGTATGGTTTCAGAGAAAGTAGAAGCTTATATAAGAGAGAATAGGCTGTATAAGATATAAAAATGGCTGAGGAGAGAACTGGAAAAACAATTTTTAAGAGGAGTCTTCCGCGTGAGGTGAAAATTTCAATAAAAGCCAGCCAAGCAAAAAAAGGAGAGAACCTCGTAGTTCTTGATTTAAGAGGGATATCTAGTTTTACAGATTATTTTGTTATTATGCATGGAAACTCTACCAGGCAGAATCTCGCCCTCCAAGAGAATATTGAGAAAGAATTAAAAAAGGAAAAGACTGTGCCCTTGAGCATAGAAGGTAAAGAACTTGCAGAGTGGATATTAATGGATTATGGGAGTTTCATTATTCATGTTTTTTCTGAGAGAGCACGAGAATATTATTCTCTTGAAAAATTATGGGGCGATGCCCATAAATTTTCGTATTGATTTCTTTTAAAAGGGGACATAAAAGGGGACAGGCCACTTTTCTTAGATATTAGGTTTGATGCTTTTTCGTTTAGATTGATTGTTATTATGAGCGGCCCGTAGAGCGCGGCAATCCTAGGCTGTTATTAGAAAATCAGGGACTAGCCTTTTTTATATCAAAAAAGTGGCCTGTCCCTGTTTTCTCCATTTATTGTGAAAGTGTTTGATTTATCAAACACATATTTATATTCGTCCGAATAAAAAAAGGTGGGTTTGATGAATCAAGCCCCTACACAAAGAAGATAAGGTAAGTTTGATGAATCAAATCACAATAATAAAAAGTGAGGTTTGATAGATCAAACTGGTATAAATAAATCAAGTTCCCTGGCTAAAATATGTATGCGCTTGATGAATAAATCCCCTGTTGTAAAAAAATATTGACATTTTCTGTTTTAATCATTATTGTTTATTGAAAATTTTAGGTGCGCAGAAGAGAGTATCTTAGAGAAAAACAATCCGAAATTGATTTTTTATGAAGTTAAAAATATTATGGCCTGGAAAAACCCGCAACAAAGAAATAATAAGTTTACAGGAATTCTATTTGAGGAAAATCAATCAGTTAGCACCATGCGAGCTCATCCAAACAAGGGAGGCAAAAGGTATTCCAGAAAAATTCGCCAAAAGAATTAAAGAAATTGAGGCTTCTGGGCTTGAAAAAAACATTAAAGATGATTATATTATCTGCCTCTTCGATAAAGGTGAAGAAATGAATTCTATCGATTTTGCTCGTTTTTTAGAGAAAATTGCTTTAAATTCCTCTCGTGTTATTACCTTTGTTGTCGGAGGCTTTTTGGGTCTGGAAGAGAGAATTTTAAAGAGGGCAGATTTTGTTCTCTCTCTTTCTCGAATGACCTTTTCTCATGAGTTAAGTCGAATAATGATTTTAGAACAGATATATCGATCCTTGGCAACCATAAAAGGAAGACACTATGCGAAATAGGGGGGATAACTTTGAATAAGAAGGAAAGAGAAAGATACAGAAATAAGCTTTTGAAAAAAAAGGAAGAGATTGTTAATAAGATAAGTGAAACATACAACGAGAGTAAAGAAGTGGAGTCTGGAATAGCTCAGGATGTCGTAGATAAAGCAGAAAGTTCTTACACCAAAGAATTCCTTTTAAGCCTTTCTAATGCAGAGCGAGAACAGCTGCGTCTGATTGATGAGGCTCTTAAAAGAATTGATAAAAAAGAGCTAGGTATTTGTCAGAGTTGCGGAAAAAATATAAACAAAAAAAGACTTGACGCTGTTCCCTGGACTCCTTATTGCATTGATTGCCAGGAAAAAGAAGAGGAAGAATCTTCTTGATACCCTCTCTCTCTAAGAAAATTTCATCATTTACAAAATTAGCCGAGCTCATTTTTTTCCCTTCTTTCTGCGAATTATGCTCTTCTTTGCTTGAATTTCCCCAGGAAAGAGTCATCTGCCACTCATGTTGGAAAAGCATAAGAACTTCCCATCATTCTTATTGTATATGCTGTGGCCGATTTTTTGAGGCCTTAGAAGAGCCTCACCTCTGTCAAGTTTGTTTAGAGAAACGCCCTCCTTTTTCGCATCATCGTTCTTGTGCCAGGTACAAAGGTAAATTGAAAGACATCATCCTTCTGTATAAATATCGCCATTTCCAGGTCCTAGGAAAAGATTTAGCGCGTTTAGTTTGTCGCGCTTTGGGGAAAGAAGAGGAGATATGGTGGAAAGTAGATGTCGTCGTACCCGTTCCCCTTCATCCAAAAAGGAAAAAAAAGAGAGGATTTAACCAGGCTCAAATCATAGCCGAAGAATTAGCCAGGATTAAGGGAATTGAACTCCAGGATGGACTGTTGGTGAAAACTAGAAATGTTCCTCCCCAGACATCCCTGAGGATCGAAGAAAGAGTGCGAAATGTTACAGGAGTATTTGGTGTCGTGAAAGGAGAAAAGATAAGAGGGAAAGTTGTGCTTCTTGTGGATGATGTCTACACGACAGGGTCGACGATTCGAGAGTGCAGCTCTGCGCTAAGGAACGCCGGGGTGAAAGAAGTCAAGGCATTGACTGTAGCCCAAGCCTGAGTCCATCCATTCTCAGTTGAAATAAAAAGAGCGCCCAGATCAGAAGCTCTTGGGCGCCCCTAGAGTAATGATTAAGGCTTAATGCCTTATTTTTTGGATTTGCCCTTTGGTTTGAGGACTTTCACCTTTTTGGCTTTCAATTCCGCCTTCTTGGGCATAGTGATCTTTAGAACTCCGTTTTCGAATTCTGCGTTAATTTTGTCCTCGTCAATGTAGTGAGGAAGAGTGAACGATCTGTGAAAAGAACCGTAAGACCGCTCTATACGGTGATAATCCTCTTCTTTTGTTTCTTTTTCGAATTTTCTTTCACCCTTTAAGGTTAGAGTATTGTCTTCGATTTTGATTTCAATATCTTTTTCGTCTATTCCAGGGACTTCAGTAGTAAGAACAATAGCATTTTCCTTTTCATAGATATCAACGGCAGGAGCCCAACTCCTGGCGGTTAACTCCTTTTCTTCTCCTCGAGAGGGGAAAGTTTCCTCAAAAAGACGGTTCATTCTTTCTCTGAGCGTTATCAGGTCCCTAAAAGGGTCCCATCTGATTATAGCCATTTTTACCTCCTTAATATCTTAGTCTCAATATAATATAATATCTTAGTGCTTATTTGTCAAGTATATTATAAAATTATTTTATAAAGGGTAAAAAAGATGCTTTTTTACTTATAAAGAGCCTTCGATTAGGACTGTGGCTTCGCCCTTTAATTCCTTCCCTTCCAGCTTTTCTACTAATTCCTCAGTTGTTCCCCTGAGGAATTCCTCATAGATCTTCGTCATTTCTCTGGCAATGACAATATGTCTATTTCCTATTGTTTCCAGAGTGAGCTCAAGAAAAGAAAGAAGTTTCCGGGTAGGGAGGTAGAAAACAAGGGTGGCTTTTTCATTTTTTAGTGAATCAAGCAATTTTTTAGTTGCACCTTTTTTAGGGGGGAGGAAACCCAAGAAGAGGAATCTATGAGTGGGAAGGCCAGATGCTGAGAGGGCTGCGGTTATTGCCGCTGGACCGGGAATGGGGATTATCTTTATTCCCTGTGCAATGGCTTCTCTAATCAGAGGATAACCAGGATCAGAGATACCAGGAGTCCCGGAATCCGTGACGAGAGCCACATCTTTTCCCTGTTTAAGAAGGCTAATAATTTGAGGGATTTTCTGGTTTTCCTTGGGGTGGTAGTAGCTTATAAGCTTTTTTTTAACACTGTATTTATTCAAGAGCTTTATTGTCTGGCGAGTGTCTTCACAAGCTATGACCTGCACTTCTCCAAGAATTCTCAAGGCTCTAAAGGTTAAGTCTTCCAGGTTCCCGATAGGGGTTGCGACCACATAAAGGTCGCCTGAAGATTTACGTGCTGAGTTTTCCCCCTGCATAGCCTATTTGTCCCAATCAAAAGGGAAGAGAAAATCATGACCTACAGATCGGGAGGATATTTTGGGAATAGGCGGAAGTTTTCTTTTGAACTCAGAATTTTTGATAAGTCTGATAATTTTTTCGACGGTTTCTTTCTTGAATCCCGAAGCAATGATATCTTTTTTTGGTGTCCTTTTATCTACCAGCTGATGGAGGATTTTGTCGATTTCATCATAAGAGAGACCGATTTCTTCCTCATCGGTTTGCCCAACCCATAAACCAGCTGAGGGTACCTTTTTGCGGATCTCCTCTGGAATTCCCAGATATTCCGCAAGCTGCCTGATTTGATTCTTGTAGAGGTCACCTAAAGGATTTATCCCGCAGGCCATATCACCGTGGATTGTGCCATACCCTAAAAGCAGCTCTGTTTTGTTACTCGTTCCCAAAATTAAGGCTTTCTCCCGGGCAGAAAAGTCATAGAGGATGGACATCCTTTCTCTGGCAATTTTGTTTCCTTTTAGGATTTTATTCTTAGTGGGATAGCTTGAGAAATAAGCGTCAACCATAGGAGAAATGTTTATAGTTCTTGATCTTATTTTGAGGAGCCGAGAGAATTCTTGAGCATCCTTCACATCCTCGCTGAAGCTTTCTCCATAAGGCATGATGAGACCGATAACATTGCTTGGTTTTAGTGCTTTTGCAGCGAGGGAAGCACAGACTGCCGAGTCCAGCCCGCCTGATATGCCCAAGATCCCCTTTTTATAATTGAACTTAGATAATTCTTCCCTGATAAATGCAGTGAGAATCTTTTCCACAAAAGGTTCGTTAATCTTCATACTTGCCGATGATCCTCTTCAGAGCTTCAAGGATGATCTCAGGCCTGTCATCTCTTTTGTAAGGCCATTTTTTGCGCACTTCACGAATATCATCCAGGTTTATTTCTTGAAGCAGAAATTCATTGTCGAGATAGGATGCCTTGGCTACCATTTTACCCATGGGATCGTATATGAATGAACCGCCAGAAAAGTGCTTCCCATCTTCAAACCCCACCCTGTTACAGTAGATGAGGAAAGCGGTGGAAAAGAGCGAAATAGTTTCCCCCATCGACTCCCACATACGGCTCGTCTCATAGGCTTCCTTGTCTTGAATTCCTCGGCCAGGAGCTGCACTAATGACTATGATAACCTCAGAGCCGCCAGCAAAAAGAAGATAACATGCACCATAGTTAAGAAAGTCCCGGCAAATCATCATTCCCGCTTTCCCGTAGGGAGTAGAGAAAGTGTGAAAATTCTTGCCTAGGGCGAAAAACTTTCCTTCTTCGAACATGCCGTAAGTAGGAAGAAAAACCTTACGATGGATGTGCAGAATCTTTCCTTCTGATAAAAAAGCAGCGGAATTATAGAAAAGTCCTCTTTCTTTTTCTTCCACAAAACCAAAAACAAGCGAAACATCACGGCTTGCGGTCTTGAGTTCGTCAAAGAAAGGATCTGAATCAGGGGAAAGAGCCACTTCTGCAACCAAATCTTTAAGCGTGTAGCCAGTGAGGCTTAGTTCTGGAAAAATCAGAAGATCAACATTTTTCTTTTTTGCTTTTTCGATATACTTGAGATGCATGTCAACATTTTTCTTCACGTTTCCCAGGTGGGGTGAAATTTGAGCTAAGGCGATCTTCATGATGCAAAAGTTATCATAATTTACCCTCCTTTTCAATCGAGACCGGACCCCTGCAGGGGCTTTATCTATATTGTGCAGGGGCTTGATTTATCTTGTGTAGGAACTTGATTCATCAAGCCCGCATTTTGAATCTCCTAAAAATAATTTATTGGGGAAAAAAAGGGACAGTCATAATAATGGGGTCTGATAATAATGGGGCCTGGCCCCATTTTTCACAAAAAATAATTGAGCTAGATATAGAGGAAAAAAGTAGCCTATTCCCTTTTAACACTTGAATTTTTTCAGGATATAATTAATATATGAAAATAGAAATGAAGCATCTAAAGAAGAGATGTAGAAAGACTTTAGTTATAAAGGTTTTATCCTTATGGAACACATCGGTTTATACTTAAGGGATATATATTTACATAAGAAGAGTGGTCCTCTAATTTTCAAGTATGAAGATATACAAAGATACCTTTTCTTCCATGATGGTTTTTTAGTTTTTGCGAAAATAACCCATCCTCAAGAATTACTGGGGGAAGTTTTGTTTAAGCTGGGAAAAATTTCAAAGAAGACCTATACTAAAATTGACAGTTACATCGATCCGATGCTTAAAATAGGGGAAAGTCTGATGAAAGAAGGTCTTATCTCTGAGGAAGATTTGTATGCTGGCCTAGAATATCAAATGAGAGAAATAACTTTGAATATTTTTCCTTATTTTGGTGGAAAATTTAAATTTCAAGAGAGAGGTAAATTCGCCGAAGAGGAATTCAAATCTAAAATAAGTATTCCTGATTTGATTGAGGAAGGAATAAGACGTATGACGCACTTTTCTCAGTTGGAAAAATTCATGGGGAAAAAAGTGCCTTTTCCTACGAGTGAGGAGTTCATTGACCGCTTAACAGAAGAAGAGTGGAAAATAATGGAAACAATTGATGGAAGTAATCCAGCAGAAGATCTTATTCACGCTGGAGATTTCAGCCCCGAGTTTTTTTGGAGGAGCCTCTATCTCTCTTATTGCTTGAACATAATAGACATTAAAGATGCAGAAAAAGCCCCTGTGAAAGAGGAAAAAGCTGAAAAAGCTGCTTTCGAGGTTAAGGATAAGAAGCTAGCAGAGGTAGTAGCAATGAGTGAGCAGATTTCGACCATGGATTATTATCAGATTTTAGATGTTCCCGAAAATTCTTCTCCATACCAGATAAAATTAGCTTATTTTCGCCTAGCTCGCAAATATCATCCTGACTGCTTCAGTAAAGATCTTCCTTCAGATATAAAGGAAAAAATTGAGAATGTATTCGGTCATATTGCAAAGGCCTACGATACCCTCGGCGATGAAAAAAAGAAGCATGACTATGATTCCAAAAGAGAAAACTCTCCAGAACTGAGTGGAAAAGAGTTGGAAAAGCAAGCAGATATTAAGTATCGTCAGGGTAGGACACTGTATAATCAGGAAAGATATGAAGAAGCTTTAAAACTTTTAGAAGAAGCTGTGAGGTTAAAAAAGAACAAAGCGGTCTATTTCCTGATGCTTGGAAAGGCAAAGTCGAAAGTTCCTCCATTTCACAATAAGGCTGAAGAGGACTTCCAGAAAGCCATTATATTAGAACCTTCGAATCCAGAATGTTATGTGGGATTAGGGACATATTATAAAGAAGAGGGAATTCTAGATAAAGCGAAGAAGCAATTCAAAAAGGCTTTGGAGGTTGATCCTGAACATAAAATTGCCCTCGAGGAATTAGGTTTAACAGAGAAACATAAGAAAAGAGGACTTCCGGGAATATTTAAACCTGTGGCAAAAAAGAAAAAGAAGAGCTAGGATTAATCTTTTTTGACAAGCTTTATGAACTCTTTTTCCTCGAGAGTTGGAATACCCAGTTTCTGAGCTCGTCCGAGCTTTGCTCCAGGGGAATCGCCGACCACAACATAAGTCGTTTTTCTACTGACTGAGTTGGAGACTATCCCACCCAAGTCTTCGATAATTTCTGTGGCTTCTGTCCTGCTCAAGCTTGAGAGCTTTCCTGTCAGAATAAAAGTTTGTCCGGCGAGAGGACGCTCACCTTTTTTCTCTACCTCTATGGAGGAAAAGTTCAGGCCGGCTTCTTTCAATTTATTTATAAGCTCGATGTTTTCAGGCTGTTTAAAAAAGAAAACGATGCTTTCGCCCACCTTGGGGCCGACATCTTCTATTTGGATAAGCTCATCCAAAGATACCTTGGCTAAAGACTCAATATCTTTGAAATAATCAGCCAGCGCCTTGGCGGTTCGTTCTCCCACATATCTTATCCCGAGGGCATAGATCAGACGGGTAACGTCTCTTTGTTTTGATTTTTCAATTTCATCCAATAAATTCTGAGAGCTTTTCGGACCCATCCTTTCGAGATTTGCCAGATCCTCAAGTTTAAGAGAATAGAGGCCTGGGATATTTTCGACTAATTTTTTCTCTAAAAGCTGATCGACCAACGCTACTCCCAATCCTTCTATATTCATAGCCCTCCTTGAGGCAAAATGGAGAAGAGATTCCTTCAATTTAGCGGGACAGGAGGGATTCGTACAGCGAGAAATCGCTTCTTCTTCTGGCTTGAATGTTGAAGATTGACAAACAGGACACTTGGAGGGGAAGACGAATTTTTTTTCTTTTCTTGTTCTCCTTTCTTTCATAACGGAGACAACTTTGGGAATGACATCTCCGCTTCGCTCGATGAGAACAAAATCTCCCACTCTGATATCCTTTCTTTTTATTTCATCTTCATTATGGAGAGTAGAGCGGCTTATAGTGATTCCAGAGAGTTTAACTGGTTCTAGAATGGCGACGGGAGTCAAGGCTCCTGTTCTCCCTACCTGAACAGCGATATCTTTTATCTTTGTCGTGGCCTGTCTGGCAGGGAATTTGAATGAAATGGACCATCGGGGAAATTTAGCTGTGGTTCCCAGAAGCATTTGCTGTTCAGTCGAATCAACCTTAACCACGACTCCGTCAACATCGTAATCCAAGCTCTCTCTTTTTTCCCGCCATTCCTCCCAGAACGAGATGACTTCCTTCAGATTAGAGCAGTGGCGAGAGGAAGGATTGGTTTTAAAGCCTAGGTCTTTCAACGCCTTCAAGTTTTTCCACTGGCTTTTTTGCTCTTTTCCGTCGATGAAAATGGAGTAGAGGAATACATCTAAGTGGCGTGAAGCTACCTGCTTAGGATCGAGAAGACGGAGAGAGCCGGCCGCAGCATTCCTGGGATTGGCAAAAAGAGGCTCTCCCATTTTTGATCTTTCCTTGTTTATTTTTTGGAAAGATTGAAAGGGCAAAAAAACTTCTCCTCGGACCTCTATTTCTTGAGGATTATTGACGATAAGGGGGAAACTCCTGATTGTTTTGACGTTCAGCGAGACGTCATCTCCTCTGAAGCCATCTCCCCGGGATACAGCCTGAAAATACTTCCCATCGCGATACATGACCGAAATACCCAGGCCATCTATTTTCAACTCAGCTACATATTCTATTTTTTCTCCGGGAATGATTCTTTTAATTCTCTCTTCGAATTCCNNAGATTCGAATCCAGTGACTGGTTGTTCACCTACTCTCTGAGTGGGAGATTCAGGAGTGATCAGTTCAGGGAACTTCTTTTCAAGTTTTTCTAGCTCTTTAACGAGCATGTCAAATTCATAGTCAGAAATCTGAGGATCATTATCAACATAATATTTTTTTTCGTGATATTTGATATCTTCTCTTAATTTTTGGATTTTTTGGGCGGCTTGTTTGAGGGAGAGAGGTTTAGTTGCCATTTTTAGTCGCCATATTTGATTATAGGGGTTGATAGATTTTTCTGCATGTGTATGAGCAGATGAATAATATAATAGAATGGGGAAAAGTTCAAACCACAATTAATAGAGCGAGCGTCTTCATTTCCATTATTAGAAAAGGATTTGGGAAATAGCCTAGCTCCGTGCAGATTTTTAACGCCATTCTTCATTCGCTCTGATCAGCCGGCTGCGTAACTCCCTGGCGTCAGGCCTTGCCGTTGGAAAAGATATCTTCCTAATCCTGGCCCTTATGGCGTTCCTCGTAATAAAACCTGACCCTACATATGGAACTGACCCGATACATGGAAGGTTAAAGGTTGATTGTTGCTCAGAGGCAGGTTGCCAAAGAGATTAGGCCAATAAATAATTAATTCTATCTGAGCCCTAATCTTTGTTTAGCTTCTTCGATAAGTTTATTGAATTTTTCCAAGACGATTTTCTGCTCAGCTTCAAGCTTCTTAATTGCCTTTTCTTCTGCTTCGATTTCTTCCAGCATAGTATCCATCTCTTTTTTCTCTGCATTGGATAAGTCTTCTTCGTCTTTTTCTCCGAATTTTTTGTTGAATGTCTCAGTAAGGCTTTCCAATTTTTTGCTTTTCTTTTGGATCTCTTTGACGTTCTCGTTGTATTTGGCGTTTTTATCCGAGTGGAAAAAAATACTTTCAGCTAGTTCCATAGCTTTTTTTGAGTTTGAAGCCGAGAGGAAGCTAGCATCGAGTAAGTAACGGATCGCCTCCTGGGAGACTGAGGGATTTGACTTGGCCTTATCAGCTAGGATAATTCCCACATAAAAAGCCATTTCACCACTTTTTTGTTTGTCATAGGCTAGCTTAAAATATTTCAATGCTTCTTCTTTTTTCTTGTTTTTGAAAAGAGCTTTAGCGTAGAAAGCATAGCTTGCGAAGTCTTTTAGAACCGAAACGGGGATTTTAAAAGCCTTTTCTGCATCCTTATAAAACCTGATATCATAAAGGGATTTTCCTAGTTTCTTCAGGCTATTGGCGATTTGAGCATTTTTTAAGATATTATAGGAATTTATATAGGAGTCAACAGCCTCTTTGAGATACTTCGACTTTTCCAGGGCTTGTCCATGGGTAAAGTAGCCGGCTCCAATAAATTTATCCCATTGCTCTGGAGTTGCATCTGAAGACTTATTATTTTTATTAGCTTTGGCAATTTGGACGACTTGGGAAGCGTAGTTTTTGGCCTTTTCCAGATTTTGACCACGTTCGCTGTAAACAGCTGATACTGTTAATAAAACATTGCATTTAGTGAGGTCATCGAGACCACCCAATGCCAGAGCTTTTTCACCATAATCAATGGTTTCTCTGACCGTCTTGCCCGCATAATTTTGCACACAGAGTGTGGCATAGACAAAATTTTCGTATTGAGTCCCTTTGCCTGCATATTTTGCTAGGTATTCTTTGAGGAGTTTGACTCTTTGGGCAGCATTCGGCGTGGTCATAGCTTTGATATAATCATCGTTAGCAGGGGTTTGAGCTGGCAAAGAAGCAGAGATAAAAAGAATCATAATTAGTGTCGTCAAGGTTGTTTTTTTCATTTTTGGACCTCGAATCAAAATTTTATGAATAATAGCGCGCACGGATTAAAATGTCAATATTATAAATAATTTAATATGATTAATAGAAACAACAATATAATAGCAAAATACATGCCAAATTTGAAGAATGTGAGTGAGAAAATGGGGCCAGGCCCCATTTCTTTGAATGTTTCCTCATGGCAGAAAATGAGATGCATGCTTTGGAATTATGGCTTTGGACATTTTAAGAGGCGTAGTATAGAATAAGATAAAAATGGGCGAAAAAAAGCCGGATTTTCCGGAACATTTTTTAGACAATGTGGGGAAGGCTTTAAAAAAGTCTGTGCTTCTTCGGGATCATTCAAACTTTAGGATTGGCGGAAAGGCGGATTATTTTTTTGAAGCGACTTCCATTCCTGAACTTGTGAAATCGATTCTTTTAGCCCGAGAACATTCCATTCCTTACTTTATTATTGGAGGGGGGTATAACCTCCTTTTTGATGATGACGGATTTCGCGGTCTCATCATAAAAAACAGCGTGAAAGGTATAAAGCAGATAGGGGAAAAAGCAGAGGTAGAGGCATTAGCTGGTACTCTTTTAAGGGACTTGATTCAGTTCTCGATAAATAAAGGTTTGAGTGGATTTGAATTTTTAGCAGGTATTCCGGGGACTGTGGGCGGGGCTGTTTTTAGCAACGCTGGCGCCTTCGGTAATAGCATCGGAAAGTTTTTAAAGGACGCTGAAATCCTCAGTAAGGAAGGAAATAGAGTTAAGGTCAAGAGGGATTATTTTGAATTTAGATACCGGCATAGTGTCCTGAGCAAAAAATGTGATGTCTTTTTAAGAGCTGTTTTTGAACTTCATAAAGGAGAGAAAGAAGAGATAAAAGCACGCATTGAAGAAAATTTAGAAAAAAGGAAGAGTAATCATCCTCCAGAGGAAGTAGCTTGTGCTGGCAGTTATTTCAAAAACCCTGTTCTTCCTGATGGCAGAAGAGTCCCTGCTGCCTATTTTTTAGATAAAGTGGAGGCTAAGGATTTGAGGATTGGTGGAGCAGCTGTTTATGGGGGCCACGCGAATTTTATCATTAACGAGGAGAAGGCCTCAGCCCAGGATGTTCTTCGTCTTGCCCAGGAACTCAAAGGGCGAGTGAGAGAGAGATTCGGTGTTGAGCTTGAGGAAGAGGTTATTTTCCTTCCAGCAGGTTCTTCAACACCTTGATTTTTTGTGGAGAAATTCTTCCTTCTTTTTTGGCCATTTCAAGTGCCTGGGCAGCCAGCCTCGTGTATGTTTCATAATAAGGAGGGAATTTTCGTAGAGCCTCAAGATGCTTTTGTATTGATTCCTTATCCCCTCTTATAACAGGACCAGTCAAAGAGCTTCTGATGTTAAATTTCTTTACATTATGTAAAGTCCCTTTCACTAGAGGGAGAAGAATCTGGAGAGCCTTTTCTTCTTGAAGATCTATCTGCCTGAGGAGAGACACTGCCATTTCTAAAAGAACAACAAAGAAGTTAGAAGCTGTGCTGCAGGCCGCGTGGTAAAGAGCTTTATCTTCTGGTTGAAGGATAAGAGGGTAACCTCCGAGTTGCCGGACAATTTTCGCAGATAAAGCTAAAGCCTCATCGCATCCTTCGAGTCCAAAATAAATGTTTTCAAATTGTGCTGAGGGTGTTTTCTTTTGGGCAAAGGATTGGATGGGATGGAGGGACGCAGTTAAGGCGCCCTTGTCTCCTAAAGGTTTAAAGACATCGGAGCGGATAAGACCTGAGCAGTGAAAAACAAATTTTTTTAACCAATTGATGTCCGAGCCGGCAAGTACTCTTGTAACCTTTGTGATTTCTTCATCAGGTAAACATATGAAAACGATTTCTCCCACTCTTGCTGTCTGGATATTATCAATAGAAGCTATCCCTTCTCCTATGATTTTTCTGCTTTCTTCAGCAGAGGACATTGTCCTGCAGGACAGCGCCTTTATCTTATACCCCTTCTTTCGGAGAGCGTGTCCCAGAGAGGTTCCGAGTCTGCCCGCACCTATTATGGAAACATTAGTCATTTTTCATCCTTAAAAATCTTGACCCATTGATTAATCTCCAAAGGGGAGAGTGAGCTGACTTTTTTCTCTATTTCTAAAGATTTTCTGTGTTCTTTCAGCGCTGTTTGAAGCTCACGGTTAAACTCATTAGAGCTCAAGGGTGTAGCTCTTTTTGACTTGGCAAATCTATTTATCTCACGGTCTGAGCTAACCACAAAGAATCTTCTTAAATCTGTTTGTTTTAATATTATTTCTTTTATGGTTTCATCGGCATTCCCGCCTAATGGAGGAAAGATCACAGAAAATTTTTTTTTCTGGAACGCTTTCCCTATTAAATTTAAGTCTGGAGTTCCGTCGAAGACCAGGAGCACTCTTGTTTTTTTCAGGCGCTGGAAAATTAAAAGCCGAGAAACCAGGCGGTATTTAGCCTGGGGATCTTTGATATTGCGGGGCGAAGAATATCCGATAAAATTGCTTCCATCGATTAAATAGGCCACTTGAGAAGGTGTGAATAAGAAGGCAGAAGGTTTAAGAAGCTACAGTGTATATGATTCTCCAGGATTGAGGATGATGACTTCTGCTTTATCTCCTACTCTTCTCTTGAATTCTTCAGGATCAGCGCTGACAATGGGAAAAGTATTATAATGAACGGGAATCACTTTTTTTGTCTGGATAAACTCCACTGCCTTTGCTGCGGATGGAACGCCCATGGTGTATCTGTCTCCGATAGGAATAAAGCTCAAGTCGGGGTTAAAGAATTCGCCGATAAGTTTCATATCATAGGTTAATCCTGTATCGCCTGCATGGTAAATTGTTTTTCCGTCCATCTCGATAACAACTCCAGCCGGATCACCTTTTTCGGCAGAGTGGAGAGCTTGAACCATGTGAATTTTCACCCCTTTTGCCTCCACTGTGCCTCCGATGTTCATTCCCTCGGCTGTTAAGCCTTCTGCTTCACCATCTACTGCTATCTCATGGATGCCAACGAGGGTAGCGCCTGTTTTTTTACAGATAGCAAAGGAGTCACCTAAATGATCCCCGTGATAATGGGTGACAACGACAACATCAGCGTCTGAAACCTCGTCACATGTGATTGAGGCAGCGGGATTATCTGTTAAGAAGGGGTCAATGTATACAGTTTTTGAACCCTGCAGTTTTATTCCAGAATGTCCTAACCACGTTATTTCCATTGTCCTTACCTCCTTTTTTTATTGGGGTCAGACCTTTCAAACTTTCATAGTTTTGAATTTATTTATATCTTAATTAAAGGCCCGGTTCTTTCAATTTAACAAAAAAAGTTCAATATATAAAAGTTTGAAAGGTCTGACCCCATTATTCTCTATTATCCTGGAGGCCAGTGCATCCGCCTTCCCCCTAAAAGATGAAGGTGGATGTGAAAGACTTCCTGGCCCGAGTCCCTTTCAGTGTTGAGCACGATTCTATAACCTTTTTCAGCGATTCCTTTTTCTTGCGCAATCTGGCGCGCAGCGAGGAGTAAGTGGCTTAAGATATTCTTTTTTTCCTCGGAGATTTCATTTAGTGAAGCGAAGTGTTCTCTGGGAATGAGAAGAATATGAATCGGAGCTTGGGGATTTATATCATTGAACGCGATCATTTTATCATCTTCAAAGACTATGCTGGCAGGGATTTCTTTGTTTATGATCTTACAGAAAATACAGTTTTCCATCTTAGACCTTCTTCTCTTATTCCTTTATTCTTTCAATATGGGCTCCGAGAGACTTAAGCTTTCCTTCCAGTTTCTCATAGCCCCGATCCAGATGCTCGACTTCATTGACAATGGTTTCTCCGTTTGCTATCAACCCAGCCAGAACAAGAGAAGCGGAAGCCCTAAGATCTGAAGCTAAGGTCTCTGCTCCTGAGAGAGGAGTTTTTCCTCTGACTATGGCCTTATCTCCAGAGACCTCGATATTTGCTCCAAGACGCAGCAATTCGTTAATGTGGGTAAATCTTCTGTCGAAAATAGTCTCAGTGATAATGGATGTTCCGGAGGCTTGAGTCATCAATACAATAAACTGCGCTTGCATATCGGTAGGAAATCCTGGATAGGGAGAAGTCGTGATATCTTGAGACTTGATTTCTTCGCTTCCGATAACACGTAGAGAGTGATTATTGAGTTGCTCTATTTTTGCTCCAGAGTATCTTAGTTTTTCAATGATAGTATCGAGATGGCGGGGCTGGACATGGCTCAGCACGATGTTTCCTCGGGTTAATGCGCTGGCTACAAGGAAAGTTCCCGCTTCTATTCGATCGGGAATTATGTCATGAGTAGCTCCGCCCAGCTCTTTTACTCCTTTAATACGTATGGTCTCCTGGCCAATCCCATCAACCTTAGCCCCCATCTTAACCAGAAGCTCACACAGGTCTGACACTTCTGGTTCCAAGGAGCAGTTTTTTAAAACAGTCTCTCCCTGGGCCAGGGAAGCTGCCATAATCAGGTTTTCTGTTCCTCCTACGGATTTTTTCTCGAATTCTAGCTCTGCTCCATGGAGCCTTTTTGCTTCTGCTTTAATATAGCCATGTTCGAGGTTTATCGTCGCCCCTAATTTTTCTAATCCATGGATATGGAGGTCTATGGGCCGAGAACCGATGGCGCAGCCCCCTGGCAAGGCGACTATCGCTTTTCCGTAGCGGGCCAAGAGAGGGCCCAAGACTAAAATGGACGCTCTCATGGCACTGACCAGTTCATAGGAAGCCTCAGCGGATTTAATCTTTTTTGCCTGAATGGATAAAGTATTCTTTCTCAAGGTGTAGTTGGCTCCCAGCTCCTTCATGACGGTTAAGATCGTAAAAACGTCTTTAACAAGGGGAATATTTTTTAGCCGCACTTTTTCTTTGGTTAAAAGCGAGGCTGTAATCGCGGGAAGAACGGCATTTTTTGCACCGCTGATTTTGACTTTTCCCTTTAGCTTTAGGTTAGGGTTTCCGGCGATTCTGATTCTTTCCATGTCCACTCATTCTAAAATATTACCATCCAAAATTCAACTTTTGACTTTTGGGGTCAGACTTGCAAAATTTGAGTTATTTATGGAAAAGGATAAAGGCGACTTATTTCAAAAAGTGAAAAAGGGGCAGGCTACTATTATCAAAAAAGAGGCTGCTTTTCCATAACGCAGGAGTTTGATTTATCCAACTAAATCATTTTTATAGATTAAAAGTGTGGGCTTGATGAATCAAGCCCCTACATAAGATGATCCCAGCCCCTGCACAAGATGACAAGCCCCTACAGATGAATCAAGCGGCTACAGATAAATCAAGCCCTTACACAAGATAAATCAAGCCTCTACACTAAGAATTTTTGGCTTGCAATTAGTTATTATTTCAAAGATAGTAAAAAATGCTTCCATATGTGTTAGGGGCAGGTCTTATCCTCGCTTTTCAAGGTCAGGCCTTATCCAAATGAATGTCATAGGGGCAAAAGGCAGGAAACGTACATTTCCCGGTGACAAGGCCTGATCCCCTGGCATAGGGTAGGAAAGTTACTTTTCTCGGTAGGAAAGCCTGACCCCAAGGCCGTTATTAAATTTGATAAAATTGAATATTTAAATGGAGGGATCAAATGAAGATGCTAATCGGTAAAGACTGGGTTGATAAGGACGAAAAGATTGAAGTCCTCAATCCCTATAACAATGATTTTATAGACACAGTTCCTTCAGGCGATAATGATGATGTGAAAGCTGCCCTTGCAGCGGCTGAAGAAGGTTTTAAAATAAACCGGAATCTACCTGTTCATCAGCGTATCTCTATCCTTTATAAAACAGCAGAAATAATCAGAAGCAGGCAAGAAGATTTTGCCAGAACGATTGCCACCGAAGGGAGTAAAACCATTAAGGAAGCCAGAAAAGAGGCTAGCCGCTGCATAGATACAATCACAATCTCTGCTGAAGAAGCACGGAGGATTGTAGGGGAGACCATTCCCTTCGACAGTCGCGAAGATTCGGAGAACAGAGTAGGCTACTACCTTCGCTTTCCAATCGGAATAATCGCAGCCATTACCCCTTTTAATGATCCCTTGAACCTCGTAGCCCATAAGGTTGGACCGGCAATTGCCGGTGGAAATTCGGTAGTTCTGAAGCCTGCCACTGTCACTCCGCTTTCTGCTTTAAAGTTGGGGGAGGCATTTATCGAAGCAGGCCTTCCCTGGAATATCTTAAACATTGTTACCGGCCGTGCCTCGAAGATCGCTGATGCCCTGGTCACAGATTCTCGGGTGAGAATGATCTCCTTCACCGGAGGAACTGAAGCTGGCCAGGACATTGTCAAAAAAGCGGGCTTGAAGAAAATAGGAATGGAGTTGGGCTCGAACTCTCCGGTTATTGTCATGGACGATGCTGATCTTCAACAGGCAGTGGAGCTTTCTGTGTCCGGAGCTTTCTGGGCCGTCGGGCAGAACTGCATTGGAGTTCAGCGAATTTATGTCCATGAAACTGTTTACAATCAGTTTGAAAAGATGTTTGTAGAGCAGACGAAGAAAATAAAAGTTGGCTATCAACTGGATGAAGAGACGGACATGGGTCCCATGATTACAGAGGAGGAAGCTGCTCGAGTGGAAAAGTGGGTTGGGGAAGCGTGTGAGTCAGGGGCTGAGCTTCTCACTGGGGGCAAGAGGAAAGGAACACAGTTTGAGCCTACCGTATTCAGGAATATGCCTGAAGGCGCCAAACTTAATTGTGAAGAAGTATTTGGTCCGGTGGTGAATCTTTATAAAATTTCTTCCCTGGATGAGGCGATCGACCTAGCCAACAGTGTCAAATACGGACTCCACGGAGCCATCTTTACCCGTTCCCTGGAAAATGCCTTTAAAGCCATCAAAGAACTTGATGTGGGCGGAGTGATGATTAATGATTCCACAGATTACCGCATAGATATGATGCCCTTTGGCGGTGTGAAATGGAGCGGACTCGGTCGGGAAGGGATTAAATTTGCTCTCCTTGAGATGACAGAGCCTAAAGTTGTCTGTTTTAGCCTCTAGGAATCAGAGAGAGCCGAGAGCTTGGTCGAGGTCAGCTATGATATCGTCCGGATTTTCAGCTCCCACACAAAGTCTTATCAATTGAGGTGGAATATCAGCCTTTTCGCGGGCCTCTTCTCCTTGCTGTTGGTGGGTAGAAATTGCTGGAATGGTGGCCACGCTTTTAATGCGGCCCAAATCCGTTGCCCTGAAGATGAGATTTAGATTATCAAAAACTTTCCGGGCGTTTTGCGGCGGTCCATTGACTCGAAAACTAAGAAGGTGGCCGTAGCGGTTTATTTCGTTACCTTTTCCATCATCAGAGTCTACAAGCTTCATGTATTTTTTGGCCAAGGTGTGGAGAGGGAAGCTATCTAATCCTAAATAATCCACTTGATAAATTTTGGGATGCTGATTGAGGAATTCTGCGACTTTCTCGGAGTTGGCGCTGACCACGTCCATCTTGGAACGAAGTGTCCTAAGGTCATTCAAAGCAAAAAGAGCATTCGGAGGAGAAGCCGCCGGGCCAGTATCCCGGTACGGAAGAAACTTTACGTACTCGGCAAAGCTTTGTTTAAATAGGGGATTTTCATTTCTTATCTTGGTTGCAATGGGTTTGCGGCTGATTAAAGCTCCTCCTATAGCCAGGCCGCCAGAGGTTATGGATTTGGTTAGAGAATGGATAACGATGTCTGCCCCATAAGCAATGGGGCGCATCAAAGCTGGAGTAGCACAGGTTGAATCAATAATAAAAGGAATTTCCCAGGAATGAGCCAGTTCGACAAGCGCCTTGACATCACAAAACGATTGCTGAGGATTGCTTGGGGCCTCTGAATAGAGGAAGCGGGTATTCTCATCAATCTTTGCCTTCCACTCCTCGATGTCTTCCTGATGCTCAACCCAGCGCACCTGTATTCCCCTTTCCTGCATCTTCCTGACTGAAAAAAGTTGGAAGGCGCCTCCATAGAGCTGGACAGAAGAGACAAAATTTATTTTCTCTGCCCCTTCTTTTTGCTTAACCAGAAAAGGATCTATTGCTGACATTATAGCTGACATCCCGGAGGCAGTCACCAGGCAGGAGGTATCGTGGCCAGTCTGGTAACCTTCAAGTAAAGCAAGGACCCATTCTAAATAATAAGTTGTCGGATTGGCTATCCGCGTGTAGCACCAGGTAGGAATCAAATAGGCTAGAGCAGCCTCCATCTCATCAGAGTCCCTGTAAGCTTGGGAGGTTGACAGATAAAGAGGTTCTATTACGGCTCCCTGATTTTGAGCTAAAGCTTCTTCAACAGTGTAGAGACCATGAACGGCTATGGTGTCAAATTTGAGTTTTTTCATTCGAGCAATATGTTTTTCTTTTTGGACTAAAAATTTTTCAGCTTTTTTGATATATTTCATTACACCTGGGCCGTATAAGTCGTTATCAGTCATGGCTCCTCCATTATTTTGTTTAAATATTCTTTTTTTTCTCAGTTAAGTATTTTTTTACCACAAAGCTTAATGTTTTCACACCATCAACAATCTCATCTTTTGTTGGGTAAGAAAAGTTTATCCTCATCGTGTTATGCTTGAGATATCCCCTTGGATAGCATACCTCACCAGGGACAAAAGCAACCTTCTCTTTGGCAGCCGCATAAAATAGCTCCAAGGTATTAATCTTTTCTGGCACGGTTATCCAGAGGAACAGTCCACCTTCGGGTTTTGTCCACTTTACGCCCATATCCTCAGGAAAATTCTTTTCCATGGCTTTCAAAAAGAAATTCAGTTTTTCAGAGTAGTAATTTCTAGCCCTTTTGAAGTGGGCATCCAGATCGTATTCTCGGAGGAATGCTGTGCAAATGTCCTGATTGAGCTTGGGGGTGTTGAGTATGTTGGCTCCTTTTATGAAGGAGAACTTCCTTATGACTTCGGATGGACCTATGTTGAATCCGACTCTCAGGCCCGGGCAGAGTATTTTTGAAAAAGTATATATGCCGATAACATTCCCTTGATTTTCATCAAGAGAATATATGGAAGGGATATGTTCTCCCCTGTATCTCAACTCCCTGTAAGGGCTGTCTTCTATAAGAGGAATACCGTACTTTTTGCTCGTAGAGAGAAGAGCCAGTCTTTTCTTGAGGCTCATGGTTATCCCTGAGGGGTTCTGAAAATCCGGGACTACGTATATAAATTTAGGTTTCCTTCCCTGATTAAGTAATTTTTCTATTCCAGCTTCCATGCCCTTAACATCGGATCCGTCTTCTTCAATATCTTTGGCCATGTATTCTGCATCTTCCAGCTCGAAGGAGGCCAAGGCACCCCCAAAGGTAGGGCAATCTGCGACTATAATATCTTTGGGATCAAGGAATAATCTTCCGACAAGGTCTATCCCGTGTTGCCCAGAGGTTGTTATCATAATGTTTTCAAGTTCGATGTGGATATTATCTTTTTTAAGATAATCTATGATTGCTTCCATCAGTTCTTTTTCTCCGGTTACGGAGGAATATTGAAGAACATGATCCGGATCGGACTTTAAGGACTTCTCTGCAGTCTTCTGAATAAGATCGAGTGGGAAAACATCGGTGCTGGGTAATCCGCCGGCAAAAGAGATTATCTCGGGATCTTGGATGTAACACAGCATTTTTCCGATCTTGTACCCCTCGTATTCTTTCATAATTGTGGCGAATAACGATTTCATGTTTGCTTTCTGCTATTGCTGGTTTTCATCAATCATGAGGTAAAATTGTTCTATCTTTCTTTGACTTTGTACCTGGCTGGATCATCAAAGATATCTATGGCGTTTACTCTTGTGAGAAAGGTGGCTGAATGCACTACACCTTCGGGGATATAATACCAATCGCCTTTTCTGTGCACCGTGGTTTTTTCCCCAATTGTAAGGGACATCTCTCCCTCGACCACAAAGCCCCATTGGGCGCAATGAGAATGAGGAGGAACTTTGCCGACAGGTTCAATATCAAAGAAGGCCACCTGTTTGTCCTTGCTCTGAAGAAGCCACCCTCGTACTCCCTCAAGAGGAACATCGATCTCTGGGAGGTCTCTTACCATTTCTGGGTAAGCAGTGCCTTCCCATTCTTCCATGTAATTTTTCATCTATCCTTTCCTTTCAACTTTCAAAATTGGGGCCTGGCCCCATTTACATGGCCCCATTTACACACAAAATTGCATAAATAAAATAAATGGGGCCTGGCCCCATTTTTCAGCCCCATTTTTCTGCAGGGAATGCTGCAGTTTTTCCCATTTTAATCCCTTTTATCAAAATATACCCTTGGTATATCCTCCGTCAACCTGCAAGGCAACTCCGGTTATGTAGTCTGCTCCTTCAGAAGCAAGAAAGGCCACTGCTTGAGCTATCTCCTCGGGTGTTCCTAACCTCCCCGCAGGAATATTTTTCTGTATACTCCCGTAGAAATCTTTGACCGTGCCCTTCCCGCTTTCCTCGAAAGACTTTGCCAGCTCTTCAACTCTCTCTGTTTTCGTGTATCCAGGACAGATTGAGTTTACAGTAATACCATAAGACGCCACCTGATTTGAGAGGGATTTCGAGAAGCCCAAGACTCCTGCCCTTGCCGTATTGGAAAGGATCAGAGAATCTATAGGCTGCTTGGCTGCAACCGAAGTCATGTTAATAATCCTTCCCCACTTCTGTTTTTTCATGAAAGGGATAACTTCATAACAGAGGTTTACTGTACTCAGGAGGTTAAGCTCCAGAGCATCTTGATAGTCATCCAGAACAAAGTCATCCGCCATCCCCGAAGGAGGTCCTCCAGCGTTCGAGACCAATATATTGATTGTCCCCAACTCCTCTACGGTCTGCTGGACCATCTTGCTCACCTGTTTCCTGTCTTTTACATCCGCCACAATTGCCATAATAACTCCTCCTGTTTCGGCGGCTATTTCATCTCTGGTTTTGAAAAGCCTCTCCTTATTTCTGGCGCAGATTATGACTTTTGCTCCTTCCCTGGAAAGCTGAAAGGCAATCGCTTTTCCAAGGCCTCTGCTCGATGCTGCCACCAGGGCCACTTTATTCTTGATACCCAAATCCATCTTCCATCTCCTGATGTCTATTTTTCCATCGCCAGAATTTATTTTCTGTAGGAAATCCTGGCAAACCTTGTCTCGTGACCCCTTCTCATGATCTCTTTGGCATCCTTGTCACATCTTAGGCACTTATGATATATCACATCGCCGATTAGCTCTGCCTTTTCATCTCTTTCCTCATCCGAGAAGAAATAGGCTTCCATGGTATCATAGGGACGAGATTCACCGTCGCTCTCATATTTAATTGTCAAATCTTTTCCCGCATCAAGGACTTTGAAAGCGTTCTCAGTCCAGTTAAAGTCAGCCATGCCTAGGTCTGGATTGATCCTTAAATGAGCGGCAAGAAAGATTCTAGGGAGTTCTGATGCTTCAAGCTCGTCGAAACATTGGATAAATGTTTCAGAAGTTGCTGCGTTTCCGATGTTGATCTCGTAGATAGGCGTGGTCCCGTCAGAGCGAAGATATTCTTTGAAAATATTGAGGAGCATCCGAAGCTGGATAGCGTTTTGGGTAGAGAGGAGCATGGATATCTTGAAGGAAAGATTAGGAATTTCTCTGGCGTAATAGCAGGCAGCCACAATAGTTGACCAGCTTGGATTAAGGAAAAAATTCGCTCCTGTTGCAAGAGCGGCCCTCGTTATCCCGTCAAGATAGACGAGGTGGTTATTGTTTCCGACTTCAACCCCTCCCAGGTTACCGAAAGCTGTTCCCATATTCTTCAGGATTATCTGACTCAAGCCATTACCCAAATCCTTTCTCTCGAATTTCTCTCCAGTCACTTTTTCTACCCTTGCAAACCGCTCTTCTGGAAGGGGAGTTCCTAGAAGGTTGGTGGTGCAGAATTTGCTGGCGCCCAGTATATTTTCGGCCATGGTCAGTGTCGAGAGTAGGTCACCGCTGTAGACATAATGATCGGTCAGAGCCACGACTGAAATCATCTCTGTCGGGAAAAGAACGTCTCTGTTCTCTGCTACTCTCTTTAGACAATCAAAGGTGGGGCGGGCTGCCTGAAATCCGGAAACCTGGGTAGTGCAGATTCCTTGCTTGGTAACAGTAATTCCGTTTTTCTCTACGAAGTCCTCAACTTTGGCAAAATCTTTTGTATATTCTTCAGCTTTTTCCAGCATTTCTCCGTATCCTTTTTCTGCGGCGATTCTTTTCCTCGCTTCGTAATCCCTCATAGACTCTATCTTTTCGGAAATCTCTTTTGCTCCTCCGTATGAGTCTAATAAGGCATCCATGGCTTTGAGATCCTTATCGCTTAAAAGATCAAAGTGCATTTCGAGTTTCTCCTTTTATCAATTATTTTCTATTTAGTTCACTCCTTTTTTTATCCAATTTTTAATTCTATCTTGTTTTATTTCTCAGGTTCATTTTGCTAGATGGCGGTGAATGGCCAGCATGTCTGCGAGGATAGAATAGCCAGTCTCAATTTTTCCAGCCCCTGGTCCTTGGATGGTTACTTTTCCCAGCAAATCCAGGTCAAAGGTCAAAGCGTTGTTGGCGCCCATAACTCCAGCCAGAGGGTTGGCGAGAGGGAGTTTTTGAGGGGAGACGCTAGCTCGAATCTGCCCATTTTCCTTTTTAGTTGAGGAGATAAGCTTGTACCTGAATCCTTCTCCTTTAGCAGCCAGGATTTCCTGTTTGGAGAGAGAAGTGATACCTTCCCTTTTTGCATCAGATGGCTTGATGTTCCCCTCAAGGAAAACGTTTGAGAGGATAACAATTTTAGCCAGGGCATCATACCCTTCCACATCAGCTGTAGGATCTGCTTCAGCGTAACCTAATTTTTGGGCCAGCCCAAGGGCATCTTCATAGTCCATGCTCTCCATCTCCATTTTGGAGAGGATAAAGTTGGTTGTCCCGTTAAGTATCCCGCTTATCTCTTTGATCTTGTTTCCAGCCAAGCCGTTCTCGAATAAACTGAACACCGGTGTCCCGCTCATGACAGTACCCTCAATCCTGAAAAAAAGGTTGTTCTCTTGAGCCAGTTTTTTTAACTCTCTGTAATTAAGCGCGGCAGGTCCCTTGTTAGATGTGACCACATGTTTTCCCGTTTGAAAGGCTTTCTTGATATAGGTTGTTGCCGGTTCTGCAGTCTTGATATCTGTGTATGTAAGTTCGGCAATAATATCAGCATCACATTTTTCGAGCATTTCCAGAGGATCCATTTGCCGAGCTTCGTTGGATCTTCCCTCGAGATACTCGTCAATTTTCTTTCCCTGCCCTAAGAGCTGAAGAGTTTTTTCTACTTCTATTCCCTCTGGAATGAGAAGAGAGCCTTTCAGTTTGTCATTGATGGCCACGAGTTTAACTTCGAAATCAAGCTTTTCTTTCAAATATTCTCTTTTTTTTTCGAGGATTTCCAGAAGGCCTTGTCCCACGGTCCCACAGCCAATAAGACCTATCCTAAGTTCCATAATCTTCTCCTCCTCATCATAAAATGCTTCCTTTATGATTTAGAAACCAGTTTAGTGGCATAAGAATTTAGCACGGAATAATAACACCCAAGTAAAAGAAAGATATTTGATAAAAGAATATATCACATTCATTTTAGAATTTGTAGGGATTTGATTCATCAAACTAAACAAACCAAAAAGCGACTCAAAGGGACGGTCTTTTTTATTGTAGGAATTTGATTCGTTGTAGGGGCTTGATTTATCAAGCCCGTACTTGCGGGAATTTAGGGTGACGTTTGTTTCTACAAATCCACCTCAGCTGGATAAATACTCACTTCAAGTTTAAACTGTGTTGACTTCGATTTTTTGATTCTCTATGATTATTCTGCCCTAAAAGAATCTTTGCTGAATGTTTGCATGGGTAAAGGAGTATCGGATCATTCAAAATCCTTTCAGACATAACACATTAAAAGGAGGAAACATGAGAAAAAGAATTTTTGTTTTATGTGCCCTCGTTTTGTTTCTCTGTTTTTTTGTGAGAGCCGGGGAGGCTCAAAAGGGACTTAAGGTCTTTATTTCTGTGGACATGGAAGGGATCTCAGGTGTTATCCACTGGGATGATGTCAGCCGTCGAGGAGATGATTATTCTCTCTTTAGAAAGCTTATGACTCAAGAGACAAACGCAGCTATAGAAGGAGCCCTCGAAGCAGGGGCAACTGAGATTCTTGTGCGGGACTCCCACGGAAGTGCCCGCAATATTCTTCCTGACCTTTTGCGTCATGAGGCTGAGCTGCTTAGGGATTGGTCAGGAGGTCCCTTGGTCATGATGGAAGGAATAGATAAGAGTTTTGATGCAGTTATTTTTATAGGATACCATGCGCGGGCTGGTACGCCTGATGGTGTTCTCAAGCACACCATGACTGGAACAATTTTTGATGTTGTTCTCAACGGAAAAAAGATGCCTGAGGCTGGAATCAATGGAGCCATTGCCGGGCATTTCGGCGTCCCCGTTGTTATGGTGGCTGGAGATTTAGCCATTTGCAACCAGGCAACGGAGCTTTTTGGGAATATAGAAACCGCAGCTGTCAAGGAAGGAATAGGAAAAGCAGCAAAAATGCTCCATCCTCTGAAGGCTCAAGAATTGATCAAAAAGAAAACCAAAGCAGCTTTGAAAAGGCTGAAAGATTTTAAGCCATACAAGCTCAATCCGCCTATCACGATGGAAATAACTTTTACAGACGAGGAAATAGCCGCAAGATCTTCCTGGATTCCGGGAGCAAAAAGATCAGGGGATAGATCTGTCTCCTTCACCAGCAATGATTTTATGGAAGTTTTGAAGTTTTTCCGCTTGGCCAGGTGAGAAATTCTCTTTTAGTTTCAGGGCAAAGGGAAAAGACAATAAAGGGAATTTTATCTCGGTTTGCTTCTATGCAGAAAAGATAGGGAAAAACACGTATCTAGAGTAAGGTAGAAGGGTAGTGAAAATCGCCTTTCACTACCCTTCTTTTAATTTCAAGAAAATTTTTTGTTTACTTCTTTACCTGCGCTTCTATCCAATCTGTAGTGATACTCTTGGGTCTTTCGATGGCCAAGCCAAGGGCTCTGTCCCAAATCAGCGAGGCAAGAACGCCGATAGCACGGGATGCTCCGAAGAAAACTGTGTAGAAATCATACTCTGTGACTCCATAGTGGAGGAGGAGACAGCCAGAGTGAGCATCAACATTGGGCCAGGGATTTTTTGCTTTGCCGTGTTCCTTCAGAATATCAGGCGCAACTTCGTAGATGGCGCTTACAACTTTAAAAATTTCATCATCGGGAAGGTGCTTGAGGGCGAATTCTCGCTGAGCCATGTATCTGGGGTCTGTTTGACGGAGAACCGCATGTCCGTATCCAGGAATGACTTTTCCTGCATTCAGGGTGTCCCAGAGATATTTCACCAGCTGCTCTTTGTCCGGAACGCCTCCTAAGTCCTCCTTTACCTCCATGATCCAGCGGAGAACTTCCTGGTTAGCCAGTCCGTGGAGAGG
>WVXO01000009.1:0-2950 GCA_011773465.1 Candidatus Aminicenantota bacterium | reverse complement strand
ACATTCCCGCCTTCATGGTCGCTGTGAATAACGAAGTAAAGGCGCATGAGTTCCTTGAATTTTTCGTCTTCGATTCCGATCATATGAGCAAAATTTCCACCCCAGTCAAGATTTGGATCAGGAGGGATATGCTCATCGTTCTTGTAGGTTTTGCGGTAAATGTAAGAGGCAATAAGGGGGAGTTTGGCCAGAAGGTTCATCGCATCTTCGTACATGGGATCCCAGTATTCCATCTTGGTTAATCCCTCTCTGTATTTTGCAGCGAAGATGGACTCTTTCTGGAGGGCGAGAATACCCTGTGAAAACTGAGTCATCGGGTGGGTATCTTTGGGGATGGTTTTGAGAATATTGATGAGATAGTCAGGGAGGGGGCTGCGTTTTCGCCATTCTTCGGTTATTTCCTTTACATCATCTTCAGTTGGCAATTCGCCGGTAAGAAGGAGATAGAATATTCCCTCAGGAAGAGGTTCTTCGCCGCCTGGCGCCTTTGGCAATTTTTCTCGAAGCTCGGGGATGTTGAAGCCGCGAAAGCGGATACCTTCAACGGGGTCGAGAGCCGATGTTTCGGTGACCATGCATTTTACTCCGCGCATTCCACCGTAGGCCTGAGCCACTGTAACTTCTGATATCTTAGTATCGCCGTGTTCTTTGATCATCGTTTTAACTTTTTCGCGCATGGGTTCTAGCGTTGAAGCAAATTTTTCCTTTAATGAAGCCATTGAGAAAACCTCCTTGTGATGTTTGAAGAAATTATTTCCCTAATTGAGAAAAAGAGTAAAGAATATATCATTGTCTGCCTGCACTGTCAATTTTTTTAGGATTAATTATGAAAATTTTTTTAATTAACCTGATTCGCTGGAAAGTCTCGACTGTTTGAGGTGAATCAAATATTTGACTTTTGTCTTTTGAAGTAGTTTATTATTGAGGATAAAGAATTTCTCGAAATATTGTTAGGAGAAAAAGATGGAAATCATTTTGTTTCTTATTATCGCCTTTGGCGTTCTTCTGGTTCTTGTTATTGGAATCTATAACAGGTTAATTACTCTGAGAAATCGGAGTGATAATGCCTGGGCTCAGGTGGATGTTCAGCTAAGGCGAAGATATGACCTTATTCCGAACCTGGTGGAGACAGTTAAGGGCTATGCAAAACATGAAAGAGAGGTCTTCGAGAAGGTCACTGAAGCGCGCTCCAAAGCCATAAATGCAGGAACGGTTAAAGAACAAGGGCAGGCCGAGAATATGCTGACTGGTGCTTTGAAGTCGCTTTTTGCTGTGGTTGAAAATTATCCTGATCTTAAGGCGAACCAGAATTTTCTGATGCTTCAGGAAGAACTGGCAGGAACAGAAGGGAAAATCGCCTATGCCAGACAATTCTATAATGATACTGTGATGAAATTTAACCTCAGGCAGCAGGTTTTCCCATCCAACATTATCGCTAATATGTTTAATTTCAAAGAGAAAGAGTATTTCGAGATTGAAGAAGAGGAAGCCCGAGAACCTGTTAAGGTGAAATTTTAGTCCAAATATCAGGCTTTGTACCAAAGTGATGGGATTTTATGTCATTGCGAGGCGTGGAACGCCGAATCAATCCCATAAAAAAATATAAATAAGACTCCAAATGTATGAACAGATCGCTAGCAACAAGAGAAAGTCTTTTCTTCTCATCTTGTTTTTCGTTTGTCTAATTTTTGCTTTAGCTTGGTTTTTCGCAGAGCTGACCGATATGGGTCCTTATGGTTTGATCTTAGCTGCGGTCATAGCCATTGCCATGACCTTTGGCAGCTATTATTCGAGCGATAAAATCGTCCTGGCGATAAGCAGGGCTAAACCGGTAGAAAAGAAAGATTACCCCTATCTTTACAATGTGGTGGAGGGATTGGCTATCGCCGCAGGATTGCCCAAGCCGCGCTGTTACATCATCGATGACACGGCCCCCAATGCTTTTGCTTCGGGTCGCAATCCAAAAAACTCTGTCATCGTGGTTACCAAAGGCTTGCTCCAAAAGCTGAACCGTGTGGAGCTGGAAGGTGTGATTGCCCATGAGATGTCACATATAAAGAATTATGATATTCTTGTTCAGACTCTGGCCGTAGTCATGGTTGGGATCGTCGCCCTCCTCAGCGATTGGATCCTCAGGACTTTTCTCTGGGGAGGAAGAAGAAGGAAGAGCAGCAGCGGAGGCGGGAACGCTGCTGCAGTCATTATTGTGGTTGGTCTGGTGCTCGCAGTGCTTTCTCCTATTGTTTCCCAGCTTATACGATTAGCCGTTTCGCGCAAAAGAGAATTCCTGGCAGATGCAGACGGGGCTTTCCTCACACGTTACCCGCCTGGCCTTGCCTCTGCCCTCAAGAAGCTGGCTTCGGATAGGGAGCCTTTGGAGGCAGCCAACAAGGCGACCGCTCATCTTTACATAGTGAACCCGCTTAAGGATATAAAGGGTGCAGTTAATAAATTGTTCAGCACCCACCCGCCGATCGAAGAAAGAGTAGCTGCTTTGGAGAAGATGTAGCAATCTACCCGTGTTCAATATTCTTTTATATTTTCAATATTGACTTTAATTATTTTTGTGAGCCAGCGAAGAATACTCCAAACGAAGAAACAGGGGAGCTAAAAGCTATTGAAAGTGTGAGGCTTTAATACTATAATTGTAATCCCGTTGGCGGGGTCGTAGTTCAGTTTGGTTAGAACGCTGGCCTGTCACGNNACGCCAGAGGTCGCGAGTTCAAGTCTCGTCGGCCCCGCCATCTTGTCAGCCTGTTTCTCCCCTGATGATACCCTGATTTTAATATGTCTTCCATTTAAGCACCGTTAGTCTTAATTAGGCGAGTTTAGTCAAAATCTGTTACATATTCGTTACATGGGGAGAAGTCTGATTGCGGGATAGAGCTACGGACTCCGGATCCGTAGGTCACAGGTTCGAATCCTGTTAGGCGCGCCAGCTTTCCCCTGT
>WVXO01000044.1 GCA_011773465.1 Candidatus Aminicenantota bacterium | reverse complement strand
GAGCTCGTCCAGAAGGAGCCTCGATTTTATGAAGTCTATTTTTTCTTAGGAGAAATAGCCCTAAAGCGCCAGCAATTGATTACTGCAGAGAGCAATTTCTTAAAAGCCTATGAACAAATTCCAGAATCATCCTCCACTGTTATTTCTCTGGCCAGTATTTACTTTGGCTTTGAAGAACTTGAAAAAAGTCTCGAATTTCATGAAGAAGCTCTAAGGATGGCTCCAACCTACAGGGCAGCTCTCCTGGGAAAGGCTCTTTGCCTGGGTTATTTAGGGCAAAACGAAGAAGCGATTGAAACACTGAATATGCTTGTCAAACTTGGAAAATACCACATGGGAGATGCCCATTACTGGCTTGCCTGGAATCACAATGAGCTGGAGAATCTAGATGAAGCCTGGGAAAATATTGAAAAGGCCAAGAACTATTTTGTTGGATATAGCCAGGTCTTATCGCTCGCTGGAGTAATTGCATTTAAAAAGGGAAACCTGGAAGTGGCAGAGGAAAATCTCAAAGAAGCATTGAATTTAGATCCTTCAAACTGTGAAGCCTCCTATTATTTAGGAAAAGTCTATGCAGTGTATCAAGACTGGAAAAAATCGGGAATTTATTTTGAAAAAGCAGCTCTCTGTAACGAAGGAGAAGAAAAAAAACTTGAAGATAAAATAAAGCAGATAGAAAATTCAGACTTTTCCGAGGAAAGAAAGGAGAGGTTCATTAAAAAAAAGAGAATTCAGCTGAGAAAGACTATTCTTACCAAAGCAACATTTTTTTATAACGCTGCTGCCGGATATTTCAACGCTGGAATGAAAGAACAAGCACTGAATCTTGCTCAAAGAGCCACCTTACACAGCGCACTTAAAGAAAAGGCAGAAGAATTAATCCTTAAGATTAAGCAACTTAATCAGGATTTGGTGAGTTTTAAAAATTATAATATAACTACAAATGATATGGCGGGACGGCAATATGAAAACAAGAGTTAAGCTCGTTATAACTGCAGTTATTTTTTTTCTTTTCACTGTTTCCTGTACAAAAACAAAAATATCAGAAAAAGTTGAATGGACAGGAGAGATCGAGTACAAGAACGGGGTGAAAGTTGTCAAGAATCCTGCTGAGCCTGTCTATGGGGAAATTCTACTCGATCTGGAAGAAGATTTAAGCGTCGGAAGAGAAGACGATGATAATTATCTGTTCTATCGAGTTCGAGATATCGAAGTAGATGACCATGGAAATCTATATGTGCTAGAAAGCGGGAATTGTCGTCTCCAGAAGTTTGATGCCGACGGGCAGTATCTCCAAACAATCGGGAAAAAAGGACAGGGGCCAGGTGAATTTGAAAGACCTTCACAGCTTTTCCTGAGTGAAGAAAATATTTATGTTTCTGAGTACCGAAAGCTCCATATTTTCAGCAGAAAGGGCGAATTTATAAGAAGCATTCTTTTATCCGATTTTACCACAGATTTCTCTATTTCATCTGATAAAAGTATTTTTGGAATCGCAACTATAAGAACTGATGTAGAACCCAAGCAATGCATCATAAAATTGGACCCTAAAGGAAAAATGATTAAAAATATAGCTCAATTTGATTATCCTAAGCCTGTTCAAAGAAAAGCCACAGATGGCACGACTATGGCCTTTGCCCTAGGCCACCAATACAATTCAGATTTATGTTTTTCACAAGCAGTCAACAACAAGCACATCTATGCTTATTCCTCAGAATACAGCTTGTTTCAGGTAAACCTGGAAGGCGACCTTGAATTAATCATCAAAAAAGAAGAACCTACGCATTCTATCTCTCAAAAAGAGAAAAACAAGATTTATGAGCGCTTTTCTGACTTAGAAAAAAAATGGCCCAAAGGAGTCGTTAAAGAAGCTGTCCAATTTCCCCCTCACCGGCCCTATTTTAACAGAATTGTAACAGATGAGAGAGGAAGAATATATGTAAGTAGGCTAAAGCCTGTTACTGATGAAAGTGATGAGACTGAATTTGATATATTTAGCAAGGAGGGCTACTATCTTTATAAAACAAATCTTCCTTTCACTCCAGAAGTCATTAAAAACGGTTATTTCTATGATCATTACTCCTCTGAAGAGACAGGTGAAGTCAAAATAAAAAGATACAAGGTAAAAAACTGGGATCAGATAGCCGAGGGAATATAAGCCTTATTTTTCCTCTGAGATTGCCACGTTTCCTTCACTCGCTCGCTGCGATTCATAAGGAATTATTCTTCTAATTCATCAGTCTATCCTCCGACTTTAGGACAAAGCCAAAATTAATATTATGTCCCAAAAACTAATATTGTACTCCGAAGTTATTTATTAATTTTCGATTAAGATTTAGGGCGACTGCTCACTTAAAACTCTTGATTAATTTCTAACTAAGATAAGGGGGAATCGCTCACCTTTCAGAAAAAAATCTTTACACCTGTAAAAAAAGTTTACTCGGGCAAGAAAATTTGATTTAAATCTACCGACTTTAACTCAGAAAAAAGCCAGTTAATTCAAGTTTGGCATAAAAGTTGCTCGATATTTTGGTGGATGGGGAAATTAATATGAAGGCCAAAAATAATAATAAAAAGGGAATAATTCTCTGTTTCAATTGTATATAGGATGTGATGTTGAATGAGGCAAAGAGAGAAGATATCTGAAAAGAAACTGGTTGCTTTGGCAAAAAAGGGAGACATGCAAGCTTTTGAATCACTGGTCAGAAAATACCAGCGAAGCATTTATTATCTCTGTCGTCGAATGACAGGTACTCACCAATCTGCTGATGATCTTTCTCAAGATACTTTCATCAAGGCTTATACTTCTCTCTCCGCATTCAAGGATGGGATGAGCTTTTATACATGGCTTCGGAAAATTGCTGTTAATAATAACCTAAATTTCCTTAAAGCACATAGGCGGGAAGAGCTTTTGGGAGAAAAAGATAATACTGTTCCGGAGGATGCCTCGTCAACGCACCATGAGTTGCCTCCAGACGCGCTCCAGAGAAACCGGTTGGAGCAAAAACTCATGGAAGCTCTCGATGCTCTTCCCGTTGACCAGAAAATAATTTTTATCCTTAGGATTTACGAAAACCAAAGCTATAAGGAGATATCTCAAACCCTTAACCTCCCCAACGGAACTGTGATGTCCCGGCTAAGCAGGGCCAGGAAAAAACTTAAGGAATTGATGGCTGACTATCTCTGAAGGAGAAACCAATGAGACATGAGAAAATAAAAAAGATCTTAGGAGCTTATTTTGATAGAGAACTTAACGGTGAAAACATGAAGGAAGTCGAATATCATCTGAAAGCTTGCTCTGAATGCCGTCGAGAGCTATCTTCTTTAAAAAAATTAGAGGAACTTCCTAGGGAACTGCCCTACATTCCTCATGAAGAAAAATACTGGGAATCTTTTCTATCCCGGGTCAAAGAAGGAATAAAACAAAAAATATATGAAGACCAAGGTAAGGAGGCTAAAATGTTTCAAGATTCTTTTATTATTAGAGAAAAAAATATAGGGACAAAAGTCTGGGTCTTTCCGCTTTCCCTAGCAGTCCACTTACTCATCGTTATACTTTTGATAATTTATCCTCTTTTAAATCCTGGCAATCTGCCTCGAATAGAGATATTCAGTGCTTTTCTTGCTCCTCCACCTCCACCCCCTCCTCCACCTCCACCCCCACCCAAAAAACGTAAAAGTTCAACGAAAAGGACACGCATCAGACCTGTCCAAGCCCAAACCAATATCGAACCAGGTAAACTTGTCGCCCCTGTAGTTATACCCGAAGATATCGCTGAAGAAGAACTCAGCGATATCGGTATCGAGGGCGGTGTTGAAGGCGGAGTGGAAGGCGGAGTTGTCGGCGGTGTGCTCGGTGGCGTTGTCGGCGGGATACTCGGAGGTGTTGTCGGTGAAGTCGAAGCTCCCATAAGAGCGATAGGAGAGATTAGGCCGCCTAGGCTAATCAAAAAAGTGGATCCAGTCTATCCAGATATTGCCCGCCAAGCAAGAGTGGAAGGCACGGTTATTATAGAAGCGACAACCGATATTTACGGCAGAGTGGCAAATGTTAAAGTTCTCAGATCCATCCCGCTTCTCGATCAAGCAGCTAAAGATGCTGTCCGTCAGTGGGTCTACGAACCCATGCTCATAAACGGCCGTCCAAGAAGTGTTATCTTCGTAGTTACGGTTATATTTCAGTTAAGGTAGAAGCAGGTATTGTTTGAAATTAGTTAAGGAATGGTTTGATTTCAAAAAGCTTTTGATAGATTACTTTTGTATCCTGACTCTGGCATCGTGGGCCAGAGTGAAATGTCCCTCAATGATGACCGGCTCCCCTTCTTTAATGCCATCCAGGACTTCTGCATAGTCCTCATTTTCAAGGCCCACATCAATATATCTCCATTTAGCCAGCCCTTCTTCTACGACGAAGGCCAGTTTCCTTCCGCTTCTGACGAGGACGGCATCCTGGGGAATAAGCAGTTTGTCTTTATGAATTTCAGCTGCGATCTCTACCTCGACATGCATGCCTGGCTTGATCTCCTCCTCAGGATTGGCGACATCGATAATTACTCTGCATGTCTTGTCTTCAGGATTGATAACCGGACTTATGGCTTTTACTTCGCCCTTGAAAATTTTTCCTGGATAAGCGCTGAATTTCAGATCCACTTCCCTTCCTACTTTCATCTTTCCTATTTCACTCTCCAGAACTTTGGCATGGACGCGAATCCGATCGATGTTGACGAGAGTAAAAAGCTCCCTGCCGCTCGTGACATGCTCCTGAGGAGAAACTTTAATATCGTGAATTAAACCTGAAAAAGGAGCTTTGATCTTCGTCTTCTCCAGATTCATCTGAGCTGTTTTGACTCTTATCTCGGCTTGAGTTAGTCCCTTTGTAGCAGCCAAGATTTCTTCTTTTTTTTCTCCTGATTCAATCAAAGCTAATTCATACTCCGTGCTTGCCTTTTCAAATTCTGCTCTTGATGTAAGCCCGCTACGAAAACGTTTCCTTGCCTCCTCATAGTCATCCTTAGCTTTTTGAATCTTTTCCTGATCCGGATCGGATCTTGTCTCCCCTGGTTCAGCAAATCTCTTTTCTACCAATAATTCGGACAAAACCTTCAAACGTTCAGCTTCTTCCTGTTCTAGATCCAATCTATATTTCTCGTCATCCAGCGCAACCAGCAACTCTCCCTTTTTGACATGTTTACTCTCTTCCACGTTCAAGCTTTTTATAACTCCGGCTACTTCAGCCTTCATGTCAATTTTCATGTTAGTCACTGCCTCACCAGGAGATTTTAATTTAATGATCAGATCCCCTTTTTTAGCTTCGACAACTTTTACAGGAAGAGGCGTTTCTTTAGCCTTTCGGGCTTCTTCTGCGGATTCCTGTGCTGAAGCCTCTTCAGACTCATCTGATTTACCTCTAAAAAAGATAAAAAAAGCTAGGACAGCAACAACGATGACAATTAGTGAAATAATCAGTATCTTTTTGGAGAAAATCATTTTTCTATCTCCTTCTGCCAGCTCCCTAATTTATATGTATGTCTTTATAGTAAAAACGACGATTAAAAATGTCAAACTATATCATTGTAGCTTATGTAGGGGTTTGATTCATCAAATTCACCTTTAGATCGCTATTCGTAGGGGTTTGATTCATCAAACCACATTTTTGCCAGGACGATAAATATGTCGATTGGATAAATTAAATTCATACATTAAAAGGTGGGCTTGATAAATCAAGCCCCTACACGATATAAATCATCCCCTGCGGAATAAATCGATGGGTTTGATGATTGAATCCACGTGCAATATAAATCAATCCCGTACGGAATTAATCGGTGGGCTTGATAAATCAAGCCCCTACACAATATGATTCAAGCCCCTACAAAAGCGAGGTCATACAAATACAGAGGATGGATTAAATCCCTGGGTGAGAAAAATCAGGCAAGTTCAGCGTATTCTTCGTTGTCTTTTTTTACTGCTTCCCTTAAAAGCTCAAGAAAATCAGGGAGGGCGGCGATAATCCTGTGCCAGTTGGGAATGAGAACAGTCCCAGAAGGATTCTGCCAAAACACCTCTCCTGCTTTCTTTATCCCCTCAGCAAAGGCCTCAACACACACCAACTCATTATGTCGGTCAAACTTTAGATTATTCATCTCTGCATCATTCTCATACAGAACGACCGTCTCTTGAGCGATTTTCAAATAAATATTACTCAAGGTTTTAAAAAATCCTACTGAAAACTGCACCCCTTCCTGGGCGAGGGTTCGAAAAATAGACTTAGCAATGTCAACGGCCATCTTCAAAATCCCTCTTTCTGGATCATCTGGAACCAATTCTTGATGTTTATGATCGTATCCATCGGCGATGTCAACCTGACATATCCTGCTTAAAGCCATATTCCTATAGACTTCAGCTAAAGTTCCTACTTCCAATCCCCAGTCGCTGGGGATACGCATGGCCATAGCTAAATCCTTTCTCAGCGCAATCTCTCCTGCCAAAGCATAGCGAAAACTATCCATATAAACCAGAAAAGGAAGATATCCTAATATCTTTTCCAAGGCCCGGATAAAAGGCGTAAAAAACAGCCTAGTGGCACGGCCGTGCATCATTTCTGTGTATCGGCTGTAATAACCCTTGCAAAACTCGTATTCAGAATGGGGATTAGCCACAGGATAACAAAGACGGGCAAGAAGTGCACGCTTATAATTTATGATATCACAGTCATGCATAGCTATGACCCGGCTTTTTCCCCTGGATAAAACATACCCAAGGGAAATCCAGACAGCCCTTCCTTTTCCTCTTTCCCCCGGAGATAAGTCATTCTTCTCTAAAAGTTTATAGAGCCCTTTCATCCGGGCACCATCGTTCCATATCACTCTAAGCTTTTTAATGGACGAGAAAGAATTTTTTACCCTTTTATATTGATCTACATTTGCTTTATCAAGACATAAGACAATCTCCTGGAGATAATTGACCTCTTTCAGCTCATTCATAATATTTGGTAGAGCTCCGCTCTTAAATTCTCGATAAAGAGAGGGCAAGACTAAAGCGATGGGCCTTATTCGGGAAAAACCTTTGAGATTATTTTCTAATTTTTTCAGGTTTAACTCTCCCAATCTATGAAAAGTAGCGATTACTCCGTTTTGGAAAAAATCAGACATTTATTCCTCCAATAAACTGCAATAAAACAAAATTTTATGTGGATTTAATTGCGCTCGATATAGAATAAAGAAAAAAAAATTTTGTGTCAATGACTTGATTTTCGCTCGGGAGTCGTTATATCTATTAGAGTTAAATTCATAAAGAGGAAGGAGTGCTTCAATTGAAGAAAGGCCTGATTTTTACCTGCAATGCTGATTCGGGAAAAATTATTCCTCAAGCAATCGAAGCAAGTTATTGACTTTTTTGCTGATATTTAACAATATCTTTTTCTTAGGATATATGGACTGAAGAGATAAAAAAAATGATTCTAACCCCTAAAGCAATAGAAAAAGTTAAAAAAATCAAAAAAGTTGACCTTTTGGTCGGAATCCCGAGTTACAACACCGAAAATACAATAGGCCATGTCCTAAAAGCTGTCCGCCTAGGGCTGACAAAATACTTTCCCAAGCTAAAAAGCATCATTGTTAATTCAGACAGCGGATCAACGGATAATACCCGAAAAATAATTCGAAAAAGCATGGAAGATTATAAAGGACTCGAAACTATCCTGATCGCTCATGAAATGCATCCCTATATGCGAAGTCTTCATACACCAATTTCTGAAATGGTAACAACCTTTAGAGGAATTCCTGGCAAGGGCAAAGCTTTCAGGAGGATATTTGAAGTAGCTCATGAACTAAAAGCCAACGCCGTGGTTGTGGTCGATTCAGACCTTCGCTCAATAACTCCAGAATGGATACAACTTCTGGCAGGACCCATTCTCTTCAAAAATTTTGATTATGTCGCACCTCTCTATTCCCGTCATAAATATGACGGAACTATCACAAATTCCCTGATCTACCCTCTGACTAGAGCCTTATACGGCGTAAAGATCCGTCAGCCTATCGGAGGTGAATTCGGCTTTTCAGCAAAGGTTCTCAGCCATTATATGGAAAAAGATATATGGGACACAGACGTGGCTTATTACGGTATCGACATCTGGATGACATCTGTCGCCTTGGCTAATGGATATAATATTTGTCAATCTTTTCTCGGAGCTAAAATTCATAACCCAAAAAGTGTAGCCACTCTACCTCCGATGTTTAAGCAGGTCATGGGAACGATTTTATCTCTTGTCGAAGAAAATCAAGATAAATGGAAGAAAGTAAAAGGAAGCAAAGATTTACAAACTTTTGGCTTTCAGGCCAGAGTTATCCCCGAAGAAGCCCACCAGGATTTCAATGAACTCTTTAATCTTTTTCATAAAGGAATCGCAAAACGCTATCTTATCTGGAGAGAAGTACTGAAAAAAGAAAATTTGCTATCGCTGGACAAAGTTATTCAACTCCCAAAGAAAAGCCTCGACTTCCCTTGCCAACTCTGGGTAAAAATAATCTACGACTACATCCTTTTCTATCACAGGTTCAAGTACACATTCATGGAAATGAGCCTGCCATCTTTTCTTGAATCCATAATTCCCCTTTATTTTGGTTTTGTTGCTTCCTTTGTCTTAAAAACAAAAAAAATGAGTAACCTAGAAGCTGAAGAAGAAATTGAAGAACTCTGCCTTGAGTTTGAAAAATTAAAGCCCTATTTGGTTACTAACTGGGATAAAAGAGAATAAAAGTTCCTTGAAAAAGGTTAAAACTATCCAGCCAATTTGGTCATTCAGGCCATCTTTAAATAAATAGCAGAAAAAACATGACCAATTTGGATAACACCCAAAATAAATAAGGAATTCTATGACCTTCCTCGATTGGACCATAATTATCTTCTATGCGGGCGGACTTGTCTTCCTGGGATGGTGGCTGGGACTCAAACAGAAAACATCTGAAGATTATTACCTGGCTGGAAGAAAGCTACCCTGGCTCCCGATAGGATTCTCCACCATGGCCACTCAACTAGGAGCTATCTCTTTTATCTCTGCTCCGGCTTTCGTTGCTCTGCGGGAGGGCGGCGGCATGATATGGCTGGGATATGAACTTGCTCTCCCCCTTGCTATGGTAGTCCTCATGGCTTTTCTTTTTCCCGTATTTCATTCTCTTCGAATCATAAGCGTTTACGAGTTTTTAGAACGGCGCTATGATGAGAAGACAAGGATTGTGATGAGCCTTGTCTTCCAGGTAAGCCGGGGCTTAGCCACAGGAGTTACTATCTACGCCGCGGCTATTGTTCTCTCTGTGACCCTCCAAATCCCTCTCTCAATAACTATACTTCTTATCGGCGCTGTAGCTGTTGTTTATGAGCTTTTCGGGGGAATTCATGTGGATATTGTCTCAGATACAATCCAAATGGTAGTTATCCTCTTGGGAATAATCATAACAGGCTTGGTTGGTCTTCATCTTATCGGAGGCTGGAGTTCGATTTCAGAGCTAATAGAGCCTGCACGACTCGTCGCTGTAGATTTCTCTGCTCATGGACTTGGCGATAGTCAGGATTTCGGGTTCTGGCCATTATTTCTTGGAGGCTTTTTTCTTTATGCTTCTTACTATGGCTGCGACCAGAGTCAAGTCCAGAGAGAACTCTCAGCCAGAAACCTCAAAGAATGCAAATTGAGTCTTCTTTTCAATGGTTTTTTCCGCTTCCCTATCGTCCTTGCCTATTGCTCTGTAGGACTCATCTTAGGAGCATATGTCATCCAAAATCCTGAATTCCTTGGGAATCTTCCTCAGGGAAAGCCTGATTACCTCCTCCCTGCTTTTATTCTGGCAAAAATGCCTCCGGGAGTTGTTGGATTAATTTTTATCGCCATCATGGCTGCTGCCATGTCTTCGCTTGACTCTTCCATAAACTCTCTCTCTGCTGCTACTGTTGAAGATGTCTATAAAAAGATAAGGAAAAGAAAGATTGAGCCTGAGCAAGAGATGAAATTGTCCAAAACGTTTACTCTTTTTTGGGGAGTTTTCTGCATCGGATTTGCCTTTTTTGTAGGTGACATCTCTCCAACTATAATTGAATCAATAAACAAAATCGGGTCTGCCTTTTACGGCCCTGTTTTTGCCGTATTTCTGACGGGTATTATCTCCTCAAAGGCTAAACCTCTCCCCGCTATTGTCGGCCTTGTGAGTGGAGTAGCTGTAAACCTTTATCTCTGGCTTTTTGTGCCTTCTGTCTCCTGGTTATGGTGGAATGCGATTGGATTTGCGCTGGCAACTGCAGTCATTTTTATGGGGGGTTTTTTCTTACAGCCAGTTTTCAGGAGCTCCCTCGAAATAAAAATCAGTCCTGAAAAAAGAGGCTGGAGAATAAGCTATGGATTATTATTCGTGTATGTTGCGGGGCTAGTTCTCTTCTTAATTTTTTTCCCAAAGTTGTTTTAACAAAATAAGCTCGATGGGATAGGCTGGCTAACTCAATCAGACTGGAAAATGAGTTATTTCACTGGCCTGTAAATTAGTGAATCCGTCAGTTTGTACCCGACTTTCTAGGCTTTTGACATCAAAATTTGCCTATGCTATAAGTTTTTTATGGGGAAACAAAGAGGTTTTACAGAAGTGCACATGATAAAGTCAGCATATTTTATTTATCTTATATTTTCTATGGTAACTGAAACATGAATCAAGAAATTGATTATGAGAATGTCGTAATAGTACCAGAAAAAGGAATAACTGGAACAAAAAACGATATTGCAATCCTGTCTGAAATTCTCTCCGATAAAAAAAATCGAATAGACAGAGTCTTGATTCCAGAGACCTGTTTAAAAAGAAGAATTCAAGCTTTAGCTCAAGAAATCTGTAATGCTTATAAAAATGCAGAAGAATTAATTCTTGTTATTATCCTAAAAGGTGCATTTGTTTTTGCCTCAGATCTGGGAAGAGAAATATATAAAATTTGTGGATTACAGGGGCCAGAAATTAGATTTGATTTTATTAAAGCTGTGACCTATGGCAAAGAAATAAAGCATTCTGAAGAGAAAAAGAGAAAAGTTAAAATAGAACTAAAGCCTCAGAATCTGGAAGGAAAAGATGTTTTATTAATAGAAGATATTGTTGATCAAGGCTTTACGGTATTCGAGATTAAGCAAAAACTATTGGAAGAAGAAAATCTTAATTCATTAAAAATTTGTGCCTTACTCAATAAAATATTAATAAATCCAACAAAAGAAGTCAGGGTAATCAAGAATAAGCTAATTCTTGATTACCTTGGATTTGAGATTCCTGATAGATGGATTGCTGGCTATGGTATCGATGCAGGAGAAGATTTCAGGCATTTACCTTTCATTATTTCTGTCAAAGAAAATTATTATTTGAATAAATAACAGGCTTTTTACCAAAATCGCGTAAAGAGAGGTCATTGCGAGTGACTGAAGGGAGTGTGGCAATCCCATGAGAAGAAATTGTCATTGCGAGCGAAGCGAAGCAATCTCATGAAATAAGGTTGGGATTGCTAGCCTGTTCCGAGCAAAGCGAAGGAATCTTCTACGCTCCTCGCAATGACAATTTATCGTATGAGAATGCTTCGCTCGCAATGACATATAATCAAGAAACTTAGTGACGAGGCTTAAGGTTAAAGAAACCATGTATGATCTGATCTTAAGGGGAGGGAACATCATTGATGTTCGGTCTCGGAAGATTCGTAAAGGTGATGTCTTAATCAAAAACGGAATCGTTGCTGGAATAGAGCCTTCTCAAAATCAAAATGCAAAAAACACAATTAATATTCAGGGGAAATATATAGCTCCTGGATTTATCGATAGTCATCTTCATGTAGAAAGCAGCATGCTCAGCCCTCTTGAGTTTTCTAGAGAAGCTGTAAGACATGGAACAACAGCAATATTTGTTGATCCTCATGAGATAGCCAACGTTCTGGGCAGGAAAGGCATAGAGTTATTCTTGGAACAATCTGGTATAGTTCCGTTGGATATGTTTGTCGGAATTCCTTCCTGTGTTCCCGCAACTCAATTAGAGAACTCGGGTGCTTCCCTAACAGTTAAAGATGTAAAAACTCTGATTCCTGACAAAAGAATCTTTGGCTTAGCCGAAATGATGAATTTCCCCGGAATAATCTACGGTCTAGGAGATGCAAGAGAAAAAGTTGACTTTGTTTTCGATGCCGGAAAAATTGTTGATGGACATTGTCCAGGATTAACTGGTGAAGATTTAAGAAAATATATTTCAAACGGTAAAGACGACAACCAAGTCAGGATAATGTCCGACCATGAATCAATTAATTTAGATGAAGCCATAGAAAAAAACAACTTGGGCATGCACATTGCATTGAGATATGGAAGCGCTACAAAAGACTTAGAAAGAATATTACCCGGACTTATTAAAGCCAATATTAGCTTAGACAAGTTTATGATTTGTTCTGATGATTTGGATCCTATTGAATTATACGAAGAAGGCCATGTGGACAGGATTATTAGAAAAGCAAGAAATATTATACAGGAGAATTCAAGATTAGGATTTGAGCGAGCCACCATTCTGGCAATCTCACTAGCCACAATAAATTCTTCAAGATATTTTTCAAGATTTTTCAGATTACATAATTACCCTGAAACTGGAGAGATTGCTGAAGGCAAAAAGGCAAATTTGGTTGTTTTCGATTCTTTAGAAGGCATGGAGATAGATAAGGTCGTCCACAGCGGAGTATTGGTAGTCGATAATGGAGAACTAGTAGGAAAGCATTTAGATTATGATTATTCAGAGTTCAAAGGAAATGTGAATACAGGGAAGAAATTCCCGCCTGATGATTTTAAGATAATTGCCAGTGGAGACGAGAAAAGTATAGATGTGAAAGTAATAGAGATAATCAGAGATAGCTTGGAAACAAAACTAAAAATAATGCCTTTTGCGGTTCATGACAAAGAATTAAGAGCTGATCCAGAAAAAGATATTGCCAAGATCGCTGTAATTGAAAGACATAAGGCAACTGGTTCTTATTCTCTGGGATTTGTTGAAGGATTAGGCGTAAAAAAGGGTGCTATAGCTTCTACTGTTGCTCATGACAGCCATAATTTAATTATTGCTGGCGTTGATGATGAGTCTATGGCGAAAGCTTCTAATTTTTTGAGTGAAAAGGGCGGAGGAATGCTCGTCGTAGCAGATAGAATCGATTATTTTCCTTTGAAGATCTGCGGCTTAATGTCAACCTCAAAGATAGAAAAAGTTATCGACGAATATAGAGAGATAAAGGAAGCTACGAAAAGAGTCGGCTCTCGCTTGGAGAATACTTTCATGACGATGGCTTTCTTGGCCCTGCCAGTCATACCAAAGTTAAAAATTACCAATAAAGGACTAGTTGATGTAGATAGATTTGAAATTGTGAGTTTATATTAAACACGTAGGGGTTTGATTCATCAAATCCACATTTTTATTTCTACATAAGGGGTGGGCTTGATAAATCAAGCCCCTACAAGATATACAAAATCTGTTCAGTTCATTTATATATTCAATAAGGTGGGCTTGATAAATCAAGCCCCTACAAGAAAATCAAATACCTTCTGATGAATCAAACACCTATAAGAAAAGTCAATGAGAAGTGGGGCCTGGCCCCATAAAAAATGGGGCCTGGCCCCATTTTTTATGGCCCCATTTTTTACCATTTTTTACATTTTCAAGCTTTTTTGTGCTTTAGATACCCCCAAAGCCATAGGAACAAACCCATAACCAAGCTCCATAAAAAAATTACCAACGAAATGATAAAGGCTCTTTTTTCCAATTCTTTCCAAGAGCCCAAGGTAAATTCAGCCCAGAACAAAAGCCAAAGAACCCAAATAACTCTAAGAACCCAAACAAACCAGGTGCTCTTTCTTATTTTCACTACAAGGAATTTCCCTTTTTCAGCCATTGCTCACCCTTTTCCTTGAGTTGTATCAATGCCGTACTCAGGCAGGTTAAGAGACCACCACTTACCAGCATCCTTCGGTCTTCCATAGCCGAAGGCTTCATCCATGACGCTGAAAAACATATCCAGCGCTGGAATTTTTGCGCTAGAAGCCTTAACTATTTCGTGAATCATTGTCTTATCCTTCTTTGACCAGGGGCAAACTGGAATACAGATGCTGCAGCCAGAGGTTGACTCCTGCCAGTAAGCATAGCATTTAGGGGCATCCTCAAACCAAGCCCGATGACCAGGATTATTCCACTCCCCTTTTACCTGAAAGCTTGGTTGATCATCAAACGACAGACAGTTAGCAGGACAAGCTTCGGCGCAGCGCTTACATACCTTACAAAATTCCAGAAGGCCAAAATCAATTGGTTTGTCAGTAGCCAAGGGCAGGTCGGTTAAGACCTTACAAAGGCGCACGTAAGGACCGAATTCGGGCGTAATCAATCTGTTTGTGCGTCCCAGCTCTCCCAAACCAGCATCCACCCCGATGGCAACACTCGAACCCAGATCATTCACACTGGGGATAGCAACATAACCCAGCCCTCTGATAAATTGAGCCAGCCCTGCTACGAGAAACTCACATCGACTATAGCCCATGGAAGAGCCAGCGCTGCTGATAGCGGTAGGTGAACACTGAAGATTGTCAAGAGACATCTGGACACTCAAGGCTATGGCGTATTTGCATTTATCGGGTATCACAAGTTTTTCTTCATCTTCGTAAGGTTCGTTTGCTGACTCGAAAAAAATTGCCTTTCCTCTTTCCTGTGAATGAATATGTCTTCTATCAAGCATTGTTATTCCGACTGTAGCTGCACCAAAATAGCGTGCCGCAGCCTTTATTAATTGGGCTGCTTCTTCAGGGCTTCCATTATATTTCTCTACTCCTCGTTGTTCTGGAGTGCGCCCAGATTTGCTTGTCCAGGCACGGGTACCTCTATTCAAACCTCCTAATCGGGAGATGACCCAGCCAGCATCAGCCAAAGCCCGGTCTTCAAGCCTGTAGCCAGGGCGCTTTTCCAGGTAATACTTTATCCTTCTCTCCCTGCTTTCTTGCATCAGTTTTTTTCTATTTTCTATCCCATAATACCTGGTAAAAGATCCAAATATATTATTGCTCGCATTAAATCTTGAATAAACTTTATCATCAACGGCCAACTTAGGCATCGGAATCATCTTAACCCAGCTGGGGTGACCATAAACACTTCTTCCAGAGGAAGAGGGGGAATTATCCGCACCAGATGCCAAGCCACACCCCACAGCCAGGCCTGCCCCTCCAAAGCCAAACTTAAAAAAATCTCTTCGATTCATCCTAAAACTCCTTTAAAATTAAATAAGAAAATTTGCTCTTTAAGGCAACGTTCCCACTATTTCTTTCTTTTATGATCCTTCATTCTGGGAAAAGTCGCAACACCCCTGAACGGGAATTTGATCCTTATATTTTCCCTCACCTCTGGTCTTCATAAAATAACTAAGGTGTCTTTCTCTTCTTAGATAATGCCAAACCATGGCCCGCAGGATACAGGCCAGGGAGGGAAACGGGCAGTTTTCCCTTTATATCTATTTCTCCGAAGAGAGCCCTGGCAGCAGCTTTTTGAGCTTGCTCAACCCATCTATAAGCACACATGTAGGAATCGACAAAAGAAAAATGTCTTAAAAAATAAGGACTCCCAAAAGAGACAACAACAACTGGCGTGGAATTCGCTGCCGCCTCCTGGACAAGCTGGATATGCCTAAAATCAAGGCCAACACTCCCTTTCCAGGCGCGAAGAGAGGAGAAAAGTGCAAAGACAATAACATCAGCTTTGCTTGAGTTTTCCATTGCTTCTTGTATAAATTCATCTCCAGTAAATGCATCAGCATAAAAATCAATCAGACCTGGACATCTTTTTTTGACTTCTTGAATAAAAGTTCTCCCTGCAAAATAGCCTCCCGGGTCGCTACTCAACGAAAAAACAGCTATTTTCTGAGTCGAGCCCGAAAGAGGAAGAACTGATCCTTCGTTTTTAACAAGAGTGATCGAATTTTCAAATACCTTATCTGCACTCTGCAGATGTTCCTTTGTAGCCACCATCTCGTCCAGAATATCTAAATCCACCAGTCTTCTTTTATGGAGGCCAAGCCTTGCTTTTGCCTCAAGAATTCTTTTCACAGATGTATTGATTCTTTCTTCTGAAATCTGATCGCTCCTTACAGCCTGGATAAGAGACTCGATGACTTCATCTGGCTTTGGCGGAAGAAGTATTATATCCACTCCGGCCTGAACAGCTTTCAAAGCTGCCTCTTCTGGGCTGTAAAGAGTTGTAACTCCTCCCATTCCCATAGCATCCGTAACGATAAGACCATCGAAGCCGATCTCTTCCCTTAGAAGACCGGTTATGATGAGAGGAGAAAGGGTAGCAGGCGTATCTGGATTAGGATCAAGTGCGGGAAGCTGGAGATGAGCGGTCATGATGGCCTGTACGCCAGCTTCGATAGCTTGTTTAAACGGATAGAGTTCAACCCTTTCCAGGCGGCTTCGATCTCCTCCGATGGTAGGGAGAAGGCTGTGAGAATCCTGATCCGTATCCCCATGACCAGGAAAATGCTTGGCCGTTGCTATCAGGCCGTTTTCCTGGCATCCCTTTATGAAGGCAATTGCCAAACGACTGACCTGTTCTGGATTTTCGCCAAGAGAACGGACATTGATAATAGGATTCTCAGGATTGATATTCACATCAACCACAGGAGAATAAGTCATATGAATCCCGAGGGCTCTGCCTTCAAGGGCAGTCACTTTACCCATGAGATATGCTTGCTCCTCAGACCAGGTTGCTCCGACGGCCATAAGAGGGGGAAACAGGGTAGCGCCTGAAATCTGATTCCCGACCCCTCTTTCAAAATCAGAAGCAATAAGAAGCGGTATTTTTGCCAGTTCCTGTACAGTATTTGTTAAATGAGCTGTTTCGTAAACCTCTCCTCCGAAGAGAATCAAGCCTCCAATTTTTCGCTCCACAATCAGGGACTTAAGCCTCTCGATGTAATCACTATCCAGGTTTACAAAGTGACCATTATAGCGCCAGGCTACCATCTGACCAATCTTCTCTTCCAAGGTCATCTTGGCCATTGTCTTTTCGACCCATCTGGCTTCTGATGTGCCAAAAACCATTTCGGGTTTATACACAACACGAGCACAACTCGCAACGAGGATAAGCAGGAAAATGAGAAACGCAAGAGAAGAAGCTTTTGAAAGATTCATCATTCTTGGATGATCTTTCATTTTATTACATGCCTTCGGTTTTTCAAATTTTCTTTTCTCTTTTTGTCTTTCAATCAGTTTTCTTGGTGTAAACAGTCCGCGTGGGAAAGGGGATGCCGATGTTTGCCCTGTTCAAGGCATTATAGATCACATCTGTCATCTTAAGCTGAGTTGAATAGGCTTCTGTGTAGTTCTTTACCCACGCTCTGGCAACAAAATCCAGAGAAAAATCAGACATTTTTAAGAACTGTACAACAGGTTCAGGCTCTTCAATAACGGTTTCTATATTTTTTAGGGCTTCCAGGACAACTTTTTGAACTTTTTCTGTATCCGAGCCATAAACAACTCCAAAATTGACATTAACGCGGATAGAAACATCAGGATGAGTGAAATTTTTAATCTTGGCATTGGCCAAATAACCGTTAGGGATGTATATCACTTCGTTGTCGTAGGTCTTTAATTTTGTACTTCTCAAGCCAATGTCCAGAATAACTCCCATCTCCCCTGATTCTAGCTGAACCTTATCTCCTACTTTGAAAGTCCTATCCAGGACAAGCTGAAGCCCTCCCAGGATATTATTCAAGGAATCCTTTACAGCTAAACCTATCGCCAAGCCTGCAATTCCAGCAGTAGCGAGGAGAGGACTTATGTTTATTTTCCAAGTGCTGAAAGCAAAAATTATGGCTAAAATGATGATGACAGCTTTTAATATTTTTTGGAGGAAAGGAATCAGTCTTTCATCAGCGGTCGTTTTTGTCTTGAATTTCCATTCTCTCATCCATTGTTTCGCAAAATTGCCAATTATTTTAAGAAGAAGGATAGTAATAACTAATATCAAAAACGTATTGATCAAATTGTCATAAACAGTTGTCTTAAGTTCAAATTGTAGCAATCCAACCTTAAGACCTATCAGGAAAACAATATAGAAAACTAAAGAAGAGAGACTCTTGATGATTAAATCATCAATTTTGGTCTTTGTTTTTTTAGCCAGGGGCTTCAGTACCTGCTTCATGATGAACTTGGCCAGGAAGGCACTAATGATGGTAATGACGAGGATCGCCAGGAATCTAAAATAAGGATTTCCCGAAATAAATTGAAAAGCGTCGCTTACAGCTTTCATTTAAACCTCTCCTTTATCGTCCTTAGAGTTCATTAGCATTTATACCTAAACTGTTCACTTATTTCAATTTTTATTATAGGGGTTTGATCCATCAAACCCACCTGTTTATTTAACACAATCAAAATTGTGTGTTTGATAAATCAAACACCTACAAAGAATGGATCAAACCTTTATTGTAGGGGCTTGATTTATCAAGCCTACCTTATTTATTGTAGGGGCTTGATTTATCAAGCCCGCTTTTGCTGATGTAGGGGCTTGACTTATCAAGCCCGCATGTATAAAGATTCAAGAATAGACTATTATTTTCCTCTGATCTTTTTTTCCCATATGCAAGATTACTCGAATAGCATCTAAATTGAATTTTATCTTCTCTGCCCACTCGACAACGATAATTCCTTGACCAAGATAATCTTCCCAGCCTAGATCTAATATCTCCGCATTTTTCCCCAGCCGATAAAGGTCTATATGAAAGATTGGATATTTCGCCTTATAGATGTTAATAAGAGTATAAGAAGGACTGCAGACTTGATGAACATCCTTCAGTCCTAGGCCAGCTGCTATTCCCTTGGCAAAAACTGTCTTTCCAGCTCCCAACTCCCCTATTAGAAACACCACTTCCTGGCCTTTAAAATCCTCGGCAAGCTTCTTAGCTAAAAGAAATGTCTCTTTTTCAGAGTTAGTAAAATATTCTCTTTCCTTTTTCTGACAGGTGCTTGCTTTCATTTTCTCTTTAAGGAAAGTATTTAAAAAAATGGTAAAAAATGGGGCCTGGCCCCATTTTTATATACTTATGTACTTAATCACTGCTAAATACTAATTATTCGAGTTCTAAAAGTCTGAGACCTGATGGAAGGTAACGGATGATATCACCAGCGGTAAGGGCTTTCTGTCCGAGCTTCTCAGCTCCAATGTCCCCGCTTAAGCCGTGAATATAAACAGCAGCCAGAATTGCTTCAAGGAGATTTTTCTCCTGGACGATCATAGAAGCAATCATCCCACTCAGAACATCACCCGAGCCTGCGGTGGCCATCCCAGGATTTCCAGTGGGATTGACAAAAACTCTCCCATCAGGAGTAGCGGTGATAGTCCTGTAGGCTTTAAGCACAAGATAAACCCCATATTCTTCCGCAAATCGGGGTGCAAGTTCCAATTTCCCCTCTACCACATCCCGGGTAGAAAGCTTGAGGAGCCGGGCGAATTCACCTGGATGCGGAGTGAGTACCGTAGGCTGGCGCAAAGATTTTATTATTTCCGGCTTTGAAGCCAGTATATTAAGAGCATCGGCGTCCACGACTGCAGGCACGCTAATCTTCGGCATAAGCGAGAGGACAAGCTCAGAGGTGGATTTGTGAGTGGAAATCCCTGGTCCGATCATCAGAGCATCCTTCCCTTTAAGAAGGCTCAGCACCTTTTCTAAGGCTTCATGAGAGAGAGTTTTCTCTGGTGTTTCTGGTAGAGGCTCTGTCATCAATTCATCCATAGAACGAGCCACAATGGGTAGGCAACTCTCTGGAGTTCCTACGGTCACCAATCCTGCTCCCATCTTTAAAGCTGCTTTCCCAGCCATAGCAGCGGCTCCTGTTTTCCCCAGGGAGCCGGAAATAATGAAAAGATGACCGTAAGTTCCTTTATGTGTATCTTTTCTTCGCTTTCTAAAATAAGGCAGGACGGTTTTTTTCTCGACTAGCTCAAGCTTAAGATTTTCGTCATCGAACAGAAAAGAAGGCACACTTATATCAGCCACAACAAGCTCACCGACATACTCTTCTGCAGGGGGAAAGACATGGGCGATCTTAGGGGCAGCTAAGGTAACCGTTAAATCTGCCTTCACACAAGGGCCGATGATTTGAAATGTATCTGAGGATAGACCAGAAGGAATATCTACGGCAACTTTATAAGCTTTTGATTTGTTAATATCCTTGATAACAGCTACATAGAGCCCCTGCGCAGGCTTAGTGAGACCAGTTCCAAAGATAGCATCAACAAGGACAGACGAATGCGAAATATTTTCTTTCTGGAGTTTCCAATCCTTAAGAGAACATATCTCCCTAATCTTTATCCCAATTTTCTCGGCCATCTTTAAATTTTCGGCGGCATCTCCCCTCACTTCTTCTTTAGAAGCAAGAAGCAGAACATATGGGGTGGCTCCATGGTTATGGAGGTGGCGCGCTACAACAAAACCATCGCCTCCGTTGTTTCCTTTGCCAGCCACGATGACAATTTTCTCTTTGCTCAATTCTGGAAACTTATCTCTAAGCTTTTTGAAGATTTGCTTGCCAGCATTTTCCATTAGGATGGTACCCAATATTCCGATATCCTCGATCGTCGTCCTATCAATTTCCTTCATCTGGCTCGAAGTTAGGACTTTCATGGGTACTCCTTTGATGCTGGTATTTTAAAGACTCATCATAATTTACAGCGAATTTTACCACATGGGGTAAGACTTTTAAAACTTGAATTTTTCATGCTTCCTTCTTATAAATGAAGAAGGCTTGATAAATCAAATCCCTACAAAAAAAGCTGCCCCTTACTCTTAAGAGAAATTAAGCGAGAGAGCAGATTATGAATCCTTTGATTTGGATTTTTATCATCTTGGGCGGATATCTGGCCGGGTCTATATCACCTTCTTACATTTTGGGCAAAATTCTAAAAAAAATCAACATCCGCGAGCACGGCAAGAAGAATGCGGGCACTATCAACGTTTATCATTTGTTAGGGCTTTGGCCTGCCGTGATGACTGCGATAATTGACCTTTCTAAAGGAATTCTTGTTATGTATATAGCCTATTTGCTCGGCGCATCTCCCCTCCTCATGTATCTCGCAGGATTTGCTGCTATTCTTGGCCACGTCTTTCCATTTTATCTTCGCTTCAAAGGTGGTCAGGGAGCAGCTACAGCCACAGGAATATTGATTTACTACCTGATGCTCTTCTACTTGCTAAGATGGCTTCCCTGGGAATCTATTCTTCTGTTAGCCTTTTGTGTTTTTTCTTTTTTCCTAATCGCAAGGAAAGGGGAAATAGTAGGAGCAGTTGTGCTCCCGTCCCTTGCGATTTTTGTTATCGTTTTATCTCCATTTCAGCACTATCAACAGTATCAGCTTTTTATCTTGTCAGTTATTGCCTATATCTTTTTTATAAACATTACGAATATTCGACAGCAGAAATTGTGGATTGCTCCCACAGAAAAAATTAGAAAAGAAATAAACTGGCGGCTTTATATGAGGCCTCTGGCAGTGCTTCTGATTATCAACTATTTGAAGACCGGCAAAAAGGAGACATTGATTTTAATCGGAAGCATCGTCCTCTTCTTTCTTCTTCTTGATTTAATGCGCCTTTTCTCCAATAAAATTAACATTTTCATCTTTAAGAATATTAAGGATTTTTACAAATCAAAAGAATACAAGAAATTTTCCTCTATCACCATCTTTCTTTTTGCAAGTTTTCTCACTGTGCTCTTATTCAACAAGGCCATCGCTGTCTTGGCAATTTCTTACCTTATATTCGGCGATTTCTTCAGTAAATTGTTTGGCCTTCATTTTGGCCGAAGAAAAATCTTCGAAAAAACTTTCGAAGGAAGCCTGGCCCATTTCAATGCCTGTCTCATCTCAGGATACATCTTCCTCCATGTTGTCCCTCTCCCCGTCCATATTTATCTGACAGGGGCATTTGTCGCCTCTGTCTCAGAGATGTTGCCTCTTGGAGTAAATGACAACTTCAGTGTCGCTTTGCTAAGCGCTTCGAGCATGTATGTTTTCTTTCTATTCTAAGCTATCAGTCATTATTAATGACAAGACGGAAAAAGGAAATTAACCCCTACAAAAAAGGCTGCCCCTAATTCCTTTGGGAAAAATGGGGCCAGGCCCCATATTTGGAAAATGGGGCCTGGCCCCATTTTTTGGCCCCATTTTCTTATCGGAAATGGAGATGCTTACGGTGTCACTGAATTCATTGATTTAAACCTGTTTTTGTGTTAATAGAGAAACATAAATATAAGAGGAGGTTTTATATGAGTTTTAAAATCGGAATAAATGGATTTGGACGAATTGGAAGAAATTTTTTCCGCGCCTCTTACAAGGATCCCGACATTGACATCGTGGCTGTAAATGACATCACTGATTCTAAAACTCTGGCTCATTTACTCAAATACGATTCTGTGCTTGGGATTCTAGAGGCAGATATTAAATCCTCAGAAAACGCAATAATAGTTAATGATAAACCAATTAAAGTTCTTTCTGAGAAAGACCCGGGCAATCTCCCTTGGAAAGACCTGGGGATTTCCATCGTCATTGAATCCACAGGTTTATTCAGGAAAAGACAGGATGCAATCAAGCATATCGAGCAAGGTGGCGCTGAGAAAGTTATTATTTCTGCCCCGGCCACAGAGCCTGATATCACTCTTGTCCTGGGAGTTAATGAAAAAACATACGATCCAGACAAACATCACATCATTTCCAACGCCTCCTGCACCACGAATTGCTTGGCGCCTGTAGTAAAAGTCCTTCATCAGGAGTTTGGCATTGAAAAAGCCTTCATGACTACAATTCACGCCTACACAAGCGACCAGAGATTACTCGATGCACCCCATAAAGATCTTCGTCGAGCCAGGGCAGCAGCCGTTTCTCAAGTTCCGACCACAACCGGAGCTGCTAAGGCTGTTGGAATTGTTATTCCTGAACTCGAAGGGAAAATCGATGGCATAGCCATAAGGGTTCCTACTCCGAATGTATCTGTCGTTGATTTAGTCGCACTCTTAAAAAAGAATGTCAACGCAGATGAAGTCAACGAATCCTTCAAGAAGGCTTCCGAGGGCAAGCTAAAAGGAATTCTGCTTTACACAGAAGAACCTCTTGTCTCAGTCGATTTTATGGCCAATCCAAACTCAGCCATTGTGGACGGTCTGTTTACCAGAATAACAGATGATAACCTGGTTAAGGTCCTTGCCTGGTATGACAATGAATGGGGATATTCCTGCCGCATGATAGATCTGATCAAGTACATCTCCCGCTAAAAAGGCATGCTCACTCCCAAAGACTTAGATCTCAAGGGAAAAAGAGTTTTCCTCCGGGTCGATTTCAACGTTCCTTTGGATGAAGAACTAAAAATAAGAGATGATTCGCGGATAAAAGCTGCTCTTCCTACCATAAATTACCTTCTCGAGCAAAAGGCAAAAGTCGTAGCCGCCTCCCATCTGGGACGTCCCAAGGGAGAATATATTCCTGAATTCAGCCTTAAGCCCGTGGCAAACAGGCTTTCCGAGCTCATCTCTCAGGAAGTCATTCTTGCCCCTGATGTTGTAGGTGAGGAAGTCCTAAATCTAAAGAGAGAACTCAAAGAAAACCAGACGCTCCTGCTGGAAAACCTGCGGTTTCATAAGGGAGAGACAGCGAATGATCCCTCTTTTGCCCAACTCTTGGCTCAAGAAGTCGATTATTATGTCAACGATGCTTTTGGTGCCTCACACCGATCTCATGCCTCAGTTGTCGGCATTGCCCAGTATGTCGAAAAAGCAGTAGCAGGCTTTCTCCTCGAAAAAGAAGTTGATCATCTGAGCAAAGCCGTTCATTCTCCCCCAAAACCATACGTTGCCATTCTCGGAGGCGCGAAAGTCTCTGATAAGATTCCAGTCATCGAAAACCTTTTGAACAAAGCTGACAGTATTCTCATTGGCGGCGCTATGGCCTACACATTTTTCAAAGCCCAGGGATTTGAAGTCGGTCGTTCCCTTGTCGAAGAAGACAAGATAGAGTTAGCTCGTAACCTTTTAGATCGAGCCCAAGCGCAAAAAGTGAATCTTTATCTTCCTTTGGATCATCTTATCGCCCCTAAAAAGGATGCCGACACAGAGGTTAAGATAGTGGACTCTCCCCCTATTCCTCCAGACCTGATGGGTCTTGATATCGGGCCAAAGACTGTTGAGAAATATTCAGAAATCATAGCCAAGGCAAAAACGATCTTCTGGAACGGTCCTATGGGAGTGTTTGAAATCGATAAATTTTCCCAGGGAACCGTGAAAATAGCCGAGGCAGTAGCCAGCTCTGAAGCTCTCTCAATCGTGGGAGGGGGAGATTCAGTATCAGCTGTCTACAAGGCAGGAGTGAGTGAGAAAATTTCCCACATTTCAACCGGAGGGGGTGCTTCTTTAGAATTTATGGCAAACGAAACCCTTCCCGGCATTGAAGCATTATCGGAGAAATAAGATGACAATCAATAATGAAAAACCTTTCATCGCGGGAAACTGGAAGATGCATAAGACCATTCCTGAAGCTGTGGAAATGGTTAAAACACTAAAAGAGGCAGGTCCGGAATTGACAGACGCAGAGCTTGTCATCATTCCTCCCTATACTATGCTGAGTGAAGTAAAAAAAGTAATTGAAGGAAGCTCTGTCCAACTTGGCGCTCAAAACCTTTTCTGGGAAGAAAAAGGAGCTTTCACCGGCGAAATCTCCCCGCCAATGCTCAAGGATGCAGGCTGTCAGTATGTCACTATCGGTCACTCAGAAAGGCGCCAATATTTTGGTGAAACAAACGAGACTGTTAATAAAAAAGTCAAAGCAGCTTTAGCTCATGAACTAACGCCAATCATGTGCATCGGGGAATCGCTGGAAGAAAGAGAAAAAGGAAAAACAATAGAGAAAGTCGAAACACAGATAAATTCAGGACTAGAAGGACTGGGGAAAGAAGAGATGCGGCGGATCGTCATCGCTTATGAGCCTATCTGGGCCATCGGAACAGGTATAACAGCAACGCCTTCTCAAGCAGAGGAAGTCCACAGCTTCATAAGGGAGAAAGTGGCAGAAAAATATGGAAATGAGATTGCCTCGTATGCTATAATTCTCTACGGCGGCTCAGTAAAGCCAGACAATACGTATTCTTTACTGAAGGAAAATAACATAAACGGAGCATTGGTCGGAGGAGCTTCGCTGGAAGCTGACTCTTTCATTCAAATTACTAAAGAGGCTATAAGAGCTTACAAGGAGAAGAAGTGAGTGGTATAATCACAGTAATTCACATCATCGTCTGTTTCATTCTCATCATTGCTGTTCTTCTTCAATCAGGTAAAGCCGCTGATCTGGCTGGAGCCTTCGGCGGAGGAGGCAGCCAGACCGTTTTCGGACCACGGGGTGCGGCAACAATTTTATCCAAGGCAACCACAATCTGTGCCATTGTTTTTATGCTAACTTCGCTTGGCCTCTGGATGCTGTCCGCTAGAGGAGTAAAATCGGCTGTAAAGGGCGAAGAAGCCCCGGCAGAGGAGACAGGTGCGGTTACGGAAACTAAAAAAGAAGCCGAGGAAACGAAACCTCCCGCGACAGAGAAAAAAGAGCAAAAAAGCACAGAAACAGAGAAGAAAAAATAAAGGTCAGGAAAATTTCTGCCTTAAATATAGACAATATTGCCTGAATAAGCCTCCCAGGCTTAAATGCCGAAGTGGTGGAATTGGTAGACACGCTAGCTTGAGGGGCTAGTTCCTGGTATTCGGGAGTAGGGGTTCGAGTCCCCTCTTCGGCATTTTTTCTTTATACAGATTAGCATCCCTTTTTCCCATATAAATAGATAATTTTCGACTTTTTATATTCAGTTATTTACGGTCAAAAACAGTTAATTTTTAAGCAAAACGTTGCAAAAACAGTGACTTTTTTACTTGAGCTTAATAACAAACTCTTTGTCTTTCCTTTGCTCTAAGAACCAATCAATAATAAAGATTATCAGCCTGTTTAGAGTAATATCGTTCTTAGCTGCAATCTTCCCCAACTCTCTTTTGATACCCTTTTTTTCTCCCGGCAGTCGGATATAAAGCTCAGCCGGCCTTGATTTTTCTTTCATTTTTGACTGGACCAGTTTTTGGGTATGGCTCCGGTCTATATTTACAATCAGCAATTTGCAGCTTCCAATTCCAACATTTTTTTTCTTTTCAGTCTCATCTCTAAAAATGCAATTCGTTGTCAAGAGTGTAGGCCTGACCTCATTTTACAGGCGCTGGGGAATTAATGGGAGGACCAGGGGACATTAATCATCTCAACCCCCACTGTTAACGGTGTCTTAGTCTACAATGACTCCATATAAGTTGTCTGCTGGAGGTGTCCCCCTTTTCTCGGAGGAAACCCTGCATTCTCGAAAATGAGGTCTATCCTTTCGGTTATGAGACACTAAGGTCTGGACCACATCCCAGCCTAATTTGCCCCGCTGGGCCATCTCGATAATCTCCTCCAAAGCTGTCCTATTGTCATATGGGGTAGTCCGATAAGGCCTTGGCGAAAGGAGGGCATCATAAACGTCGCATGCGGCAATGATCTCTACCATCCTATCTCTCAATGAGATGCCCAGAGGATATCCAGATCCATCCCTTCGTTCATGGTGTTCTCTGGCTATCCACGCTGCAAAACTCCGGCGATCTTGAAGAAAGTAACTGAGAAGCACAAAGCCGGCTAAGGCATGGTGTTCCAGGATGCTCCTGTCGGTTCTGGTCAGTGGATCGCTCTTTTCCAATATCTGGAGGGGAATGCATATTTTGCCTAAATCATGTATGCTCCCGGCCATGGCCTCTATGATCCAGCCCTCGGATTTTTCCAGTAGATCCCGAGCCATGATTGCTGACATGGCGAACACCATCAGAGAGTGCCGGTAAGTATAAAAGTCGTTCTCTTTGAAATAGTCGAGGGATTCCAGAACGGGTGGGATGAAATTGATCTTCTTCATTAGGTTCAAGACAATTTCACTTTTTAGCTCATCGAAGATTACATGGTATGGGGGCTTTTGGAGTAAGCGGAGGATATCTTGATAGACGGTGCCATACTCTAAAAAGGGAAGCGTCTTATAAGATGTGCCCTTATTGGTTGCGATCAATTCATCCAGGGCCTCTGATGTAAGGAGCTTGCCAGCTGGAAGAAACAATCGGTTGTCTAATGTATGAACCGGGTAATCGAGCTTAGGGATCTTCATAAATTTTGCTCCTTTGTGTCCCTGTTAAAAATGGGATAAAATTTTATTCTATATGAATTTGGTTTTTGCTGATTTGCAATTTTCCTCCATCTTTGGGATCACATCCATATTTCTAGGATGTGGATATATCCAATTCTTTATAAATTGCTATTGTAATTGTTGGAAGAAGTAATTCTTTTTTTCCGTTGCTTATTTTCCTTCTTTAATAAGAGATTTTAAGGACTATAAGCTCAAATGTATCTTAGATATAAATCCATCAAAATTTTATTTTTAAAGAAATTGAAGCGTTAAGATTATCACTAGCAATTCTAACCTCTAAAAGCAGGAAATAGCAACGTGAATAAAGTAGGTATATAATGGGCATGTAAAATACCAATTAAAAAGAGAAAACCCATTCTATGACCACTTCTTTTATGGTTAATATCCTTTATTCTTCTCGAATAACGACTCCATCATGAATCACTAATCTTGTTTTTGTCAGGGTATTTAAATCTTCCAAGGGATTTCCCTCCACCACGAGAAGATCGGCACACTTTCCCGCTTGTAAGGTGCCGATTTCGTTTTCTAGCCTGCAGACGCGAGCCGCATGACGGGTACTCGCCTCGATAATCTGCATCGGGGTCATCCCGGCTTCTTGCATCAAGAGGATTTCCTTGATGGGCATGCCAATTTGGACACCGGGAAGAGTGCCAGAATCGCTCCCTAAGGCAACGGACCCCCCTAAACTGAGAAAATACTTGAAACTGTCTATCGCTTTCCTTCTGCGCCCTGGTCGGCCTTTCCCTGGGGGCGCTGGTAGCCGGGGCTCAAGTGTCGGTATCCAATAAATTCCGGCCGCTTTGGTTTGCTGGATGAGCTCCTTGGATTTTTCGCCAATAGGAGCCCGGTGATTGATATCATCCACCCCGGCTTCCACAGCGACACCCATCCCATGGGCACTGATCACATGAGCGGCCACCGGTTTGCCGCGGCTGTGCGCTGTTTCGACGATCGCCTTCACGATTTCCAAGGAAAGTTCCGGAAATATCGGTGAATTCATCCCGATCTTGATGACATCCGCCCCCGCATCGATAAGTTTATTAACCTTCTCTTGCGCGTCTTCGGGAGAGACGACGATTAAAGAGAATTCTTTGAAAAATCCATCGGGACAGGTAAACACAGGGCCGGCAGCCACGATCCGGGCATTTTTCGGGTTGGAGCGCAGCTGGTCCCGTAAAGTAAACCAGGGTACGCCCATGGCTTCCGCTAAATCCCGGACAGTGGTTACCCCCTCCCGCGCCCACAGTTGTAAGCGCTTTTCATCGTACTTGCTGTGAACATGGGCATTAATAAAACCGGGAAGCAGCGTGCCCCGGGGGAACGAGAAAACCCGGGCATTCTCGGGAATCTCTATCTCCTTGCGCGGCCCCACCGCGGTAATATATCTACCTTTAATGACGACGACCGCCTCCGGGACCGGCTCTGCTCCTGTTCCGTCGATAAGTGCCCCAATGACAGCAATTGGAACTCCGGCTGATTCCTGGGAATTGCATAATCCTGGAGCAGAGAACTCTTCTTCGTTCCTATGCTTCCCACTGATGCTCATCATTAATAAAAAGGAAAAGGAAAAAAGGAAAAAGCAACGCAGTACGAAAATTGAAGTGAATTTAGCTTTAGCGGTCATATCACTTCCTCCCTTTCTAAATGCTCTTTGTAAAGAAATCATCTCTTTTTGTAGCATATCATGATTTGTGAAGCCAGTCGATAGAATCTCATTCACCATTTTTCTCTCTTAGCTACTTGATAATCTCGTCGCTTTTAGTTTATTGTTCGTTTATTAGGGTCAGACCGACTTAACCTATTGAAAATTAACATATTAAGTCAAAATTTATTCTATTTTTATGCCTTATAATGCTTTTTCAGGAGTGGCTCAAGCCGGTGATTTGGGATCTGTATTAGTCTGTTATAGGGACTATGACATAGCGTCAAATCTTAATCCCATAGCTAAAATAGAAAGAGATAAGACTTTGATGCAGGGGCATGAGTACTTCAACCGCCGCCGGGTAACAGACTCTGCCTCGATATTTTTGTTGGATTTGTTGATTATTTTTCCTGCGGAAAGTTCATCCGCCGCAGAAGATCCTGGAAGCGCGGGTCGTCGCGCAGCCCGTCAAAAATCGGATCCACATTGATATAAGTCATATTCGGATCATGCGCTTCATATGCCTTCTCTAACCATTCGAGTGCTTCGTCGTTCTTCCCGGCACGGGTATACATTGTCCCTATTCGCCAGGGCGTGACAAAGGTTGTGCGCGAGCGTTCGATCATCATCTCCGCCAACCTGCTCAACGCCCCGGAGTAGCCAGCTTCCGCTTCACCGCGCGCCAGGGCTTCTTCGGCTTCTTGATCGCCCCTCGTAGCATAATATCTCTTCCATATTTCCAGCGCCTCTTCATACATGCCCTTATGGTGGTAGGATGTTCTGAGGGTTGACATCACCTGCAGGTTGTTCGGTGCGGTTCTAAGCGTTTCGCTAAGCATGTCAATGGCCTCGTCATACCTGCGCGCTATATTCAAACCCATAGCATAAAGATCTCGGAAGTGGACGTTGAACGGGTCCAATTCCAAGGCTCGCTCTATCTGCGCCATCGCTTCCTCCGGGCGTCCTACCTGAAACAAGAGATGCGAGTAGCCTACACGAGCATCCGGATAGTTGGCGTTGAGTTCGATAGCCCGACGGAATGCCTTATCCGCACCCTCCCAGTCCCAATCCGTCCAGGCTTTGATACCACCTAACACGCTATGAACTTCCGCAAGCGTGTCGTCCAACTCCAGGGCTTTCATCGCAGCCGCCTTAGCTTTTGGCCCTGCCTCACTGCTGGACAATTCTCCCTGTTGCTGGAGTCCAACCCAGACTGAGGAAATCCCTGCATAGGCCAGGGCATAATTTGGATCTTTCTCTCGGGCTAACTCGAAGTACCGAAGCGCGAGCTCGAGATCCTGTGGATTAAGCTTGTTCCAATGAAA